>VGXM01000010.1 GCA_016873295.1 Phycisphaerae bacterium
GACGGGGCTGAACTTCATCGTCACGGTGCACAAGCTGCGGGCCCCGGGCCAGGGCTGGTTCGACATGCCCCTGTTCGTGTGGGCCATCTACGCGACCAGCATCATCCAGGTGCTCGCCACGCCGGTCGTCGGCATCACGCTGCTGCTCCTGATCTTCGAGCGCCTCTTCCACGTGGGGATCTTCGACCCTGGGCTCGGGGGCGACCCCGTGCTCTTCCAGCACTTCTTCTGGTTCTACAGCCACCCCGTGGTCTACGTCATGATCCTGCCCGGCATGGGCATCGTCAGCGAACTGCTCACCGTGCATTCCCGCAAGTGCATCTTCGGGTACAAGGCGGTGGCGTTCGCGTCGCTGGGGATCGCCGGCGTGGGTTTCCTGGTCTGGGGGCACCACATGTTCACCTCCCAGGGCGAGCTCATCAGCGCCATCTTCTCGGGCCTCACGTTCCTGGTCGCCATCCCCACCGCCGTTAAGGTCTTCAACTGGATCGGCACGCTCTACAAGGGCTCCATCGCCTTCACCACGCCCATGTGCTACGCCCTGTCCTTCCTCTTCCTGTTCTCGATCGGCGGGCTGACCGGGCTGCCCCTGGCCACCATGGCCACCGACCTCCACCTGCACGACTCCTACTTCGTCGTGGCCCACTTCCACTACACGATGATGGGCGGGACGCTCATCGCCTTCGTGGGCGGGCTGCACCACTGGTGGCCCAAGATGTTCGGGCGCATGTACAACGAGTTCTGGGGCAAGGTCGGCTGCGGGCTGGTGTTCATCGGGTTCAACGTGACCTTCCTCACCCAGTTCGTGCTGGGCACGCAGGGCATGCCCCGCCGCTACGCCAGCTACGTCGACGAGTTCCAGACGCTGCACATCGCCTCGACGTTCGGGTCGTTCATCATGCTGGTCGGGTTCCTGGTGCACCTGTTCAACTTCGTCCACTCGCTCGCCGCCGGCCCCAAGGCGCCGGCCAACCCGTGGGGCGGGCTGTCCATGGAGTGGGAGGCCGAGAGCCCCCCCAGCGAGCACAACTTCCACCACGAGCCGATCGTCAAGCACGGGCCGTACGACTTCGACGACGTCCTCCCGCCGCACTGCAGCGCGAAGGACTTCCCGCTCCCCGCCGGGGCCGCGACGCACTGACACGCCGGCCCCTCCGGGCCGAGAAGGGTTCCGCCGATGGCGACCATCGACACGAGAGGCGACCGGGAGAGCAAGCCCCTGTGGGCCCGCTACCGGCACGCGCCGCACTTCCGCTCCCGCGAGGAGGAGTTCGACGCCGTCAAGACCGGCTTCTGGCTCTTCCTCTCGACCGAAGTCCTGCTCTTCTCGGGGCTCTTCGTCGCCTACGCCATCTTCCGCATGCTCTACCCGGAGGCGTTCTACAACGGCTCGCGCTACCTCGACTGGAAGTGGGGGGGGCTCAACACCGTGCTCCTGCTGGTCTCCAGCTACACCATGGCCGCCGGGGTCGGCAACGCCCAGCGGGGCGAGAACCGCCGCATGATGGGCAACCTCGGGTTCACCGTCATCGCCGGCGCCGCCTTCATCGCGATCAAGCTCGCGTTCGAGTACGGCCCCAAGTGGGCCGAGGGCAAGAGGCCCGGCATCCTCTTCTCCTACCCCTTCGCCACCGACCCCCACGAGAACCTGTGGTGGAGCGTCTACTACTGCGCTACCGGGCTGCACGCACTCCACGTCCTCATCGGGATGGCCCTTATCGTCCGCGTCATGTGGTTCGGACGCAAGGGCGCCTACGGGCCGGGGCACTACACCGGCGTCGAGATCGCCGGCCTCTACTGGCACCTGGTCGACCTCATCTGGATCTTCCTCTTCCCCCTCCTGTACCTCATCCACTGAACCGCCCGGCACGGAGCCGAACATGTCCGCGACCCACCTCCCCCTCGACCCCTCCGATCCCACCGATCCGCACCACGAGCACGCCCACGCCCACACGATCGTGCCCGTGCTCACGCTGCGCCTGATCCTCGCCGTCCTCCTGGTCTTCACCGCCCTCACCATCGGGGCGGCCCAGCTGGAGCTCTGGGCCCACAACTACTTCGACATCGAGCTCCCGCGATGGATCAACGTCGTGGGCGTCCTCACCATCGCCACCATCAAGGGCCTGCTCGTGATGGGCTACTTCATGCAGCTCAAGTTCGACAACCCCATCAACTCCATCATCATGGCCTTCACCTTTCTGGCCTTCGCCCTCTTCCTGGGCTTCACGGGCCTGGACATGGTCAACCGCGACAGGATCTACGCCTACAAGGCCGTGCTGGTCACCGGGGGGGGCACCGGCGTGGGGATGAGGCGATTCGGGGAGGAGCAGATCGAGGGGCCCATCGTCATCCACGAGCGCGACAAGAAGATCGCGGAGATCGGCAAGGAGGCCTACGACGCCCGCAAGGCCGAACTGCACGAGAAGTACCACGGGCACGCCCCGCCCCGCGATGCGACCTCCTCCGCCAACGTCAGCCGCCCGCGCCCGGGCCTGACCCCGGGGCTCTTCGACGCCGAGGCCCCCGCGGACGGCGCCCACGACCCGCACAAGGCCGGGCATTGAGCCCCGCGATCCGATGAACCGGGGCCGAGCCATCGCCTGGGCCGCCGCCGGGCTGTCCCTGGCGGTGCTGCTCACCAGCGGGGTGGGCATGGCCCGTCGCATCGCGGCCCACAACCGCCGCGAGCCCCCCAAGGTCTGGGCCTTCCAGCCAGTGGGCGAGCGGGTGTTCACGTACGCCCAGCGCCCGGTCTCCCTCACCGACGGGCACGACGAGCGTGGCGATTGGCTCCTGCTCCGCTACGGCGAGGAGGAGCGCCGCCTCCGCGTCACCATCCCGGGCAACCCCAACCTCCCGGGGCTCCTGCCGCACCAGGACTGGATGCGCGTGCTCCGATTCGCCGAGTCCTCCGGCGTGAGCATCGGGGAGCTCCAGCGGCGGATCACCTCGGGGCAGGAGCGCGACCGCCTCGTGCTGATCACCCGCACGCCCATGCCCGGCTCCGACCCCGAGACCTACGGCGCCGTCAACAAGAAGGGCTGGACCTTCGGCTTCTACGAGCTGACGCCCGACGGCCGCATCGAGCACCAGCAGCTTGGATTCCCCTCGCGCCCCCGCCCGAGCCTCACCCGGGCCGTCAGGGGCCAGCCCGCCAAACAGCCCTCGCGCCCGGTGATCCAGGAGGGCACCTGGCAGTACCAGGCCGCCATGCAAGTCATGCCCACGGGGCATGGCCCGGCGACCCAGGGTTTCCGCAACGACGCCCTCGCCGCCGCCGGGTGGACCCTCCCCGCCGCCAGCCTGAGCTTCCTGGCCCTCATCGCCTCGCTGGCGGTCGCCATCGCGCCACCGCGGCGGCGCCCCGGCGCCTGACGGGCGCCCCGCGCCCGGCCCGCGGGGCTACAGGCGGCTCGCCGCCAGGCTCGCCAGCTCGCTCCGCTCCGCCTTGGTGAGCGTGACGTGCCCGAACAGGCGCACGCCCTTCATCTTCTCCGTCGCGTACGACAGCCCGTTGGACGACTGGTCCAGGTACGGGTTGTCGATCTGCCCGATGTCGCCCGTCAGCACCAGCTTGGTCCCCTCGCCCACGCGGCTGGCGATGGTCTTGACCTCGTGCGGCGTGAGGTTCTGGGCCTCGTCCACGATGATGAACTGGTGCGGGATGCTCCGCCCGCGGATGTACGTCAGGGGCTCCAGCACCAGCTTCCCGTCCGCCATCAGCTTCTGCACGCGCTGCTCCGTCGAGTGGCTCTCGGCGGCGACCGCGTGGGCCCCGCGCGTGCTCAGGAGGTAGCTGAGGTTGTCGAAGATGGGCTGCATCCACGCCGTCAGCTTCTCGTCCTTGTCCCCCGGCAGGTACCCGATGTCCCGCCCCAGGGGCATGATGGGGCGGGCGACCAGCAGCTTGTCGTACCGCTCCTCGTTGAAGACCTTGGCCATCCCCGCCGCCAGCGCCAGCAGCGTCTTGCCCGTCCCCGCCGAGCCCAGCAGCGTGACGAACTTCACCTCGTCGTCCAGCAGCATGTCCAGGGCCATCGTCTGCTGCAGGTTGCGCGCCAGGATGCCGAACACGGGCTTGCGCGGCCCGGTGACGGGGATCAGGTGGTCGGTGTCGTTGAGGCGCCGGGCCAGCCCCGTGTGCCCCTCGTCGGCGCGGTCGATCAGCACGACGTACTGGTTGGGCAGGAGCTCGTGGGTGAACGTCTCGCCGTCCTCGGTCTTCTCGGTGAGACAGCCCTCGAGCCGGGCCGCTTCGAGCAGGCGGTCGTGGTAGAGGTCGTCGATGGCGCCGGCGTCGCAGTCCACGCGGATCCACCCGGTGTAGAGACGATCCGCGTCGACCTTCTGGTTCTCGAAGTCCTCGGTGCGGATCCCCAGCGAGTCGCTCTTGATGCGGGCCGAGAGGTCCTTGGAGACGAAGACGGCGGGCATGCCCTGGCGCTTGAGGTTCCACGCCGCCGCGATGATGCGGTTGTCGGGCGTGTCCTCCCCGATCGCGGGCGGGCGCTCGTAGTGCCCGACGTCGATGCGGATCCGCCCCGTCTTGCCGTTGGGACCCACGCCCGCGGCGGCGTTGACCCGCGGGCTGAACCGCCCCCACTCCACGCCCTCGGTGAGCCGGCCCTGGGCCCGCAGGCGGTCGAGGTTGCGGATGCACGCCCGCGCGTTGCGCCCGATGTCGTCCTCGCTCCGCTTGAGCTTGTCCAGCTCCTCGATCACCATGTAGGGGATCACCACCTCGTGCTCCTTGAAGACAAAGAGCGCGTTGGGGTTGTGCAGCAGCACGTTGGTGTCGAGCACGAAGTGCTTCACGCCCTCCTCGTCGGCGGCCCGGGCGTGCATGCCGGGGCTTTCCGACTCGCGCGGGGAGGGGTGGGCGCGCACGATGCCGCCGGCCTGCGGGCGCCTCGGCTCGCTCGCTCGATCGCCGGAGCCGGGGACGCCGTGGCCGACGCGGGGTGTGGCCTTGGTCATGTGGGTGGATCGCTCCTTCGACATCGACGCCGCGGCTCCGCCGCGGGTTCTCCCTCCGGGCCCCGAGGGGCGGGCCCGGGGACGCGCCCCCTACAGATTCGGGCCGCGACCCCGTTCGAGTTTACGGAGTTCGGGGGCGTTCAGATCTGTCCGGGGCCCAGGAACCGTGGCGGCGGCGCCCGGGGGCGGCCGGGGATTATCCGGACTCGCTCTCGTCCGGATGCCCCGCCAGAAGCAGCAGCCCGTGCCGCAGCCTCAGGCCCGCCATCGTGACGACCTTCAACTCCAGCTTGCAGGGGGGAGCCGACAGGGTGTGGAGCTCGAACGTCAGGCTCTGCCCCTTGGGCTCGGACCGGGCGGCGCGGGGCACGCCGGAACGCGGCCGCCGGGGCGGGCGGGGGGGCCCGCAGAGCACCTCGACGAACTCGATCGGCTCGTCAAGCCGGACGCCCCGCCCGTCGGGCGCGATCCCCGACGCCCGGGCCCTCAGGAGCATCACGCGCCGGTCGCTCAGGATCATCAGCGAGCGCTCGCCGCCGGCGGCGAGGCTGAGGATGATCGCGGCCGGGTGACCGATGCCCGGGACTATCGACAGCCCGATCTGGACCGCGGCTTGCGACGCCGTCGTCGGCGGCCCCACGATCCCCCACCCGATCAACCGCTCGCCGGGCAGGCGGCGGGAGCGCCACAGGCGGCGGAGGCCGATCGGGCCGTAGCTGGCGTACTGGAAGCGGGGTCGGCACACGAGGGGCATCGTTGGAGGGCCCCCGGGTGCCCGCACAGGCCCGGCTTACACTGGCGCGGGCATGGCGTGGCGCGACTGGCTCAACGACGACGGCATCCAAGGCGCGATCGCCCGGTGGGCGCACTCGCAATGGCTGACGCGGGCCCTGGCGGGCGAGCGGGGATACCCACGCATCCCCACCCGGCGGGTCGCTGACGGCGGGTGGTCCGAGTTCATGAGCACCCCCGAAGGCCGCCGTTTCGCCGAGAACTGGTGGGCCTCCACCCTCGCTCAGGTCGATGACTGAGGGCACCGCGTGGGCCGGGTCGCGTTCCGCCGCCCCCGCCTCCCGAACCGCTTGGAGACGCATCCGTGACCGAGCCCGCCGCGCCCGCCCCCGACCAGCCCGCCGTTCGCGCCCCGCTCATGCGGCGCTGGGCCCTGAAGATGGGCGTGTTCCTCGTCGTGCTCGTCGGGTTCGGCGGATGGGCGCTCTACGACGCCGCCGTCCTGTACCCCGCCCGCCAGCGCGAGGTCGCCAGCTTCCTGGAGTACGACTACCTCCAGGCCCTCCACCAGGCGGGCGGCGCCCGCCTGGATTCGGCGGGTGTCGCCGATCCCGCCGCCGAGTTCCAGCGCCTCGCCGCCCTCCGCCGCGAGACCGGATCGCTCGGGCCCATCGATAACGCCCGGTACAAGTGGCTCGAGGCCCTCGCGATCATCAACGCGCTCGACGCCCAGCGCCATACCGCCATCCCCCGCGAGGGCGTTCCCGACGCCCGTGCCCGCCGCAACGAGCTGGCGCAGCGCTGGACCGTCGCCTCCGGCGAACAGCGCAAGAGCCCCAAGCCCCTCACCCGGTGGGACATCCCCTCCCAGTGGCTCATCTTGGTCGCCTGCTGGGCCGCCGCGGGCTACATGGCCCTCCTCATCGTCCGCACCGCCGGGCGGAAGTACACCTGGGACCCCACGCGGCAGCGCCTCACCCTCCCCGACGGCTCCAGCCTCGTGCCCGCCGATCTCGACGACGTCGACAAGCGCAAGTGGGACAAGTTCCTCGTCTTTCTCAAGGTCAAGCCGGGGCACGAGACGCTCGGCGGCAAGGAGGTCCGCCTGGACCTCTACCGCCACGACCGGCTCGAATCCTGGGTCCTGGAGATGGAGCGAGCGGCCTTCCCGGACCGGGCCGAGAAGCCCGCGGAGCCGGCCCCCGGCGAGGGAAAGGCCGACGCCCAGCCTCCGAACAATGGGTGAGGCGGGCGTGCCGTCGCGCCGCGCCGACCCCGCATGACGACCGCTCTGGGCATCGCGCTGGTCCTGGTCTGCCTCGTCGGCGTGGCGCTGACGGTGCTCACCCTCCCCGGCACGTGGCTGATGCTCGCCGCGGCCCTCGCCCTCCAGCTCTACGACCCCGAGACCTTCTCGTGGTGGACGCTCGCCGCCGCCGCCTCACTGGTTGTGCTCGCCGAGCTCGTGGAGTTCATCGCCACCGCGGCCGGGGCCAGGCGTGGCGGTGGGAGCCACCGCGCGATGGTCGGCGCCATGCTCGGCTCCCTCGTCGGTGCCATTGCGGGCGCCCCGGTCCTGTTTCCCATCGGCTCGATCGCGGGCGGCGTCGTCGGCGCCGGCGCCGGGGCCGTTCTGGTCGAGCGGGCGCTGGTGCGGCGCACGTGGAAGGAGTCGGCCAGGGCCGGCGGCGGGGCCGCGGCGGGGCGGTTCGTCGCCACAGTCGCCAAGTCCGCCATCGCCGCGGTCGTCGCCGCGATCCTGAGCTTCGCCGTGTTCGCCTGACCCGCCCTCCGGGCCGCCCGCGAGACGCCGGCCCCCGGGCCCGCCGCCCGCGAATCGTCGTTGAAGTCGGCGCCGAATCCGCTATCGTACCTCCGGGGCGCCGCGTCTTGCGGCCGAGAGGGAGCGGGGCCATGAAGCACGTCATCGCAGCGGTCGCGGTCGCCGCGGGCGCGCACGCCGCGTGCGGCGATTCCATCACCATCGTCGCCCATCGCGACAACACGCTGTACGAGAGCGCCGCCGGGGCGCTGAGCAACGGCCAGGGCGCTCACGTGTTCGCGGGCACCACCAGGCTCGGCGAGGTCCGCAGGGCCGTGCTGCGCTTCGACCTCGGGGGCATCCCCGCCGGATCCACGATCGAATCGGCCCGCCTGGTCCTCACGATGGACCGGACCGGCACCCCCGGCGCGGGTTTCGCCCTGCATCGGCTCCTCGCCGACTGGGGCGAGGGCGCCTCCAACGCGGGAGACCCCGGAGGCCTCGGGGCCGCGGCGGCGCCGGGCGACGCGACCTGGCTCCACCGCTCGTTCAGCGACGTGTTCTGGACCATCGCGGGGGGCGACTTCGCCGCCGCCCCGAGCGCGTCGGCGTCGGTCGGCGCGCTCGGTCCTGTCCAGTGGGGACCGGCGGTCGCCATGACCCTCGACACGCAGGCCTGGCTCGACAACCCGGCGCAGAACCACGGCTGGCTCGTCAAGGCCGCCGACGAGTCCCTCGCCAACGCCAAGCGGTTCCATTCGCGCGAGTCCATCCTCGCCGATGGCTGGCCCCGCCTCATCGTCGAGTTCACGCCGCCGCCCCCGTGCCCCGGGCAGGGGCCGGGCGCCTGCGCCCCGGCCGATTGGAACGAGGACGGCGTCGTCGACTTCAACGACCTCCTCGAGTTCCTCAACGCCTTCAACGCCGCGGATCCGTGCGCCGACCTCAACGCCGACGGCGTGGTCGACTTCAACGACTTCCTCGGCTACCTCAACCTGTTCAACCTCGGCTGCTGACTCAGGAGTCCGACGCCGGGCGCAGCGCGATCGCCAGCCCGATCGCCACCCCCGCGACCACCGCGGCGGCGACGACCCGCGCCGCCGTGCCCTTGGGCCCGCGGAGGGGGAGCCGGCCCGCGAGGAGCGCGGCAAGGGGGGCCCCCAGCAGCAGGGGGGCGTACCACGCGCCGCCCTCGCCCGACGAATACAGGAACCCCTGGAAGAGCGCCGCCTGCGTCACAAGCACGGGAGCGTCCACGCCGCCCCGCGCCAGCGAGAGCCTCGGGCGGATGATCCCGACGACCGCGGCCGCTCCCATGCACGCCGCCACCGCCGTCGGCATCTGCGCGACCTTCAGCGAGTAGTACGCCAGCGCGACCACCTGCCCGCACGCCAGCGCGTACAGCATGAGCACGCCGGGCGCCTCCGCCCCGCGGGCCCGGGCCGCGAGGCGCTCGAACGCCCACCACGACGCCAGCGTGTGCGCCGTGAACGCCCCCAGCACCGGGGCGGCGCGGTCGATGGCCCACCCGTGCCGGATCTTCCCGCTGGTGCACGCCACGCCCACGCCCAGCACGACCAACGCCCGCAGCCCCCACAGAACCGCGCGCGGGCCCCGCCACCGCCACGCGACGAGCCCGAGCCCCGCCGCCGCCAGCGCCACCGCCGGCATCCAGTCCGCCGCCACGCGCGGCGCCACCAGCCCGCCCAGGAGCGCCGCGTGCACCCCGACGTAGGCGATCAGGACCACGACGGGCGCGAGCCACAGGGGGCCCTCGTGCGGGTCATCGCCGCGGCGGCGCCACCAGCCCGCGAGCAGGGCCGCGCCCGCGAACACCGCGGGCGGAAGCACGCCCAGCGCCAGTATCCTTTGGATCGCAGGGTCGATCGATCACCCCCGAGCGTTCACTGGGCGCGGTTGCCCTCGATCCCGGCCATGATCCGCACCTCGTCGGAGAGCGCGCCGGGCCCGTAGCTCACGCCGAACTCGCCCCGCTTGATCGTGAAGCTCACGTCCAGCCCGCACATCACGCCCCGACGGGCCGGGCCCAGCCCGGTCTGCTTCACCCGCGCCGTGATCGACCTGGTCGTCCCGCGGATCGTCAGGTCGCCCGCCACGTCGTACTCCATCTCGCCCACCCTGGTGAACCCCGTGGCCTTGAAGGTGGCCTTGGGGTGCTCCTCGGCGGCGAAGAAGTCGGCGCTCCTGAGGTGCCGGTTCCGCCCCTCGCTGTTCGTGTCCACGCTCCCGGTGTCGATCGAGATGTCGATCGCGCTCTTGCCCGGGTCGTCGTGGTTGAGCAGGAAGGAGCCCGAGACGTCGTTGAAGCGTCCGTAGTAGGGGGCCCCGTTCGTGCGCTGCACGCGGAACACCACCGACGTGTGCACCCGGTCGACCGCGAAGGGCGCGTCCTCCGCCGCGGGCGCCGCCACCGCCGCCCGCGGGCTCCCCCAAGGCATCACCGCCGCCGCCCCGCCCATCAGCCCAAGCGCCACCGCTCCCACGCACATCGGACAGGTCTTCATCGGAGATCCCCTCGTCGGCGCCGGGCCGGCGCCGGCGCGCCGGTCCCGAAGCCTGTTGCAACAAGAGTATGGGCCCGCCCCCGCCCGTCAATCCGCGGCCTCCCGTCCGCCCGCCGGTAGAATGCCGACCCCGAACGAGGACCAGCCTTGACCAGCCACCCCTTCGACACCCGAACCGATGCGCTCCTGACCCAACTGCGGAAGGACGGGCTCTACAAGCACCTCCAGGTGCTCCAGAGCCCCATGGACGCCTCGGTGCGGATCCGCGGCACCGACGGCAGGCCCTTCGACGCCCTCTGCTTCTGCTCCAACAACTACCTCGGGCTCGCCAACCACCCCGAGGTCGTCGAGGCCGGGATCAGGGGCCTGCGCGACTGGGGCGCCGGCACCGCCAGCGTCCGCTTCATCTGCGGCACCTTCGCCCCCCACCAGGAGGCCGAGGCCGCCCTCGCCCGCCTCGTCGGCTGCGAGGCCTCGTACACCTTCGTCAGCGCCTGGACCGCCAACGAGGCCCTCTTCCCCACCGCCTGCGAGCCCGGCGACCTCATCATCTCCGACGAGCTCAACCACGCCTGCATCATCGATTCCATCCGCCTGGCCACGACCATCAAGAAGGGCGTCCACAAGGCCGTCTACCGCAACAACGTCCTCACCGGCGATCGCTCCCTCGAAGAGGCCCTCGACAAGGCCCGCGCCAACCCCGAGGTCACCGGGCAGATCTGGGTCGTCACCGACGGCGTGTTCAGCATGGAGGGCTCCGTCGCCGACCTCCCCGCCATGCGACGCCTCTGCGACCGGCACGACGCCATGCTCGTCGTCGACGACTCCCACGGCACCGGCGTCATGGGCCGGACCGGACGCGGCACCCACGAACACTGGGGCATGTTCACGCCCGCGATGAGCCCCGCGGAGCCCGGGATCGCCCCGCCCTCGGGCGTCGACATCTTCACGGGCACACTGGGAAAGGCCCTCGGCGGCGCCGCGGGGGGCTACATCGCCGGCTCACGCCGACTCATCGACCTCGTCATCCAGCGCGGCAGGCCCACCCTCTTCTCCAACGCCCTCCCCGTCACCGTCGCCTGCTCGGCGACGAAGGCCGTCGAGATCCTGCAGCGCGAGCCGCAGCGCGTCCAGCGCCTCCGCGACAACGTCGCCTACGCCCGCCGACGGATCAAGGAGGCCGGCTTCGACGTGCTGGAGAGCCCGACCGCCATCTGCCCCATCATGGTCCACGACACGGCGAAAGCGATCGCCATGAGCAGGCGCCTGCTCGAACTGGGCGTCTTCGTCATCGGGTTCGGCTATCCCGTCGTCCCCGAGGGGCACGCCCGCCTGCGCTGCCAGATCTCGGCGGCCCACACGACGGCGCACGTCGACGCCCTCGTCGACGCCCTCAAGCGCCTGTAGGGGCGATCGGCCCCTTCAGAGCCGACCGCGCCAGCCGTCGGAACCTGACGCAGCGTGCGCCCGCCCGACGGCTCGGAAGCCGCCTCCTTGTTCGCCCAAGAGAAGCGGCCCCGGGACGCGTGTCCCGGGGCCGCCTTGAGCGTGAGGGTTCAGAACCGATTCGAGACAATCACCGACGACGGCGGGCCGCCACCAGCCCGCCCAGGCCCAGCAGCGCCAGCGCGCCGGGCGCCGGGACGCCGTCGCCCCGGATCAGCCACTTGCCCGCGAGGCTGGCGATCGTGTTGATGTCCGTGGTATTGGTCCAGGCGTTGGGGTCGAAGGCCCCGCCGATGAAGAAGCCGGCCCAGGTACGGCCCAGGGGCGCGCCGCTGGTCCGGTCGATCGCCGCCGGAAAGTCGACGCCCCCCCGGAGGCCCTGCATCACGATGCCGATGAAGAAGCTGTTGCCCACCGGAATCGTCTGGGGGGTGAACGCGAAGTTGATGAAGGTGTTGGTTCCGGCGCCGGCGATAACGCCCGCGCTCGAGGCCAGCACCAACGCGTCCGACGGGCTGCCGTCCTGGTTCGGGTCCGACCACAGGTACGCGGTCGCCGCGAGCCCGTTCAGGCCGAGTGTCCCCGGGGACGTGCCGAACCCGAACGCCGCACGCATCCCCGTGATCGTGTTCATCCCGGCGAGGGCGCTGAACTGCGTCGCCCAGGCGAAGCCGTTCAAGGTGGCGCCGCTGAGCCCGATCGCCTGGTCCGCCACGCCGTCGTCGTGCATGTACTCGTTGAGGCGGGGGTTGAAGGTCCCGCCCCCGCCGGAGGTGGACGGCCCCGCCGCGATGAGAACGCCGCCAAGGGCCGGCGCCGCCAAGCCGACCACGGCTACAACCGAAAGGGCTCGAAACATCTCTCTCTCCTCTCTCAAGGGCCACCGGGCCGCGCCGATCAACAAGATCGCGGGGGCCCGGAAAGCCAACCGTGTCCTTGGGCTTTGCTCACGGAGCGCACGCGGTCCGTGCGATGCGCCCGCCGCCCCTCATCACTCCGAGGCACACCCTAATGGAAAGCCCTTTGCCTGTCAACCCCCTTGGGCGGATTTCACAATGAGATCGCGGTATCAGCGGTCGCCGCTCGACGGGCGGATTGCAGAGAGCTACCTAACGAACCTCGTACCGTCAGAGTTCGACGACCGCCATGTCGGGCTCGCCCCGGACGGCCAGGTGCGGCGGCGCTCCCTCCCGGACCAGATCGGCCAGCCCCGGGGACGCCGCGGCCATCTGGGCTCTCGCCGCCGCCGCGTCGTACCGCAGCGGGGGGACGGCGATGAGGGAGAGGACCGGGTCGATCGCCGCCACGCCGCCGGGCGCCGAGCGCTCCGTCGCCAGCTCCGCCTCGAGGTCCAGCGCGATCTGGCCCTCGGGGCGCGTCCCCTCGATCGGCTCGATCGCCCGCTCGAACGCCTGCGGCAGGCCCCGGTGGTTCACGAACGTGCCCGACTTCTCCGCCCAGGTGCTGGAGGGAAGGACCACGTCGGCCTCGTCCAGCAGCGGGCTCTCGAGCGTGTCCACGACCACGACGAACTTCCCGCCCAGCGACGCGACCAGCTCGCCGGTGCACCACGGGCTCGGGAAGTTCCCGGTCAGGACCACGCCGGCGACGTCGGAGCGACCGCGGCCGCGCCCCAGGGCCTCGAGGAAGGCCTTGGAATCGAGGGCGCCGCCGAACGTCTCCAGCACGCGCCGGACGCCGCGCGCATTCGGGCACTTCTCGGCGCAGACCGTGAACGCGCGGCGGGCGCCCGCGAGCGGCGCCAGCGTCGCCGTCGTGCCCGGCGACACCGTGTTGTTCTTGAAGGTCCTGTCCTCGCCCACGACGGGGATCGGGCCGACGCCCAGGATCGCCCCGGGATCGATGGCGCGGACGGCGCGGGCCAGCAGGAACGCCTCTTCACAGGCGAGCATGGGGCTGACCAGCAGGGCCACGCGCGACCCCGCCGCCGCGGCGGCACGCAGCTTGGCGACGCACTCCTGGACGGCCCGGGGCCAGTCGCACTCGATCAGGGCCCCGAACTGCCTCCGCATGGGCGAGCGCAGGCGCGCCTTGGAGTGAACGAACCTCCACCCGTAGCGCACCTCGTCGGTGATCCACCACGTGTTCACGTCCATGTTGGTGCGGGGTTTGACGCGGTAGATCCGCCCCTCGTTGTGGTGGATCCAGATGTTGTCGCCGCTGGCCGTCAGGGGGTCGATGCTCGGCGCCCGCCTGAGGAACCACACCCGCTGCTGGAAGAGAAAGTCCTTGTCGAGCAGGGCGCCCACGGGGCACAGGTCGATGACGTTGCCCGACAACTCGTTGGCGATCCCGAGGCCCGGGAAGACGTCGATCTCCTCCTTGTTCCCGCGCCCCTGCACCATCAGCTCCGCCGTCCCCGTCACCTCGCGCGTGAAGCGCACGCAGCGCGTGCACATGATGCACCGGTCCGAGTAGAGGTAGACGCGGGGCCCCACGTCCTTCTTGGGTTGCTTGACCTTGGCCTCCTCGAAGCGGCTCACACCCCGACCATACTCGTAGCTGTAGTCCTGCAGCAGGCACTCCCCCGACTGGTCGCACACCGGGCAGTCCAGGGGGTGGTTGATGAGCAGGTACTCCATCACCGCCTTCTGGTTGGCGATCGCCTTGGGGCTGTCGGTGTAGACCACCATGCCGTCCACCGCGCCCGTCTGGCACGTCGGCACCAGCCTGCCCCCCATGTACGCCTCGAGCTTCCCCTCCCGGTTGGGCGCCCACGCCTCCCCCAGGCAGATCCGGCAACTCGCCACGATCGACAGCCCGTCGTGGTAGCAGTACTGCGGGATCTCCGTCCGCTCGCCCCGCGCGGCGAGGGCGTTGGCGACCTGGAGGATGGTCTGGCCCGGCGTGAAGTCGGCCTGGACGCCGTTGATCGTGATCCTGGGCATGGTCGCCGATCGTAGCGGGATCGAACGGGCCCCGACCACGGTCGCCCACCATGCGCGCCCCCCGCGCGCCACGTCACTGAAAACAACCCGTCTGTCTCAGCGACACGGCGCCCCACGAGGCGCGCGCAGACTGTCGCTTGCACCGATAACCACCGCATGCGGCACAAACCGCCCGGGTGCGAGCCCCGACCGGGGAAACCCGTTGACTCCCCCGCGTTCTTCGGCTAGATTGAACTCGGAGAGACGGTGGCGGCGTCGCGCCAGGATCGGCAGCGACACCGACACGAACATGTCCGGGAGGAGAGCAGGAATGCAGAGTCGTTTCGTTCTTGGCATGGCATTGGTCGCGGCGTGCGCAGGCTCCGCCCTCGGCCAGTCCCGCAGTTCGTTCATGTTCATTGATTCCTTCTCGGGGATCACCACCACGCCGGTCGGACCCCTCACGTTCGACGTGGCCCTGAGCGCTGCCCCGACCGTCACCGTCAGCGGCACCACCTACGCCGTCACCGATCTGTTCGGGTTCTGGGCGCTCCGCGACGCCAACCCGGACTTCACGGCGGCCTCGGGCTCCACCTTCGCCCCGTGGAATTGGCACCGGAACACCGCCGGCGTCGGCGACGTCGCCGGCTGGAAGACCAACCCCAACACCGGAATCCTCCCCGGCGGCAGCCAGTCGTTCACCTGCTCGGCCCTGAGCGTCGGTGAGATCGACCGCTTCGGCGTCCACGTCCGCATCGACGGGACACTGCCCTTCGGCGGCAACACCTTCCACCTCGCCCTTCCGAGCCCCGGGGCCCTGGCCCTCCTCGGCCTGGCCGGCGCGGTCGCGACCCGTCGCCGCCGCTGAACGCTTTCCACGGTCCGCTGTTCGCGCGCACGCCCCGCCGACGGGGCGTGCCGTGTTTCGGACCCGGGCGCACCGCCCCTGCGACCCTACGCTCAGGCTCCATGCCCAAGATCCAGGCCCCCAAGGGCACCCGCGACTTCTACCCCGACGACTTGCTCAAGCGCCGCTACCTCGAGCGCCTCTGGCGCGACACCTCCATCCGGCACGGGTTCGAGGAGATCGACGGCCCGGCGTTCGAGCACGCCGACCTCTACAAGGTCAAGAGCGGCGAGGGCATCCTCGCTGAGATGTTCGGCGTCTTCTCGGGCAAGGCCGCCGAGGATCTGGATCGTGTCCGCCAGACCGGCGAGGCCCCCTTTGCCCTCCGCCCCGAGTTCACCCCGACCCTGGCCCGCATGTACGCCGCAAGGGCCGGGGCCCTCCCCAAACCCACCAAGTGGTTCTGGATGCAGAACTGTTTCCGGGCCGAGCGCCCCCAGCGGGGGCGCCTCCGCGAGTTCGGGCAGTGGAACTGCGACGTGATGGGCGGCGATGGGCGCTTGGCCGACAAGGAGGCGCTTGCGGTCATGCGCGGGATCCTCGATGAGGCGGGGCTGACGGCGCACGACCTCTCGATCAACATCAACTCCCGTCAGGTAACCCAAGCGCTGATGCGCGAGGCGGGCGTGCCCGACGCATCGCACGCCGCATTCCTCGGGTTCCTTGACGGCTCGGCGAAGCGAAGCCCGGCCGACAATGAGCGACGGCTTCACGAGATCGGAGTCGCCGTACAGGTCGCGAGTCGATTCGGGTCGATCGTGCAGGAGTTCGCCTCGGCCCATCGGTCCGGCAATCAGGAGTGGGAGACACGCCTGGCCGGTACGGACATCGAGCGCATCCACGATGTTCTTCGTGACCAGGATCTTCAGCAGGGGCGCCCGTGGATCGTGCTCGACCCGGAGATCGTGCGCGGGCTTGCCTACTACACCGGCATGGTCTTCGAGGTCATCGCCGAGGGCGAGCGGGCCGTCGCCGGCGGCGGGCGCTACGACAACCTCATCGAGCTCTTCGGCGGCCCCCCCACCCCCGCCGTGGGCTTCGGCATGGGCGACGCGGTGCTCTCGCTGCTGCTGGAGGACAAGGGCCTGATGCCCGACGCCACGCGGGCCATGGAGTGCCTCTCGCGCCTGCCCGCCAGCTACCGCCCCGAGGGGTTCGTCTTCGCCGCCGGCGACGAAGCCCAGCCCCGCGTGCGCCCGCTCGTCGCCGAGCTGCGGCGCGGCCGCGCTTCGGAGGCGTGGCGGAATCGGAGCGACCGCAAGCCCTGGGACGCGGATCGGTACGCGGCGTGCGGCGTGCGGCCCATGCACGCGCGGCACTCCTACAAGGCGACGCGGAACATCGGCAAGCTGCTGCAGGACGCCGCGGCCCAGCGGGCCCGCTTCGCCGTCATCCTCGAAAACGAGCACGAGGCCACGCTCAAGGACCTGGACACCGGGTCACAGGACACCACCCGCACGCCGATCGACCGCGTGCCGGCGGAACTGGCCCGCCGACTCACCCCCGCCTGAATCGCCCCGCTCGATGCCTTGCTACCAGATCCACCGCATGCGCCCGAAGTCGGGGACGGGGACGCCGCGGGCCCACTCGGCGCTGGGCCAGTAGACGAAGAACGCCTTGCCGATGAGGAGCGGGCGTGCGACGACGCCCACGGTAGGGTCGATCTGCCTGGCGACCCAGGGGTCGATACCCAGCCACATGCGTCCGTCCTCACTGGCCGGGCTGTTGTCGCCGCAGACGAAGAAGTGGTCGGGCCCGAGGGCGCAGGGGGCCTCGGGATGGGCCGCGCGGGCGTAGCGGCCGGGGCGGTCGATGGGCGTCCAGTAGAGGTCGCGCTTGAGCGCCACGCGGTCGACGGCGAAGGGCCCGCCCTCGAACTCGATCCGCACCGCCGTGCGCCGGTAGCGGGCCGGGTTGGCCAACTGGTTCACGCCCGTGCGATGGGTCTCGGCGGCCAGTTCGTCCAGGGGCGACCCCGTGGCGAGCATCACGCGCTGGCTGGGCGTCAGGTCGTACTCGCCCCGGGCCACGCGCCGGCCCCCGATGAACACCGTCAGGGCCTGGTCGGCGTGCCAGACCTCAACGTCCAGCGGCGCGCCGTTGCCCCGCTCGAATCGCCCGCGCCCGATCTCGCGCTCGACGACCGGCTCGCCCGTGACGCGGGGCAGCGGCGCCATGGTCAGCCGCACCTGGCCGTCGCTCCCGACGCGGGCCCGGAACTCGTGCCCCGTGGCCTCGACCAGCACGCTGAACGCGGGGGCCTCGCCCGAGGTCAGCCCGAAGCTCAGCGCCACGTCGGGCACGGGGTAGGAAGGCTCCGAGGGCGCTTCGCGCCCGCTGGGGCCGCGGGGCCTGACCTCGTTGTACGCGTAGTAGTCGTCGATGGGCCGACGCTGGCTGTCCCAGGCCAGGGCCGTCGGGCCCGCCCCCGAATAGCCGTACTGCGCCTTGCCGGCCATCTCCCACCCCGGCCCCGAGGGCGTCCAGGGCGATCGGAACGGCGCCCGCCCCGCGAGGGCCGAGAGGGGCGTGAACCGGCTGTCGAAGAGCGTCTGCCACGCCGCGCGCTGCACGCGCTCGGGCTTGCGCTGGATCTCCCACGTCGGGCCGCCCCACGACGCCGCGGGGTCGCCGCCCGGGTCCTTGAGCCCGTCGGCGGCGGGCCGCACGAACAGGTCGCCGTTGACCAGGGCCACCTGCTCGCCCGGCAGCCCGATCAGGCGCTTGATGAAGTTCTGCTGCGGGTCCGCGGGGTTCTTGAAGACCACCACGTCGAACCGCGAGGGGTCGAAGACCGAGTAGAGGTACTTGAGCACGAAGATACGGTCGCCGGCCTTGCGGGGCACGTTCGACGCGGTGACCGACCCCTCGGGGCGCAGCACGGGGTCCGAAACGCGGACCGGGTCCCCCGCCCCGCCCTGGCGATCCAGCGCCACCTGCATGGTCCCCGGGTCGGCGAAGTCGCGCGGGCCCGTCGCCCACCTCACGCCCGTCTCCGGCCCCACGAACCGCATGTGCTGCCCCAGCAGCGTCGGCGCCATCGACCCCGTCGGGATCTGGAACGCCTCCATCACGAACCCGCGGAAGACGAACGCCAGCACGAACGCGATCGTGATCGAGATCAGCGTCTCCCTGATGCTCGACTTGTGCGAGGGTGGCGCGGGCTGGCTCATGGTGCCGACTGTAGGGTCCGCTCAGCCCTCGCCCTCGGCCTCGGGCTCCTCCTTCGGGCCCTCCCCCCGCGGGATCCCCGACCAGTTGGGGCCCGGTCCCTTCACCCGCGGCGGCAGCAGCGCCTCCACCGCCACCGCCACGTCGCGGAACTGCCCGCCGGCCTCGGGCTCGTCCAGCCGCACCAGGCACAGCTGCGTCAGGATCTGCGTGTCGATCACCGTGCCGTCGCCGTCGGGCGTGCCCACGCGCGTCTTGCGCTTGGGCAGGCGGCGCTTGAGCGTGTCGTAGGTCTGGTCCTCGTACCGCAGGCAGCACATCAGGCGACCGCAGCGGCCCGAGATCTTCAGCGGGTCCAGCGTCGCCTTCTGGTCCTTGGCGCTCTTCATGCTGATCGGCTTGAGCACCTTGAGGAACTGCTTGCAGCAGCAGTGCTGACCGCACTTCTCGTAGTCGGCCGTCAGCCGGGCCTCGTCGCGGGCCCCCACCTGCCTCAGGTCCACCCGGCAGCGGAACGCCGACGAGAGCTGCTGCCCCAGGTCGCGGAACTCCACCCGGTCCTCCGACGAGAAGTAGAACGTCAGGCGCTCGCCCCCCAGGATCGGCTCGGCCTCCACCACCCGGGCCGGCAGCCCCAGCCCGTCGATCACCTCGCGGGCTCGCAGCACCAGGTCGCGCCGCGAGGCGTCCAGCTCGCCCTGCCGGCGCAGGTCGTCGCCCGTCGCCACCCGCAGGGCCTTCCCCTCCGTGAAGAACGGGTAGTCGCGCCCGCCCGAGCGCTCGATGTAGTCGAGCATCTCCTTGCGGGTCACGCTCCTGGCGCACCCGGCGTTGGGGCAGGTGCTCGTGAGCATCTCCCCCATCTCCGTCCCGCGGAACGTCCGAACCACGATCTTCGACCCGCACCCCGGCTTGCCCGTGCCCCCGTAGGGGAACTCGCCCACGAGCCCCATCAGCCCGAAGCGCACCACGATCGTCCTGGGGGCCTGGAGCGCGGCGTGGGCCTCGCGGTCCCCATCCTCCAAGCGGGCACCATCGGCCTCGAACTGCGGCAACGGGACGATCGGCATGGGCGGGCCCTCGGCGGACCGGGCGAACACCTACGGCGAAGGCCGGCCCTGCGCGCGGTGACGCCCGTCGAGGAACACCCTCGCCAGGCTCGTCCGCTGCACCAGAGACGCCACGCTCATGTTCTCCACCCGATACACCAGGAGTTGCTCGCTCCGGTTGTCGAGAACCACGAGGACCTCCTCGTTCCCGACGTCGGCGGTCATCACCGCCAGCGAGCCCACGTGGCTCACCATCCCCGCCTGCGCCGGGGCCACGCCCAGGAGCCACAGCGGATCGACCGCCGCCGCGCCCGACGAACCCCATCCCCGACCGACCAGGAACGCGCACGCCGCCGCCAGCGCCGCCGCCGTCCACCACAGGCGCGACGTCGGGAAGGGTGGGTTGGTGGCGTTCGTGCTCATCGACCCATGGGTGCCTTGGTGTCGGCGTCCAGGCTCCGGTAGGCGAACCCGAGGAACTCCTTGCGGGTCTGATCCCAGCGGAACACGACCAGCTCGGAGTTGGCCCCGTCGACCACGTACAGGGCGTGGGCCGACCCCGAGCCCGTCTTCCCCGACACCATCGTGTACTCGCCCCGGGCCCGGGCCGGCGCCTGCCCCTGGGCCGACGCCGGCATCGGCGACCACGACCAGACCACCAGCACCGCCAGCACGCACCCCAGGACCGCGTTGAGAACCAGCGCGGCGCGATGCGACCGCTGGGCTGCTTGCTCGGGTCCGCTCATGACGCCGCTCAGTCCTGGTGCCCGCGCTTGCTGGGAATGACGGCCGCGCCCACGCACAGCCCCACGATCAACGCGATGCCCAGCAGGTTGAAGAACGAGGGCGGCCCGGGCTGATCGAAGGGCGTCGGCGGACGGATCGTCGTGTCCTTGGCGCTCGTCCCGCCCCGGGGCTGGGCCAACGCCACCCCCGTGCACAGCACGCTCGCCAGCAACGCCACCGCCAGGCCCTTCTTCGTCGGTCCGCTCATGCGGCAATCCTACCACGCACGCCGGGCCCGGGGCCCGACCCTGACAGACCCCGCCGTCACCCGCACACGGGGGCCGCCAGTTCCTCGAAGACCGCCGGCGGCAGGTCCACCGTGCGCCAGCGAGGGCTCCGCAGCCTCATGCGCTCGGCGTAGCGCTCCACGTCCACCCCCCGCACGGTGTACCACCGCCCGGCGTGCTCGAAAACCTCGTGAAACAGCCCGTCGGGCGGCACCTGGTCGCACCAGTAGATGAACACGAACGCCGCCGCGAACTGCCCCCCGAACAGCCGACGCCACCGCTGCATCGACGTCACGTCGTCGAGCGTGACCCAGCACTCCAGCCGCGGCGGGGCCTGCGCCCGCCCCGCCCGGCGCGGGCGATCCTGGGCGATGGGGCGGTCCAGGGCCGCCACGCCGCGCGAAGGCCTGCCGATCTTCCGCCCCTTCACCTCGACGAGCAGGTTGCTCGGGCCGCCCTCCCGCCCTGTGTCGCCGTAGATCACGTAGTCGAAGCTCTTGAGCAGCTCGGGCCGTCCCGGGTCGCCGGGATGCTCGGCGCGCACGCTGAAGTCGGCACCCTCGGGGAGCAAGGTGCGCCGGGCCTCGTCGACCGAGACATAGGGCACGCGCCGGCTCCGCAGGTACTGCTCGAACGCCGACTCGTAGTGCTTCCACACCCGCCCCATGGCTCACCGCCCCTTGATCAGACGGTCCAGCAGCTCCTGCTCGCGGCGCTGATACTCCGCGAACGCCTCGCGCAGCCGCGACCGCAGGTCGGCCAGTTCCTCGCCCTCCACCCCTCCCTCGGGCGCCTGGCGCCGCGCCATTGCCTCCAGCGACTCGCTCACGGCCCGCAGGTCGCTCACCGCCGACGCGTAGCTCCGCGCCGAGTCGTACAGCAGCTGCTGCTCCAGTTCCTTCGTGTCCGGGCGGACCAGGAGCCGCCAGGGCTGCGAGCGCACCTCCACCGCCACCAGGCGAAGCTGGTCCGACATCAGCCGAAGGTTCGCCATCGCCTTGCGCACGTTGGGCGTCTGCTCCGCCAGCACGTCCCCGGCGTCCGCGACCAGCCCCCGGAACTGCTCCAGCGTCGCCTGCACCTGCGCGATCCCCTTCTCCAGCTCGTCGACCGTCGGACCGGCCAACCGCGCCGACGCCCGATCCGCGTTGTCCACGATCGAATCGAACTGGGCACGGTTCTCGTCCACCGCCGCACGCAGCGACTCGGCCGCCGACCGGGCCTCCTTCACCGTCGCCTCCGCCTCGTCCATCACCGCCGACACGCGCGACCCGCCCTCGCTCAGGTCCACGGTCAGGGCGTCGACCCGCTCCAGCCAGCCGGGCCACTTGGCGTGGGCTTCCTCGACCATCGCCCGGAGGCCCTCGAGCGAGCCCTGCAACAGCGGCCCGCTCTCGTCCACCATCCGCCGCACGCTCGCCACGGCGTTCTCGGCGTCCGCGATGATCCTCCGGATCCGGTCGCGCTGCTCGGGCCCGAACCCGGCCTGGGCCAGGAACGCGGGCGGCGCCGGCATCCCCGTCACCGCCTCCCCCGGCGCCAGCCGCTCGCGCTTCTCGCCCGGCTGCTCGGGTCCCCCGACCGACACGATGTTGACGCTCGACATCGAGCCCAGCAGCGGCCTCTCCAGCGTCACCACCGCGTTGGCGTACAGGGGCACGTTCGACCGTACCCGCACGCGCAGGTCCCACCCCGTGGGCAACTCGTTCCCCTGCGCGTCCGTGCCGGTCACGGGATCGACGCTTACGACCAGCCCCACCTCCTGCCCCCCCATGTGCACGGGCGAGCCGGGCTGGATCCCCGACGCCCCGTCCGCCAACGTGAAGTAGAAGCGGTACGGCGTCGTGCCCGCCGTGTCCGTCCGTCCCCCCAGCACGAAGCTGCCCCACACCGCCAGGGCCACGCCCGCCAGGAGGAACGCCCCCGCCAGGATGTTGTTCCGAGTGCCCGCGCTCGTCACGTCGTCCCTCCGTCAGCCCTTGGTGGAAACCACGCTGGGGGTCTCGGGAAGGTGCCCGGGGTCCCCCAGCAGGTCCTTGGCGAACGCCGCCACGCTCGTCCGCTCGGCCAGGGGCCCGTGCGCGTCCCCGCGAAGGAACTGCCGCAGCAGGCGCTCGCGCTCGCTCAGGTTGGCGGCCTCCGCCTCCGGCATCCGCCGCAGCGCGTCGAACCACTCCCGCCGCTCCACCTGCAGGATCCGCCCCTGGTCCAGCATCGCCATGCGGTCGGCGACCGTGAACGCCGAGTCCATCTCGTGCGTCACCACCACGCTCGTCACCCCCATCTGCCGCGACAGGGCCACGATGAGCTGGTCGATCTGGGCGCTGGTCACCGGGTCCAGCCCCGCCGACGGCTCGTCGTAGTAGAGCAGCGACGGGTCGAGCGCGATCGCCCGCGCCAGCCCCGCCCGCTTCTTCATCCCCCCCGAGATCTGCGACGGGTACTTGCCCGCGTGCTCCCGCAGCCCCACCATCTCCAGCTTGATCTTCACCTGGATGTCGATGATCGCGCCCCCCAGGTCCGTGTGCTCCCGCAGCGGCAACGCCACGTTCTCCGCCAGCGTCATCGAGTTGAACAGCGCCCCCGACTGGAACAGGATCCCGAACCGCTGCCGCAGCCGGTTCAACTCCTCCTCGTCCAGGTCGGCGATGTCCTGCCCCAGGATCCGCACCGTCCCCTCGTCGGGCTTGAGCGACCCGATCATCAGCCGCAGCATCGTGCTCTTCCCCGAGCCCGACCCGCCCATCAGCACCATCGTCTCGCCCGGCATCACGTCCAGGTCGATCCCCGACAGCACCGCCCGCCCCTCGAACCGCTTCACCACCCCCCGGCACGAGATCACCGGCTCGACCTTGGGCCGCTCCCCCGCGATGGATTCGCCCGTCGTCCCCATCGATCAGCCCCGCCCCCGCGCCCCGCTCCCCCGCCGCTCCCCAACACCCACACGCCCGGGATGACGACTCCCAGACCAATCCCGGGATCTCCCACCCGCGGCGCGACCCGCCCACCCCGCACGCAGTTCCCGCATCACGCACCGCCCCCCGGCGCCGGCGCGGGCGGCGCGGGAGCCCCCTGATCGAACAGCCAGATCGGCTCGCCCTGCGCCGGCACCACGATCACGTTCACCAGCGGACCCGCCGGAGTCGTCTGCGACCCGGGCTGCGGGTCCGCCAGGAACACGATCGGCGCCTGGCCCTTCTCGAACACGCCCATCAGCGGGATCTGCCTGGCCGTCGAGCCCGACAGGCTCGGCCCCAGCCCCCCGATCGCCGCCCCCGCCGCGACCATCTTGAACCCCCCCTCCACGCCCTTGTACGCCCCCAGCGTGGCGGTGTAGCGGTCGCGGAACGACGCCAGAGCCTCGGCGGTCAGGGGCTGCGGCGTGTTCGTGGAGAACAGCGGCGCCGCCGCGTTCACATCCCCCTGCTCCGCCGCCGTGAACACCGCCCCGTAGGTCTTGAGCTGGTTCATCACCAGGACCAGCCCGACCGTCACCAGCAGCCCCAGCACGATCCCGAGCATGCTGGTGATCAGCCCCGCGGAAGCCAGGCCCTTGCCGCCCAGGCGCCCCGCCGACCCGCTGATCGCCACGATCGCCCCGATGGCCAGCCCCGCCCCCGTCAGCCCGATCACGGGCCCGACCGCCGGGATGCAGCAGAGCACCAGCGAGATCGCCCCCGCCACGATCGAGAGCGTC
Organism: Phycisphaerae bacterium; assembly: GCA_016873295.1. GTDB lineage: Bacteria > Planctomycetota > Phycisphaerae > Phycisphaerales > UBA1924 > VGXM01. The sequence goes on from VGXM01000010.1 coordinate 24,168, forward strand.
GCCAGCAGGCTGATCCGTGCCGGTGCGCTCCCCGGTTCGAAGGCCTCCGCCGCGTAGTTCGACTGGCTCATGCCCGGAGCATATCAGCCGCCTAACCCCCGCGGACCCGCTCCACCGCCCACGCCACGAGGTCCGCCGCCTCGTCCACCTCCGCCTCCGTCGTCTGTCGGCTCAGGCTGAACCTCAGCGACGCGTGGGCCACCGCGTCCGGCACCCCCATCGCCAGCAGCACGGGCGACGGGTCCAGGCTCCCCGACGAGCACGCCGCCCCCGCCGAGGCGCACAACCCCCGCTCCGACAGCGCCAGCAGCAGCGCCTCCGAGTGCGCGCCGGGGAACCCGATGTTGGTGGTGTTCCACACGCGGGGCCCTCCCCCGTTGACCACCGCGCCCGCCACCCGATCCAGCACGCCCCGCTCGAAGCGGTCCCGCAGACCCTGCATGCGGTCCCGCGCCGCGCCGTCCTTCAGCCACGCCGCGGCCTCGCGGGCCGCCGCCCCCGCCCCGACGATCCCCGGCACGTTCTCCGTCCCGCCCCGCCTCCCCAGCTCCTGCGTCCCGATCAGCGTCGGCCTCAGCCGCACGCCCCGCCTCACCCACAGCGCCCCGACCCCCTTGGGCCCGTGAAACTTGTGCGCTGAGAGCGACAGCAGGTCCACGCCCGCCGACCTCACGTCCGTCGGCTCCTTCCCCACCCACTGCACCGCGTCGCAGTGCAGCGGCACGCCGGCCGACCGGCAGAGCCTCGAGACCAGGTCGATCGCCTGGGCCACCCCCGTCTCGTTGTTGGCCCATTGCACGCTCACCAGCGTCGGACGCTCCGCGTCCAGGAGCGAAGCCAACGCCAGGAGATCGACCTGCCCGGACCCGTCCGTGAGCAGCGGGATCCAGACGACCCGGGCGGCGCCCGTGCGCTCAAGGTGCTCGGCCAGTTCGCGCACCGCCGCGTGCTCCACGCGCGTCGTTGCCAGCACCGGCGCCTTGGCCCCGGCCAAAAGCCCCCGGATCGCCAGGTCGCACGACTCGGTCCCGCCGCTGGTGAAGATCAGGTCCCGCGGCTCGCCCCCGATCAGCGCCGCGACGTCACGCCGGGCCAGCTCCACCTCGCGCCGCGCCGTCTGCCCCTCGCGGTGCACGCTCGACGGGTTGGCCCACCCCTCCTCCAGCGCGCGCCGGCACGCCTCCACCACCCCCGGCAGGGGGCGCGTCGTCGCGTTGTTGTCCAGGTAGATCACGCGCGATCATACCGGCGGGAGCCCCCCGCCCGGCATCACCGCCGACGGCCCCCCGCCGTGATCGCTAGGCTCCCGTCAGGCGATGGAACCACGCGACGAGATCCGGGGAGAGGAAGTCCGCAAGGCGTTCGGGGCCCACACCGTCCTCGACGGCGTCTCGCTGGCCGTCCCGCCCGGGAGCATCGTCGCCATCGTCGGCGGCTCCGGCTCGGGCAAGACCGTCCTCCTCAACATTCTCACCGGGCTCCTCCCGCTCGATTCCGGGCGCGTGCTCGTCACCGACCACTCCGACCCCGCGGCCCCCCTCGTCGACCTGGCCGCCCTCGGCGAGGACGCCCGCGACCGCGTCCGCCTGCACTGGGCCGTGGTCTTCCAGCACAACGCCCTGCACTCGGGCACCGTCCGCGACAACATCGCGCTGTGGCTCCACGAGCACACCGACCTGGACGACGCCGCGATCGAGGCCCGCGTGCGCGAGAGCCTCCAGGCCGTCGCCCTCGACGTCGACGACGTCATCGACAAGGACCGCGAGGAACTGTCCGGCGGCATGGCCAAGCGCGTCGCGGTGGCCCGGGCCCTGGCGATCGACCCCATCGACATCTTCTACGACGAGCCTACCACGGGCCTGGACCCCGTCTACGCCGGGCACGTCCACGAACTGATCTGGAACGTCCACCACCGGGCCCGCGAGGACGACAAGCCCCGCACCACGCTGCTGGTGACCCACGACCGCGAGCTGCTCCGCCGCCTCCACCCGCGGGTCGTCATGCTCGCCGACGCCCGCGTCTGCTTCGACGGCCCGTACGACGACTTCACCCGCTCGCCCCTGCCCGAAGCCCGCGAGTACCTCACGGCGATGCCCGCTCTGCACCTCCGCGAAGCCCGCTGATAGTCGGACCGGCCTCCGGCCGGTCTCCCCCGATCCGGCGCCCGGCATGACGAGCACGCCAACGAGCCCCACGCGCAAGCGTGGGGGAGCGGCGCACGCCCCCGGGCTCGCGCCCGGGGCTCGTCTCGCGCCGCCCGGCACGACGGCGCTACATCGGCTTCTTGTTGATCGTCACGTCGTACACGTGCAGGAGCTTCTCCTTGTCGAAGACCATCTCCTGGCGGCTGCGACCGACGAAGTCGTACTCCGTCGTCAGCTCGATGGCGTCCACCGGGCACGCCTCCTCGCACATGCCGCAGAAGATGCACCGCAGCTCGTCGATCTCGAACTTGACCGGGTACTTCTCCCGGTCGTCCCACGGGCTCTCCCCCGCCTGGACGTGGATGCACCGGGCCGGGCAGATCGTCGGGCACATCATGCACGCCACGCACTTGACCCGACCCTGCTCGTCGCGGTTGAGGCGGTGGAACCCCCGGAAGTTCCGCTTCTCCATGCCCCCCTCGACCACCGCCAGGTCCTCGCGCCGTTGCTCGGGGTACTGCATGGTCCGGCTGCCCTTGCCGTGCCCGAAGGCGTGGAACAGGTGCCGCAGCGTGGTCCCCATCCCCTTGAAGACCTCGGGGAGGTACAGGCTCTCGGCCCGGGTCATGGGGGGCACGCTCAGCACCTTGATGTCGCGCTCGGGGATGGCCATGGCGCGGGCACTATAGAAGCCGGGCCCCCCGAGTGGCGCATCCGCCCGGGGCCCAGAGCCGATAGACTGTGCCACCATGGCCGGCGGCCGTCGCACCAAGCCCCTGTTCGACCTCCTCCCCGAGGCCCTGGGAAAGTCGCCCCCGGAGGGCGTCCACACCGTCCCGCGCGAGTCGGCCACGCTCTCGGAACTCAAGCCCCGCGTGGCGGTGCGCCCCGTGCCCCAGCCGCAGGCCTCGCCCCACACCCCGGGCGACGCCTGGTCCGCCGCGATGCTCTCCAACGGCACCGTGCGCCTGCGGGCCAACATGCTCTACCTGCTCGTCGCGGCCTGGATCCTCTCCCTCCTGGCCGTCTGGCTCGTCGGCAACTGGTGGGGCGCGAAAGGCAAGGAAAGGGAACTCGAGCCCCTCCTCCAGCGCGGCCCGACCCCCAACGATCCACTCACCCCCAACGTGTCCGCGCCCGGCTCCAACCGCCCCGTCGGCGTGGTCGCTCCTGACGTGACGCCCTCCAAGCCCGCCGCCAAGCCCATCACCCCCATCGTCCCCGGCCCCACCAACAACCAGCCCGCACTCACAGGCGACCCCTCACAGACTCCGTATATCGTCTCCACGGGCCGAGCCAGCCGCGATCCGAGGACGCCCGGGCTGAACTACCTGGTCCTGGCGACAGTGCCGGAGGAGGAGGCGGCCCGGGCGGTGCGGTTCCTGTCGGACAACGCCTTGAACGCCGTGGGCGTGCCCGCGGCGGAGGTTGATCGGCGCGGCGCGTCGGCGAAGGATTCCCGCTACCGCCTGGTGGTCCTCACCGGGATCACCGGGGCGGAGTACCGCGATGCCTCGCCCGTGCGGACCCGCCTGGAGGCGGACGTCCGTCGCCTGGGGCAGACCTGGCAGCAGGACCATCGCGGCTCGACGAACTTCGGCAGGCCCGGCTGGGAGAAGTTCCAGCCCTGACCGCCCGGCTCCCCAGGGGGCCGCACCCTGGAGACTGGCATGAGCATCGACCGATCCCTCAAGAGCGCCGTGAACCTGGGCGGCAAGCGCAGCGTGATGACCCGCGCCGAGCGCATCGCCAAGATGCAGGCCGACAAGAAGTTCGACCCCAAGAAGGACAAGGTCCTGGGCATCCCCAAAACCCTCGTCCCCAAGGCCTGAACGCCGCTCGCTGCATCCAGGTCCCGCGCCACAACCCCGGGCTCGCGCCCGGGGCTCGTATCACGACGAGCCCCACGCGCGAGCGTAGGGGGGGGGTGCACGCCCGAGCCCCGATGCGCCGCGGCTCTGAACGGGGATGGCGTCGGTCTGGCGTTTCAGAACTCGCGGGCGCGGATCCCGCCCGTGGTGTGCAGGAACGGCTCGTGCGAGAAGCGATGGAAGGACCACGGCGACCACCCGCCGTCACCGAACGGCGTCTGCGACGGCTCGGCGCCGCGGTCCACCGACGTGGCGTGACCGTCGACGGCGGCGACAGGGTGCCGAGCGCCGGCGCGGTCGGGGAGCAGCTCGCCGGGGAAACGCGAGTAGAGAAGGACCTTGGAGGAAGGGAATGACACGCTGGCGGTCCGCGTGGGTTGAAGCTGGGAGGGCGGGAGCAGGCGCGTCTCCAGCGCCCAGTATTCCGGATGTGCCAGGAAGACGCACGGGTAGAGGATGTAGCCGACGCCGAACCGTGCGCGGCGAAGGGCCGCGGGCGTGCTCGGCGGCGTCCAGAGGGCCGGCGACAGAGAGCCCGCGTAGTAAGCGTCGCTCAGCGCGACGGGCCACAGGTAGAAGGCCTCGAAGTAGCGGGCGTCAAGGCCCACGCCGCTGGAGTGGAAGACCGGCGTGGTCGCGCGCGCGGGGTCGGTGAAGTACGGAAACGCGTCGGCGTGGTCCGCGGCATACGCGAGCATCACGGCGCCGTGCTGGCGCATGAGCGCGAGCGTCGCGGCGTCGCGCGCTCGATCGCGGGCCCGCGCCAGCGCGGGAATCGCGATCGCGCCCAGGATCACGGCGATCGCGATAACCACAACCACCTCGACCAGGGCAAACCCGCCCGCGTCTCGCGCGGGGCGCAATGCCCCCGCCCGGGCGCCCGGTGTACGCCCCTTCGCAAGGTACGCCCCGACCACCACCGCCATGATCACGTTACGGGCGATGCCTTGGACCGCCCCGGCATCCAGCACCTTCAAGGCTCCGAAGCAGGAGCATCCCGAGGTGCGCCCGTAGGAAACGCTCCACCCTAGGAAGAGGGAGAAGCCCATCAACAGGAGGAGGGCCGCACACGCCATCCGCCGGCGATGCACATTCGCAAACCACAGGCCGCCCACTCCGACCTCGATCACGGGCAGCGTGACAGCCAAGGCCAGCACGGTACCACGCGGCGCCCCGAGGTTCTGATGGAGATACTCCCAGAATGCGGACAACTCAACGAGCTTGGCAATCCCGGCTAGCACAAGAAGCGCCATGACCACGCCACAGAACACCGCGCTGATGCGCGCCGGCGCGCGCACGCCCTTCGGCAGGTTCCTCGTTCCGGCGTTCATGGGCTATCCCTTGGGATCGCAGTGATTACCGATCTCCTGCGACGGCGCGCCCCAGTTCGAGGAGAAGATGTTGGTTGTGATGCACTCGTCGTTGGCGTTGCAATAACGAAAGCGCCACTTGCACTCGCACTCTGGATAGATGGCCTCGGAGTCGTCCTTGCCCTCCCACGGGCCGAAACTGGCATGGGTCACTAACGGGTTGTTGACGATCGTGTCTGGGCAGAGCGCTTCGCCGCACACCCGATCGAGGTAGGGGCGAGGCCCGCCGCCGAGGATGTCACAGCAGGGTTTGGTGAAGTTCTTCCAGCAGTTGATCACGCCGGCGCTCACCGCAGCGCCGGACAGGGCCACCCATCCGACCGCCAAGAGGGCATGTACGGGCCTGTGGTTCGACGGGCGTGTCCTCATCGTGAGCCTCCGATCAATGGGCGCCGGGGTATTCCGGCGCGCTTCCGCCTGAACGACCTGATCCACAACAGGGCCGCGGTCCCGATGACCGCGGCGAGAACGATCCACCCGAGACGATCGAGCGAACGAACGCGGCGCTGCGCCGGCAGGTCGCCGCTCGCGAGCGTCTCGACCGTGCCCGAGGGCGTGCGCCTGGTGACGACCGGCCCGTTCCCCCTGTAGTCAACGACCTCGTTGATGGTCGCGGCGCCGCGGATGGGATCGGCGCGTGCCACGGTTGGTTCGGCGAGTACGCGATGGACGGCGGCACGGTCGACTGGCTCGACGCGCGCGAGCCTCAGCGTCCAATCCGGGCGCCCGCCGGTGGTGCGCGTCACCGTCGCCGCGGCTCCGATGCCCATGCCGGGGACGGGATTCCAATCGGAACTGGCGTAGCGGATGACGGTCTGAACTCCGTCGCGCTCGATCGAGACGGTTACGTGGTCGACGGTGCCCCAGCCGTCGGCCTCGTTCCATCGGCCCGCGGCAGTCACGCCCACGTTCCGCCCGCTCCTGGTCTTGCCCGTCCGCGAGCCGCGCCACTCCGATCCTCCCATCAGCGCGGGAATGGGCTCTCCAACTCCGAACTCGCTCCTCGCGTTGGCAAGCCCGCCGGTCAAGTGTGAAAGACCCGTGGTGGCGACGGATCGTCCGCTGGTCGCAAAGTCGATCTCGGCACGCCGCGTGGTGCTCGTGTTGAGAATCGCGGAGCCCGGCGCCAGGCTCCACGCCGTCGCGCCGGCAACGGCCATGTCGTGGAAGCCGTTGGGTGTTTCGGGCAGCGTCGTGTTGACGCGCATCCCGTCAAACCCCGCCCACAGCTCGTGCTCGACCCACCTGGGCGGTGACGCCGCCCGATCCTCGAACACCTTGAGGAGCCCCGTTTCGGGGTGCTGCGGGTGACGCGCTACGGCTGCTCGCATCCGCTCCAGTTCGGCGGGAGGCGGCACGTACAGATCAGCGGCGGACCACACGATGTGCAATCCGTTCAGATCCCACGGAGCCGCGTCCGCGAGCCGCCAGACCAGAGCCCACCATTCAACGAATGTGCCCTCTGATCGATTGAACGCCGCCCGTAATGGTGCCGCATCCAAAGGCCCGATGGTCGCCGCCGCGGCTCCCACGGGCGCACACGCCAGCATCACACATGAGGCCACGATCCTCATTCGGGCCAGTCTACCCCCCTGTATCTTGTTTCCAGTGAACGCATAGGGTCACTCCGCCCTGCCGGCACGGCGAGCGTAGCGAGCTGTGCCGGCAGGGCGGCCGGGCCGCGAGATCGATCCCCCCCGGGCGGCAAACGCCGTGGGGGAGCTGGATCCCGGCCCGGTCCTTGTCGGTCCGATCCCGGACAGTCGCCGGGACCGCCCCCCGAGGGCGAGTCCGCATCCGCAAGGAAGGGAATGGCCGTCATGGAAGGCACTCGCACCGTCGTCGGCATCGACATCAGCAAGGACCGCCTGGATGTCGCCTGCCTCCCCGCCGCGGTCCGCACGCTCCCGGCGTTCGGCAACGACGCCAAGGGACACGCCGCGCTGATCGCGTGGCTGAAGGAGGTCTCTCCCCGTCTGATCGTTCTGGAATCCACCGGCGGGTACCAGCGCGTGCTGGTGGCCGCGCTGGCCGGCGCGGGGCTGCCGGTGGTGGTGGTCAACCCGCGCCAGGTCCGTGACTTCGCCCGCGCCCTGGGGGTGCTGGCCAAGACCGACGCCATCGACGCGATGGTCCTGGCCCGGTTCGGCGAGAAGGTCAACCCCCCGTTGCGCCCGCTGCCGGACGCGGAATCCGCGGTGCTCATCGACCTTCTGGCCCGCCGCCGCCAGCTGGTGGAACTCCGCACCGCCGAGACCAACCGCCTGGGCCAGGCGACCTCGACGCGGATCAAAGCCAGCATCCGCGCGGTACTGACCACCATCGAGAAGCAGATCGCCTCGATCGACCGCGACCTGGACGACCGGATCAAGCGCAGCCCGGTCTGGAAGGAGAAGGAAGACCTGCTCACCAGCGTCCCGGGCGTCGGGCCCCTGACCGCCCGCACCCTGCTGGCCAACCTGCCCGAACTGGGCGTCATCAGCCGCCAGACCATCGCCGCGCTGGTGGGGGTGGCGCCCATCAACCGCGACAGCGGGACCATGCGCGGCAAGCGCACCACCTGGGGAGGACGAAGCGTCGTCCGTTCCGCGCTGTACATGGCCACCCTGGTCGCGACCCGACACAACCCCACCCTCCGGGCCCACTACGCCAAACTCGTGTCCGCCGGCAAGGCCAAGAAACTGGCCTTGGTCGCCTGCATGCGCAAGCTCCTGGTCATTCTCAACGCCCTGCTCAGAACCCGAACGCCGTGGAGAAACCATCTTGAAGTCGCTTGACAATCAAGACAGTCGCTCCCCCCTACCTGTCAAGGCAGTTGTGATTAGGAGACAGAATTGTGGAGAACTTGTTGAAAACCGATCGACGGGTCTCCAATGGCCTCGGGGGGAGTGTCGACGCCCGCGAGGTGCTGCTTACCCCTGACCGATTGGCAACACCGCTTCGGCGGCGCCATCATGCCCGGATTCATCGGTCTCTGCCGCGCAGCCCGCCGACGGTGTGCAGCCCGGCGGGGATGTCGAACGGGTGGGCCGAGCCGCGATAGAACAGCTCTCCGCTCTCCACGCCCGGCCGGATCATGCCGAGGCGGCGGTTGGTCGCGGAGCTGTCGCCCCAGGCAATCGGGAACGGGGTCCGGCTCGACAGACTCATGACGCCGTTCGGGCTATTCTTGTCTGCGAATAGCACGGCGTAGATGGAGATCACGATCGCCTTGTGGGAGGGGAAGGTGACTTCGTGCGTCCACGTCTCGCGGAACTGGTTCTCGCCGGTGCGCAGGCGGAGATCCCAGAACTCCGGGGCGGCGAAGAGCGTGCAACTGAGCGAGAAGTGGTGTTGGTTCAAGCCCACAGGGGAGATGAAGGCGGGATAGGCCCGCCCGCCGAGGTAGGCGTCGGCCAGCGCGAAGTTCCACGTTGTGTGCGAGTCGAAGTACCGGTCGAAGACGCGCTCGCCCCCCCCGTAGGCAACGCGATGGGGCGGGTTGCGGGGGTCGGCGAAGGCGGGGTGGCTTCCCCTCCAGTCGTTCGCGTAGACGCCGAGGATCTGGGAGGTGGAGCGGAGGTTGGCGAGTGTGGCGGAGGACCGGGCTGATTCGCGTGCCGCGTGCAGCGCCGGCACGCTCAGGGCCACGATCACGCCCACGATCAGGATCACCAGGAGCGTCTCGATGAGCGTGAAGCCGCGCGGCTCGGCCACCTGTGACGCAACCCTCCCTTCCCGTGGTGCGCCCACACGCTCCAGCGCCAGGCCGAGCAACAGCAGCGAGAGAAGGCCCAGACTCCGGGCAAGTGAGTGGGTCGTCCCCGCCATGCGCTCGAGGTAAGCGTCGACCAACCCAAAGCAGCCGCAATCGGGGCGTTTGCCGAGCCGGAGCGTGACGCCCATCGCGCCCACGAACGACCCGTACGGCGCCAACCGACCCACGCTGCCCGGCTTCGCCTCACGCCGAGGACCCAGGCACCACCGCTCAACATCTCGCCGACTGGGATCGCGAGGGCAAGCGCAATGGCCAGCACGCCCTTGAAGCCCAGATCGTCGAGCGACTGCGCGAACGCCGGGGCATCAAGCAGCTTGACCGCCCCGGCGAGAGCGAGCAGCCCCATGGGACCAGGCACCAGAATCGCCCCCAACCGGGTCATACGACACTCCTACGCTCGCCCAGTGGGCCCGCCCACCCGCGCAGAGGCGGGCCCCTCGCCTCGCACTATTGTCCCCCCTCCCACGCAGAATGCCCCCTTCGGAACGGTGTTCACGCATGTGACGATCACTGGGTTGCGATCAATGCAGGCGCCAAGGGTGGCCCCACAGCTCCGGAACGTCGTAGTGCAAGTACCGGCTGTGATGGTCTGGTGGTTCACTTGTCCCCATTGACCGGTCGCGGCGGGCTTCACGCCGACCACTGAGTAACTGGGGCCACTGGATGTCTGCTCGCTTGTGAACAGCTGCTCGTCGGCGTAGCAGTCGATGTGGTGCGTCGCGCCACAGGTCGCGCCGGGCCCCTGTACCCAGCAGGTTCCCCCAAATGCGGCCCCGGCCCCGATCGCCACGACCGCCAGCCTTGTCCAGGACTGAGTGCCGTCTCGGCTCATGCCCGTCTCTTTGTGTTGCACACCGCCTACTTCCTGCCTGCGGCCGCTCGGCCCTTGCGGCGCAGGCGCCAGATCGCCAAGAGGGCGACGCAGCCCCCCAGCGCGACCCAGCCCGCGATCCTGAGCGCCCGCGTGCGGTCCACGGGCTTGGTGGTCGCGATCGTCGTGGTCTTCCAGTTCCCTTCCGCGTCGCGCTCGCGAAGCGTCCCGCGCTTGAAGTCGGCCACCCTCGTGATGTCCACCGGGCCCCGCACGCCATCGGGCCGGCCCGGCTCGGGCGTCCGAACAACCGCCGCAAACCCGCCCGCCGGGAGCGGATCAAAGGACTCGACCACATACGAGCGGGTGACGCGACCGTCGCCGCCCAACTCGTCGGCCCGCCCGGCGTGCCACAGCCCCGAGGCGTCGTGCCGCTTCCATTCCTTGAACAACGTCTTGGACCCCACGTATTCGGGGCGATAGACATTGACCTCGGTGGTCATGACCCGCACCAAGCCCCGACCGGCGGCGGCGTCCCAGTCGCCCTCGTAGTGCAGCACGTACGTCGGTTCGGCAACCCCCGCCTTGTACCTCTCGGCCCTGAACGACCATCGGTTCCCCTGCACCGACACCGGGCCCGGCCTTACCTCGCTGACGCGACCGAGCGAGAAGCCCCCGAAGAGCAGAAGCCCAACCTGGGGCATGAAGACGCGCTCGTCGTTTCTGACATCCTCGTTCGAGCCGTCCTCCCGCAGCCGGCGGCGGTCGTATTGGCTGAGCGACTTGGCCTTTCCTTCCAGGCCCAGATCCACCATCCGCCAAGCCGCTCGCTCCGTCAGCACGCTGTCCGAGGCGTACCCGCTCCGCACCCACTCGGTGCTGTACCTCCAGCGTCCGTCGCCGTCGCCGAACAGCCGGCACCGCTGGACCTCCGGCTTCCCTGTCCGACGGCGCTCCGTCTCGATCTCCAGCTCATGACGGTCCGGGTGCTCGGGCCGCCCGGCCACCCGGCGCTTCAGGTCCTCAAACTCCGCCTCGGTGATGTAAGACGGCCGCTCGTCGCGCCACACAATCGAATAGGCGCCCAGAGATGGAGTCGGCGTCGCCCGCGCCCACTCCGCGTCGCGCCAAGCCTCAACAGTCTTGGCGACCAGTTGTGCCGGCGCAGGCACCGCCCCCCCTCCCATCAGGACACCCGCCACCATGCAGATCGACCCCACGATCCTCATGCGATGCAGTCTACCCCCCCCGTTGTCAACCCTCGAATGGGAAAGGCGCCAATTGCGTGGACAGACGGTGGAAAGCCAACCGCCGGGTCCGGTGAAGCCTGTATGGCTCACAACAGCCCGGGCGGGCGCGGAACGTGACTCGTGATCGTGATTGGAATCGCGACGAGGCCCACGCTCGCGCGTGGGGCTCGTGCCGCGGCACCCCGCAGGGGGCACGGCGCGCCCCCGCGTACCATCCCCCGGCTTCCGGAGGATCCGATGACCGCCAGACCCGCCGACGGCTTCGACCGATACGAACGCTTCTACACTCGCGACCCCGCCATTGTCGTGGAGTGGCACGACGACCGCACCAGCGCCCGCGGGTGGCTGTGCATGAACTCGCTGCGGGGCGGGGCGGCGGGGGGCGGCACGCGCATGCGGGCCGGCGGCACCCGCGAGGAGGCCGTCTTCCTCGCCAAGACCATGGAGGTCAAGTTCCGCGTCTGCGGGCCCGACATCGGCGGCGGCAAGTCCGTCATCGACTTCGACCACCGCGCCCACCCCGACCAGAAGCAGGGCGTCCTCGAACGCTGGTATAGGCACGTCGGGCCCTACCTCAAGGCCTGCTACGGCACGGGCGGCGACGTGGGCGTCGACGAGCTCGAGGCCGCCCGCATCACCGAACGCATCGTCGGCATCGCCCACGTCCAGGAGGGCATCGCCCGCGGGCACTACTCGGCCCACCCCGACGCCGAGCCCGTCGAGGCCAAGGTCGCCCGCCTCCGACCCGGCACCGAGGCCCGGGCCGTGCTCCCCGACCTGCCCGGCCCGCGCGAGGGGGCGTGGGTGGCGGCGGACGTGGCGACGGGCTTCGGCGTCGTGCGCGCCATCGAGCGCCTGTACGCCCAGCAGGGCAGGCCCCTCGCCGGGCAGCGGGCCGTGATCGAGGGCTTCGGGGCGGTCGGGGCGTTCGCGGCGTACTACCTGGGCAGGCTGGGCGTGCGGATCGTCGGGGCCTCGAGCGCCGGGCCCTCGCACAAGGTCCGCGTGCTCACCAGCGGGCGCGGGCTCGACCTGGCCGAGGTCAACCAGGTGATCCAGCGGCGCGACGGTACGACGCTGCCCACCGCGGTCGCCGGGTGCGAGGTCGTCGACTCGACCACGGGCGACGAGCTCTTCAACGTGGACGCCGACATCTTCGTGCCCGCGGGCCCCTCGCACACGATCACCGAGGAGCGTGCGCGGTTGCTGGGCGAGGCGGGCGTCCGGGTGGTCTCGTGCGGGGCGAACAACCCCTTCTGGGCCGACCCCGCGCGGGGCGGACTGCGCCAGTGGGTGGCGGACATGCTCGCCATCCAGCGCCGGGCCGACCCCGCGATCGCGTTCATCCCCGACTTCATCGCCAACTGCGGCATGGCCCGGGCCTTCGCCTACCTCATGGAAAAGGGCGCGACGATCGAGACCGACGCGATCCTGCGCGACATCGCCGCCAAGATCGACGCGGGGATGGACCGGCTGCTCAGGGGCTGGTCGGGCCCGGGCGGTCTGCTCGAGCGGGGCTACTCGATCTTCGTGCCGGACTGAGCCCCGGCGAGGCCGGCGGGCGGCATGCTCCCCGCCCCGAGGAAGCACGCCACCCCGGTCAGGCGCGGCGTTTGGGCTTGGGCTCGAAGGGGGCGCCGGCGGGGGTGTAGTGGGCGGTGGCGAGCGCGACCATGAGGCGGACGCCCATGGGGAGGGCGTCGTCGTTGAAGTCGAAGTCGGGCTGGTGGAGGCCGGGCATCCGCTCGACGCCGTCGGGCTTGAGGCCCAGGAAGAAGAAGCAGGCGGGGACGTGCTGCCCGTAGAAGGCGAAGTCTTCGCCGCCCATGGTGGGGGCGTCGAGGGTGACCACCTTGGCGCCGCCGATCGTCGCCCGGGCCACGTCGAAGAAGTGGGCCGTGAGCCCCGGATCGTTGGCGGTGACCGGGAAGTTCTCGACGTAGTCGATCTGCGCCGAGCACCCGCAGGCCCGGGCCGTGCCCTCGACGACCTCGAAGAAGCGCTGCCGGGCCAGGGCGCGGTTGGCGGGCGTGAGCGTGCGCACGGTGCCGACGAGGGTGACCTCGCCGGGGATGATGTTGTTGGCGGTGCCGCCCTGAATCTGCCCGACCGTGACCACCACGCTGTCGAGCGGGCCCACGTTGCGCGAGGCGACCTGCTGGAGGGCGGTGACGCAGTGGGCCGCGGCGAGCACGGGGTCGCGCCCCTGGTGCGGGTAGGCGCCGTGGGCCTGCACGCCCTCCACCTTCACGATGAAGTCGTCGACGCTGGCCATCAGCGCCCCGGGCTTGGTGGCGACGGAGCCCAGCGGAACGTTGGGCCACCCGTGCAGCCCGAAGATGCGCCCCACGGGATTGCCCAGCCCTCCCTCGGCCTCGCCCCGCAGCACGCCCTGCCGGCACATGATGTTGGCACCTCCGCCGCCCTCCTCCGCGGGCTGGAAGATGAGCAGCACGGGGTTGGGGCGTTCGTCCAGGCGGACCAGGGCGCGGGCGGCCCCGACCAGCACGGCCATGTGCCCGTCGTGCCCGCAGGCGTGCATCAGGCCCTCGGTCTTCGAGGCCCAGGGCTTGCCGGTCCGCTCGACGATGGGGAGCGCGTCCATGTCGCCGCGGAGGGCCACGGCGGGCCGGGCGGCGCCCTCGGCGTCGGTCGCGGGGATGTAGGCGACCACGCCCGTGCCCCGGCACAGCCCGGTCCGCACGCCGATGCCCAGGGCGCGGAGCTCCTCGGCGACGATCTCGGCCGTGCGCGACTCCTCGAACTGCAGCTCGGGGGCCGCGTGCAGCCGGCGACGCAGATCGACGATGTGGGTGAGTTCGCTCTGGATCACGTCCCGCACCCGGTCCTGTGCGCGGGCCTCGATGGCGTGAGAGGACATGGGCCCAACGGTATGGGCCCCGCGGACCGGGCGTGTTCGGGTCGACCCGAACCGCCTCAGCCGGCCTTGGCCCGGCTCGTGATCGCCACCAGCTCCTGCATCAGCGGGCGCGCGTCCAGCTCCCCGCCGACCAGGGACTGACGGATCGTGTTGAAGCGCTCGTGGACGCCCTCGAAGGCGTCGACGACGTCGGGGTCGAAGTGCTGCCCGCGCTCCTTGAGGATCATGGCCCGGGTCTCCTCGTGCGAGCGCGCGGCCTTGTAGACGCGGACGCTGGTGAGGGCGTCGTAGAAGTCGGCGAGGGCGACGATGCGGGCCGAGAGGGCGATCTCCTCGGCGCGGAGCCCGCCCGGGTAGCCCTTCCCGTTCCATCGTTCGTGGTGCTGGAGGGCCACCTCGATGCCCATGTCGATGAACTCGTCGGGCCCGAGGCGCTCGCGGATGCACATGAGCGTGTCGGCGCCGATGAGCGAGTGCTGCTGCATGGTGGCCCGCTCCTCGGGCGTCAGCGCGCCGGGCTTGAGCAGGATCGAGTCGGGGATCCCCACCTTGCCGATGTCGTGCAGCGAGCTCGCCAGGCGCAGACGCTCCACCCAGCGCGGGTCGATCCACGGGTGCACGCCGCGAAGCCCCGCGGCGAGCAGCTCGCTGAAGGCGGCGATCCGCTCCAGGTGCCGCCCCGTGTCCGTGTCGCGGTAGTCGGCGAGCTTGGCCAGCCCGAAGATCAGCGCGTTGCGGACGTCGAGGCTGTGCGCGATGCGGCGCTGCACCTCCTTCTCCAGGCCCCGGTTCACCCGCTCCAGCCGCGACTCGTAACGCCGGATCAGCGCCAGACCCGCCAGGATCGTCAGCCCGCCGATCAGGATCACCCCCACCGTGATGGACCAGGCGACCGCGGGCCAGCCCATGCCCGCGTCGGCGAGCCGCGCAAACCGCTCGGCGGAGACGACGCCGTGCTCGGCGAAGTGGTCGATCACCGGCCTCACCCGCGCCCCGCGGACCGCCGAGGTCAGCCACACCCCGCCGACCGTCACGATCACGCTCTGCACCAGCACCGTCGCGAAGACCAGCGCCCGGCGCGTGCGCAGCCGCTGCCGACCGACCAATGTCTCTCCCGAATCAAGCACGCGACCTCATTCGGTCCGCGGCGGAGTCGGCTTGTCACGCGGCGCCCATTCCATCGCCCGTCAACCCCCCCACAGCGCACAGACGGCCCGGCCACGCCTCAGCGCGGCGGAGCGGGCGGTCCGAACACCTCGTCCGCCAGGCGCGAGGCCTGGGCGGCCGCGGCGGCCACCGCCCAGAACTCGGGCCACTTGCTCTCCCCCACCCCCGGGCTGAGCGTGCCCCCCGGGGCCGCCTCGCGCCCGCCCCCCTTGGCCCCCTCGCGCGTCAGGCGCACGGGCCCGGCGGGCGCCGCCGGACGCGGGCCCTTGGGCGGCGGGATCCACCACTTCTCGGACTCGCTCGCCAGCTCGGCCCGGAGCGGGTACGCCCGCCAATCGCTCTGGGTCAGCATCCGCTCGACGTCCGCCGAGAGCAGGAAGTCGACCAGGGCCTTGCCCATGGTCGGGTTGGGCCCGCCCCGCACCTTCCCCACGGTGCAGGGCACGACCAGGGCCCCGATGCTCGGCAGCGCCACGGCGCCGGCGACCCGGGCCGTGGGCGCGTCCTCCGCTTCAAAGACCAGGTCCACGGGCCACCCCTCGCGCTGGGCCGCCCACACGTCGTCGGTGTCGGTGAGCCCGAGGTCGATCTCCCCCTGCGCGATGGCGCGCACCACGCTGGCGTTGCCGTCGTAGAGGCGCACGCCCCGGTCGCGCATCGCCTGGAGCCACTGGCGCGTGGGCTCGGGGCCGTGGGCCGCGACCAAGGCCGACAGGTGCGTGCGCATGGTGCCGAACTGGGGTCGGGCCATGCCGACGCGCCCGGCGAACCTCGCGTCGGCCAGGTCGCGCAGCGTCCGGGGGGCGCTGGTCCGCGTGTAGAGGTTGGAGTTGAAGGCGATGACGCGGGCCCGCAGCGCGTGCCCGTACCAGGCCAGGTCGCGCCCGCGCAGGTGCCGGGGCCAGCCCCCGACCAGGTCGGCCTCCGCCCGGCTGGTCATGGGCTCCAGCACGCCCTCGATCGCAAGGCGCACGCTTCCCATCGGCTCGCTCCCCCACCACACGTCGGCGCGCGGGCCCGCCCGCTCGTCCGCCAGGCGCTGGACCAGCCCGAAGGTCTTGGTCGCCTCCGTGTCCGTCACCACCTTCACCTTGACGCCCGACGAGGCCTCGAACGCCCCGACCACGTCGCGGAGCAGCGGCTCGTCGATGCTCGAATAGAGCACCACCTCGTTCCGGGGCGGCGGAGCCGCGGCCGTGCGGCGCGACTGCGAGACCGTGAGCACGATCAGCGCCACCACCGCCACGCCCAGGAGGGTCAGGCACGCGGCGACGACCGTCCGCTGGAAGCTGCCCGGCTCCCGGAGCCTGGCCCGCAGTTCAATGAACCGGTCCTTGAGTCGCTCGGCGCGTGTGGGCATGGCTGGGTCCGCGTTCCCCCCGGGGCCGCAGTATCGCGGATCGTCGCCGGGCGTGCGCTCACTTGGGCGCGGGCTCGGGCCGGGCCTTGACGCGGCTCTCGAGGCGCCCGAAGTAGTGCTTCACGGCGTTGTGGAGCTCGCGCGGGATGACGTTGCTCTCCAGGGCCTCGGCCGCCGAGTGCGTCCCGCTCTCGACCGCGGAGGCAAACTCGGCCACGCTCTCGCCCTTGACCTGCTCGCCGAAGACCAGCCGGCTGGCGATGATGGGCCCGCCCTTGTTGCCGACGTTCTGCTTGGTCTTGTCGATCTTGAACGACGCGGGGGAATCGGCGGTCGAGGGGCCCATGCCCTTGCCCGGCCCGCCGGAGCCCGTCCCCTGCCGGTCGCTCTCGCCCTCCTCCCACTCGCCGATGCCGGCAGCGCCCGCCATCATCATGTCGCCATCGCACTGGCCCGACCCGCCCTCGCAGAGCGATTCGAGCTGGGCCTGAGTCTCCTCGAGGGCGGCGGACAGCCCGTTCATCTCCTGCGAGAGCATCTCCATGTCGGAGAGCGCCTGCCCCGCCTCGGCCATGGCCTCCGCGCCCTGCTGCCCCAGCCCGCCCTGCTGGGCCATGGCCCTGGCCATGTCGGAGAGGGCCTGCCCGAGCTTGTCGCACTGCCCACCCGCCTCGCACAGGGAACGGGCCATCTCCGCCAGCTTCTTCTGCTGCTCGGGGGAGAGCTGCTTGACCTTGTCCAGCATCTCCTTGGCGGCGGCGGGGTCCGACAGCATCTTCTTGGCCAGCTCCGCCGCCTTCTCCGGGTCCACGCCCGACTTGGCCAGGGCCTGCTCGAGGGCCTGGGACTTCTCGGCGGCTTCCTTCAACTGAGCGGAGAGGTTCTCGAGCTGCCTGGCCAGCTGCTCGCGCTGCTCGGGCGCCATCTCGCCGGACTGCACCTGCCTGGCCAGTTCGGCCAGCGACTGCTCGGCCTTGGCGAAGTCGCCCATGGCCAGGTGGCGGGCCATCTCCTGAAGCGGACCGGGGCCGGGCTGGCGGAGCTGCTGCATGGCCTCCTTGAGGGCCTCGAACTGCTGTGACTTCTCCCCCTGCTTGAGCTCGTTGAGGCGCTCGTTGAGGTTGGAGAGCCGGCGGACCGCGGCCCGCTGGATCTCGTCGGGCTTCAGGCTCGGATCGACCTGCCCGGGCCCATCGCCGGCTTCCGCCTTCAGGTCGAGCCCCGCCCGGGCCAGGGCCTCGGCCAGCTTCTGCTCCTTGACGTGCAGGTCGGCCTTGACCTCGACGACCTGGCGATTCCGGTCCTCCCTGGCCTGGCGCTCCGCCAGGTAGCCCAGCAGGTCGAGGTTGGGCATCGCGACCCAGGCGATGACGAGGGTCACGCCGCCCACGACCGGCGAGTACCACCACGCGGGCCCGCGCACGGGCATGCAGCGCCGGAGGAGCACGCCCGCGGCCCTCGCCCGGGCCGTCTCGATCACCGCCCCGGCCCACGGGTCCGGGCTCTTCTCCAGCACGAGCGCGGTAGACATCGATTCGCGCAGGTCGGCGGCCTCGTCGAGCGCGCGCGCCGAGGCAAACACGCCCGGCCTCCGGATCAAGGCCCACGCCATCGACGCCGCCAGCACCCCCGCGCCCGACCACAGGAACACGTCGGGCCACGGAAACGTCAGCCCCAGCCCACGCTGCACCACGACGCCCACGACCAGCCCGGCGAGCGCGGCGGTCGTGAGCGCGACCAGGGCCCGAACCCACTGCATGAGCGTCAGGCGGTTGCGGGCCCCGGCGACGACCCGTCGAATCTCGCGCATCGCGACCCTCCCGTGGCAGATCCCCATCAGCCTACCCCAGTCCGACGCCCGGATCATCGGCTCGGTTCGTCTTCCGCAAGGATGTATGGAATTCGGCGCGCGCGGTTGCGTGCCGGTGACCGACCTGCGACGATTGGCACGCATGATGGGGCCTGACACAGACCAAACCCCGCACCGAGCCGGACTCGCCCGCCGGTTCATCGGCTGGCTGCGGGGCGACGGGTTGGACCGGGCCCGCCTGCTCGCGGCGTTCGACCACCCCCCCCCGACCAGGGACCGGGGGCACGCCATCCACGTCGCGCTGGCGTGCCTGGCGTGCTTCTTCCTGGCCTGGCCACCGGGGTTCATGGAGCTGGCGTGGATCCCCGTGTCGGCGTGGCTGCTCGTGCGCATGGTCGAGTACCGGGGCGTGTTCTGGAGGCCCATCCTCTTCCCCGCGACCGTCCTGCTCGTGCTGTGGGGGTGCTGGCAGTCGCTCACGCTGCTGTGGTCGCCCGACTACCGCTCCGGCGGGCAGGAGTTCGTCAAACTCCGCTGGATGGTGCTGATCTTCGCGCTGTGGCCCGTGATGGACCGGCGCGGGTGGCTGATCGCGTCGCTGGCGGCGGGGCTCCTGTGCGGGCACCTGGCCCAGGTCTCGACGGCCTTGGGGCGGGCGTGGGGGATCGCCGAGCTGGTGTACCCCTTCAACGGGCGCGACTTTGCGTGGGGCAACGACCCGGACCGCAACGGCGGGTGGTACCACCCCCTGATCGCCGGGAGCATGTTCGTGGCGTCCCTCGGGCTGCACATGCCCGTCGCGGTCATGGGGCGGGGGCGGATTCGCTGGCTGGCGTCGGCGGCGAGCGCGGTCGTGATCGCGGGGATCCTGGCCACGGGCACGCGCTCCGCGATCGTCGGGGCGGCGGCGCTGATCGTCGCGGTCCTGGCGGTGGCGGCGTGGCGGGCCCGGGCCCCGCTGCTGCGCCCGATGCTGGTCGGGCTGGTCGTCGCGGGCGTGGGGGCGGCGGCGGGCGCCGCCCTGGTGGGCGACAGGGTCGCGCGCCGGTTCGACCGCGCCGCGAGCGAACTGCGGGGCGCGGTCGAGCGCGGCGAGTACGACTCCGACGTGGGGGCCCGAGTGGCGATGGCGGCGGCCGCGGGAGACGCGTTCCTGACGCACCCCGTCGCGGGCGCGGGGGCGGGCGGGTTCTCGTCGGTCTTCAAGGCATGGCTGGTGGAGCGCGGGATCGACCCGTCGAGCCTGCGGACCTTCGACCACGCCCACAACGCGCTGCTGCACGTCGCGGCGACGACCGGGATCGTCGGGCTTGTGCTCGTGGGGATGGTGACGGCGGCGGTGCTGCTGGCGGCGTTCGGCGGGTTGCGGGGGGCGGGGACGTACCACGCCGGGCCCGGCTTTGCCATCGTGGGACTGCTGCTGGTGAGCCCGATCGACCCGGTGCAGCTCAACCAGCAGACGGCGGCGCTGCTGCTGCTGCTGGTCGCGCTCTGCCCGCCCGTGGGTCCGCACCGGCGGGACGAATCAGCGGGATGACGGGGTCCTTCCGGGCCGACCGCGCGCGCGGGCGGGAGGGAGGCCCCTGCGCGCCCGTCCGACGGCCGGCGCCGTCGGCTCGGAAGGAGGGCCGATCGGGCGGGCTCTACCCTTTGGCGTGAGCGCCGCGTCGAGCGAGAGCCGCGAGGAGAGGCTGGCCCGGCTGGGGGTCAAGGCGCGGTCGCTGCCCGCGGCGCCGGGCGTGTACCTGATGAAGGACGCGAAGGACCGGGTGATCTACGTGGGGAAGGCGGCGCGGCTGCCGGACCGCGTGGGGACCTACTTCGTCGCGTCGGCGGACCTGGGGTTCCGCAAGCAGCCGCTGCTCGACGCCGTGCACGACTTCGACGTGCTGGAGTGCGAGACGGAGTGGGAGGCGCTGCTGGCGGAGAACCGGCTGATCAAGGACCTCAAGCCGCGCTTCAACGAGAGGCTGACGGACGACAAGACGTTCCCGTACCTGGTGATCACGCGGGGGGAGGACTTTCCGCGGGTGCTGGTGACGCGGAACCCGACGGGCCTGCGCGGGGACGGGACGGTGGCGCCGGAGATGAGGGGCGCGCGGGTCTTCGGGCCCTTCACCAACGCCGGGGCCCTGCGCGAGGCGGTGCAGATCCTGCAGCGGGTGTTCCGCTTCCGCACGTGCGCCCTGGACATCGTGGCGGGGAACGAGAAGAACCGCTCGTTCCGCCCGTGCCTGCTGCTCAACATCGGGCAGTGCTCGGCCCCGTGCGCCGACCGGATCGGCGTGGAGGCCTACCGCGAGGACATCGAGCGCTTCACGCGCTTCCTGTCGGGCAAGCGGAGCGCGATGCTGCGGGAGCTGGAGCAGGAGATGAGATCGGCGGCGGAGGCGCTGGACTTCGAGCGGGCCGCCCGCCTGCGCGACCAGGCGAGGGCCATCCGGCGGCTGGGCGAGCGGGCGACCCTGGGCGAGGGGTGGCAGCCCGAGTCGGAGGTCGGGCCGATGGACCCGCGCGGGGGGCTGGCGTCGCTCCAGAAGACGCTGGACCTGGAGGCGCCCATCCGCTGCGTCGAGGCCATCGACATCGCGCACCTGCACGGGGGCGAGACGGTGGGGAGCAAGGTGTGCTTCGTCGACGGGCGCCCGCTCAAGAGCGAGTACCGGCGCTACCGCGTCAAGGGCCCGCCCGTCGGCGAGGGGCCCGGACGCAACGACGACTACGCGAGCATCCGCGAGGTGGTCGGCCGACGCTACCGCGAGGCCGGCGAGGGGCACGAGCTGTACCCCGACGTGATCCTGATCGACGGCGGGCTGGGGCAGCTGCACGCGGCCCTGGAGGCGTTCGACACGCTGGGGGTCAGGCCGCCCATGGTGATCTCGCTGGCCAAGAAGGAGGAACTGATCTACGTGCAGCGCCGCGGCGGGCCGGTGAAGCTGGGGCGCGACAACGCCGGGCTGAGGCTCTGCCAGGCGATCCGCGACGAGGCCCACCGCTTCGCGCAGTCGTACCACCACCTGCTGAGGCGGAAGAAGACGTTGGGGGAGTAGGGGCCGGGGAATGGGCAATGGGGCTCGTCGAGCAACTCGATACGAGCCCCGGGGCGCGAGCCCGGGGGTGGCGCGCGGACCCCTCCACGCTCGCGCGTGGGGCTCGCGGGCGTGGGGTTCGACAGGCTCGGGCGCGGGGGTGGTCAGCGCGGGGCGAGGAAGAAGGCGATGTACTCGCGTTCGTCGGCCTGGACCTTGACGGGGACGTAGGTGGTGGTGGTCTCGCTGTAGGTCTCGGTGCGGCGCTTGCCGTCGCGGTCGCGGCGGGAGAGCGTGCCGCTGGTGTAGCTGTGGACGGGCTCGCTGACGAGGCGCTCGGTGCGCCCCAGGAACCGGCTGGACCAAACGGCCATGACGGCGCCGCGCTGGGCGGCGGCCCGGGCCAGCGAGCCGTCGGCGGGGTCCAGCGGGGTGGTCGAGGTGAAGCGCGACCGGCCCACGATGTCAAAGTCGGCGGCGTTCACCCGCAGGGCCTCCAGGAGCGGGGCGTCAAACGCCCGGCGCTTCTCGATCGGCCAGTCGTCGGGATGCTGGGGGTCGGCGGCGATCGCGGCCCGGGCGCGCTCGAGCGCGGGACCGACCCGCTCCCACGGCGCCTCGCGCACGATCGCCGGGCCCGCGAGGCGCTCGAGGGTCGGGGCGCCCGGGCGGGCGGGGGCGAAGGCGTCGCGCCAGGGGTTGGCGCAGCCCGTCAGGCACAGGAGAAGGGCGAGCGTGGCGCCGCGGAGCATGCCCCATTGTTCGCCGTCGCGGGGGCCCCGGCGGGTCGGATTAGGATTGGGCGTGCCCTCTCCGTCGGTCCCAGCCCGGTTCACGTTCCCGCGTCGCCTGCGTCTGACGCACGACCGGGACTACCGGGCGGTCTACGCCGGGAAGATGAGGAAGCCGATCGGCCCGCTGGTGGTCCACGCCGTGCCCAACGGGCGGCCCTACCCGCGCCTGGGGCTGAGCGTGGGCAAGGTGGTCGGGTCGGCGGTGGCCCGCAACCGGGTCAAGCGGCTGATCCGCGAGGCGTTCCGCCTGTCGCAGCACCAGCTCCCGCGCCTGGAGGGAGGCGGGGCCCCGGCGGAATGGGTGGGGAGCTACGACGTGGTGGTGGGCGTTCGCAAGCACGAGTTGTTGAGGTTGGAGGACTACCGGGGGCTGATCGTCAGGGCGGTGGAGTCGTGCCACCGGGACAGGCTGCGGCGACAGGCGTAGGGACCTTCGGAGCCGACGGCTTGCGCCGTCGGCTCGGAGGGCGGATCCTCATGGGCGAGCGCGGGATCAACCCGGGGCGGGCGAGCCGCGTGGCGGTCTGGCTGCCGGTCGCGCTGATCCGCCTTTACCGGTGGACGCTCTCCCCCCTGCTGGGCGGGCAGTGCCGGTTCCACCCGACCTGCTCGCGGTATGCGGAGGGGGCGTTCCGGGAGCACGGGGTGTGGCGTGGGGGGTGGCTGACGGTCCGTCGGCTGGCCCGTTGCCACCCGTTCAGCAAGGGGGGGTACGACCCGGTACCGGTGCGGGAAGAGCGCGGGGCGCCGGGCTGACTCGGGGGCGCGGGCGATCCCTGGATTCGTCGCGGGCTCCTCATCCGGGGCGTGGCGTGTCCCCCTTTGGGACACGGAGAGTCGTTTTGACCCGCACCGCGCGGGGTTGCCGGACGTACAGACTACTGACGCGCCGGGGCGGCGGAGGCTCGCCCGGCGCCGTGGTCAGGAAGTCCAAAGGTGGGGCCGGATCCGGCCGATGGGCAAGCCGTCGGCGCCGGGGTCGGCGCGGTGGGTGCGGAGGGGTCATGAGTCGGTTGCCGGCGGCACAGAGGCGGGAGCAGTTGCTGGATTCGGCGGAGACGCTCTTCGCGCGGCATGGGTATGTGCGGGCGACGACGGCGGAGCTGGCCAGGGCCGCGGGCGTCACCGAGCCCATCATCTACCGGCACTTCGACTCCAAGAAGGACCTGTTCATCTCGCTGATCGAGCGGACGGCCCAGCGCACGATCCACCAGTGGGAGCAGCAGCTCGCCCACGCGGCCGACCCGGTGGAGCGGCTGCGCCGCCTGCTGTACGAGAACCCCATGGTGCGGACGCACGGTCGCTCGGCGTACCGCGTGATCGTGCAGGCGGTGACGGAGACGGCCGACGCCCAGATCCAGGCCGCTCTCGCCAAGCACATCGACGAACTGCACACCTTCGTCAAGGGCGAGATCGAGCGGGCCCAGCGCGACGTCAAGGGGCTGGCCAAGTACTCGGCGGACATGGTCGCCTGGGTGCTCATCCACCTGGCGCTGGGCTACGGCCTCCTGAGCGTGATGGGGATCCCCGGTCACGGCGTGGGGCGCGACAGCATCGGCGCCAGCGTGCGCGAGTCGCTGGCCAGGCTGCTGGGGGTCGCGCCGCCCAGCACGCCGCGGCCCGACCCCGAACCGCCCCTGAACGGCGAGGTGTAGCGTGGGACCGGCCCCCGGCCGGTGCCCGATTCCAAACCGCGTCCCCCTGGCCGCAGGGGTCGGTCGCTCGCCCCCACGCTCGCGCGCGGGGCTCGTTGGACGCGCCGGCAACACCCGACACGACGCTACTCGACAGGATCCTCGGGGTGTCGCGGGGCCCCGCACTCGGGGCAGCTCGGGCCCGGGGCCATGCTCGTCCGCGACGAAGGGGCCCGCGAACCCCACGCGGACGAGGAGGTAGTGGCGCGAGTCGGAAGAACGTGCACCAAGGCGCCGGCGGGCGCCGCGGGTGCCACGGGCGAGCCGCCTTGCGGATCGCCCGTGCCGGCGTCGGGACGGGCGTTGACAGCCGCACGGGTCATCGGGCGAAGCGCCCGATGACCCGTGGCACCCGGAGCGCTCCGTCCACGGACTTCCGACTCGCGCCAGGAGATCATCGCCACCGCCATCGCGATCACGACGACGCCCACGCCCAGGACTCCTCCGCCCACGCCCACCAGCAACAACACGATCAGGGCAGGCACGAGGCACGCGATGGCGATGAGGATCGTGATGCCCTCGGCGCCCGCGAGCGACCAGTACAGGCGCGAGGTCGAGAAGCCGCGGAAGAGCAGGACCAGGTCGGGCTTCTCGCCGCGTGCGGCCCGCACGCCGATGTAGGCGCTTCCCGCCTGCAACTGGGCGCTGACCAGCAGCATGAGGGGGAGGGTCAGGAGCCCCTCGATGGACAGCGCGTTCTCGACGACGACTTGGACGACGCCCAGGCCGAACGAGATCGCGATGATCACAACCACCGCAAGGAGCAGCATCCCGTAGTTCGACTTGAACGCCCACCACCCGACGCTGAACGCCTCGGTGACGGTAACCGCGGGTTCTTCCCCCGGCGGCGTGTACGTTGGCTGCGACATGAGGGAGCCTCCTCGCGCGGGGCAGGATACCGCCCGCCGATTCGGCGCGCGCCGGGCTACGGGCGGAGCGCGATGGCGCCGACCTCGCTCGCCAGTCGCCGGGCCGCGCCCCGGATGCTCTGGCGCCAGTCCCCCTCGCCCCCCGGGTAGATCACGCTGCGGCTGGCGGTGACGAGCAGGCCCGACTCGCCGGGGGAGCGGGCGCCCGGGCGCCGCATGCCGCGCACGTCGTCGGGCGTGCCCCCCTGGGCCCCGTACCCCGGCACGAGGAAGACCTGGTCGGGCATGCGGGCCCGCAGGGCCGGGCCGTCCTCGGGCTTGGTCGCGCCCACCACGGCCCCGACGTCGGAGAGCCCGCGCGCCCCCCGACGCGGCTCGCCGATGGCGCGCACGTGGTCGGCCATCATCTCCGCCACCGTGCGCCCGTCCGCCAGGCGCTGCGACTGCACCGCGTCCGACCCGGGGTTGCTCGTGCGCACCAGCACGAAGACCCCGCCCGAATAGGGCGCCAGCGTGTCCGGCCCCAGGTACCCCGAGACCGTCAGGGCGTCGGCGCGGGCGTGCTCGAAGGCGGCGGCGGCGTAGTGCTCCGCCGACATCCCGATGTCGCCCCGCTTGGCGTCCAGCACCGTCACCAGCCCCCGCCCACGGGCCTCGGAGAGCACCCCCTCCAGCGTGCGCACGCCCTCGGCTCCGTAACGCTCGAAGCACGCGGACTGGACCTTCACCGCGGGCACGACCCCCGCGACCGCCTCCAGCACGCCCGAGCAGAACTGCGCGATGGCCCGCGCCGGCTCCCAATGCGCCGACCGCACCTCCTCGGGCAGGCGGTCGACGACCGGGTCGAGCCCCACGCACACGGGAGACCCCGCGCGGTCGATGGCGTCGGCGAGTCGGTCGGCAAAGTGCGTCATGCGGACTCCCCCCGCATCGTACAGTTCGCACCCCCGCCGGGCACGCCATGGAACCCGCCCCCACCCACATCGACCTCAAGAAGGATCGCGGGCTCACCGTCCAGTGGGCCGACGGCTCCACGAGCTACTACTCCATCGCCTACCTCCGCAAGATGTCCCCCTCGGCGGAGATGCGGCAGCTCCGCGAGGAGATGGACAGGAACCCGCTGGCGATCCTGCCGGGCGGGCGCACGGGCCCGGTGGTCGCCGAGAGTGCCGAGCTGGTCGGCAACTACGCCCTCCGCATCCGCTTCAGCGACGGGCACCGGACGGGGCTCTACACCTGGGACTACCTGCGCGGGATCGACCCGGCGTCGGGCGCCGCGCCCACCGGCGGGGCCTGAAAGGCCCCGCCCTTCCGAGCCGACCGCGCGAGCGGTCGGACGTGGGCGGCGGGCGCACTGCCCCGACGGCTTGCGCCGTCGGCTCGGAAAGAGCCGGACCCGGGCGCCCCTCAGGGCGCGGGGGCGAAGGCCCGCAGCACGTCGATGACGCGCTCGTCGGAGACGGGGGAGAAGTCGCGGTAGAACTGGCCCACGGCGACGAAGTCGTCGTCGGCGATGAGGCACTCGAGGCGGCCCTTCTCGCCGCACAGGGCCCGGATCTGCCCGACCCGCGCCGCCGGCATCGCCGGCAGGGCGACGATGATCTCGCGCGGGTCGGCGCCCCGCACGGCGCCCAGGGCCGCCACGAGCGTCGCGCCCGTCGCCATGCCGTCGTCGGTCACGATCACGGATCGCCCCGCCATGGGCGCCGGCGGGCGCACGGCCCGGAAGAGCCGCGAGCGCCGCTGGATCTCGGCCATCTGGAACCGGCGCTCCCGCTCCAGCTCGTCGCCCAACTGGTCGGCGACGGACGCTCCGATGTCGTTCAGGTGCATCTCGCCGCTCTCGGCCACGGCCCCCAGGGCCAGCTCGGGCTGATCGGGCGAGCGGAGCTTGCGGGCGAGCACCACGTCGAGGTCGGCGTTCAGGGCCCGGGCGATGGGCTCGGCGACGTCGATCCCGCCGCGCGGGATCGCCAGCACCAGGGGGCGCACGAGCGGGAGGGTCGCGAGGCGCTCGCCCAGCAGGCGCCCCGCCTCGGCGCGGTCGGCGAGAGCGGCGCGGATCATGGCGTGCCCCCGAGCAGGCGGGCCGCGAACCAGTCCGAGGCGAGGCGCGCCACGGTCTCCAGCGCGCCCGGCTCCTCGAACAGGTGCGTCGCGCCCGGCACGATCTCCAGCCGCTTCTCGCACCGCAGGCGGGCCAGGGCTTCGCGGTTGAGGTCCAGCACGGCGTCGTCGAGGCCCCCCACGATGAGCAGCGTGGGCGCGGTCACGAGGGGCAGATGCTCCGCCGCCAGGTCGGGTCGACCGCCCCGCGACACGACCGCCCGGATCCGGGCATCGCCGGCGGCGGCGACCAGGGCCGCGCCCGCTCCCGTGCTGGCGCCGAAGTACCCCAGCGCCCGCCCCGGCTCGCGTTGGTGCAGCCAGTCCGCCGCCGCACGCAGCCGCTCGGCCAGCAGCGGGATGTCGAAGACGTTGGCGCGGATCGCGGACTCTTCCTCGGTGAGCAGGTCGAAGAGCAGCGTGCCGGTCCCGGCGTCCCGGATCACTCCCGCGACGGCCCGGTTGCGCGGGCTGAGGCGGCCGCTGCCGGAGCCGTGGGCGAAGAGCACCACGCCGCCCGCGCCCGTCGGCACGTGCAGCGTTCCCCTCAGCCCGCCCCCCCGGATCGGGATGGTGACTTGGGCGCCGGGTTGTCGATCGAGCCCACCCATGTCGCGGCCCTCGATTCGGGCGGTCGGGCGATGCTGAATGGTAGGGTGCGCGCGGCGCCGGGACGGGCGCGGGGGCGTCGCGCTAGCCTCCCGGGTGGACCCCGCCCAGGCCGAACGGATCGCCCTGAACACTCCGCTGGACGCGGTGGGGGGGATCGGTCCGACCGACGCCGGGGCCCTGGGCGCGATGGGGCTGACCAACGTCGGCCGCCTGGTCGCGCACCTGCCGCACCGGCACGAGAAGCTGGAGGCCGAGAGCGACATCGGGGCCCTGGCGCCGGAGCTGCTGGCGTCGGCGCGGGGCGAGGTGCTGTCGGTGCGGGCGCTGGTGTGGCCGCACGCGCGGGTCCCCCGGGTCGAGGCGGTCATCGCCGACGGCACCGGGCGGCTCGAGGTCGTGTGGTTCAACATGCTGTGGATGCGTCACAAGGTCAGGCCGGGCGTGCGCGTGCGCGTCCAGGGCCGCACCGAGCGCTTCAAGCAGGCGCTGCGGATGGTCAACCCGCAGACGGAGGTGCTGCCGGACGACGAGCCCGCCCCGCGCGAGGCCCGCGTGCGCCCCATCTACCCCGCCACCGAGCGGATGCCCTCGTGGCGGATCGCGCGGTGCGTGGGCGAGGTGCTGGACCGGGCCCTGCCCCTCATCGAGGAGCACCTGCCGGAGGCGTACCGCGTCGAGCGCGGCCTGCCGGCCCTCGCCGACGCCTACCGCATGATGCACGCGCCCCGCGACGAGCGCGAGTTCACCCTCGCCCGGCGCCGCCTGGCCTACGACGAACTCCTGCTCCTGCAACTGGGCGTGCACATGAAGCGGGCCCACCTGAGGCGGACGCTCAAGGCCCCCGCCCTGCGCTGGAGCCAGGCCATCGACCGGCACATCCGCGAGCGCTTCCCCTTCCCCCTCACCCCCGGGCAGGACGCCGTGGTCAAGGACATCGTCAAGGACCTGTCGAGCCCCACGCCCACCAACCGCCTGATCCAGGGCGACGTGGGGTCGGGCAAGACGGTCGTGGCGCTCTACGCGATGCTCATGGCGGTGGCGGACGGGAAGCAGGCGGCCCTCATGGCCCCCACCGAGATCCTCGCCGAGCAGCACGGCGCCTCCATGGGCCGGATGCTCGAGGGCTCGCGCGTGCGCCTGGCCCTGCTCACGGGCTCGACGCCCGAGGACCAGCGCGCGTCGATCCTCCGTGGGCTGGAGGGCGGGGAGGTTGATCTCCTGGTCGGCACGCACGCGCTGCTGGGGGAGCGCGTGCGCTACGCCTCGCTCGCCGTCGCCGTCATCGACGAGCAGCACCGCTTCGGCGTGCACCAGCGGGCGGTGCTGCGGAGCAAGGGCACGGTGCAGCAGGGCGGGCCCGCGCCCTCGCCCCTGGACGACACCGTCACGCCGCACGTCCTGGTGATGACGGCCACGCCCATCCCGCGCACGCTCGCGATCACGCTCTTTGGCGACCTGGACGTCTCGACGATCGCGGGATTGCCGCCGGGGCGCCAACCCGTGCGCACGATCGTGGTGGGGCCCGACGACCGCCCCGCCGTCTACCGCCGACTCCGCCAGAAGCTCGACGCGGGCGAGCAGGCGTTCGTGGTCGTGCCGGTGATCGACGGCGCGGAGGAGGAGGGCGACTCGGGGCTCAAGGGCGTGCGGGCCCTGGTGCGCGAGCTGCAGGGCGGGCCCCTGGAGGGGAAGCGCCTGGCGGCCCTCCACGGGCGCCTCAAGCCCTCGACGCGCGACCTGGTGATGGGGCGCTTCCGCGCCGGGCTGATCGACGCGCTGGTGGCGACCACGGTGATCGAGGTGGGCGTGGACGTGCCCAACGCGACCAACATGATCGTCGAGCACGCCGACCGCTTCGGGCTGGCCCAGCTGCACCAGTTGCGGGGGCGCGTGGGTCGGGGCGAGAAGGCCTCGGCGTGCGTGCTCATCGCCGACCCGACGACGGAGGACGCCCAGGACCGCCTGAAGGTGATGGAGAGGGTGAGCGACGGGTTCGCGCTGGCGGAGCGCGACCTGGAGATCCGCGGGCCGGGCGAGCTCTTCGGCACGCGCCAGTCGGGCCTGCCCCCCTTCAAGGTGGCGGACCTGCGCCAGGACCTTGGCCTGCTCACCGCCGCCCGGCGCGACGCGGCCGCGTGGATCGACGCGTCCCCGGGGCTCTCCCACCCCCAGGAGCGGCTGCTGCTGCGTCGGCTCGTCAAGACCTACGGCGCCTCGCTCGGGCTGGGCGACGTGGGGTGACGGCGCCCACAGAAGCGTGTGGGCGCGGTCGTTCCGGCGGGCGCGAGCGCGACGCAACCGGTGACGGCACCGGCCCGGGCTGGTATAGTCGGCACCATGGACCTGTCACCGCTGCACGAGCGCATGCGTCTTGCGGTCGGGGAGGAGGCGACGTACCGCCAGGTCGCGGACCGCACCGGCGCCAACGCCGAGTCGGTCCGGCGCTACTTGCAGGGGCACGCGCCCAGCATCGAGTTCGTGGTGGCGATGTGCCGCTGCTTCGGCGTCAGCGCCGACTGGCTCCTTACCGGGCGCGGGCCCATGAAGGCCAGCGACCTCAAGGGGCACGTCCTGGGCGAGTCCTCCGCCGGCGAGCTCTTCACCGCCGTCGCCGACAACCTCGAACGCCTCCTCGCACGCGTCGACCGCCTCGAACGCTACATGCAGACGATCGAAACACAGTTGCGTGGCCTGGGAGCCTCGGCCGGCACAGAATCGGGGGATGCCCATGACGCCCCACAACCCGCCTCTGATCCCCCGTCCGTCCGCGTCCGCCAGCTCCGAGAGACTCTTGCCCAACGACCACGCCCGGATGCTGGTTGAGTTGCTCCGCCCCGTCGGGCCCGAGTTGGCCCGGCGCTGGCTCGCCGCCCTGCTCCTGGTCCCCGAGGGCGACCGCGCCGGCGTCGTGCGCACGATCGAGGAACACCTGGCGGGGCTCTACGGCGGGGCGGCCCGGGGCGAGGAGATCACGCTCCGGCACCCCCCGGAGCAGAAGCAGGGGTACGTCGAGCAGGTCGAGGTCACCTACGCCCGCCCGCCCGCCAAGCCCCGGGGAAGCCGGCGCCGCTCCGCCGGCGACTGAGCGGCCTCTACCATCGCGCATGGGCTTCAACCAGGCGGTGGCCGAGGCGCTCGACCAGATCGCCAGCCTGATCGAGCTGACGGGGGGCGACTCCTTCCGGGCGTCGGCCAACGCGCGGGCCGCACGCACCATCGCCAGCCAGTCGCGCGACCTGCGCCCCATCGCCGACGACCCCGCCCGGCTCAAGGAGATCCCGGGCATCGGCGTCAGGATCGCGGACAAGATCGGCGAGTTCGCCGCCACCGGGCACATCAAGGAGCTCGACGACCTTCGCGCCGAGGTGCCCCCGGGTCTGATGGACCTGCTGGCCATCCCGGGGCTGGGGCCCAAGACCGTCCGCGTCTTCTGGAAGGAGGGCGGCGTCACCGACCGCGACTCCCTCAAGCGCATCATCGACAACGGGTCCATCCTCGGCCTCCCCCGCATGGGCGAGAAGGCCGTCGAGAAGATCAAGCGGGCCATGTCCTTCGCCGAGAAGGCGTCGGCCCGCCTGCACCTCGGGCTGGCCCAGCCCGTCGCCGACCGCATCGTCGACTCCTTGCGCAAGGCCCGGGGCGTCGCCGACGCCACGTCCGCCGGGTCGCTCCGGCGCGGCAGGGAGACCGTCGGCGACGTCGACATCCTCGTGAGCCTCAAGCCGCGGGGGGACGCGGCGTCGGTCGCCGAGGCCTTCCGCACGCTGCCGGGCGTCCGGCACGTCCTGGCCTCGGGCGACACGCGCTCCAGCATCCTCATGGCCGTCGACCCCGAACTGGGGCGCTGGACCCTCGAAGGCAAGGAGGGCGACGAGGCGACCGCCACGGGGCCCACCGTGCAGGTCGACCTGCGCGTGCTCCCCCAGGCCAGCTACGGGGCGGCCCTGCTCTACTTCACGGGCAGCAAGGACTTCAACGTCGCCATGCGCAGGATCGCGCTGGACAAGGGCTACACGCTCAACGAGTACGGGCTCTTTCCGCTCGACGACGACCCCACGCCGCCCCAGCAGCGGGGCGTCGAGCCGGTCGAGTCGGCGACGGAGGAGGCGATCTTCGGGAAGCTGGGGCTGGCCTGGGCCCCGCCCGAGCTGCGCGAGACCGACGAAGGGCTCACGCTCGACAAGACCCCCGACCTGATCGAGGTCGGCGACGTCAAGGCCGAACTGCACGCCCACACCGAGGCGAGCGACGGCGTGCTGACCATCGTGGAACTCGCCCGGGAAGCCAAGGCCCGCGGCTTCCACACCCTCGCCGTCACCGACCACAGCAAGAGCAGCGCCGTCGCCAACGGGCTCTCCGTGGAGCGCCTGCTGGAGCACGTCGACGCCATCCACGCCGCCAGGGCCAAGGTCAAGGGCATCCGCATCCTGGCGGGGAGCGAGGTCGACATCCTGGCCGACGGCGACCTGGACTACGACGACAAGACCCTCGCCAAGCTCGACCTGGTCGTCGCCAGCCCGCACACCGCCCTCTCGCAGGACCCGGATGCCGCGACCCGGCGCCTCCTCAAGGCCATCAGGCACCCGCGCGTGCACATCCTCGGGCACCCGACCGGCAGGCTCATCGGGCGACGCCCCGGGCTCTCCCCCGACATGGGCCGGCTCGTCGCGTCGGCGGCGGAGCACGGCGTCGCCATGGAGATCAACGCCCACTGGCTGCGCCTCGACCTCCGCGATACCCACGTCCGGGAGGCCCTCGACGCCGGGTGCCTCATCGCCATCAACTGCGACGTCCACTCCCCCGACGACTTCGACAACCTCCGCTTCGGCGTGACCACGGGGCGGCGGGGCGGGCTGACCAGGGCCAGGTGCGTCAACACCTGGAGCGCCAAGAAGCTGGGCGAGTGGCTGGGCACGCGGGGCGGCGGCTGACGCGCGTGGAGTGGGATTGGCCGGTGGGGCCGGCCTCCGGCCGGTGCCTGGGGCGGAGCAGCCAACCGACCACCGGGGCTCTTGCCGCCGATCCCTGACCGCCCGGTCCGCGGCCACCGCCCCGGGCACACCGGCCGGAGGCCGGTCCCACCGTACGATCGGGCATGTTCGACCGGCTCTCCGACGCATTCCACGGGCTCTTCCGCACGCTCTCCGGCAAGGGCGCCATCAGCGAGGCCAACGTCCGCGGGGCGATGGGCGGCGTGCGCGCGGCCCTGCTCGACGCCGACGTGCACCTGAACGTCGTCGACACCTTCACCCAGCGCGTGCTCGACGACGCCCTGGGCATGAAGGTCGTCGAGGGGGTCGAGCCGGGGCAGCAGATCGTCAAGATCGTGCACGACCGGCTGGTCGAGCTGCTCGGCGGAACGCCGGAAACGGGCGGGGCGACGCCGGGCGGGCCCGCGCTGGCCTCGGACCACATCCCGCGCATGACGCCCGGGCCCACGGTCGTGATGCTGTGCGGCTTGCAGGGGTCGGGCAAGACGACGACGGCGGGCAAGCTGGCGGCCCACCTGAAGAAGCGGGGGCGGAGCGTGATGCTCGCCGCCGCCGACCTCCAGCGCCCCGCCGCCGTCGAACAGCTCGAGATCGTCGCCCAGCACGTGCGCGACGAGGCGCCGGGGAGCGCCCGCGTCGAGTTCTACGCCGAGAAGGACAGGGTCGCCGAGTACGGCAAGGCGGTGAACGTGGCGGTGGGGGTGTGCCGGCGCGCGGTGGACCAGGCGAGGAAGCTGGGCGTCGACACGGTGGTGCTGGACACGGCGGGGCGCCTGCACGTCAACGACGCGCTCATGGCCGAGCTCAAGCAGGTGCAGGGGCTCGTGCAGCCGCACCTGGTCCTCCTGGTCGTCGACGCCATGACCGGGCAGGACGCCCTGCACAGCGCCAAGGCCTTCCACGCCGCCCTGGGGATCGACGGCGTGATCCTCACCAAGTTCGACTCCGACACGCGGGGCGGGGCGGCCCTCTCGGTCAAGCACGTGACGGGCGCCCCCATCAGGTTCATCGGCACGGGCGAGCGGCTCGACGCCATCGAGGAGTTCCACGCCCCGCGCATCGCCGGGCGCATCCTGGGCATGGGCGACGTGGTGAGCCTGGTGGAGAAGGCCCAGGAGCAGGTGAGCCAGGAGGAGGCGGAGCGCCTCAACGAGAAGCTGGCCAGGGGCCAGATGACCATGGACGACTTCCTCGGGCAGCTCAAGACCCTGCGGCGCATGGGGCCCATGAAGCAGCTCCTGGGGTTGCTGCCCGGCGTGGGCTCGATGCTCAAGGACGTGCACATCGAGGACAGGCAGCTCGACAAGGTCGAGGGCATGATCAACTCGATGACGAAGGAGGAGCGCAGGAACCCGGCGATCCTGAACATGAGCCGCAAGCGCCGCATCGCCGCCGGCAGCGCCACCAGGCCCGACGAGGTCGGGCAGATGGTCAGGCAGTTCGAGGCCGTGAGCACGCTCGCCCGGCGCATGTCGTCCATGTCGGCGTCGGAGAAGGTCAGGGCCGCCCGCGAGATGGGCCGGCAGGGCGACGCCATGCTCCCGGGCCTCAGGGGCATGCCCGGCTACGCCTCGCGCGGCTCGACGCACACGACCAGCGTCAAGGACCGCTTCAAGAAGCGCAAGCGGTAGGGGGCCGCACGCAATGAGGCCCGCGGCGCGGGAGCGCCGCGGGCCTCCTGGACGCACCGCCTGCGCGGTGCGGGTGGCGCTACGGGCAGATCACGTTGTAGAGGTTGAGGTAGGCGAGGAAGTCGTTGAAGTCGATCACGCCGTCGTCGTTCACGTCGGCGTCGGGGCTCAACACGTTGTAGAGGTTGAGGAAGACCAGCAGGTCATTGAAGTCCACCGCGCCGTCGAGGTTCAGGTCGGCGTCGCAATAGAAGCAGAGGTTGATCAGGGCGTCGGGCGTCAGCAGCGCCTGGGGGGCGAACGGCACGACCTGGATGGGGAACGGGTTGTGCATGAACGGCTGGAAGATCCCCGGGAAGGGCTGCGGCTGCGGGGGCACGGGAGCCTCGTTGCAGGTCGAGAGACCCGCTCGGTCCGCGCGCACGAAGTAGGCGTGCGGGATCAACGCCGGCCCGGGCGGGAAGCTGTTGGTGTCGCCCGCGAGCGTGTACCCGCGCTCGACGGCGACGACGGAGTTGCCCGCCTCGAACGCCGGCCCGCCGTAGACCCAGTACTGGATCGGGTTGGGCGGCGTGCCCGGGGGACCGGCGTTGGTCACCAGGAGCGTCATCTTGTTCTGCCCGAGGGGATTCGGAGGCAGGGTGGTCCCGGCCATCACCATGTTGGGCGTGGGCGGGAATCCCGGGGCCTCGTAGGCGAGCGCCGTGATGCCCGGCTGGAAGCCGTTGTACACCCACCACGGGCCGCTGTTGACAAAGGGCGGCGCCGGGATGGTCTGGACGATCAGCCCCGAACGGGGCAGAACGCCCGGAGGCAGGAGCGTGTTCGCCGTGATCGCGAACCCCTGCCCGGGCAGCTCCTCGATCGCGGTGGCGTAGGCGTCGGCGGGCGGCGGGGCGTAGACGCTGGAGCTCACCGGCGCCCCGTTGGGCAGTTGCACGCAGAGGACGAGCGGCTCGCGCAGGGCGCCCAAGGCCGGTGTCGTGTACCCCGCGGCCAGGATCAGGCCCGGGGGCCCCGCGGGCGAGAGCGACTCGCGCACGTCGACCAGCCCGCCCGTGCTCGGCGTGCCGTAGCGCCCGTCCTGGTAGACGATCTGCCACACCGGCACGCCGTTGGGCGACACCGCCGCGATCATGGGCCACGTCGTCTGCGCCACAGCCGCGCGCCCCGCGAGGATCAGGTTGCGCGTCGAGGCCTCGATCACGCGGGCCCCGGCCACGCCGGGCGCCATCGGGACATTGCTCGGGTACTGCAAGCCCCAGGTCGTGACCCCGGCCCGGCTCAACTTGAGGAGGAACACGCCGCCCCACGCGGCGCCGGGCAGGTTCTCCCCCGCGAGCGCGATCCCGCCGTCCGACGTTTCGATGATGCTGTAGCCGATCTCCGACGGGCCCGTGTTGACCGTCCGCTCCCACAGGAGCGCCCCGCGGTTGCTCAGGCGCATGATCAGCACGTCGGACTGTCCCCCGGCGAGCGTGCGCTGCCCCACCGCCAGGTACCCGCCGTCGCGCGTCGGCGAGATCATCTTGATGCTGTCGTTGTTGTTGGGGCTGCCGGCCCACTGCCAGTGCCAGGAGGGCGGCGCCGCGCAGGCCAGCCCGGCGGTCAGCGCCACCACGGTGCCCAAACCGAATCCGCCTGTGCGTGAAGCAAACATGGTGCGAACCTCCGCTCTCGATCCGCGACGAGGGGGCAACGCGCGCCGACGGGTCTTGCGGGCTCCCGCCGGACTTGTTCTCAACAGGTCTCCCCCGGTGCCCCCGTCGAACCGGGGAGTCGGCCTCCTTCGGCCTGACCGAGTGATTCATGGGCCCTCGGGCCTCCGCGGCCATGGGGGAGAATTCCCCGATGCGGAGCGGCGCTCGCCAGTGGCGCGAGTCGGAAGAACGTGCACCAAGGCGCCGGCGGGTGCCACGGGCGAGCCGCCTCGCGGATCGCCCGTGCCGGCGTCCGGACGGGCCTCGAACAGCCGCACGGGTCACGGGCGAAGCGCCCGATGACCCGTGGCACCCGGAGCGCTCCGTCCACGAACTTCCGACACACACCACTCGTCGTGCGAGTCGCAAGAACGCGCACCAAGGCGCCGCGGGTGCCACGGGCGAGCCGCCTTGCGGATCGCCCGTGCCGCCGTCAGGACGGGCCTCGAACAGCCGCACGGGTCATCGGGCGAAGCGCCCGATGACCCGTGGCACCCGGAGCGCTCCGTCCACGGACTTCCGACACACACCACTCGTCGTGCGAGTCGCAAGAACGCGCACCAAGGCGCCGCGGGTGCCACGGGCGAGCCGCCTTGCGGATCGCCCGTGCCGCCGTCAGGACGGGCCTCGAACAGCCGCACGGGTCATCGGGCGAAGCGCCCGATGACCCGTGGCACCCGGAGCGCTCCGTCCACGGACTTCCGACACACACCACTCGTCGTGCGAGTCGCAAGAACGCGCACCAAGGCGCCGCGGGTGCCACGGGCGAGCCGCCTTGCGGATCGCCCGTGCCGGCGTCAGGACGGGCCTCGAACAGCCGCACGGGTCACGGGCGAAGCGCCCGATGACCCGTGGCACCCGGAGCGCTCCGTCCACGGACTTCCGATTCGCGCCGCTAGCGCTGGATGGGCAGGAAGTCGCGCTCGCGTCCCTCCGCCCAGGCGCGGAAGCGGGGCCAGAAGACCTCCTTGAGCAGGATCCGGGCGCACGCCGCCGCCGGGATCGCCAGCAGCAGCCCGTAGAACCCCGCCAGCACGCCGCCCGCGATGGAGGCGAAGAGGATCATGGGCACGCTCATGTCCGTGGCCTTGCCCTGGATCGAGGGCGTCAGCACGTAGTCGTCCATGACCTGCGACACCGCCTGCATCAGCACCGGGCCGGCGATGATCCACCACCACTCGCCCCGGAACCCGCCCGCCGGGTCCAGGGCCATCATGAGCATGGCGACGGGCATGCCCAGGGCCGCCGCGAAGGGCGCCAGCGTCAGCACCCCGACCAGCGGCCCGACGATCAGCGGCGCCGGCACGCCGATCAGCCAGTACCCGAAGGTGAAGAGCACGATCTGGCAGGCGCAGATCGTCAGCCGGCCGCGCACGAAGGCGGCGATGACCCGGTCCATCTTGCGGATCAGCTCGATCGTGCGCCCCTTGCGCCGCTCCGGGATCAGGCTCCCCCAGAACGCCAGCACCTTCCCCCACCCCGTGCAGAAGAAGTAGAAGAAGAACGCCGTGAGCACCGCCCCGAAGGCGATCTGCCCCAGCGCGCCCGTGAAGCGCAGGATCCACGAGAAGGCGTCGGCGCCGGCCTGGACGGCCCTCCTGGCGATCGTGTCGGTGTTGGCCCGCAGGTAGTCGACGAAGCGGACGGCGGCCAGGGCCCAGGGCGACGGGGGCGCGGGGGCCTGGGCCCCCGAGCGCTGCGCCTCCAGCGAACGGCGCTGGTCGATGAGCCAGTCCCGGGCCGGCTGCCACCCGCCCGGGAGCTGCCCGCGCAGCCCCGGGTCGTCGGGCGATTCGAGGCTGCGGATGAGCGTCTGCACGTTCCCGGCCTGGGACTGCACGTAGCTGGCCCCCTGCACCACGCCGAACCCCAGCCCCACGGTCGCGGGCACCACGATGAGGGCCCCGCTGAGCACGATGATCCCCGCGGCGGCGAAGGGGCGGTTGATCCGCCCCGTGCGCGTGAGCGCGCACACGACGGGCTCGAAGAGGTAGGCCAGGAGCATCGCCAGCAGGATGGGCACGGTGACGACGCTGAGGCGGTAGCCCAGGTACAGGACGCCGCACACCGCGAGGATCGCCAGGGCGTCGCGCACCGGCTGGATCTGCCAGACGTGCAGGCTGCGCCAGTCGGTGCCTGGTTTGGGGCGTGCCCCGCCGGGGTTCATTCGGGGGGAAGACTACCACGCCGGCGTGGGGGCGGCGCGGCGTGTCAGGCCTCGACGGACGAGAACGCCTCGTGGAAGTCGTAGACGGCGCGGAAGTCGTCGAGGGAGTCCTCGTCGGTCTTGCGCAGGAGGCCGGCGTCGATGAGGGCGAAGACCATGGCGCCGAAGTCGTCGGTCTTGTGGATGCCCCAGCGCCCCAGCACGGTGCGGGCCAGCATCCCGTACCGGCGGAGGGCGAAGTCGCGGAGCCCCAGGCAGAGCTGCTGCCCGGAGACGTGCCGGCTCTCCTCCGCCGCCGACTCCCCCTCCCCGTGCACCGTCGCGACGGTGTGGGCCAGCCCCTGGCGCACGAACTCGTAGGCCTGGAGGGGGTAGGGCCCGGCCTTGCTGAGGATCTCGCGGATTTCCTTGGGCGAATGTGCCACGGTCGGCTCCGGTGCTTGGGAACATCGTATCGGCATCGGCCCGGGATGCGCAATGAATCTGCGGGACGGGGCCCGGCGGGGTCCTCACAGGATCCTCACGGGCGGGCCCGGCTGACGTGCGGATTCGTGCGCAGGAACCAGCGGAGGGGCCGGGTGGCCCATTCGTGGGCCGAGCCGACGCCGATGCGGGCGGAGCGCCCGACGGGCCCGGGCAGGAAGCCGGGCGGGGGGGGTTCGAGGTGGACGCGGTCGGAGCGCGTGAGGTCCTCGCCGTCGAGGGCGCGGTCGATGCCGAGGGCTTGGCAGAGGCGGGCCGGTCCCGAGCAGAGGTCGACGCCGTCGCGCCCGCCCCGGGCGCGGCGCATGGCGTCGACCCCGTCGAGGGGGGCCAGGGCGCGCACGAGGACGGCTTGGGGGTCGCCCTCGGCGGCGCAGACGACGTTGCAGCAGAAGTGCATGCCGTAGGTGAAGTAGACGTAGAGGGTGCCCGGTCGGGCGTACATGGACTCGTTGCGCGGCGTGCGTCGCCCGCCGAAGGCGTGGGAGGCGCGGTCGCGGACGCCCAGGTAGGCCTCGCTCTCGACGATCACGCCGGCGCGGCGGCGCCCGCCGACGGTGCGGACCAGGACGCAGCCGAGCAGTCGGCGGGCGAGGGTGGCGGCGCCGAGGGCGAAGAAGGGGCGATCGAGGCGGGGGGTGGCCATGGTCAGGCGTAGGCGTGCAGCCCCGGCAGGAGGAGGTTGACGCCGAAGTAGGTCCAGAGCATCACGAAGAACCCGATGAGGCTGAGCCAGGCGGTGACCAGCCCGCGGTGGCGCCCGGCGCCGACGCGCACGTGGACGACGATGAGGTACACGATCCAGGTGATGAGGGCCCAGGTCTCCTTGGGGTCGAAGGCCCACCAGCGCCCCCAGGAATGGTCGGCCCACCAGGCGCCCAGGAGGATCCCCACCCCCAGGGTCCAGAAGGCCAACTGGAGGATCGTCATGTGGGCCCGGTCGAGGTCCGCGAGTGTGCGCTCGCGACCGGCCGGGGCGTGGTCGTCGTCGGCGAGGGCGGCTTGGGCGATGGGAACGGTCCGCCCCTTGCCGAGGTAGTGC
The DNA here is from genome assembly GCA_016873295.1 of Phycisphaerae bacterium. Lineage (GTDB taxonomy): Bacteria > Planctomycetota > Phycisphaerae > Phycisphaerales > UBA1924 > VGXM01. Next base: position 63,707 of record VGXM01000010.1, read on the forward strand.
GCGCCCAGGTAGAAGAGCGCGATGATGAAGCCGAGGGTGATCAGGCCGTAGGAGACCAGGACCGTGGTGACGTGGTACTTGAGGAGGACGCTGGTGTTGAGAATGGCGGCCTCGCGCTCGATGCTGACGCCGGGGATCCCGGCTTGGGTGGCGGCGAGGAGGGCGAGGAAGCCCATGCCGGCGGCGGCGGCCCCGAAGATCCACTGGCGCCGCGCCGCCGCCAGGGCCAGCCCCACGACGGCGCCGAAGAGACTCAGCCCGGTCATCGACTCGAACTGGTTCTGGATGGCGAAGCGCTCGGCGATGAGGCATCGGGTGGTGAACCCGAAGGCGTGCAGGGCGATGGCGAGGGAGAGGAGGGCGACGCCCACGGCGATGAGCCAGCGGCGCTCGGTGCCGAACGCGAGCATCATGGCCAGCAGCGCGACGAAGTAGGCGTACGCGCCCCACTCGAAGGCGTTGGAGCGGTTGTAGGCCATCTCCAGCCCGCGCCGCGTGGTCGGGTAGACCTCCGCGTTGAGGGCGGGGAGGGCCGACGCCAGGAGGCGGACCTGCTCGTTGACCCCCGCGGCGTCGCCGGCCCGCCAGGCCTGTCCCATGGCGAGGAGGGCGGCGCGGACGGGGTGGGCCGGCTCGAGCTCGCTGACGTGCTTCCAAGGGAGGTCGGCCCGCGCCGGCGCCACCAGGCGCAGGTTCCGGGGGCTGCCGTCCCAGATGCGGATGGCCTGGTCGGCGCGCCCCAGGGCCTCGCGGTACGCCGGCTCGTTCATGTGGTCGGTGGCGATCGCCTGCGAGTGCCGCGCGTACATGGCGGGGGAGATGCGCAGCAGCATGAGCCAGCGCCGCCGCTCGCCCTCGTCGGCGATGGAGCGCTCGACGAACTCGCGCCGCAGGGGCAGGTAGCCCACGGCGATGAGGGGCTTGTTGGCGTAGAAGCCCGGGTCGATGGTCAGGTCGACGAACGTGAAGAGCGGGTCGAACCGGACCTTCTTCCCGCCGAGGGGCTCGACGTAGTCGCGCCGCCCGGCGACCTCGCGCACCGTCTCCCGCGCCAGCGTGTCGAGGATCTTGACGCGACCGTTGTGGAACACGGCCAGGTCGCGCAGGGGCGACAGGTCGACGGCGTCAGCCAGGGCGAGCTTGGCCCGCGTCTGCTCGGGCGTGCCCTCCACGGGGGGCGCGGGGGCGCCGAAGGGGTTGGCGGCGTCGATGTCGGCGACCATCCTGGTCGCCGGGTGCGCGTTGCCGTCGGGCGCGGTGACCTGGGCGGGCGCCGGCGCCGCGCCCAGCGCGAGCGCCGCGGCGAGCGCGAGGAGCGGTCGGGCGATGGTCATGGGGAGACCTCGGAGAGCTGGTTCGCGGGGCGGGTCGTGGCGGGGGCCGCGGCGGCCTCGGCCCGGAGTCGGGCCTGGATCGTCCGCTTCCGTCGGCGGAGGAGGTAGGGCTTGAAGTAGAACGCCCAGGGGATCCCCACGCCCATCAGGATGCCCCCCAGGGCGATGGCGTGGATGCCGGGGTTGTTGCCCACGCCCAGGATGGTGAAGCGGACGAAGGGGCGCGGGAGGAGCCCGGCGTCGGCCTGGGCCTGGGTGTCCTGCCAGCCCTGGGCGTCCCACCCGGCCTGGCTGAACTTGAACTGGGCGGGGTTGAGGCCCGCGGCGAGCCGGCGCGCCATGTTGCCGAGCCAGGCGCGATCGTCGCGCCAGTGAAACGGCGCCGTGAGCGGGGCGTTGAGGCGGGTCACGTGCTCGTAGGGCTCGAATGAGGCCTTGCCCGTCGGATCGACGCGGAGGAGCGACTGGTAGTCGCGCGGGGCCCCGCGGTGGTCGTAGCTGACCATCTCGAAGCCGACCAGGCGCAGCTCGAACTCCGGCATGCGGTACTGGCGCCGACCGAACGCGAGCGAGAGGCGCCGCCCGTCGGGCAGCACGACCTGGCGCCGGAGCTCGGGGCCCAGCTCCAGGTACTTGGCGAAGGGCAGCCAGACCACGCGGGCAATGCCCGGGTGCCGGTCCGACGTGACCTCGACGGCGAGCATGGCGCGGTCGTGCGTGCCGATGAAGCGCCGCTCGCGCTCGCCCTCCTCGACCGGGCGGGGGCGGGCGAAGCGCTCGCTGTGTTCCCAGCGCTCCGTGAGCCGCACGTCGACCATGGGCACGACCTCGCCCAGGAACAGGCGCGAGGGGTCGGCGGGGTCGGCGGGCACCGGGTCGACGACGCGCACGGGCAGGCGGGGCTGGCGCACCACGGCCCGCACCGAGCCGTCGCCCCGCTCGTCGAACGTGATTCGGAGCTGCGTGGCGTCGACGTACCAGACGCGGAGGGCGGGGTCGGCGGGGCGGCGCGTGCGGCCCTGCTCGTCGGGGCGGTCGAGCAGGTCCTGGGCGATCTCGGGGAAGCGCTCGTAGACCCAGCGGTCGTAGGCCCGGCCCGAGGGCTCGGTGACCCGCAGCACGAGCATGGGGCTGTCGGCGCCGCGGTAGCCCTCGGTGACCAGCGGCATGGGCGAGCGCTTGTGGACCTCCTTGACCTCGATCGAGTACCCGCTGTCGCCGAGGCTCACCTTGGCGCCTTGGGCGACGCTGTAGGCGGCCCGGAACGCCGGGCGCGGCGCCGGCTCGAGCCGCTCGGGCAGTTCGGCGATGATCGCCCGCTCGGCGCCGGGGGGAATCTCGGAGGCGACGGCGGCCCAGCGGTCCTCCGGCATGCCCAGGGTCCACTCGACGCTGAGCACGCCGTTGTCCGCCACGCGGTCGCGGGGCGACGCGGGCGCGAAGTTGAACGCGAAGACCGGCCCGTCGGGCGCACGCCCCTGCTCGTCGGGCAGGCGGCTGATGAGGTGGACGATGCGGAGGGGGTTGAGGCGGGTCGCGGCGTCGATGGCCTTGATCTGGGCGACGCCGACGCGGACCCAGTCCTCGACGGGGTGCTCGGTGTCGGCGTAGGCGGCGTAGCCCACGACGCGGAAGCGCAGGTCGCCGTCGACCCGCCCCGCGCGCGGGCCCGGCACCGCCAGGCTCAGCCGCCGACCCTCGCGCGTGAGCCAGGGCAGGCGGGCGCCCCCGGCCTCCGACGCCGTGCGCCCCGGCGCGGCCGCGAGGTTGTAGTCGTTGTACCGCGGGACTCCGCGGAGGGCCCGCTGCTCGGTCATGATGCCCTGCTGGACGAAGAGGGCCACGTCGGTGTTGTCGTAGAAGGCCTCCTGGGGCGGGCCGGGCTCCTGCGTGCCGGCCTGGTCGGGCTGCCCCGCGAAGAGGATGGTGTCGCCCTCGAGCTTCAGGCCGTTGTAGTAGACGCTGCCCAGCGCCAGCAGCACGATCCCCGTGTGGACCATGAGCACGCCCAGGTTCGGGAAGGAGAACTCGATGCGCCGCACCGTCGCCGTGACCATGTTCGCGACGAACAAGAGCAGGACCAGGCGCAGAGGCCACCACGAGTAGAACTCCAGTTCGCTCATCTCCAGGGCGGGGAGGCGGCGGATGGTGGTCGCCTTGTAGGCCTCGACGGCGTCGGCGAAGAGCATGAGGCCCGTGCCGCGGGCCGGGTCGTAGTGCAGCGCGGGCCAGGCCAGCCTCAGCCACAGCGCCGCCGCCAACCCGCCCAGAAGCAGAACGCCCAGCATGTTCACGGCAAAGCGGGACCCGCGGGGCGCCTTGCGAAGCAGCCCGAGGCTGACGAGCCATTGCAGCCCGACCCCCGCGGCGACCGCCAGGATCAACGTCAAGCCGTACAAGACGTATGTCGGGATGGAGATCAGCAGCCCCAGGGGCACGCTCGCCAGCACGCCGTACATCGCGACGCACGTGAGCAGGATCACCGCCAGCGTGATGGAACTGAAGGCGCGGAGGACGAACCGCGCGGGACGCAGCCTCCCCGTGAGGTGTTCCTCGTCCCATCGCTTGCTGCGCTGCCACTTGGCGCTCATGGATGCGGGCCCTCCCCGGGATTGGCCGCTGATCCTCGCGACCAGATGGCTCTCGAGTCGAGTTTAGCGCCGGTGCTCTCGCGGCATCCGTCCGCGGGCCCCAGCGTCTACGCCCTGACCCCGAGGCCTAAACCACCTCCACGAGCAACTTCGGAGGGGTGCCGGCGTCCAGCACGGCGGCCAGCGCCGAACCGCCGCCCGCCACCGGAGCTCCGACCTCGACCGCAACGATGCCGCGGGGCTCCGCCCCCGCCGTCAGCTCGAACTCCTCGGGCGGCAGCCCGAGCGCGCGGGCCGCGGTCGTGGTCGCCATGGCGAGCAGCACGTCGGGCGCTGTGCCGTCGCGACGCCGCAGCAACCGCATCTCGTCCAGCGTCGAGATCCGCCCGGTCGCGCCGTCGGTCGAGCCCGGCGGCAGGTTGATCGCCGAGTCCGTCCCCAGCGCGACCGGTACGCCGGCCGCCATCAGTCGGCGGTAAGGGTGGGGCCCGAACCGCTCGACGTGCCGGAAGTACTCCGAGGCCCGCGGGCAGTAGACCACCACGAGCCCGAGCCGCTCCGAGAGCCCGGCCAGCGCTTCGAGGTCCCGCTCGGAGGCGTCGTTGACGTGGACGGCGGCGAGGGCCGGAGGCCGGGGCGAGTCGGCCCAGGCGCGGGCGAGGTGGGCGACGGGCGTGGCGCTGGCGCCGAAGGCCCCGTCGAGCGCGGGGGACCAGATTCCGGCGTCCTCGAGGAACCGACGGAAGGGTCCATCACCGGCGGCGACCACGCGGTGCTCCTCGGGCGACTCGGCCAGGTGGATCGAGAGCGGCAGGGCCAGGCGGGCCGCCGTGTCCATGGCCCAGGCGAGCCCGGCGGGTGAGACAGTGTAGGGGGCGTGCGGCTGCAGCCCGAGGCGCACCCCGCCCCGGGTCCGCTCCCCCGCCTCCGCGATGGCCCGTTCCGTCGCTTGAATCCCGGGCTCCTCCCTCGTGCCGATCGCGAAGAACTCGAGGTACGACACGCCGACGAGCGGGCTGGCCGCGAGCGCCTCCCAGGCTTCGAGCCGCGGCCCGCCGACCGCGCCCGCGACGTCTCCCACCGCGACCACGCCCCCCGCCAGCGCGAGGTCCACGCCGCGGGCCACGGACGCCCGGATCGCCCCACCGTCGGCAAGCCGCGCCGACCGCACCATCCGGATCCAGCCCACGAAGCCCGCGGCGGCGTCGAAGGGCCGCGGGCCGACGTGGGTCAGGTCCAGGTGCGCGTGGGCGTTGACCAGCCCGGGGAGCAGCACGTGGCCGAGGAGGTCCAGGCGGGCGGCGCCCCCGGCCGCGGGGTGTCGATCCACCTCCGCCGCCGATCCGACCGCCAGCACCCGGACCCGGCGGGCGACGATGCGGTCGCGGTCGCGGCGGGCGCCGGTCAGTTCGAGCAGGAGGGCGTCGGCGGGTCGGGCCTCACCGGCGCCGGCGACGCCGCGGCATCGAATGAACACCGCCCCGTCCGCCGGTTGGATCGACCCTCGCGACGGGCGTGGATTCATGCCGGGCCGACCGCCTCTCCGATACCCCCCCCGGGCCGGGTCGGGCGATGAGAACCCTCGCCCACGCGGCCGGGGGGCGCCCGTCGCAGCATACGATGGTCCCGCCTGGGCGGCGTCGCGCCGGGCGTCGGTCGCGTGCGTTGCCCCGGGGCCGATCCACCTTCAGTCTCACCGGAGCCTGTCCATGAACGCTTGCACCACCCTCCCTCGAATCCTCGCGACGCTCGCGGCGCTCGTGCTGGCCGGGCTGAGCATGACCGGCTGCGTCGCCCAGAACGAGTGGGACCGCCTCCTTGAGGCCAACCGCAGCCTGACCGACCAGGTGGAGCGGTTGAAGATGGAGCGCGACGAGGCCCGCACGGCCCTGGACGCCCAGCGCTCGGCCCTGGCCCGCGCCGAGGCCGCGGTCGCCCAGCTCCGCGGCGAGAACTCCATGCTCCGCCAGCAGCTCGACGCGGCGATGAGCGAGCTGGCCGGTCTGGGCAAGCGCCTGGGCGACATCCAGGTGATGGCCCTGGACCCCGAGACCGACCGGGCCCTGCAGGAGCTGGCGGCCCAGTTCCCCGACCTCATCCAGTACGACTCGGCGACGGGCATGCTCCGCTTCGCCAGCGACCTGACGTTCGACTCCGGGTCGGACGTGGTGAAGGCGGAGGCCAAGTCGGCCCTGAGCGCCCTGTCGCGCGTGCTGTCGGCGCCGTCGGCGTCCGCGTACGACGTGTATGTCGAGGGGCACACCGACAGCCAGCGGATCAGCGCCAACACGGCCCGTCGGCACCCCACCAACCGCCACCTCTCCGTTCACCGCTCGATCTCGGTGATCAACGAGCTGGCGGGGTTGGGGGTGTCCACGGGCCGGCTGATGGCGGCGGGCTGGGGCGAGCACCGCCCGCGCGTGCCCAACACCGCCAGCGGCAACACCGCCGCCAACCGCCGCGTCGAGATCTACCTCACCCGCCCCAAGCTCTCGTCGTCCTACGTGCAGCCGACCCCCGCGACCCCGACGGCGACGCCCGCCCAGCCCGAGCCCGAGATCATCAAGTAAGGCCCGACCGGTCCGAACTGCCGGCGCCCCGGCCGACCGCGCCGGGGCGTTGTCCGTTGACGGTCATGGGCGGGGCATGTCGGCGGGCATCCACTCGGGCAGGTCCGCGATCGACCGCCGCGCCCCGTCGCCGGTCGGCACGCCCCAGGCCTGGAAGAACGGGCCCAGGTTCCGCCCGCACGCCCGGCTGAAGCGCACCAGCCACTGGTCGCGCTTGTCGGCGTCGGTCCTGGGGCGATCGCCCGCCGGGAGGGCCCGGTACTCGGCGAAGACGCGCTTGAACGTCTCCCAGCCGAACTCGCGCTGCAACTGCACATACATGTGCAGGGCCAGGAACGGGTCGCGCTGCCAGGCCTCGAACCGCGCGCCGTCGGCCAGGTGCTTCTCGACGGAGGGCGGCTGGTCGACGGCCCCGTGCCCGCGCGAGCCCTCGGCGGGCGTGCACGCCGTGTCGATCGCGTGCAGCGCGAACAGGTTGCACGTCACCTCGCCCGTGCCCGCGAAGGTCCACTCCCCCTCCTGGTGGTTGTGCCCCAGCTCGTGCAGCAGGCCCCACGGGCCCGCCCGCAGCCTCCCGACCTCCGTCATCTCGTCCACCGCGTCCAGGTGCGTCATGATCGGGTACCCCGCGTGCATGTACCCGGCGCTGATCTGCTCGTCGGCGACGAACCGCTCGGGACGCTCGCGAGCGAGCGGCGTCTGCCCCAGCGTCGAGTGGGCGTCGCTGATCCGATCCCACATCTCCAGCACCGCCGTCGGGTCGTCCAGCGCCCGCAGCGACTCGGCGGGCACGCTGACGATGATCTTCGCGGTCTCGATCTCGCCCCACGGGGCCGGCGCCAGGCGCGACGCGGCCCACTGCTCGGGCGTCGTCGACCCCAGCACGAAGCGCGGTGCCTCCACACCGCCGTCGATCGTCACCTCGATCGCGCCCGTGCGCGCCGTGGGCTCGATGTAGATCAGCCCGCCGAAGGCGCTGGCGACGCGGGTGGTCCCCGTGCCGAGGGGAAAGTCGCGGGCGATGTCCGGGGCGCGGCGCCAATCGTCCAGGTGCCAGAGCCGGTCGGTGTGGCACCCGATGCGGACGCGGGCGCCCCCGGGGTCCACGCCGTCGCCCAGCGTGACGGTGACGAGCCCGCCCGGCGGGGCGTAGAGCCCGGTGCCCCGCCAGCCGCGCACGCCCGCGTCGATCGCGATGGTCCGCCCGACGCGGGGGGCCTCGGGCGGGACGGGGCCCGGAAAGACCGCCGCGGCGGGGTGGGCCCGGACCTCCTCGGGCGGGGTGCGGTGCTCCAGCTCGACCTCCAGCGCGAGCAGCACCCGCTCGCGCGCCTCGCCCACGCGCACGGGCGCGCCCGTGGACGGCGCCCTCCGCGCCACGCCCCCATCGAGCAGTCGGCGCAGGCGATCGAAGAGCGCGTGCCCCTCGGGAAGCACCCGGATGGCGGCGCCGGCGATCGCGCCCGCCTGCGCGCCCTCCTCGCGCGATGCCGCCTTCCCGTCCGGCGACTCGATCAGGCCGAGGGCCTGGTCAACGCGACTGATCGAGGGAATCGCGGCGTCGAGCGCGTACCCCTCGCCCCGCGTGCGCTCCAGCGTGCCGTCCGCCCACCCGATCCCCGCCCACACCAGCAGGCGGTTGCCCGGGTGCTCGCGGATCGCCTTGGTCGGGTTGAGTTGCAGCCAGCCCCACCCCAACCCGGACGCGAGCACGCCCCCGCCGTTGCGGATGAACGCCCGCACCGGCTCCAGGTCCCCGTCGCGCAGGCGATGGGTCTGGAGGCACAGGACGTCGACGCCGGCGAGGCGCGCCGACCAGTCGGCGGGGAGAACGCGGGCGTCGAGCCCGCGGACGCCAAGGGCCTCGGCGAGCCCGGCGTCGTGCGGCACGCCCACGCGCGGCGACGCCCTGTCGCCCCCAGACCAGCGCACGCAGCGCTCGACCAGCAGCGCCGTGTCGCCCACGCCCAGCGCCGCCCCGTCGAGATACCCCGTGTGCCCGAAGGCGACGACCCGACCCCGCCCCGCCCGCGCCCCCGCCACCACCGGCAGCGACACGCTCCTGCCCTGCCGCCCCACGGCGATGGGGAACGCCGACCCGTCGAGCAGCACCAGCGGCCCGGGGATCCCCGGTGCGGCGAGGCTGTCGGCGTCCGCGACGATCGCCGAGCGCGCATCGGGCGGATCGGCCGGCGCGGCCGACGGGGCGAGCACGCCCGCGAGGATGGGCACGAGCGCGATCAGCGGGGAGCGGTTGACGGGCGTCGGCCAGCGGTGATGCAACACGGGGGCGGCGACCTCCGCCCGGAGTCTACTCGGCGCCGATGACGCGAGCGCCGGTGGGACCGCCCTCCGGCCGGCGGGATGTCCCGACGTGCCCCACCCCTCCAAGGCCGCCCTGGGATCCGTCCCGGGGCCACCGCCCGGAGGGCGGTCCCTCCACCGATCGGCGTGCCGCCCCTCCGTGCGTCTACCGTGTGCCCCATGAGCGAGCACGTGGAGCGTCAGCGCTCGATCCTGTCGCGCCTGCCCATCACCGCGCAGGCGGTCGAGGCCGGCGAGTCGGTGCTGCTGACGCTGCGGGCCTTCGGCGTGTTCGTGCGCTTCTGCGGGGCCGCCGTGCTCGGGCTGGGCCACCCGCGCGAGTGGGTCCGCAACGGACGCCTGGCCAAGCAGCTCTTCTTCGTCGGCACCACCAGCGTCCCCGTGCTCGCGCTGACGGGTGCCTTCATCGGCATGATCCTGGGCTTCGAGGGCTTCCCGCAGTTCCAGTCCATCGGGCAGGAGGGGCGCCTGGGGGGCGTGATCAACCTCTCGCTGGCCAAGCAGCTGGGCCCGGTGCTGGCCGCGGTCATGCTCGCCGGGCGCGTCGGCTGCGCCCTGACCGCCGAGCTGGGCACCATGCGCGTGACCGAGCAGCTCGACGCCATGCGGGCCATGGCCGCCGACCCGGTCCGCGTGCTCGTCTGCCCGCGCGTGCTGGCCTGCGTGCTCATGATCCCCATGCTCACGGTCTTCTCGAACCTCATGGGCGTGATCGGGGGCTGGTTGGTCGTGACGCAGGTCTACGGCACCGACGACGCCCTCTACTGGAAGTACACCGAGATGTTCGTCGACTGGTTCTCCGTCACCAACGGGCTCCTCAAGTCGCTGGCCTTCGGGCTGGCGATCGGGCTGATCTCCTGCTACAAGGGCTTCCACTGCCGACCGGGCGCCGAGGGCGTGGGGCGGGCCACCACCTCCAGCTTCGTCACCAGCTTCCTGGCCATCATCTTCCTGAACCTCGTGCTCGCCAAGTTCCTCAACGACTTCGACCGCATGATCCTCAAGGACGGGCACCTGCGGAGCCTGCTGGGGGCTTAGGGCAGGATCAGCATCGCGTCGCCGAAGGAGTAGAAGCGATAGCCCGCGGAGACCGCGGCGCGGTAGGCGTCGAGCAGTCGCGTCAGCCCCGCGGGCGGGTCGTCCAGCCGCGAGGCCACCATCGCCAGCAGCGTCGAACGCGGCAGGTGGAAGTTGGTCAGCAGCGCGTCGCACCACCGCCAGCGGAACCCGGGCGTGATGAGCAGCCGCGTGCTCAGCCAGTCGGGCCAGACGCCCCGCGCGAGCCCCGACGCCCCCACCCGCGCCCGCAGGTCGTCGTCGCCTTCCAGCGCCGCCGCGTAACTCTCCAGCGTCCGGGCCGTGGTCGTCCCCACCGCGATCACTCGCCCCCCCCGCGCCCGCTCCATCGCGGCGCGCGTCTCCTCGGGGACGCGGCACCACTCCGCGTGCATGCGGTGCTCCTCCACCACTTCGGCCTCGATGGGCCGGAACGTCCCCGACCCCACGTGCAGCACCACCTCCGCCCGACGCACACCGGCGGATTCGAGGCGCGCCAACAGTCCGGGCGCAAAGTGCAGACCCGCCGTCGGCGCCGCGATCGAAGCCGAGCCCCCGCCGTCGTCCTCGCGCACGCGCTGGGCCGCGACCGCGGGCCCGTGCGCGGCCAGCACCGTCTGGTACCGCCCCCGATCGGCCCGGTCGTCAACGAGCGCGAGCCGATCGCGCCGGGCCTTGAGGATGTACGGCGGCAGCGGCGTCAGGCCCAGGCGCTCCAGGACCGTCGGCGTCGACAGACCCTCCGCACCGAGCACCCGCACGCGCCAACCCCCCGGCTCGTCCCCGGCCCGCTCCACCAGTTCCAGCGACACGCCCGACGCCTCGCCCGACGCGCCCCGCCCCAGCCCGATCAGCAGCCCCGGCCTCAGGCCCCCGCCCCGCAGCATGCACACCCACCCGCCGCTCCACTCCTTGACGAACAGCCCTTCGACGCGCCCGCCGGTCGGTCGCCGACCGATCAGCCGGGCCGGGACCACCCACGAGGTGTTGAAGACGAGCAGGTCGCCGGCGTGCAGCAGCGAGGGCAGATCGGCGACGGTGCGGTGTTCGAGGCGAGCGGCGTTCGAGCGCGACAGGACCATGAGGCGTGCCGAGTCGCGGGGTGAGGCGGGCTCGGTCGCGATCAGGTCCTGCGGGAGGTGGTAGTCGAGCTCGTCGGTCCGCAGCATGCCTAGCGCTCGATGGGCGGTTCGAGCATCGCGGCCCGGAAGACGAGTTGAAACGTGCCCGTGGACCACCCGCGGTATTGGGGCTGGAAGCCGAACAGGTGGGCCCGCCCCCGCCCGTGCGGCACGCGCACCCACGCCGACTTGCCCTCGATGACCTCGGGCTTGGCGACCCACCCCGATTGCAGCAGCCGCGTGGGGGCGTAGCGGAGGAGCGTCTCGGTCCTGGCGTCGGTGGAGCCGGTGGCCCTGCGTTCGTCGGCGGTCATCTCCCGGTACGCCGCGCCCCGCGAGAACATGAGCGAGACCGACGCCGGCAGCCCCGCGGTCAGGTCGGCCCTCTCGGGGATGGCCCGCAGCACGCTGCCCGGGCACGAGAACTCGCGCCCCGCGGGTTCGCTCGTCACGTCCACGAGCGGGGCCTTGAGCAGCGAGATGGCCCAGGGCGTCGCCGACCCAATCGTGATGAGCGTGCCCCCGCCCCGCACGAACTCCTCGATGGCGATGGCGCCCTCCGGGGCCAGTCCACCGGCGTACGCCTCGTGCACCGAGCCCGGCGCCCGCCCGCGGTCCAGTTGCCCCGCCGACAGGCTCGCGATGATCAGCACGTCGATGAACGACCCCAGGTCGCCCGCCCGCACCATCTCGTTCCTGACCGAGACGTAGGGGATGCGGTTGGAGTCGAGCACGTACCGCATCCACCCCTCGTCCATGCTGCCCGACCACGGCGCGTAGAGCCCGATCCGGGGCAGGCGCCGCAGCGCCGCGAGCTCGGTCGGCCCGCCCTCCACGGGAAGGAAGACTCCCTCCCACTCGCCCGTGGTCCCGAGGCGCAGGCCGGCGCCGGACGCCAGGGCCGCGGCCAGGCGCGTCCAGGCGTCGGAGTGGTGGGTGGAGATGCCCCCGCCCTCCTCGCGCCCGTCGCCCCTGAACGCCCCCGTCGCCGACGCGACGTCCGCGGCGGGGCGCGTGCCCTCCGGCATCGGGCCCATCACCTCGACGCGCCGCACGCCCAGCAGCAGCGGCAGCGTCCACCCCGCCACGTCGTAGGGCGGCGAGCCCTCGGGGTACCGCTGCACGTCGAACAGGTCCTTCACGTGGGCCCCGTAAGGCTGGTCGCGCCGGATGACGATCGTGCCCGCCGGGTACTCGCGCCCGTCGGCCCTCACCGCCTCCTCGCTCACCGACACCTCGACGCCCGTCCGCAGCAGCACGTCGACCAGGCGCCGCACCGCGCCGGGGTCGCGGTTGTCGCTGGGGACCAGCCACCCCGTCGGGCCCTCCTCGCGCCCCGCCGCGATCGCCCGCTCCGACGCCTCCAGCGCGTTCCGCAGCCACACCTCGCGCTCGCGCGACAGGCTCGACAGCAGCGACGACCCGAACGCCATCTCGTAGTCGATGATGTCGCGCAGGCGCCACCACCCGCCCGGCCAGGGCTTGAGGAACCGGTTCGACGGCGCGTACGCGCCCAGGTCCCCCGGCGCCCGCAGCCTGGTCACGGGCAAGAACACGGGCGTGGCCACCTCGACCGACGCGGCCTCCGTGAGCAGCCCGACCATGTTGTGCCGCACCGGCACGTTGCGGTTCCCCCCGTTCCACCACATGTCGTACGTCACGCCCGTCGAGATCCCCGTGAACCCCGCGCGGGTCATGTCCATCACCGCCCGCGTCCCCAGCAGGTTGATCCCCGCGATGATCGACGGGTCCAGGTTCGGGTTGAGCGGGTCGCGGAAGGGCGGAACGAAGAACCGCTCCCGCTCCGTCCCGTGCTGGTGCACGTCCCAGTACACCGTCGGAAACCACTCCTTGTACAGCAGCCCCGTCACGATCCGCGTCTCCGCCTGCGTGAGCATGAACCAGTCGCGGTTGTTGTCGTGCCCGGCGTAGAGCTGGTACAGGCGCAGCAGGTCCGTCGCCTCGTAGGGCGTGCCCACCGTCCTGCGGTACCAGTCCACCACCAGGTCCTGACCGTCCGGGTTGGTCGAAGGGAACATCACCACGACCGTCTCCCGCCGCGCGCTCGCCCAGGGCTCCTCGTCCGACGTCGCCAGCCGGTGGGCGAACTCCATCGCGAACTGCGGGGCGGCGGTCTCGGTCGCGTGCATGGCGCAGGAGATGAACAGGATCGCCCGCCCCTCGCGCAGGGCCGCCCGCTTCTCCGCGTCGCTCTTCCCGCGCGGGTCGGCCAGCGTGCGGGCGTGGGACCGGATCGCCTCCAGCCGCGACAGGTTGCCCTCGTCGGAGAGGATCGAGATCAGGAACTCGCGCCCCTCGGCTGTGGTGCCCACGGGCTGGGTGCGCACGCGCGGGCTCTCCGACGCCAGGCGCTTGAAGTAGCCCCCCACCTCCGACCAGTCCGCCAGCGCAAAGTCCCCGCCGACGGGGCGCCCCAGGTGGGCCTCGGGGCTCGTGGGCGGGGCGGCGACGGCGCACCCCACCAGCACCATCATCACCACCGCTCCGATCCGACCGATCGCTGGCACCATGACGCGCTCCTCGCCCCGGGTCCGGGCGGATGGTACCGCACGCGCGTGCGCACCCGCCGGCAACGACCGCCGTTGACGCCCCGCCACGCCCGTCATGGACGCCCAGCCCCGCCCGACCCCGCCTCCGTGCCGTGCGCCCCTTCCCCTCTGATTAGCGGGCCAGCCCCCGCGCGCCGGGTCCGGCACGCCGTTCGGAGCCTGCCTCGGCGTGCACGCGGCGGCCATCAACCCACCCTGCGCCAGCCCTCTCGACACCCCGAGGCCGTTCGACCTCGTGCTGGCGGAGTGGAACTCGCACGAGCCGCCGCGACCGCCCCTGACCCCGCCCCTCTGGCTCGCGCTCCGCGAGATCCACGACCGCGCGTCGATCGCCGACGCCCCGCCCGTGCGGGAGGTCGACCCGGCGCCGCGCCGGCGCCCGCCCGCGGTCGCCGCCCCGGTGCGATCAAGCGACCCGGCGCCGGCACGACCGAGCCCGGCGCGCGACCCCGCGCCGGGGCGCACCATCGACCCGCCCGTGCGCCCGGGCCGACTCATCGACCTCTGGGCCTGACGTCAGTACGCCTTCTTGATGCTCGCGCCCGGGTAGAAGACCTCGAGCATGCGCCGGTAGTTCATGCCCTTGTCGGCCATGCCCTTGGCGCACCACTGGCACATCCCCACGCCGTGACCGAACCCGCGCCCGCCGATCTGCACCCGGTCGGCCCACACGTCGACCGTCACGTCGCCGCTCGCCACGCGCGTGGCCCTCGTGATCTCGGGCGTCCCATCCGTCGCGATGTTGCACGCCATCCGCAGGTCCTCGGCCGACAGTTCGTACGTCCGCCCGCCGTCGTCCGTCAGCCGGAACCGCCCGGGCCGCTCGGCGCCGTTGCGGCGCGCGACCTCGACGGAGCGCACGCGCCCGATCGACTTGACCGGGCTGCCGGCCTGCCTGCCCCAGGCCCGCAGGCGTCGGCTCAGCTCCTCGTCGCCTCGCGTCGTGGTCCAGCGGTAGAGCGCCGACGCCTGGCACCAGTGCTCGCGCGCCCTGCCCTGCAGGGCCGGGGCCGTGTTGAACTCGAAGCCCCTGGCCGAGGGCCACACGTCCGCCGCCGAACCCGGGCGACCCCCGCACGTGCTCGAGTAGTACGCCCGCAGCAACTGCTCCCGGGGCCCGGCCACCAGCACGATGCCCCGCGTATCGCGGGCCGCCTGCAGCGCCCGCGGGTTGCCCGTCGTCCCCCCGTAGACCTGGTCGCTCGTGTCCGACTCCACGTCGAAGGGCCTCGCCGCCGCCCGGGCCCGGTGCCGCTCGTGCAGCGCGTACGACCGGGCCGCCACCGCTTGCGTCCGGAACGTCTCGACGGGCCAGTCCTTGAACAGCTCGCGGCTCAGGACGCCCGGCAGATACGTCTCCACCTCCATCGCCGCGACGACGTTGAAGCGCTCGCCCCCCTCGCTCCAGGCGCCCAGCACCCGGAGCACCGCGTCGTGCGGCACGCCGTCCACCCGCAAGGACCCCACCCGCGCCGCCGCCGCCCCGCCCACGTTGGGCGTCGACGACAGCACCTCGAGGTCGACCCCGTACCCGAACTGCTGCCGCGCCCCGCCCGGCCCCACCGCCGCGAACCCGTCCCGCGTCGCCGAGAGCGTGATGGGCGCGGGCATCGTCACCGGCGCCCCGCCCCGCAGCGGGCGCAGCACCACCGACCCGCCCGTCGTCAGCACCGACCCCAGCGTCACCGTCGATGCGTCCTTCCTGATCCGCACGCGGATGTCCGGCTCGCTCCGGAACGAGGGCACCGGCGAGACCGTGTCGTTGTACCCCAGGGCCCCCACGCGCGTGGGAAGGTCCTCGATCGTGCGGCAACTGCCGATGGGCAGCACCGCCGCCAGGAACGCCGCCAGGCACGCCGCCCCGCCCACCAGGCGCCGGTGCCGGCGCACGAGCACGAACGCCGACGGCACGCGCCGCCCTCCGCCCCGACCCTTTCGCCTCGTTCTCGCCACCGCGCCGCCCCCCTCGTGGGTTGCCCCGACCGCTCGCCGGTACCATACGCCCAAACGACCCCCACGCCGCTCAGATCACCATGGCACACACCCATCCACGCAACGCCACCCCATCGGCAACCCTCGCGCTCTCGCTGGCACTCATCGGCTGCGGGGGTCGCTTGCCTCCACCCACCGTCGAGCCCCGCCCCTACGCCGGGCCCGACGTCGCACTCGACGCCGCCCACGACGAGCACGTCCTGGTCTTCGAGGCCCCGACGCCCGGCTACCTCCTCTTCATCGACCGCGCCGACCGCACCCGCGACCCCTCGCCCGCCACGCCCCTGGGCGTGGGCGTCCGCACCGTCTACGTCACCGTCCAGGAGCCCGACCCCGCCCACGCCTACGCCCAGTTGGTCGTGAATCAGCGCCTGGCCCTGGGCATCCCCCCCGCCGACCCCATCAAGGTCTTCGTGCGACAGGTCCCCTTCGGCGCGCGCAAGACCTCGGCCATGTCCTACCGCCTCGCCGCCAAGTCCGCCGGGGTTCCGTGACCGCCCCCGAAGACCAGGCTTTCGACCTCCTCCGCCTCACCCTCGTCCCCGACTTGGGCCCGGTCCTCATCCGCCGACTCCTCGACCGCTTCGCCTCCGCCCCCGCCGTCTTCGCCTCCCCTCTCCCGATGCTCGAGTCGGTCGAGGGCGTCGGCCCCAGGCGCGCCCGTGCCATCCTGGAGCACAGCGACCGGGGCGACCAGGCCCGCAAGGAACTCGAACGGGCCCAGGAACTGGACGTCTCGCTCCTGGCCCTCGGGGCCCCGGGCTACCCACCCCTCCTGGCCCAGACCCCCGACGCGCCACCCATCCTCTACGTGCGGGGCACCCTCGCCCCCGACGACGCCGACCGCTTTAGCCTCGCCATCGTCGGGTCGCGCGAGTGTTCGGCCTACGGGGTCGAGCAGTCCGAACGGTTCGCGGGCGTGCTGGCCCGATCCGGGATCACGATCGTCTCGGGCGGGGCCCGGGGCATCGACGCCGCCGCCCACCGCGGCGCCCTCCGCTCCCAGGGGCGCACCATCGTCGTGCAGGGGTGCGGGCTGGCCCACCTCTACCCGCCGGAGCACGAGTCCCTCTACGCCGAGATCGTCGAGCCCGGTCGCGGCGCCATCGTCTCCGAACTGCCCCTCGACACCGCCCCCGCCGCCAAGAACTTCCCCAGGCGCAACCGCATCATCTCCGGGCTCTCTCTGGGCGTGCTGCTCGTCGAGGCCGGCGAACGCTCCGGGGCCCTCATCACCGCCCGCATCGCCGCCGAGGAGCACGGCCGCGAGGTCATGGTGCTCCCCGGGCGGGTCGATTCGCCCACCGCCCGCGGCACGCTCGCCCTGCTCAAGGAGGGCGGGGGGCTGCTCGTCACCGACCCCGCCGACGTGATCGCCATCCTCGAGTCGCCCGCCCGCCACCTCCACGCCGGCACCTTCGGGCACCGATACCCCGGCGCGCCGGAGCCGACGCTGTT
This sequence comes from Phycisphaerae bacterium, assembly GCA_016873295.1. Classification (GTDB taxonomy): domain Bacteria; phylum Planctomycetota; class Phycisphaerae; order Phycisphaerales; family UBA1924; genus VGXM01. The sequence continues at coordinate 80,724 of VGXM01000010.1, forward strand.
CGGTGCCGAGGGCTCGGATCGCCCCGCCGAGCTCCCGCTCACGCCGACGCAGCGCGCGATCCTCGGGGCGCTCGGCGTCCCGCTCTCGCCCGATCGCCTCGTTGAGATCACGGGCCTCTCGCCGGCGCAAGTCCGGGCGGAGCTGACAGTTCTGGAGCTCCAGCGCCGCGTCCGCCGGGCCAGCGGCATGATCGAGGCGACCCGCGACAGGCAGTAGGCGAGGCCGCCGCACCCCCCAGATCAGGGGGGTGCCGGAAAACCCATACAAAACTTGAAAAAGGTCTTGACGCTTGGGCTTTGAAAGGCTATCTTGACCCGAACAGATCGCCCGAAATCTGCTCGGCTCGGCCGCGTCGGTTCGATCGAGAGATGGAGGGGCGAGGAGGGCCGCACCGACCGTCGGTGCTGCCCGGGGCGCGGCGGAGGCTGCGTTCGCTCTCGGAGTCTCGCGCCCGTCGGTTGAGCCGACGGCGCGAATCGACAGGAGCGCGCCATGGCCTACGTCGAACCCGCCCTGATCCGGCTCGGTCCCGGCGGCGAGTATGTCACCGAAGTGCGCACGAATCCAGGTTCGTCCCGCGGGCTGGTCCTGTGCCGCGGAGGTTCGCCGTGGCCCTTCGGGCGATCGCTCCGCAAGCGCGCCGGGTTGCCCGGGGCTCAGGCGGACGAGCGGGGCGACCTGCTGCGGCGCCTGGGGCTCGTGGAGGGGGCGTTGGCGTGGCTGGGGCGCCAGGCCGGGGCGGTGCGGGAGCAGCGGGGCCGGACCGATCGGGCCATGCTGGCCCTGGCCGGCGCGGGAGGCCCGGGTCGTCGGGCCCCGCTCGGGGTGCCCGGGCGCGGGCCGGGGGAGCACGTTCTGGCCTGGGCGTTGAGCGCCCGGGCCTGTCGGACGGACGGATCGATTGCACAAGTCAGGGAGCCAAGCCATGAATCTGACGCCCAAACAACTCCGCATCCTGCAACTGATCCGCGACTGGCGGGTCCGTCGCGGGTACTCGCCGACCATGCAGGAGCTCGCCGACGAGATCGGCGTGTCCAAGGTAACCGTGTTCGAGCACGTCGAGGCGCTCATCAAGAAGGGCGCCCTGGTGCGGGAGCCGAACAAGGCTCGCTCTTTGTCGATCGCCGAGGGGATCGCGGTCCCGGATGAGTCGCGGCCCCTGCGCTTCCCCCTGGTCGGCAAGATCGCCGCGGGCAACCCCATCGAGCGCGTCGCCGACATGGACGAGATCGACGTGGGCGAGTTCATCGGGGCCCGCATGGGGCGCGAATCCACCTTCGCCCTCAAGGTCGAGGGCGACTCCATGCGCGACGAGGGCATCCTCGACGGCGACTTCGTCCTCATCGAGCGCACCCAGGTCGCCAGCAACGGCGACAAGGTCGTCGCCCTCCTGCCCGACGGCTCCACCACCCTCAAGACCTTCTACAAGGAAGACGACCACATCCGCCTGCAGCCGGCCAACCCCAACTTCGAGCCCATCCGCGTCAAGTACTGCCAGGTCCAGGGCATCGTCAAGGGCGTGGTCCGCAAGTACGGTCGCTGAAGCCCGCTTGGCTCTGTTGAGCCCCCGACAGCCCGCACGCCGAGACGGAGCCAGTCCGTGGGCGAAGGCTCGGGTCTTCCGGTTCCGCCAGCCCGGGTGGGACAGGCGTGCCGCCTGTCGTTGACCACCGTGCCACGACTGTTCGGCTCGGCGAACAGTCGTGCTCTCTCCGTCGGACACGACTGTGCCCCGTCGGACACGACTGTGCCCCGAGCGGCACAGTCGTGGCACGCGACCACCGTGCCACGACTGTTCGGCTCGGCGAACAGTCGTGCTCTCCCCGTCGGACACGACTGTGCCCCGAGCGGCACAGTCGTGGCACGCGGCCACCGTGCCACGACTGTTCGGCTCGGCGAACAGTCGTGCTCTCCCCGCCGGACACGACTGTGCCCCGAGCGGCACAGTCGTGGCACGCGACCACCGTGCCACGACTGTTCGGCTCGGCGAACAGTCGTGCTCTCCCCGTCGGACACGACTGTGCCCCGAGCGGCACAGTCGTGGCACGCGGCCACCGTGCCACGACTGTTCGGCTCGGCGAACAGTCGTGCTCTCCCCGCCGGACACGACTGTGCCCCGAGCGGCACAGTCGTGGCACGCGACCACCGTGCCACGACTGTTCGGCTCGGCGAACAGTCGTGCTCTCTCCGTCGGGCACGACTGTGCCCCGAGCGGCACAGTCGTGGCACTCGGCGATGATCGACATGCACGGGAGGTGTAAGGAGCGGGGCCCACCCCCCCAACCCCAGCCCCCGGGGCGGGGGAGTCAGGACCCGCCCCCCGGCCGCCGCCATGGGGCGGGGGAGTGGGGACGACCGATATCCGGTTGCGGGTCGAATACAGTTGCAACCGGGGGTCGGGGGCGGCGGTAGACAGGGGTGAGGCGGGCGACATCGCCTCACCGGGACCGCTGGACCCCGGCCTTGCCACCTGGAGACAGGCCGATGCGCCAGCGCCACATCCTCACCGCCTCCGCACGGGGCTTCTCGCTGCTCGAACTGACGATGGTGATCCTGCTGATCGGGATCCTGACGGCGGCGGCGGCGCTGTCGCTGGGGGGGTTCGTGGGCCGCGGCAAGGTCCGCGTCACGCAGTCGAGCCTGACGACCATCAAGGGGGCGCTGGAGGGCTACAAGCTGCAGGAGAACGTCCTGCCGCCCGACCTGCGGACGCTGGTCACGGCCAAGTACCTCGACGACAAGGCCATCGTGGACGCCTGGAACCGTCCGTTCATTTACGTGGTGCCGGGGCGGAACAACCGCCCGTTCGAGCTGCAGTCGCGTGGCGAGAACGAGAACGACCCGAGCGACGACCTGAGCGTCTGGGACATCAACCGCCCGGCCGGGTCCTGAGCCGGGGGCCCGCCATGCCCGAGTCGGCACGAATCAACACCGCCCGCCGGGGTCTCACGCTTCTGGAGATCGTGCTGGCGGTGACGCTGCTGGCGCTGATGGCGGGGGCCGCGAGCATGGCGGTGTCCTACGTGATCGCGGGGCAGGAGCGGCAGGGCTCGCGTCTGGCGGCGGCGGAGGTCGCCAACCGGCTCGTGCTGCAGTACCTGGACGACGAGGACTCGCTGCCCTCCCAGGGGTCGATCGTGCGGTACGCGGCGGATTACTACCGCTGGGAGCTGGCCCAGGAGCCGCTGAAGCTCAAGGCCATGAAGGACCTGCCGACCCCCGCCGCGGGCACGCCCCTGCGGGCCAGCAACACCGACCGGCTCAGGCAGGTGACGGTCCGCGTGTGGCTGAGCGAGGAATCGGGGGGCGGGCGCGAGTGGGGCGCGGGGGTGCCGGGGACGACCGTCACGCGGATGGTGGACCCGCTGGCCTTCCGCAACCCGGACTCGTTCGGGAACATGGTGAACACGGACGAGGGGATGCGGCGGCTGCTGGAACAGATGATGGGCGTGGCGCCGCCGCCGCCGCCACGGAGCCGCTGATGGAGGAACGCCGAAGCCCATTCGAGGTGGAGCGGGCGCCTGGGGGGGCGGGGGGCGCTTCCTCCACGCTGGCGCCTGGGGCTTGTCGGGCCCGTCGGGCGCGGGGGTTCACGCTGCTGGAGGTGGTGCTTGCGGCGATGGTGGGGCTGCTCATGGTGCTGGCGGCGTTCCTGGTGCTGTCGGGGATGGAGCGGACGAACCAGCGTCTGGCGGCGCGTGCGACGGAGCAGGCGCAGCTCGAGCGTGCCCATGTGGTGCTCTACCGCGCGCTCAACACGCTGGTCATGAGCGACCTGCCCACGCCCCCCGGGCGATGGCGCGAGCGTCAGCCCGGGCGCGCCGGCACCCCCGCTCCCCCCGCGCCGCCGCCGACCGAGCCGCCCACCGGCGAGCCGGGGGCCCGCTCCGTGGGCGGGTCGGCGGTGCAGCCCGAGCCGCCGCCGCGGTTCGTCCTGCGGAAGGACGCGTCGGCGGAGCGTCCGTCGGCCGCCTGGGGCGCCGGCAGCACGCCGCAACACCTGGAGCTGACGCTGTCGGCCCAGCCCATCGCCGGCGACGCCTCCGAGGACGAGTGGCGCGAGTTCCGCCTTCCCATGACCAACCACCAGGGGCTGGTGCTCGACGTGCACGCGCACCGCGGGCGATTCGAGTTGACGCCCGTGGAGGTCCGGCCCGTCGACGCCGCGGCGCGCACGGAGTACGAGCTGTGGTGGCGCCCGCTGCCGCCCCTGCCCGTGGGGCTGGACCAGCTCGATACGGCGCCCTTCGCCGAGGGGCCCGTGAAGGTCGCCGAGCACCTGCGGTGGGCGTGGTTCGAGGTGTTCGCGGGCCGGCGCAAGCAGGCGGACAAGTTCACGGCGACATGGGTGGTGGACCTGCCGGCGTACGTGCGCTTCGAGGCGATGACGGCGACGGGGCTGTACGTCGACTGGCTGTTCGAGGTGGGCTGGACGAGCGCGCCCGAGTACGCGTTGAGGTCGGCGACCCCCGACGAGCGGTCCCTGGCGGCGGGCGAGACCCCGGGCCCCACCGAGACGGGCGGGCGCCCGGAGCGCACGTCGCGCCGAGAGACCGTCCGACCCGGCACGCCCCGGCGCGACGGGCCGGGGCGTCGGACCCCGACCCAGCCCGACGCTCCGCGCGGCGAGCCGCCGCCCGCCGACCCGCCCCCGCCCAAGCCCGTCAAGCCGCGCCCGTTCATCCGAGACGTGCCCCCCGCCAAGCCCCGGTGACGATCGTGACCGCCCGCGACCCAACACCCTCTCCCCGCGCCTACGCGCTCGTGCTCGCGGTGGTCATCTCGGCGATGCTCGCCGCCGTCATCGCGATCGTCGTGTCGCGCCAGTCCGAGCGCACGTTCGCGCACGTGCGGGCCCTGGACCGCTACCGGGACCACCACCTCAAGAAGGGGCTGCAGGAGGTGCTGACGGCGTGGCTGCGCGGGGTCGCCAACCGCTCCCTCGCGGACCTGCTCGACGACGAGGGCAAGGCGATCGAGATCGACGCCGACGAGCGCACCTTCTCGGTGTTCTTCTCCGACGGGCAGGGGACCGCGATCACCGTGCCGCCCGCGCACCTCGGCGCCAACGAGCAGGCGGCCCTGGGGCGGCTGCTCGACGAACTCGACGGCATCGCGTCGGGCGTTCCGCTCACGCGCGAGTCGGGCCCGCTGGCCATCAGCCTGGGCTCGGCGCCGGAGGCGCTCATCGCCGCCGCGATCCGCGCTCTCTCGCCCGATACGGACCCGGACCCCTTCGTCTCGGCGATCGTGGGGGCGAGGGGCCGAGGGCTGACGCAGAGCGACGTGGAGCAGGCGGCGGGGCTGGCGAACATCCCGCCGGAGGCCAGGCCGCTGCTGGCGCGGTTCTTCACGATCCTGCCGCAACTGTGGCGCGTGGACGTGGAGGAGCGGCTGGCGCGGGGGAGCGAGCGCGGGCTGCTGCTGGCGCGGCACCGCGGGCTGATCGACCTGTCGCCGCGGACCTCGTCGGGGCGGGACCGGCTGGCGGCGGGTCTCGAGGGCGGCAGCCTGATCACCGAGTGGGCCCGCGAGGCGATCGAAACAGGCCCGGAAGGGGTCGGCGGAATACGCTTGGACCGGCGCCGGGATCGCCGGTAACGGAGACCACCGTGAGCACCCTGCAACTGGATCGACAGTCGGCCCGGAGGCGCACGCGCGTGGCGGGCGCGATCGGCGCGGCCCTGCTGGCGGGGGGCCTGTGGTACGGCGCGTGGGCCATCGCCAACGACCGCGCCCCCGCCAGCGCCGAGAGCATCCTCGCCGGCGCCGTCGCCGACGTCCCCAAGCCGGCGCCCATGCGCACGGTGTCGACGAGCGTGGACCTGCCCGCGGCGGGGACCAACCTGGCGCGGATCGCCAACCGTCCCGTGCCGCCCACCCCCACGCCGACGGCCGCGGCGGGGGCGGCGCCGGCGCCCGCCCAGCCCGCGATGAGCGTGCGATTCCTCGGCGTCATCACCGAGCCGAACCGACTGCTGGCCCTGCTCCACGCGGGGGGTCGGCAGCGGGTCGTGGGCGTGGACGCGGTGGTGCCGGCGGATCCCGAGGGGTCGCGCCTGCTCCGCGTGCGGCAGGTGACGCGCGACGCGATCGTCCTGCTCGACGGGTCCAAGGAGATCCGCCTCGAGCGTGCCGCCCGGACCGGGCCGGCGGTCACCTACGTCGCGGCGAACCCGGAGCTGGCGGCGGCGGGCGGGACGATCCCGGGGTACGCCCCGACCGGCGTGCCCTCCAACCCGCCCTACCCGGCGGGCGTCGCGGGCGGGGTGTCGAGCACCGGGCAACCACTCACGGGGCTGGACCGCATGCGCGAGATGCAGCGGAGCTTCGAGCAGAGGCGCGGCCTGGCCTCCGCCGTGCCGGAGGTCAAGGTGATCGGGGGCGATGCCGTGGGCGAGACGGACGGCGAGGCGCCTCCCCCGGCCGGGGTGCCCAAGGCCGTCCCGATCCCGCCGGACGGCGACAAGCCCAAGTGACCCGACGGAGACGCGATTGAGGATCTGCTACGTCCGACAGTCCGACCGCGGCGCCCGCCTGGCAGGCGTCCGCCTTGTCGGCGAGCTGCTCGATCGCGGGTGGGCGCCGCACAAGCCCCAGCCCGCGGGCGCCCTGCACGACCACGCCGAGCGGGCGGACCCGGTGCCGGCGATCCGGGCGGCGGCGGAGTGGATCAAGACCCTCCTGGTCGCGGGCGGTGGGGAGAGCGACCGGATCCCCATCCTGTGCCTCGATCCCGACGGCATGGCCTGCTCGTGGGTGACGGCGCCGAGCGCCAGCCCCGCGCTGATCGCGGCGGTGGCGCGGAGCGGGCCGAGCAGCCCGGAGGGGATCGAGGGGGAGGCGTCGGCGCCGCCGACGCCGCTGAGCTACTTCGCCCCCACGCCGCTGGACTCCTGCGTCCAGGCCATGCAGGCCCCCGAGCCCCCCGCGCCGGCCGCCAAGGGCCAGCCCGCGCCCCGCGCGCTCCCGCAGCGCGTCGCCGTGCTCGGGGCCGGCGACGCGGCGGCCCGCGTGCTCATCGACGAGCTGGATCGCCAGGGCGTGGAGTGCGGGGCCGTCATCACGCTGTGGCACGCCATCGCGTCGGCGTGGGACCGCGGCGCCGGCCCCTCGCGGAGCGGGGTCGTCGCCGAGGCGCCCCAGGTCGTGGGCAGCGTGCTGATCGACGGCCAGGGCCGGCTGATCTGGGCCTGGTCGCGGGCGCGAGCGCTGCTGGCCGGCGGCATGTTCCGCGTCGCCATGGCGGCGCCGACCGACCCCGACCTGCCGGCGACGCCCGCGCCCGACCAGGCGGA
>VGXM01000011.1 GCA_016873295.1 Phycisphaerae bacterium
AACTCCCCGAACGACCACGGCCCGAGCGTCTGCCCGGGCCGTGGAGGGTTGAACCTTGGTTGTGCGATCACGCGGTGCGAGATCCGTATCGAGCACACTCAGCGCCGCCGGCGCGACGAGCGGACCATGCCTCCGCCCCCGCCGGGGCGGGAAGCCCTGCGGTGCAGGCCCGAAGGGCCGACCGGGATGGAGCCACGGGTGGAGCGAGTCCGCGAGCGCAACCCGTGGTGCGCTTGGATGTGTGTTCCTCGCCCCGGAGGGGCGAAGGAGGCCGCCGGCGCGACGAGCGGACCATGCCTCCGCCCCTGCCGGGGCGGGAAGAGCATGCGGGAGAACGCTTCCGCGGGTTGCGCGACGCTGCGCGTCGCTTCACCCGCGGCTCCATTCCGCGGCCCCTCCGGGGCCGGGCCGGCGGAGCCCCACGCGGGAGCGTGGGGGCACCCAAAGCACGAAGCGGACAAACTCGTGTGTTTTCCGTCCCGCCGTGGTACAGTGGGCCGTTCCGGAGACCACCATGCGCACCCCCCTCGCCGCCATCCTGCTCACCGCCGGCACCGCCCTCGCCCAGAACTCCGTCGCCGTCGACCTCACCGGCGTCTCCATCTCCTCCCTCTCCACCAACCCCCCAGACGTCGTCCGCACCTCCACCGCCACCATCAGCCCCGCCACCGGCTACCTCTACGCCTTCAACCCCATCGTCCGCGGCACAGGGCTCCTCGGGTCGCTGCTCATCCCCACCCCCACCCCCCTGGGCGACGTGCTCAACACCTTCGTCCCAGGCTCCTACCGCACCGTCTTCGGCGCCATGCGCAACCCCGCCGGCACGCTCCCCGCCCGCGTCACCACCCTCCGCGTCAGCGGCACCTTCTCAGGCCTCTCCATCAACCTCGACCTCGAACTCTCGCTCCTGGCCGACGGCAGGGCCCAGGCCGCCATCCGACGCATCAACAAGCCCATCGGCCTCGGGCTCAACGTCGAGTCCGGCGCCGCCACCGCCACCATCTTCTTACCCAACGCCCCCGTCGTCAGCGAGTGGCACTTCGACGGCGACCTGCGCTCCGTCCGACAGACCGGCCTGGCGCCCGCCTCCGGACCGGGCCTGCTCCGCTACCTCGACGACCCAGCCTTCGGCCCCATCCTCGGCGGCCCCGGCAACACCACCACCCTCCCCAGCCCACCCACCCCCCACAACATCACCCAAGCCCAGTCCACCTTCGCCCCCACCTCCTTCTTCTCAATCCCGCCCATCGCCGGCAACGACGCCACCGTCTACCGCGTCTCGCCCCCGCGCAACGCCGCCGACCCCGGCAACCGCACCCTCTCCCGCGGCATCGGGCTGGCCCTCTGGCCCAACACCCGAGACACCTGGCCCGACGACAAGATCGGGCACTGGACCTTCGTCTGGGACCTCCTCATCCCCGCCTCCTCCTTCTCCACCGAGTGGGCCGCCGCTCTCATCGAGGACAATCACAACAACGACGAGCAGGCCGACGCGCTGATCCGCATGGTCGCCGGCGCCCCCACCTTCGGATACCAGGTCCAGCCCGGGCAATACCTCGCCACCCCAGCCATCCAGCCCGACACCTGGGTGCGCCTGGCCCTCGTCTCCGACGGCTACCGCTCCGGCACCGGACGCGTCTACGCCAACGGCGCCCTCGTCGGCAGCACCAGCGGCGACTGGGTCTACAACAGCACCAAAAGCACCGACCCGCGCTTCGGCGACATCTCCACCGCCCAGCCCCTCGGAACCCCCGTCCCCGCCGCCCAGTGGAACGCGTGGGAGCAGTTCCCGTCCCCATGGGCCCAGGCCCCCAACCCCACCGCCGCACCCATGGCCTCCACCATCTGCCTCTTCGCCGACCTCATGGGCCGCGGCGAGGCCTTCTACGTCGCCAACATGGCCTTCGTCGACGACACCCTCACCCCCGCCCAGGTCGCCGCCCTCGCCGGGCCCGACCACCGCGGCATCTTCTTCCACGAACTCCCCCCATGCCCGGGCCAGGGCCCCGGCGCGTGCAGCCGAGCCGACTGGAACGAGGACGGCGTCATCGACTTCAACGACCTCCTCGGCTTCCTCAACGACTTCAACGCCCTGGACCCCTGCGCCGACCTCAACGGCGACGGCGTGGTGGACTTCAACGACTTCCTCGAGTTCCTCAACATCTACAACGCCGGGTGCTGAACAAGGAACAACCGCCCCGACGTACGCCGGCATTCACACCGCCATGACGTGGGTCCGTGCCACCGAGGTGGCCGGCGCTGCGGGCTCCTCGGTGCTTCCTGGCGTGCCACCGAGGTGGCCGCCTCTCCGGGTTCCCCCACGCTCCCGCGTGGGGCTCCGCCGGCCCGGCCCCGGAGGGGCCGCGGAATGGAGCCGCGGGTGAAGCGACGCGCAGCGTCGCGCAACCCGCGGAAGCGTTCTCCCGCATGCTCTTCCCGCCCCGGCAGGGGCGGAGGCATGGTGCGCTCGTCGCGCCGGCGGCCTCCTTCGCCCCTCCGGGGCGAGGAACACACATCCAAGCGCACCACGGGTTGCGCTCGCGGACTCGCTCCACCCGCGGCTCCATTCCGGTCGGCCCTTCGGGCCTGCACCGGAGGGCTTCCCGCCCCGGCAGGGGCGGAGGCATGGTCCGCTCGTCGCGCCGGCGGCCTCCTTCGCCCCTCCGGGGCGAGGAACACACACCCAAGCGCACCACGGGTTGCGCTCGCGGACTCGCTCCACCCGTGGCTCCATCCCGGTCGGCCCTTCGGGCCTGCACCGCAGGGCTTCCCGCCCCGGCGGGGGCGGAGGCATGGTCCGCTCGTCGCGCCGGCGGCCTCCTTCGCCCCTCCGGGGCGAGGAACACACAGCCAAGCGCACCACGGGTTGCGCTCGCGGACTCGCTCCACCCGTGGCTCCATCCCGGCCGGCCCTTCGGGCCTGCACCGGAGGGCTTCCCGCCCCGGCAGGGGCGGAGGCATGGTGCGCTCGTCGCGCCGGCGGCCTCCTTCGCCCCTCCGGGGCGAGGAACACACAGCCAAGCGCACCACGGGTTGCGCTCGCGGACTCGCTCCACCCGTGGCTCCATCCCGGTCGGCCCTTCGGGCCTGCACCGGAGGGCTTCCCGCCCCGGCGGGGGCGGAGGCATGGTCCGCTCGTCGCGCCGGTGCTTTCCTTGGTCCCTCCGGGGCGAGGAACACACATCCAAGCGCACCACGGGTTGCGCTCGCGGACTCGCTCCACCCGTGGCTCCATCCCGGTCGGCCCTTCGGGCCTGCACCGGAGGGCTTCGAGAGAGCAACGGGGCGCCAGTGGCACCCAGCCTTGGTTGTGCAGGGGCCCCGCATGACTCTTCAGCCCTCTTGCACGAGCGGGTCGGGAGACGAGCCGGCGTGCGCCCGGGCCGGGGGCGGCGTATCGGACGCGGCACGGGCGCGGACGCCGGCGAAGGGGCCCGATGCCGCGCCATGTTCGGCGCGGGCCCGTGGTAGGATGTGGTCGTGGTTCGCAGGGGATTCACGCTCGTCGAGTTGCTGGTGGTGATCGCCGTGATCGCGGTGCTGGTGGCGTTGCTGCTGCCGGGGCTGGGGTCGGCCCGCGAGGCCGGGCGGCGCACGGCGTGCCTGTCGAACGTGCGTCAACTGGCGACGGCGGGGCAGCTGTACGCCAACGAGAACAGGCAGGGCTTCTACGTGCCGACGCTGTTCGACTGGGAGGACAACGTCGGGTGGCTCTATCCGGACTTTTTTTCGAGCGTGCGCGGCGCGGTCTGCCCGAGCACCCGAAACGCCGTGCGCCCCTCGCCCATGCTCAGCGAGGAGCTGGGGCCGGAGGTCTTCGAGATGTACGGGCGCGACTTCATCCGCGACCTCTACTGGCCGGCCCGCGACCGCAACGACGACCGCGGCGGGCACAGTTACGAGGTGTGGATGTGGTTCAGCGCGGGCAAGTACCCCGACGGCACGGTGATCTGGGGGCGCGACCAGGGGTCGGTGGGGGCGCAGCTGGGCTGGCGGCGCGAGGATCTGCCGATCCTGCACGAACAGTTCACGGACAACACGCTGAAGGTGCTGCGCAACACGACGTTCCCCGACAAGACGCTGCTGATCCTCGACAGCGACCAGGACCAGAGCCCGGTGCCCAACATCGGTCGGCCCGACGGCATCAACAACTGGCCCGACGAGTGGAACAACCACGGCAAGACGGGTCTGAACATCGGGTTCGCCGACGGGCACGCGCGCTGGCAGAAGGGCGACGCGAGCCTGATCGAGACGTACCTGATGGGGTACGAGGGCCCGCCCACGAACTTCCGCGAGGCGAGCCCGTTCAGAAGCCGACCGTACACGCACCGCGGGAATCTCATCAATGAGTATTACCGTCCGTAGGGGTCTTCCGGTAGACTGGACGAAGGGGTCTGGGGTCGATCGTGCTTTCCAGGCGTGAGGTGCTGGGGTATGGGGTTCGCGCGTTGGCGCTGGGGGCGCTGGCGGGACGGTCGGCGGGGCGCGTGGTGCTGGCGCCGCCGTGCGTGCCGACGGGGGCCGGGGCGTTGCGCCCGGTGATCAGGCCGCTCGGGGACCTGCCGGTGCCGGTGTTCATCGGAGGGCTGCCATTCGCGCCGGGGTGGTCGGGCGACTGGTTCGACCGCGACGCGATGCCGTTTCATCACATCGAGAACCAGTACCCGGGCGGGGTGCCGCCGGCGGCGAGCGAGCGCGTGGGCGTGGCGATCGTGGGGGGCGGGCTGGCGGGGCTATCGGCGGGGGTGCTGCTGCGCGAGCACAAGCCGGTGCTGTTCGAGCTGCACGAGCGGTTCGGCGGCGTGTCGATGGGGGAGGGGTGGCAGGGGACGTCGTACTCGCTGGGCGGGGCGTACTTCATCACGCCGGACCCGGGCACGTTCCTGCACCGCTTCTACCGGGGGCTGGGCCTTTCGCCGAGCGTGCGCGTGAGCCCGCCGAGCGACGACCGGTACGAGGTGCGGGGGCGGATCGAGCCGGAGTTCTGGTCGGGGTCGGCGGTGCCGGCGCACGAGCGTCCGGCGTTCGAGCGTTACGCGGCGCTGGTGCGGTATTACATGGATCGCTACCCGGACATCCCGCTGGACCCGGGGGCGAACAACGGGTGGATCCGCGAGCTGGACCGCGTCTCGCTCAAGCAGGACGTGGAGGCGCGGCTGGGCGTGCCGGTGCCCGACCTGCTCATGTCCGCCATCCAGGGGTACTGCTACTCGTCGTTCGGGGCCGGGTGGGAGGAGGTGTCGGCGGCGTCGGGGTGGAACTTCGTGGCGGCGGAGGAGTTCGGTCGCTGGGTGCTCCCGGGCGGGAACGCGGGGCTGGCGCAGGCGATGTACGAGCGGCTGCTGCCGCTGGAGGCGCCGACGCCCGCGGGGTGTCCGGCGCGGCGTCTTCGGGCGGGGTGCCGGGTGGTCGAGGTTCGGGTGCGGCGTGATTCGGCGCTGGTGGTGTACAAGGACGGCGGGGGCGAGTTCCGCTCGCTCGAGGCGCGGTGCGTGGTGATGGCGTGCCCCAAGCACGTGTGCCGGTACATCCTGCCGCAACTGGCGGAGGAGCCGGCGCGGCTGGACGACCTGCACCGCGTGCGCACGACGGCGTACCTGGTGGCGAACGTGCTGCTGAGCGCGCCGATCGGTCCGGACTTCTACGACCTGTTCATGCTGCACGAGGGCGGGTTCCCGCAGGGGTCGGGGGTCGAGGAGTTTGCGCGCGCGATCGACGTGATCCGGGGCGACTTCGCGAGGCGCGGGCCCAGGTCCAGCGGCGTGCTCACGTTCTACTGGCCCCTTCCGTTTCCCTCGGGGCGGTCCGGGATCCTCGGCCCGGAGGCGCACCGGGCGGTCGCGTTGCGCCTGGCGCCGGAGCTGGATCTGGCGCTGTCGCTGGTGGGGCTCGATCGCTCCGTCGTGAGGCAAGTGCGGCTGAGTCGGTGGGGTCACGCGATGCCGGTCGCGGAGCCCGGGCTGATCGCCGAGGGGGTGTGCGAGCGGATCCGCGCGCCATTCCGCGAGCGTGTGTTCTTCGTGAACCAGGACAACTGGGCTCTGCCCGCGGTCGAGACGTGCCTGCTCGAGGCGGAGGCCATGAGGCCGCGGATCGAGCGGGTGCTGTGAGCGTCAGCAGGCGGCGTTGTAGCGGTTGAGGAAGAGGAGCAGGTCGTTGAAGTCGACCACGCCGTCGGCGTTGAGGTCGGCGCGGGGGGCGCCCGCGTTGAAGTCGTTGAGGTAGGCGAGGAAGTCGTTGAAGTCGACGACGCCGTCGGCGTTCCAGTCGGCGACGCAGCGCGAGGCGCCGGAGACGACGAGGGCGAAGTCGGCGTCGAGGGCGGGCGACTGGGGGCGGGCGTCCTGCACGAGTTCCGAGGCGATCACCTCGGCGGTCCACGTGCCGGGGGAGGGCGCCGTGACCCACACGTTCTCGACGGTGTCGACGGTGTTGGGCGAGCCGCCCGGCGTGCTGGCGTTGGCGTCGAGGAGCCCATTGTTGCCCCAGTAGACCACGCCCGCGGGCGACGTGACCTTGAGGTCGAGGTCGTTGACGCGATGGCGGGTGGAGTTTGGAATGCCCGCGGGATCGGTGTAGACCATCGTCGCGCGGAGCTCGGGCGTGGCGGGGGCGACCACGACGTCGTAGGCGCGGCGTTCGAGGTTGAGCAGCGGGTCGGTCTCGTTGACGACGAACATGGCGGCGCGGGCGGCGTAGAGGCGGCTCACGTCGGGTCGGCCCCATCCCTGGCGCACGCGGCGGAGGTCGGCGGCCTGGCCCGCGAAGGGGTAGGGCGAGGCGGAGTTGATCATGAGGGCCTTGGCGGTCGACATGGCGGGGCGGTTGGAGAAGACGGTGCCGCCGGGGTTGACGGGGTTGCCGAAGATCCCGGCGTTCCACATCTGGAACATGAGGCCGAAGTGCCCGGCGGTGGTGGGGGTGGCGGCGCTGGTGCCGCCGAAGGAACTGGTGTAGGAGGTGTTGGAGCTGGAGCTGGTGGTGAAGATGCTGTCGTACCAGAAGCAGAGGTCGGGCTTGATGCGGCCGTCGGTGGCGGGCCCCGTGGAGCCCGAGGTGCCCAGGTGGGCGTCGTCGGCGAGGGTCAGGGTGTTGTAGTGCCGCACGGCGCCGACGCTGACGAGGTTCTTGGCGAAGGCGATGACGTCGGAGCTGGTGTTGCCGTTGTTGGCCTGGGCCTGGAGGAGGGTGATGCGGTTCTGGAAGAGCATGTTGTCGGCGTCGGCGGCCTGGGAGCCGTAGGCGGTGGTGCAGCAGGAGCCCCAGGAGTTGGTCTGGAAGACCGCTTCGTAGGGGGGCTGGAGGAGCTGGGCGGTGTGGGTGTAGCGATTGCCGAAGGAGGTGTAGCTGGCGAAGATGCCCTGGGCGTCGGGGAGCATGCCGCGTCCGGCGGGGTTGACGGTGCCGGTGCCGAAGACGATGCCGAAGACGCTGGTGCCGTGGCTCTGGGAGGCCGACCCGACGGGCCCGTGGCGGATGGGCGGGTTTCGCTGGAAGTCGTTGTGGGTGGTGCGGAGTTCGGAGTCCATGACCTCGGCGCGGACGCCGGCGCCGGTGAACCCGGCGACGCTCTCGAGGTTGTTGGCGCCGCCGACGACGCGGACGTTGTCCATGTAGAGCGTGGGGGCGAAGGCGCGGTCGATCCAGAGGACCTCGTCGAGGCGCGCGGCCTTGAGGAGCTGATCGGGCGTGAGCGTCGCCTCGATCACGAGCCCGTCACCCTCGGCCTTGTCGGCCCGACCGCCGAGCGCCTCGATCGCCGCCGCGGCGCGGCGCTTGGAGGCGTGCCCTTGTTCGAGCAGCAGGACGCTGTAACGCGCCTCGCCCCGGCCCGCGTCGCCCGCGAGCATCGCCAGGAGGGGCTCCTCGAGTTTGTACGCCGGATGCATGTCGCCGATCCAGCGCACGAAGGGCAGGGCGGCGACGGCGGGGCGATCGGCGGGGGCGAGCTCGGCAACGAAGGTATGCTCGCCCACGGACCAGCGCAGGCGCACGCCCCGGGCCGCCAAGGCCAGGGCGTGGCTCTCGATGAACTGCGTCGTGAACTGGATGATGGCCAGGCGTGAGGCGGCGTCGGCGCGGAGGGTCGCCGGCACGGCGGGCTCGCCCGCGAGCGGGTCGAACTGGGCGTAGCGGAGGAGGACGCGGTGGGAGATGGGGCCCGACGCGGCCCGTCCGTCGCCCAGCCGGATCGCCTGCATGGATCGTCCGCCCTGGGTCCACTCGGCGACGCGATCGTTGGAGCCTGGGAGGATGACCCACGCGTCGGCGGGCTGACCCGGTGCCGCGGAGGTGAATGCCCCGATCGCCGCCGAGAGACTCCACGCCGCCCGCATGCCATGCCCCATGCTGGATCCTCCCTGCCCCCCAGGACCGAAGGCGACAGGGTACCACGTGCGGGCTTCCCGGACGTGCCCGCGTGGCACGGGGCGAGCGACAATCCTGGTTTCGGGTGTCCGAGAACCACGAACAAACCCCGGGCGGCGGCGCCCGGGGTGTCGGGGAGACATCAGGCTGAACTACGGGGTCTCAGGGGCAGGGCGTGTTGAAGTCGTTGAGGAACTCGAGGAGGTCGTTGAAGTCGACGACGCCGTCGCCGTTGAGGTCGGCGCAGGAGTTGAAGAGGTTGAAGTCGTTGAGGAAGTCGAGGAAGTCGTTGAAGTCGACGACGCCGTCGCGGTTCCAGTCGCCGGCGCACACGGCGGTGGTGGGCACGGGCAGGCTGCCCGAGCTCATGGAGGAGGGGGAGTGAGGCCTGAAGAAGCCGAGGGTGTTGCTGCCGCTGCCCGGGGCGGCGGTGGCCTCGAACCAGAAGTTGTACATGGTTCCCCAGCGGAGGGCGTTGGCGTTGGCGTTCTGGGCGAAGGTCTGGGGGCTGCGGAAGTTGATGCTGCAGGAGTCGATGTCAGCGACCCACGGCGCGTTGGAGTAGACCTCGCCGGAGTGATACGGCGGAGCGCTGAAGCCGATGTTGCGGATCTGGGCGCCGGGCGGGAGGGGGATGCGGTAGGAGCCGCCGGCGATGTGGGAGTTGAGGTTGAAGACGGCGTACTCGTAGCGTGTCCACCCGGCGGCGAGGTTGACGGTCTTGGCGGCGAAGTAGTAGATGCCCTCGCTGGGGGCGTTGGCGGTCTTGACGACGACGGTCGGGTCGGCGGCCTCCCAGGCCTTGATGGCGGGCATTCCCATCTGGCGCGTGCCGGTGACGGCCATGTTCGTGCCGCTGAACGTGACGGGGCGGTAGGTCGCGTTGTTCCAGACGTTGTTGGGATTCTCGTCCGTGCAGACGTAGACGCCCTCGGCGTAGTACTGGGCGCCGGCGAGGCCGATGTCGCCCGGGGCGATCTGAAGGCGCTTGAAGGCGGCATCGCCCGAGCCGCTGTTGTAGGCGCCGAAGGTGCGGGCGAAGGGGTTGATGGAGGAGCGCTGGGCGAGGCGGCTCTGCCCGCCGTTCCAGGAGGCGGAGTAGACGTCCTTGCACCCTGGGCGAAGGCCGAAGCCGCTGCCGCAGGTCAGGGTCTGTCCGCTCATGCTGGTGCACCCGCCGCCGTTGGCCACGCAGCAGGCGAGCTTGACCCAGGACATGCCGATCTGCATGAGTCGCCCGTTGTGCAGGCGGTAGGCGTTCATCGCCAGGCCGGGCGTGCCGTTGTTGTTCCACGCCAGCGAGGTGTTGCCGATGTTGCACGTGTTGCTGCCGATGGCGTAGCCCAGGATCCCGCCCGCCCCCGCGCCGTAGTTGGCGATGTCCTGGATGTTGTCGTGCACGATGTCGGGACCCGAGACGAGCTGGCCCTGGGCCGCGCCCGCCGCCACCAGGCCCAAGCCCACGGCGACAAGACGAGCGGTCGCTTTCAGTTGATCCACCAATCGCATGTTCACCTCCAAGCCGCGGCGCCGCGGCTGTTCTCGGATGCCCCCACACCCTGATCGACGACCCGCGCGACGCGGTGACGGGCCGCGCCTCGGCTCCGCCCGGACACGGCCACAGCCTACCCGATTGTGGGGCCCGGCACAAGCCGGATCGCAGAAAGTCCGTGGAATCATGGGGGGAGCCGATCGGGAGACGTCCGGGTGTCCGGTCGCCTAGCGTCCGTGGTGATGCCGCCGACCGCCTCAAGGACACCCGCGGTCGTCCTGCTCTCGGGCGGGCTCGATTCGGCGACAGTGCTGGGCTTCGCCCGGAGCCGGGGGTTCGACGCCCGGCCCCTCGTGGTCGATTATGGGCAGCGTCACCGGCAGGAACTGGGCGCGGCCAGAAGAGTCGCGGGTCAACTTGGGGCCCCGGAGCCGGTGACCATCCGCCTCGGCTTGCGGGCCATCGGCGGCTCGGCCCTGACCGGGGCGATCGAGGTGCCCAAGGGGCGCGACCCGGCGCGCGCGTCCGATATCCCGGCGACGTATGTCCCGGCGCGGAACCTCATGTTCCTCTCGCTCGCGGCGGCGTACGGCGAAACGACCGGGGCCCGCGACCTGTTCATCGGGGTGAACGCCGTGGACTTCTCGGGGTACCCCGACTGCCGACCGGCGTTCATCCGGAGTTTCGAGCGCACGGTGAACCTGGCGACCAAGGCCGGGGTCGAGTCGGCGGAGCCCTGCTTCCGGGTGCACGCGCCGCTGATGGACCTGACCAAGGCGCAGATCATCCGGCTGGGGGTGTCGCTGGGCGTGGACTACTCGCTCACGCACTCGTGCTACGACCCCGACGGCGAGGGGCGCGCGTGCGGCGCGTGCGACTCGTGCGTCGTGCGGGCCCGTGGCTTCGCCGAGGCGGGCGTTCCCGACCCGACGCGCTACCAGGCGGGCGGGGGTGCGGCATGACGGGCGCGCCGCTCGGGCCCGAGGCGGGCATGCCGATCGCGGAGACGTTCTACTCGGTGCAGGGGGAGGGGAGGCTGGCGGGGGCGCCGTCGTTCTTCGTGCGCGCGTCGGGGTGCAACCTGCGCTGCGGGTGGTGCGACACGCCCTACGCGAGCTGGAGCCCCGAGGGCGGTCGGCGGCGGGTCGCGTCGCTGGTCGAGGAGTGCGTCGCGACGGGGGCGCGGCACGCGGTGATCACCGGGGGCGAGCCGATGCTCTTCGACGCGGTCGAGCCCCTGGCCGCGGCCCTGCGCGACCGCGGCGTGCACGTGACGGTCGAGACGGCGGGAACGATCTTCCGCGACCTCCACTGCGACCTCATGAGCATCAGCCCGAAGCTGGCGAACAGCGCCCCTTCGGAGGGCGACCCGCGCGACCCCGGCGGGGCGTGGCGGGCACGGCACGAGGAACGCCGCCTCAACCTCGGCGCGCTGCAGCGGCTGATCGACGGCTACTCGGAGCGCCAACTCAAGTTCGTGGTGTCGGAGCCGACGCAGCTCGGCGAGATCGAGGGGGTCCTGGGGCGGCTCCGCGGCTGGAGCGCGGACGACGTGCTGCTCATGCCCGAGGGCGTGACGCCCGAGGCCCTGGCGGCGCGGGCCTGGGTCGTCGGGGCGTGCAAGGCGCGGGGCTGGCGGTACTGCCCGCGCCTGCACATCGAGCTGTTCGGGAACCGGCGCGGGACGTAACCTCGGTCGGGGCGTGGGCTTTCCAGCCCCCGTCGGGGCCTGAGAGGCCCCGCCCCGTGCCGACGCCGCGCCGTGGCGGCGATGGTGGACAACTTGCCGCGTACCAAGAGACGGTTCCTGAGAACGCGGGTTGCCCGGGGCCCGGTCCTGTGGCATCTTGTGGTGGAGGAGTTGTCGATGCGCTCCTGGCTCCCGGTCGTCGCGTCGGCGGTGGCGTGCCTGCCCCCGGCGGGGTGGGGTTCCGCGTCGTTCCGCCCGATCCCGACGGGGAGCGCCGTGGACGTGTCGGCCGACGGTCGAGTCGAGCTGTCCGAACTTTGGATCTGGGCCGCCGAGCGCGGCTTTGAGCCGCTCCCGCCCATCCCGCCCGGGGCGCCGGCCGGAGGCCGGTGCCACTGGTGGGCCTACTTGGCGGCGCGGGCCCACTCGATGAGGACGTCGGCGACCTCGGGGCGGGTGAACTCGACGGGGGGGCGCTCGCCCTTGGCGAGCAGGTCGCGCACGGCGGTGCCCGACAGGTTGACGATGTCGCCCTCGATCCTCGGGTAGGTCTTGCCCGAGACCATCCCGGCGTAGGACTTGCTGTACCCCGTGTGCTCGAACTTGAGGGGCTCGATGGCGAGGTCCGCGGCGTCGACCTGGTCGAAGATCTTCTGGGCGTCGTACGTGCCGTAGTAGTTGCCCACGCCGGCGTGGTCGCGCCCCACGATGAAGTGCGAGCAGCCGTAGTTCTTGCGCATGAGGGCGTGGTGGACGGCCTCACGGGGCCCGGCGTAGCGCATGGCGGCGGGCAGGACGCTCACCAGGGTCGTGCCCGGGTTGAAGTACTTCTTCACGAGGGCGTCGATGGCGCGCATGCGCACGTCGGCGGGGATGTCGCCCTTCTTGGTCTCGCCGACGAGGGGGTGGATGAGGAGGCCGTCGCAGACCTCCTGGGCGCACTTGCAGACGTACTCGTGGGCGCGGTGGATGGGGTTTCGGGTCTGGAAGGCGACGACGGTTCTCCAGCCGCGCTGCTCGAACGCCGCCCGCGTCTGACCCGGCGTGAGGCGTTGCGGGAGGAAAGCCTCGGGCCCGTTCGGATCGGTGCAGGTTTCGAGGGCTTCGACGGGCCCGGCGAGGCAGGCGTCGCCCTCGGCGAGGACCTGGGCGACGCCCGGGTGGGCGGGGTCCTCGGTGCGGAAGACGCGGGGGATCTCGAGCTTCCGGTCGTGCTCGAAGACCTCCTCGACGGTGAGGACGCCCTGGAGCACGCCGTTGGGAGCCTTGAGGGCGACGCGCGCTCCGACCCTGGGGGCGGTGGTGCTGTCGACACACAGGAGGATGGGGATGGACCAGACGGAGCCGGCGCCTCCCTGGCGCCCCGGGGCGGTGGCGCCATCGGAGAGCCTCATGTCCTTGCACACCGACACGAAGTCGGCCTTGCCCATGAAGCCGGTGAGGGGCGAGAAGCCGCCCACGGCGATGAGTTCGAGGTCGCAGGACTGCTTGGGCGTGAGGGCGATGGACGGGAACGAGGCGGCCTGGGCGCGAAGCTCGGCGGCCCGCGGCGCGGCGGCGAGCCGGTCGACGAGCCGCCCACCGTGCGGGGCGATCAGTGTGGAGGTCATGGGGTCGAGCGTAGGGACGCCCGCGATCGCGGGCACCGTGCCCGGCGTCTCCGGCGTCGGGACCGTCGCCTCGCAACGACTGGTTCCGGGGCTCGGGGACCTCGTGGACGTCCGCACCGACCGCCCAAGGCGCCTCGGCCCGCACGAGTTCCGCAACCGGTTCAACACTCCCCGCAGACCTTGGCCGATACCGGACGACCTGGTGTAGGATCGGATTCGACCGGTCCCGGGGGATCTCGTCGGGTGGGGGGGTGGAGGGCGGCCGATCGGTCCCGTCGTGGAGAGGCTCCATGGCGAAAGCGTTCGAACGGCTGAAGGCGCGGATCGAATCGAAGCAGGCGGTGGTGGGCGTGATGGGCCTGGGGTACGTCGGGCTGCCGCTGCTGGCGGCGTTCCACGACGCCGGGTTCCCGGTCCTGGGGTTCGACGTCGACGCCGAGAAGGTCGAGCGGTTGAAGGCGGGACGGACCTACCTGCCCCACCTGGGACCTGAGGTGGTGGGGGGGTTCGCGGGCTCGAAGCGGTTCGACTGCACGGCGGACCTGTCGCGTCTGCGCGAGGCCGACGCCATCCTGGTGTGCGTGCCGACGCCCCTGGGCAAGCACCACGAGCCGGACCTGACCTACGTCGTCAAGACCGCGGAGGCGATCGGTCGCACGCTCCGTCCCGGGCAACTGATCATTCTGGAGTCGAGCACGTACCCCGGCACGACGCGCGACGACATGGTCCCCGCCATGCTCGGCGCCTGCCCGGGCGCCAGGCCCGAGGTGGGGGGGGACGTTTTCGTCGCGTTCAGCCCCGAGCGCGAGGACCCGGGGCGCACGAGCCACAGCACCAAGACCATCCCCAAGCTCGTGGGCGGGCTGTGCCCGCGCTCGACCGACCTGGCGGTGGCGCTCTACGGGGGTGCGATCGCGGAGGTGATCCCAACCTCGTCGGCGGAGGTCGCCGAGGCCGCCAAGCTGCTCGAGAACATCTTCCGCGCCGTCAACATCGCGCTCGTCAACGAGATGAAGGTGGTGCTGGAGTCGATGGGGATCAACGTGTGGGAGGTGATCGCGGCGGCGAGCACCAAGCCCTTCGGGTTCATGCCCTTCTACCCCGGCCCGGGGTGGGGCGGGCACTGCATCCCGATCGATCCCTACTACCTCGTGTGGAAGGCCAAGGAGATCGGCAAGCCCGCGCGGTTCATCGAACTGGCGGGCGAGGTCAACCGCGAGATGCCGCACTACGTGGTGGAGCGGGTGGGCGACGCGCTGTCGGACCGGGGCAAGGCGCTCTTCCGCAGCCGCGTGCTCGTGCTGGGGCTGGCCTACAAGCCCGACATCGCCGACACGCGCGAGAGCCCCAGTTTCGAACTGATCGACCTGCTGCTGCGGCGACAGGTTCGCGTGGACTACAGCGACCCGTTCGTCAAGGAGACCTACCCGGTGCGTCGGTATCACTTCGAGCTCAAGAGCGTGGAACTGACGCCCGAGAGCGTCGCGTCGTACGACTGCCTGCTGATCGCCACCAACCACTCGGCCTTCGACTACGCGATGATCGCCAGGAGCGCCAGGCTCGTGGTTGACACCCGCAACGCCATGAAGGCCTACGCCGCCGAGATGGGGGATCGGCTGGTCCGCGCGTGATCCGCGGCGCCCGGCGATGACCGGCCCGCGGCATACATGACCGCCGCGAGGAACCCGTCCACCATGGCGTCGAGCGTGCGCTCCTCCGTCGCCGTGCGGTAGGCGCCCGCGGCAAGCCGGGTCCTGAGGGCCTTGTCGTCGAGCACACTCGCCAGGGCGTCGGCGAGCGATGCCGCGTCGCCGTCCTTGAAGAAGAGCCCGTTCTCGTTGTGCCTGAGCGCCTCGATCTCGGGGTTGTGGTGCGCGCGGCGGTCTCCGGCGACCACAGGGACGCCGTAGCCGAAGGCATGAAGGAGGCTCAGCCCCATGTTCGCCGGGTACGCGAAAACCGTCGCCGCGGCGAAGTAGCGGGCCAGCAAGGCCTCGTCATAGATCGGGCCCGCAAACCGCACGCGGTCTTCAACCCCCAGCTCGCGGGCCAGGTTTCGCAACCGCCCGCCGTCCGGGCCGCGCCCCACCACCACCAGCGTCAGCGCCGGGCGGCCCGGCGCCAGCCGCGCCAGCGCCTCGACGATGAGATCGACGCGGTTGGCGCGTTCGAGCCGCGAGACAAACAGGATGGTCTGCCCGTCGGCGAGGCCATGCTCCGTCAGGAAGCGGCTCTGCGTCACGGGGTCTTCACGAACGGCGCTCGATGCCGCCCGGATCGGGGTCTGGTCGATGGTGTTCGGAGCGACAAAGACGCGGTCGGCGGGGAATCCGCGATCGATGTACTGCCGCGCGCCCTCGTGGCCGTAGAAGAGAACACACGTGGCAAGGCGCGCCAGCAGCGCCCGCAGGGCCCAGCGGGGTTCGGAGTCCGACTTGGACACGCCGTGCCCCCACGCCACCACCGGCACGCGCATCAGCCGCGCTCGCAGGAGCGCGGGGAGCAGGCTCAGGTAGCGAGTGTTCCAGGAGACCACCAGCACGTCCGCGCGGTGGCGCGTCGCGTTCCGCCACTGGGCCGAGTGCCAGATCAGGCGCTGACGACCCACCCTCAGGAACCGCTGGGGAACCAAGGTCGCGTTGAACCCGTCCGGCGCCGCGTTGGGCAGTTCGGGCCATTCCGCGTACTCGACGCGGAGCGTCACGCCGGGACGGGAGGCGATGGCGGCAAAGACGGGGATGCGGTACTTGGGCAGGGCCGGCTGCTGCACGACGACGCGGATCGGAGGAGGATCGGGGCTGGGCGCGGTCATGGAGCTCCCCGGACGCGGACCTCGACGGACCCGCCGGCGGCGATGAGCGTACGCGCCGCCGCCCGGTCGGGCCCGCCCCGGCTATCCTCCGCCCGATGACCCAGGCGACCAACATCCACTGGCACGAAGGCGACCTGACCCGCGCGGAGCGCTGGGAGCGGCTCGGGACCCGCGGCGGGACCGTCTGGTTCACGGGGCTCTCCGCCTCGGGCAAGTCCACGATCGCGTCGGCGCTGGAGCAGGAACTGGTGCACCGCGGGCGCGTTGCGTACCGGCTCGACGGCGACAACATCCGGCACGGGCTCAACAGGAACCTGGGCTTCAGCGCCGAGGACCGCGCCGAGAACATCCGGCGCATCGGCGAGGTCGCCAAGCTCTTCGCCGACGCCGGGGCCATCGCCATCTGCTCCTTCATCTCCCCCTACGCCCGCGACCGCGACGCGGTGCGCAAGCTCCACGCCGACGGCGGGCTGTCCTTCATCGAGGTCTTCGCCGACACGCCCATCGACGTGTGCGAGCGGCGCGACCCCAAGGGGCTGTACAAGAAGGCGCGGGCCGGGCAGCTCAAGGGGTTCACGGGCATCGACGATCCCTACGAGGCGCCGCGCGCGGCGGAGCTGGTGCTCAAGCCGGGCGACGAGGGCGTCGAGGCGTGCGTGGGGCGGGTGCTCAGGGTCCTCGCCGGCGCGGGCGTGATCGACCGAGCGTAGCGTGGGAGCGATGATGGATCCAAGCGCGATGGCGGAGGTGGCGGTCCGGGCCGTCGCCGACGCGTGTGCTGTCTGCCGTCGGCTCCAAGGCGGCGTCACCGCGCTCGCCAAGGGCGACCTGTCGCCCGTGACCGTGGCCGACTTTGCGGCCCAGGCCGTGGTGGTGAGGCGGCTCGCCGGGGCGTTCGGGGGAGTGCGCATCGTGGGGGAGGAATCGGGCGAACTGCTGCGGCGCCCCGAGCATGCGCGGGCCGCCGAGGCCGCCCTGCTCGCCATCCAAGCCGCGCTCCCGCACGACCGGGACTGGCGGAACGCCTCCCCCCGCGACCTCATTGCCGCCGTCGAGCTCGGATCGGCCCGGGAGGGGGTCGGGGACGCCTTCTGGACTCTCGACCCGATCGATGGCACGAAGGGCTTCCTCCGAGGGCAGCAGTACTGCACGGCCCTGGCGCTCATCCGCGGCGGTCGACCCACGATCGGCGTGCTCGGATGCCCCAACCTCCGTCGCGGCCTGGAGCCGGGTTGCCTCGAGGTGGGCAAAGGGGCACACCCCGGCGTGCTCGTGAGCGCCACCGCCGGCGGGGGGGCGGTTGTATCGGACCTTCCGGGCGACCGGGGATCGCCCATCGATCCTCCCCCGGCCCGGCGCGAAGGCGTGGTGCTGGCGTCGAGCCTGGTGAGCAACGACGAGGTCCGGCGCGCCACCGACCGGGTCATCGCCCGGCTCCGCCCGGGATCGAGGGAGGTTCAACTGGACAGCCAGACCAAGTACGCGGCGGTGGCGCTAGGCCAGGCCGACGCGTTCCTGCGTCTGCCCATGGCCCGCCGGACGCCGGAGGCGATCTGGGACCACGCCGCGGGCGTGATCGTGTGCCAGGAGGCCGGGTGCGTGGTGACCGACGCGCGGGGGCGGGATCTGGATTTCGGGGTCGGG
This sequence comes from Phycisphaerae bacterium, assembly GCA_016873295.1. GTDB lineage: Bacteria > Planctomycetota > Phycisphaerae > Phycisphaerales > UBA1924 > VGXM01. Next base: position 17,616 of record VGXM01000011.1, read on the forward strand.
GCGACGCTGTCGAGGAACCGTGGGGTGATTGCCGCCCGTCCGGCGGTTCATGGCGAACTCCGGGCGGTGCTGGCCGAACTTGGCTTGGACGCGGCGTGAGATGGCACCACGGACCGATAACCACATCCGCGCGCGGCTAGAGTCTAAGCCGGCGGTGTTGCGGGCACGCGAGGGAGCGACGTGAACATTCTGGTCACCGGCGGGGCCGGGTTCATCGGGTCGTACTTTGTCCCGCTCCTTCAGAGGGGCGGACACCACGTCAGCATCCTCGACCTGGTGAGGCCGGACTTCGACAGCGGGTCGGCCCGGATCGTCGTCGGCGACGTCCGCGACGCCCGCGCGGTGGAGACCGCGATGGCCGGCTGCACGCGCGTGCTGCACCTGGCCGCGGCCCACCACGACTTCGGCATCAGCGAGAAGACCTACTACGACGTCAACGAGCGAGCTTCGCGGATCCTGTGCGACGCCCTGGACGCCGCGGGCGTCGCCGACGCCTGCTTTTACTCATCCGTCGCCGTCTTCGGCGACGCTCCCAAGCCGCACGACGAGGGACAGACACCCGCGCCGACCTCGCCCTACGGCGGGTCGAAGCTCGCCGGGGAGCGCGTCTTCAGGGAATGGACCGAACGGGGCGGCGGACGGCGCTGCCTGGTCATCCGCCCGACCATCACCTTCGGCGTGAACAACTTCGCCAACATGTACTCCCTGATCCGTCAGCTGGCCAACCGCCCCTTCGTGCCCGTCGGCGACGGGAGCAACGTCAAGAGCCTGAGCTACGTCGAGAACATCGTGGACGCGACCATGTTCCTGTGGGACAAGCCCGGGCGCCCGGCGTTCGACGTCTACAACTACGTCGAGAAGCCCGACCTGACGAGCCGGCAGATCTGCGAGACCATCCTGCGGGCCCTGGGGAAGAAGCCGGTGTCGTGGCACGTGCCGCTGTGGGCGGCGTGCCTGGCGGCCCTGCCCTTCGACCTGGTGATCGGGCTGACGGGGAAGAACCTGCCCATCAGTTCGGCGCGGATCCGCAAGCTCTTCTCGACGGTGACGCTCTTCGAGGCGGAGAAGGTCCGGCGGGCCGGGTTCGTGCCGCGGGTGCCCCTGCGCGAGGGGATCGAGAAGATGGTGAGGTGGTACCAGGCGGAGGGGTGCCACAAGACACCCTTCTGGCGCACGCCGCCGGAGCGGGTGGGCGGGCCCGTGGGGCGCGCGAGCATGGCGTCGGCGGAGTAGCGCCCGCTACCCTCGCTCGTGCCCGCCGCCGCGCTGCTCATCGCCAGGGACATCAAGCTCTCGCACAGCGTGTTCGCGATGCCCTTCGCGCTCCTGGGCGCCTTCGTGGCCCGGCGCGAGGGTCCGTGGACCGGCTTTGCGGGGGCGCTGGCCCTGGTCGTGGTGTGCATGGTCGCGGCCCGCACGTGGGCCATGGTCGTCAACCGGCTGGTGGACCGGCGCTTCGACGCCCGCAACCCGCGCACCGCCGCCCGCGTCTTCGCGTCGGGTCGCCTGGGCGCCCGCGTGGGCTGGGCGTGGGCGATCGCGGCCGCGTCGGCGTTCGTCGGGTCCTGCGCGCTCTTCCTCGCGCGCGGCAACCCGTGGCCCCTGACCCTCGCCCTCCCCGTGCTCGCCTGGATCGGGGCCTACTCGTTCACCAAGCGCTTCACATGGTCCTGCCACCTGTGGCTGGGCGCGAGCCTGGGCGCGACCCCCCTGGCGGCGGCGCTCGCGGTGAACCCGACGTCGGTCGGGCTGGGCGCCGGGACGCCGGCGCCGGCGCTCTTCTGGCTCGCGGGGATGGTGCTGGCCTGGGTGGCGGGCTTCGACGTGATCTACGCGCTCGCCGACGCCGAGTTCGATCGCCAGCAGGGGCTCTCGAGCCTGCCCTCACGCCTGGGTCCGGGGGGCGCGGCGTGGGTCAGCCGGGCGTTGCACGCGGCGGCGGCGCTCCTGCTGCTGGGCGCCTGGCGCTCCGACGAGCGGCTCGGCGCGTTGTTCCTGGGCGGCGTGGGCGCCGTGTGGGGGCTCCTGATCGTGGAGCACGCGGTCATCGCGCGGCGAGGTCGCGCGGGCATCCCGCTGGCGTTCTTCACGGTGAACGGCGTCGTGTCGTGCGTGCTCGGGTTGGTCGGAATAGCGGACACACTTATCTGAAACACACCAACCAAGCCCCGTATTCGAGCGGTTATCCACAAGGTCGGGCGGGTTTCCGCGGCATTCGCCGGTCCGGATGCGGCGAATACCCCACGGAATGCGGTTGACTTGCGGCGCGGTTTGTGGGATCGTAGATTGATGTGATTCTCCAGCCCCCGGAAGGGCGGCGGGTGCGCTTAGGTGCCTCGCCGCCTTTTTTCATTCCACCGCGGGGCGCGTGGACGCGTGTCCCGGTGGTGCGGATACTGGATCGAAGATGAGCGGCGTTCGACGCAGGCCCCGATCGGAGTCGACGCGCCTGCGCGAGGCGCAGGACGGGTTCGTGGCCGCGTGGGGGCAGATGGCGTCGGTGTGGGGCATCTCGCGCACCATGGCCGAGGCCCACGCCCTGCTCTACATCACGGGCGAGCCCCTGTGCGCCGACGACATCATCGATCGCCTGGAGATCTCGCGCGGCAACGCCTCCATGAGCCTGCGGGCCCTCCTGGACTGGGGCGTGGTCGAGCGCACGCACCGCCGCGGCGACCGCAAGGAGTACTTCCGCGCCGAGCAGGACGTCTGGGCCATGTTCCGCGCCATCGTGCGCGAGCGCATCAAGCGCGAGGTCGATCCGCTCCTGGCCGCCCTGTACGACGTGCGCGAGATGACCGCCGCCGCGCCCGAGGCCCAGGACCACAACAGGCGGCTGGACTCGATGCTCGACTTCTTCGCCACCGCCGAGCGGCTCAGCCGCATGTTCGCCAGCCCCTCCGGGCAGGGCCTGCGCGCCGCGGCCACCCTCCTCAACACGGGCGACGGGTCCCAGGGCGAGGGCTGAACCCGCACCCGACCCGCGCCGACTCCCCGCGCCCGGGATGGGGAGTCCTCGGCGGATCCCGGGATTGCCCGGGGCGTCCCGCAACGCACGCCTCAGCGCCGATCGAACCTCCGCCCGGCGCGCAGCCCGCGGAAGAACTCGCGGAGCAGCGCCCCGGCGCGTTCCGCCTCGACCCCGGGCACGACCTCCACGCGGTGGTTGAGGCGGCGGTCGTCGGCGAGCGCAAAGAGCGTGCGCACGGCCCCGGCCTTGGGGTCCGCGGCCGCGTAGACCAGCCGCCCCACCCGCGCGTTCACCAGCAGCCCGGCGCACATGGGGCAGGGCTCGAGCGTGACCACGCAGGTGCAGTCGTTGAGGCGCCAGTCGCCGATGCGACGGCAGGCCTGGAGGATGGCGGTGAACTCGGCGTGGGCCGAGGGGTCGGCGTCCCGCTCGCGCCGGTTGAAGGCCTCGCCCAGCGCCTCGCCCGTCGCGGTGCGGTACACGACGGCCCCGACGGGCACCTCGCCCTCGCGGGCCGCCTGGTCGGCCAGTTCCAGGGCCCGGGCCATGTGCCTGCGGTCGGCGTCGGTCGCCTGCGGGTCCGGCGCAGGGGCGCCCAAGAGGCGTTGGAGGAGTGCGCGCACGGTCAATCGTCGTCGGCCCAGGTGGGCTCGCCCTGGGCGGGGTCGCGGCGCCCCACCTTCTCCGAGGGCAGCACCTTGAGCAGCCACCCGCCCAGCTCGAAGAGCAGGTACATGGGGATCCACAGCAAGACCATCGACCAAGGATCACCCGGCGTGAGCACGGCGGCGGCGACCGAGGAGATCAGCACCGCGTGCTTGCGGTACTTGGCCAGCCAGGCCCGGTCGATGATCCCCGCCCATCCCAGCAGCAGCACCACCGCCGGCGTCTGGAAACCCCCGGCGAACGCCAGGGCCAGCCCCAGCACGGTGTCGACGTAGTCGGCCACGCGGTACTGCTGGAGGATGCCGCTGAGGGTGGTGAGTTCGGTGCCGTAGATCAGCGGCTTCTCGCCCTCGTAGCCCAGGCAGACGCGGTGCTGGCGCAGCGGGGCGTTGATCCACGAGGCCCCGACGTCGGGCTTGATCGGGTCGGCCTCGAGGACGGGGAAGACGGGCATGACCACGCCGGGCGGCGCGGGCGCGGCGGGCACCTCCTGCACGCCGGTGGAGGAGCCGAAGTGGACCAGGAAGTTCAGGAGCAGGGGCAGGATCACCAGGTACATGAAGACCACGCCCGTGACCGCCAGGACGGAACTGAGCGGGATCAGGATGTGCACGAAGCGGCGCTCGTGCTTGTACAGCCCCGGGGCCACGAACTTCCACAACTGGTACAGCAGCCAGGGGCCGGCCAGCACCAGCGTCACCACCAGCGAGATCTTGAAGTAGGTGTTGAAGGTTTCGAGCACGCCCGTCGCCTGCAACGACGACGGCAGCCCCTCGGCGCGGAGGGCGGTCCGGGCCGGCTCCATGAGGAGCTCGAGGAGCTGCCGCCCGAAGACCAGGGAGATGGCCAGCAGGGGCCCGATGCCCCACAGGGCGAGGATGAGGCGATGGCGCAGCTCGTCGAGGTGTTCGCCGAGGGACATCGAGGATTCGTGGGGGTTCTTGGGGGCCATGGGGCCCGCGCGGCGGCGGGCCGATGATCATTGCCCGGCGGGTGGGCCTGGGAAGCCCGGCTGTCGGGGCACCGTCGGGGCGTTTCGAGCGTGATGCGGCGGACGACGACGTGCACGCGCCCGCCCAGGCCCGGGTTCGAGATCGCCCCGCAGTACGAGACGTACACCGACTGGTCCACCGGCGTGATCCGCTGGTAGTCGCCGAGGTTCTCCGCGTATTGCCAGCCGTCCCACGAAACAGGGGGACGACCTCGTGAGGCGCGGCGTTGGGCCCGATCGACGAATACCGCCCGCGGTACAGCGCGTAGCGCACGTGGGGAGCGACAACGGCCGGGTCGGCCTCCCACCAGATCACGTTGATGCCGCCCAGGCTGTCGACGGCGATGGAGCCGCCGAACTGATCGGCGAAAGCAGAGCCCGCCCCTCCGACGCTCGCCTGCCTCGCGTTCCTCCTCGCCCCCCGCCGGCGACGCTGAGCGACGCCCCGGGCGTACACCAGCCGAACATCATGCCGCCGGCCCCTTGAACCCCCGGACGGAACGGGCGTCCAAGCGCATCTGTGTCTTTGAGCGCAAACCCAGGAAGGGGCCGACGCATAGTTCCTGTGGCGATCAAGAAGCCGCCCATGCACGTCGGCGCCAGCCATCCCGACGGGGGAATCGAGCGCGCCCCCGCCGCGCCCGCCGCGGGTGCGTCCGGCCCGATCGACGTGGAGGCCCTGTGGGTCGAGCACCGGCGCTGGGTGGCGGCGATCCTGCTGGCGTACAAGCCGCGCTGGGCGGACGTGGACGACCTGCTGCAGGAGGTCGCGGTGGCGGTGGTGCGTCACGGGCGGGAGTTGCGCGATCCGTCGGCGGTCAAGCCCTGGCTGCGGTCGGTGGCGATGAACGCCGCAAGGGCCGCGGCCCGCTCGGGGAACGTGCGCCAGGCCCATGCCGAGTCGCTGCGGCACGGGGCGTCGCCCGTGGAGGGAGGGAGCGACGCCGGGGCGCTGAGGGGCGAGGAGTCGTCGCGGGTGCTGGCGATGGCGATGGAGCTGCCCGACGGCTACCGCGAGCCGCTGATCCTCAAGGCCGTGCGCGACATGTCCTACCGCCAGATCGGCGAGGCGATGGGGCTGCCCGAGACCACGATCGAGACGAGGATCGCCCGGGCCCGGCGGATGCTGCGCGACAGGCTGGCGGAGCGCGCCGAGGCGTAGCTCGGAAGACTCACCACGGAGGGACACGGAGCACCACGGAGAGTGGGAGCGGTGGTTCGCGCGGATTCCGGAGCGATCCCGGGATCCGTCGCGGGCTTCCCGTCCCCGGCGTGACGGTCCTCCGCCCGCATTGCGGTTGACGGCGGGTCGCTTCTGATGGTCGCCCCCGGCGGCCCTCGTTGCGCTCCGTGGTGGGGGGATGGGGCCACTACCATCGGGCGATGAGCGACCACGACGTTCACCCACTGGAGGCCCAGCGGCGCGCCAACCGCGAGGCGGTTCGGGCCCTGGGACTGTCGCCCTACGGCTCGCGGAGCGACGGGCTCATCAGCCTGGCGGACGCCAAGGCGCGGCACAGCGCCGAGGCCGACGAGGAGCACGCCCGGCGCGGCAAGGAGCCCGGGTTCATCGACCCGCGGGCGCGGGTGGCGGTGGCGGGGCGCATCGTGCTGCTGCGCGACACGGGCAAGCTGATCTGGATCAACCTGCGCGACCACACCGGGGACATGCAGGTGGCGCTCAGCCAGCGCGACGTGCCCCCGGAGGCCTTCCAACTGGGCAAGGCGTCGGACCTGGGCGACCTGGTGGTCGTCGAGGGGCGGGTCATGAAGACGCGCACGGGCGAGGTGACGGTGTGGGGCGAGGGGGTCAGGCCCGCGGGCAAGGCCCTGGTGCCGCCCCCCGCCAAGCACGAAGGGCTGGTCGACGTCGAGATCCGGTACCGCCAGCGGTACGTGGACCTGTGGGCCAACCCGGAGACGCTGAAGGTTTTCGAGTCCCGCTCGCGGATCGTGTCGCACCTCCGCCGCCTGCTGGACGCCCGCGGGTACCTGGAGGTCGAGACGCCCATGCTCCAGAGGCTGGCGGGGGGGGCGGCGGCGCGGCCATTCCGCACGCACATGAACGCGATGGACATCCCGCTGTTCCTGCGCATCGCGCCGGAGCTGTACCTCAAGCGGCTGCTCGTGGGCGGGCTGCCCCGCGTCTACGAGATCAACCGCAACTTCCGCAACGAGGGCCTCGACAAGCAGCACAACCCCGAGTTCACCATGCTCGAGGCCTACCACGCCCACGGCGACGTCGAGACCGTCATGGAGCTCACCGAGCACCTGGTTCGCGAGAGCGCCCGACTCGTCGCCGGGGAGCGCGGGCTGGCGACCGACGACGCGGCCCTGCGGCTGCCCTTCGGCGAGGTCTCCATCGACTACGGGTCGCCCTTCCGGCGCCTGCCCTACCCCGAGCTGTTCGAGTCGGCCCTCGGGTTCGCGATGACCGACACCCGGCGTGTGCTGGACGAGGCGGCCCGTCGCGGCGTGCGGCACGCGGGCGTCGACCCCGTCGTCGTCGTCAACGATCTCTTCGAGGGCTTCGCGGAGAAGTCGCTGGACCCTTCGCGCCCCGCGTTCATCACCGACTACCCGGCGGCCCTGAGCCCGCTCACGCGCCCCAAGGCGAACGACCCGCGCCTGGCGGACCGGGCCGACCTCTTCATCGCGCACATGGAGCTGGCCCCCCATTACACCGAGCTGAACGACCCGGACGTGCAGGAGGCCAAGTTCCGCGAGCAGCTGCGGGGGGGCGACGCCGACAAGAACGCCGAGGAAGAGACCTTCCGCACCTTCGACGCCGACTTCATCCGGGCGCTGAAGGTGGGGATGCCCCCCGCCGGGGGCATGGGGCTGGGGATCGACCGGCTGGTGATGCTGCTGACCGATCAGCGGACGATCCGTGACGTGATGCTGTTCCCGATGATGCGCCCGGAGGGGCAGCAGCCGGCGTCGTAGCGGGCGCACGAAGAGGCCCCGCCATGGGCGCGGGGCCTTGTGGGATCGGGTTGGAGCCGCGCCTCAGCAGCCGACGTTGTAGAGGTTCAGGAACTCGAGGAAGTCGTTGAAGTCGACGACGCCGTCCTGGTTCAAGTCGGCGCAGCCGATCTGGGCGTTGAAGTCGTTGAGGAACGACAGGAAGTCATTGAAGTCGATGACGCCGTCCTCGTTCCAGTCGGCGCGGCTGCACGCGCCGGAGCCGGTGCCCGGGCAGGGCGGCGTCAGCGGGCCCGCCACGAACACGACGGCGTTGCGAAGAAGCATGGCGCCGTCGGTGCTGGTGAGCCAACTGGTGCCGGAGTTGACCTGGGAGACCGCGAAGAAGTTCAGGTCGACCCGCGGAGACGCCAGGTCCGTGCGCTGGGCGATCAGGGGCTGCCCCGTCGACCAGTCGGCGATGAGCGTGGAGTTGGCGTGGAGCGGGGCGGGCGAGCGGAAGCTCGACGAGCCGCCGTGGAACGTGTTCACGTTGGCGAGCAGCGGGCTGGCGGGGACGTGGAGCGTCCCGAGGGTGGCCGCCCCGGTCGTGCTCGACCCGACGCTGCGCTCGATGCAGTAGTAGTTGCTCGACAGGAAGCGGCCCTCGTAGGTGCGGGTCGCGATGCTGGCGCGGATGCCGAACATCGTGAGGACCACGCCCCCGCCGCCGTCGATGTAGTCGGCGAGCACGTCGCCCAGGGCGACGCTGCTGAGCGGCGTCGAGTTGGTGTAGGTGAGCACGGCGCCGAACTCCTGGAGCTGGGCCAGGGTCGGCGTGAGCGTCGTCGTGATGATGCCCGTCACGGAGGCGATCCGCGCGTCGCCCGTGAGGCTGTTCACCACGTCCTGGACCTGCGCCGCCGTGGACGCCCCGAGCACGGCCACGTCGATCCCGGGCCCATCGGCGCCGCCCGCGACGGTCCACGCGGCGGGTCCTGGCAGGGCCGGGGGCGCCCAGGCGCCGGTCTCCTGGACGAACGGGTCGGCGGGCGCGGCTCGCAGAGCCTGCGCGTTCATCTCCGCCACGGCCCGCTCGATCGCCGACCTGGACGCCGTGTCGTTGTCGGGGCCGGCGGCCGACACCGGAAGACAGGTCAGGCTCAGCCCCACGCCCCAAACCAGAATCCGCACTCTGACGCTGCTCATCTCGCATTCTCCCTTGGATTGGCGATCACGCCCCACCCGTGCCGACACACGCGCGTCAGCACCCGATGTTGTACAGGTTCAGGAACTCGAGGAAGTCGTTGAAGTCCACCACCGAGTCCTGGTTGATGTCGGCGCACTCGTCCTGCGCGTTGAAATCGTTGAGGAACGAAAGGAAGTCGTTGAAGTCCACGACGCCGTCCTCGTTCCAGTCCGCCCGGCTGCACGCGCCCGGGCCCAGCCCGGGGCAGGTCGGACCGGCCGATCCGCCGGCCCAGAAGCCCCCCGTCAGGGCGAAGACTCCGCCCGACATCACGGGCCCGGCGTCGGGCTGCCCGATCGTGCCGGAAACGGTGAACGATCCGCCGGCGCTGGTGCCGCCCCCGCCGTCGATGGTGTGCCAGTCGATCGAGAGCTGGGCGAGCGTGGCCGGGGCAACCCCCGTCATCACAACAACCGTCAGGATCGGTGCGCGCATGAGCCCCCCTTTCGTCGGCCCATCGTAATCGATCGGCGTGCCCGCACCAAGCGGGATTCAGGCAAGAGGGCCGCGATACAGGCCTAACAGAACAACAACGCGCTCAGCAGCCCGCGTTATACAGGTTGAGGAACTCGAGGAAGTCGTTGAAGTCCACGATGCCGTCCTGGTTGAGGTCGGCGCGGGGGACGCCGGCGTTGTAGTCGTTGAGGAACTCGAGGAAGTCGTTGAAATCCACGACGCCGTCGCCGTTCCAATCGGGGCGGCAGGGTGGCGGCGGGGTTTCGGCGCGATTGGTCACGGGGGCGAGGGGGAAGTCGTGGCAGGGGTCGACGCCCGTGGGCCCGCGGAGGCCGGGGTGGTAGCCGATCTCGCCGGGCTCGTCGTCGCGCGGGGTGAGGATCTCGACGCCGTTGGGCGTGCCGTCGGCGTCGGAGTCGATGTTGTGCGCGTTTCGGATGGCGTCCGCGATTTCCTGCCCGAGGTTGAGGAAGTCGATGAGCGTGGTGCGGTAGCAGGTGCCCAGCTCGCTCCGGGAGGGCGGGTGGTGGCAGACGTTGCAGGCGCTTCCTGTCAGGCGGATCATCTGGCTGGGGAGGGTGCTGGTGGGGTACTGGTTCCGCCACTCGGTGAGGTAGGGGGGGAAGGCTGCCGCCGAGCCCGCCGCCACGCTCAGGGTGATTGCCGCACGAAGCGTCGTCACGTTTCAGCCCTCCCTGCCCCCGTGCGCCGAGTATACCGCCTGGCGGGGCGATTTGGCACGCGGAATGCGCCCGAGAGCGGTCGGGACGGTCCCGCGCGAGTGATTCGCGGACCTGTCAGGCCTCGAGGCGGTCGCGCCAGCGAGCGACGGCGTCGTGGCGCGTCAGGTCGTACCGGAGGGGAGTGAGCGTGATCTCCCCCGCCATGAGCATCTCCACGTCCGACCCGGGCTCGGTGGCGTGGAAATCGAGCCCGTACCCGGAGGGCCAGTAGTAGACGTCGCCCCCGGGCGAGACGCGTCGTTCGTAGCGGTCGACCAGCCCGTGGGTGTTCATCGGACAGACCCGGAGGCGCGGCAGGACGCGCGGGTCCATCGCGGGCCTGTTCTTGAGGTCGTCGGGGGCGAGCGAGCCCACGCTGACGCGCTGGCGATCGGTGTCGCCCCAGGGCTCCTCGGTGGCGGGGATGTTGACGCTGAGGACCTCGTGCCGCCCGAGCGGGCCGGCGGCAAGGGCGCGCTCGAGCGCGTGCCGGGCGCGGATCGCCGCCAGGTCGAAGCGCGGTTTGTGCATGCCGATCCTGAGGCTGACCGCGATGGAGGGGACACCCAGGAAGGCGCCTTCGAGGGCCGCCGCCACCGTGCCCGAGTAGATCACGTTGATCCCGCAGTTGGCGCCGGCGTTCATGCCGGAGATGAGCAGGTCCGGCTGCCCGCCCATGCGTTCGGGCCAGATGGAGGAGAGGGCGAGCTTGACGCAGTCCGCCGGTCGCCCGTCGACGGCAATGCCGATGCCGGCGTGCTCGGGGAGGGTCTCCTCGCGGCACATGAGGGGCTCGTCGAACGTCACGCCGTGGCTCGTCGCCGACTGCACGGTGAGCGGGGCGACGACGAGGACCTCGACGGCCTGCTCGGTGAGGGACCCGGCGTAGGGCCCGCACCCGCCGGTGATCGCCTTGAGGAGCGCCAGGAGGCCCGGGGCGTGGATGCCGTCGTCGTTGGTGAGCAGGATCCGCATCGGGGCATCCTTGGGGGGCACGGGTCCCGGGGCGGGGCCCCCGTGCCACGGCTGTCGGGGCTCGGACCGGCAGTCGTGCCTTCCGGCGCCACGACCGAGCCCCGGGCGCACCGGCCGCGCCCGCCCCTACGGTTCCGCAAGGAGGCTCTCATGGCCGGTCTCTACCGCTTCGTCGTCAGGTTCGTCGACAAGGCCTCGGGCAAGCCCGTGACGGGCCCGGCGTACCGGGTCCGGTTCTTCGACAAGGACATCATCCACGACAACCGCCTGGGCGAGTCGCCCCTGGACGGGCAGGGCTCGGCGGGCGTCATTGTGTCGTCGGCGGCGTTCAAGGGGCTCGATTCCCCAGGCGAGACCGAGCCCGACCTCTACTGCGTGCTGATGAAGGACGGCCAGCAGGTCTTCAAGACGCCCGTGCGCATGAACGTCAAGGTGGAGGCGACGGACCCCGTGACCGGGCGCGACGCGCGCACGATCGACCTGGGCGTGTTCAAGGTCTGAAGCGCGCGCCCGACGAGCCCCGGGCGCAAGCCCGTGGTGGATCGCGTCCGGACCCCCCGCGCTCGCGCGTGGGGCTCTACTTCATCAGGTCCGCGCAGCCGGGCTGGGCCTCGACGTAGCGACGGTGCACGTCGGTGTAGTGCTTCTTGTAGATCCCGTCGATCTTCGCCGGCGCCGGGAACCGGGCGGAGAAGCCGGGCACCTCGGCGTCGAGCGTCGCCTGGGCCGCGGCGATCAGGTGCGCCACGAGCGTCCGCGGGTCCTCCTGCCCTACCGCGATGCGGACCGTCGTCGGCGCGATGCCGGCCTCGCGGAGGGCCTCGGCCGACATCTCGCTGTGGCTCGTGATCGCGGGGCACAGCACCACCGTGTTGGGCTGCCCCAGCGAGACCTGGTGGCCGAAGGCCGGGTCGAGGCAGTCGAAGAAGCGCTTGAAGGCGTCGCGGCTGAACCTGGGCGTCGCGCCCCCTTTGCCCTCGAAGTCGATGGTGAAGAGCGGGGCGGGGAGCCCCAGGTACATGCACTTCTGGCGGACGGGGGCGTTCTCGTCGCCCGGGGCGGCGTTGCAGCGCACGTTCACGTCCGGGTGCCCGCCCAGGACCTCGGCCAGCGTCAGCGTGTTGATGGTCTTGCGGAGCATGCGCAGCTCGAGCGAGTGCATGCCCGTGAGCACCTCGTAGGCCTTGTCGGCGTCGAGGAAGGCGCCCTTGACGTAGTAGACGTTCCAGAAGAGGGTTTCGTCCCAGCTGTAGGTGCGCGAGTCGCCGGCGGGGCTGGTACCCACGACCGACTCGTGCTTGGGGATGAACATCCGCTCGTTGCGCCCGATGACCACGCCCGCGGTGGTCGAGCCGTGCCCGCAGAGGTCCTTGGTGTAGGAGTGCAGGACGAAGTCCGGTCGCTCCATGGGGTCGTTGCGCTGCAGGGGGCGGTGCAGGAAGGGCGTGCCCACGGTGCAGTCGCAGATGACGGTGATGCCCTGCTCGTGGGCCGCCCGGCAGATCGCGGGCACGTCGAGCATGTAGCCGTGGGGGTTGCACGGGCTCTCGAGGAAGACGTAGACCTGGCGTCCGTCGTCGAGGCGGTCGCGGTTGCGGTCCTTGACGTGCTTGAGGGCCCGGGCGAAATCGTCGGCGGAGTAGCCGTCGAAGAAGTTGACGGAGACGTCGAGGTTGCTGGTCTTCCCGAACCAGTCGTGCATGAGCTGGTACGTTCCGCCGTAGACGTTGCGGCTGGCCAGGATCATGTCGCGGTATCCGACCAGGTGGCTCAGGACGCCGTCCACCGCCGCCATGCCCGAGTTGAAGTTCCAGGCCATGTACTCGTGGGCGCGGGGCCCGGCCTCGACGTCGACGATGTGGTTGGCGAGGGTGATGCTCGTGGGGTTGAGGAGGCGCGAGTAGACCTCGAGCATCATCTCCTTGCCCTGGAAGGCGTCGTCGATCCACTCGGCGCAGGCGTAGATGTAGGTGGCGGTGCGGGTGATGACGGGGCGGCTGGAGAAGACCGCGGTCACGTTGTCGAAGATCGGGTAGGCCCCCTTCGCCATGCGGTCGCCCTGCTCGCGGACCAGGCTCTGGTAGGTCTTGCGGAAGGGGCTCTGCAGCGTGTCGAGCATCTTGGCCAGCTGGAAGCACAGGAACTTCTGGGCCGCGAACCGCTCCACGCGCTCCTTCCGAGGCAGCGTCGCCAGCTCGCCCACCACGGTCTCCCACAGGCGGCGCAGGTCGGCGTGCCCGGCGTAGAGGTGCCGGGTCAGCCCGGCGAGCCGCTGGCCGAACTCGCTCGACGGATCGATCGCAAAGTGCCGCAACTGCTCGTCCACCAGCCCCGCGACGTCGGAGGCCTGCGTGGTCTTGCGGCGCGGGCTGATCTGGCGGGCCAGGGAGAAGTCGGAGCCGCGGTCGGCGGGGGCGTGCGGCGTGTGGGGCTTGGTGCTCATGCCCCATTCTAAGTCGCGCGCCGACCCGCCCCCGCGTGGGACCGGACTCCGGCCGGTGGGCGTGCGAACCCACCCCCCACCCGGCGGGCGGCGACTCATGCAGGGGCCTCGCGCTCGCTCGGCCTCAACAGGGCGCGTTGAACAGGTTCAGGAAGTCGAGGAAGTCGTTGAAATCGACGGACAGGTCGAGGTTGATGTCCGCGAGCGGGTGCCCGGCGTTGAAGGCGTTGAGGTAGTCGAGCAGGTCGTTGAAGTCCGTCACGCCGTCGTCGTTCCAGTCGCCCGGGCAGGGCTTGTACGCCACGATCTGGCGGATGTCGCCCACGCCGGTGCCGGCGGCGGCGAAGACGACCGTGGCCTCGCCCGCGTCGCGGAAGTCGCCGTCGCCGTTGGCATCGTGCAGGCGGTAGACCCGCTTGCCCGAGTTGTCGGTGACCAGCACGTCGCCGTCGGGGAGGCTGAGCGCGTCGATGGCGCTGAAGCCGGTCTCGGCGTTGGAGTAGACGATGGCGGACTCGCCTTCGTCCATGGCGTCGCTGTCGGCGTTCCCGTCGCGCATGCGGATGAGCTGGTCGATGCCGCCCGAGGCGATCTGGAGGGTGTAGAGCGCCCCGGGGCGGGCGCGGTCGGGCTCGAGCGCGAAGCCCGCCGAGGGCGTGATCCCCTCCGCGTTGCCCGCGCCCCAGAAGAGCGTGAACTCGCCGGGGTCGTCGGCGCGCCCGTTGGCGTTCAGGTCGACGAAGCGGGAGACACCGTGCAGGCCCGAGGAGGAGTTGCGGAGGTAGCCGACGTCGGCGGGGTCGAGCCAGACCTCCTGGGGGGCGTAGGGCCCGTTGCCCGGGCCGAAGGCTCCGTCGGCGACGTACATCGTGACCTCGCCCAAGGCCAGGGCTGCCCCGTCGCCGTCCAGGTCCACCACGCGGTAGATGGCGTCGGGCCCGAACGAGTTGCCGGCGTTCACGACGTACCCCCGCCCGAACGAATCGAACGCCACGCCGGTGGGGAAGGCGAAGCTCTGGCCCGCGGGGCTGCTGACGGTGGCGACCAGGAGCGACTCGCCGCCGTCGAGCGCATCGCCGTCGAGCGTGTTGTCGCGGCAAGCGACGGCGTAGCGGTTGATCTGGTCGCCCAGGAGCACGTAGCGGTCCGTCGGGCGCACGCCCAGGGCGGTGGTGTTGGGCGTGCCGGGGCTTCCGGCGGCGTTGGAGGCGTCGTAGAAGGCGAAGACCTCGGAGGCGCCGAAGACGCCGTCGCCGTCGACGTCGGTCAGGCGCCAGAGCCGATCGGTGTCGCGGTCGGCGATGAGGACTTGGAGGGGCTGGGCGGCGGCCGAGCCGGCGGCCAGGGCCAGGGCGGCGAGCGTGGAGAGGGTTCGCATCATCCCGTCATACCACACCCCGGGGTCCGGATCAAGGGGTGCGGGCCCGGTTCGGGCGAAAACGCGTCAGGGGCAGGGTGTGTTGAAGTGGTTGAGGAAGGCGAGGAAGTCGTTGAAGTCGATGGCGCCGTCGCCGTTGAGGTCGGCGCGGGGGTTCTGGGCGTTGAAGTCGTTGAGGAAGGCGAGGAAGTCGTTGAAGTCGACGACGCCGTCGCAGTTCCAGTCGCCGGTGCACACGACCAGCGCCGCGGGATCGCCGGTGACGCTGCCGCAGGCGTTGGCGACGAGGGCGTCGTAGGTCCCGGCGTCAAGGGGGTGGACGTTTGAGATGGTCAGCGTGGCGGAGGCGGCGCCGGAGATGATCGAGCCGTTGGGCGTGGGGCCGTCAACGAGGGGGACGCCGCCCCTGCGCCACCGGAAGGAGAGGCCGGAGGCCGGGCTCGCCGCCACGCTGAACGCCGCGGTGCCGCCGGGGCACGTGGCCGCGGGCTGGGGATGGGCGGTGATCGCCGGGGTGTCAAAGCGGAAGCGGGCGATGCGGCTGGCGGCCACGCCCCCGGCGGTGGTGAAGTTGCCCCCCGCGAGCAGGTCGCCGCTGGGCATGACCGCCAGCGCGTAGACCCAGTCATTCATGCCCGATCCCAGGGCGGACCAGGCCGAGCCGTTCCAGCGGGCGACGCGGTTGGCCGGCACGCCCCCGGCGGTGGTAAACCATCCCCCCGCGACGAGGTCGCCGTTGGGCATGACCGCCAGCGCGGTGACTTCGCCGTTCATGCCCGATCCGAGGGCGGACCAGGCCGAGCCGTTCCAGCGGGCGATGCGGTTGGCGGCCACGCCCCCGGCGGTGGTGAAGCCGCCCCCCGCGACCAGGTCGCCGGTGGGCATGACCGCCAGCGCGTAGACCCAGTTGTTCATGCCCGATCCGAGGGCGGACCAGGACGAGCCGTTCCAGCGGGCGACGTAGTTGGCGGCCACGCCCCCGGCGGTGGTGAAGCCGCCCCCCGCGACCAGGTCGCCGTTGGGCATGATCGCCACCGCGTAGACATAGCTGTTGATGCCCGATCCGAGGGCGGACCAAGCCGAGCCGTCCCAGCGGGCGACGCGGTTGGCCGGCGCGCCCCCGGCGGTGGTGAAGTCGCCCCCCGCGACCAGGTCGCCGTTGGGCAGCACCGCCAGCGCGATGACCCAGTTGTTCATGCCCGACCCGAGGGCGGACCAGGTCGAGCCGCTCCAGCGGGCGATGCGACTGGTCTGGGCCACGCCCCCGGCGGCGGTGAACCATCCCCCCGCGACCAGGTCGCCGTTGGGCAGCACCGCCAGCGCGTCGACGCCGCCGTTCATGCCCGATCCGAGGGCGGACCAGGTCGAGCCGTTCCAGCGGGCGACGCTGTTGGCGGCCACGCCCCCGGCGGTGGTGAAGATGCCCCCCGCGACCAGGTCGCCGCTCGGCATGACCGCCAGCGCGTTGACGGTGTCGGTCACGCCCGGCGGCCCGAAGCCGGGGAGCCACGAGCACGGCTCCTGGCCCCGCGCGACCGGCGCGAGCAGGACGAGGACGATCAATGCCGCGAGGATCGAACGCAGTCGGGTCATCATGGCTTGCTCTCGCATGGCGTTGGGGGGTCCTGAACCGCCCCCGATTCCCGCACCGGGTCCCATGGGAGTCGGGCGGGTCAAAGGGCTCGACGCCGGCCGGGCCGGGGCGAGTATCGTCGGCGTCAAGGCTCGATCAACGGGAATCCCCATCGGCTTCTCCGCCCACGACCGCCGCGGGCTCCGCATGGCAATTCAACTTCGTGATGGGCGCCGTGGTTGCAAGGGTTATTGTCTTTTCGTCGCTTGCCAGCCTTCTTCCACACCCATTCCCAAACAGGAGCCGACTTGCGCCTGGCGTGACGGCGGTGTATCACGGGCGGAGTGTGCACGGACGCCCACAATCGGGCCGCGCTTTGCGGCATCACCGATGCCGCGACGCGGGCGGTCCTCATGACCGTCCACCGCACCCTCAAACTCCGCGGCCAGGACCCGCGCCAGGCCATCGCCGGCGCCCTCGCCGCCTCCAGCGCCACCGGCTCCCTCCCGCCCTGCCCTCACCCGTTGCAGACGGCTGAAGAGTCACGATGAATGGACACCAGGATTGGCGGCAGGGACTGCACACCATCGGAGCCGCGGAGACCGACGCGCCCCCGATGGATGGACACCCGCGATCCAGTCGCCCGACGCGGCCCTGAAGCCCGAACTCAGGAGCAGTGGCGCCGGCCCCCGGTCGGTGTTCTGGCCGCAAGGCCCAGGGCCGCCCCCGTGGCCAGTCACAGGGAGACACCGGCCACAGACCGGTGCCACTGAGGCCGGCGCCATTGGTGGTGTGGTGTCCGAGGGTTGTGGGTGTGGAGGGGCGAGCCCCAGCCGCGTCACTCGTCCTCGAGCAGGCGGGCCAGGAGGCGTACGCCCCAGCCTGTGGGGCCTTCGATGAAGGGCCCGGTGATCTTCTCCGCGACGTGCACGCCCGCGATGTCCAGGTGGCACCACGGCACCTTGGGCTCGACAAAGTACGACAGGAACGCCGCACCCTGAATGGGATGGGCCTTGCGATTGGGGTTGCTGTTGAGGATATCCGCGACGGGGCTCTTCATGAGCTCGCGGTACTCGTCGTGCATCGGCAGCCGCCACACGCGCTCGCCCGAGGCCTTGGCCGCCTCCTCGACCCTGCCGCGGAGCTTGTCGTCCTCGCAGAACATGCCGCAGAAGGTGGAGCCCAGGGCCACCACGACGCCGCCGGTGAGCGTCGCCAGGTCCACGATGTACGCCGGGTTCTCCTTCTCGCAGGCCCAGCAGAGCGCGTCGGCCAGCACCAGCCGCCCCTCGGCGTCGGTGTTCGTCACCTCCACCGAGACGCCGTTGCGGTAGGTGAGGATGTCGTCCGGGCGGTAGGCCTCGTCGCTGATGGAGTTCTCGGCGCAGGCCAGGAGCGCGACCACGGGGCGGCGGGGCTTGACGACCGTGGCGATGGCGTGCATCGCCCCGAGCACGGCGCACCCGCCGTCCTTGTCGCGCTTCATCCCCACCATCCCGTTGTTGATCTTCAGCGACAGCCCGCCCGTGTCGTAGGTCATGGTCTTGCCGATGAGCACGGCGGGCTTGGAGGCCCGCGCGGGGGGCTTGCCCCTGGGGCGGTACTCCAGGCGGATCAGGCAGGGCTTGTTCTCGCTGGCCTTGCCCACGTTGATCAGGCCCGTGAGCTTCTCGCGCACCAGCGCATCGCCCTCCAGCACCGTGCACCTGAGCCCGGTCGCCCGGGCCAGCTTCCTGGCCTGGGCCGCCATGAACGACGTCGTCGCGATGTTGGGAGGCGTCTGGCTCAGCGTGCGGCACAGGTTGGCCGACTCGGCCAGGGCCAGCCCCTCGCCCAGCCCGGCCCGGAACCGGGCGTCGTCGGCGACGATCGTCAGTCGCCCACGCTTGGGGTCCGGCGTCGCCGAACCCTTGAACGCCCGGTCGCCGTCCCACGACAGCAGCCCCAGCCCCTCGCCCGCCGCGGCCCCGCATTCCTCCGCGTCGGCCTTTGCGGCGTCGAAGGACGACCCCAGGGCGAACGACACGCTCGTGAGCTTGGCGCCCGCGAGCCGACGACCCACGCTGGCCGCCGCCGTCCGCATCGACCCGGGCGCGAACGACCCCCTCTCCCCCAGCCCCACGATGAAGTAGCGCTCGGCGGGGGCCTTCTTGGCCCCCGGCGCGGGGGCCGACTCGACCACCACGCCCAGCTCGCCCGTGGCGTCGGGGCGCCTGCTCGCGGCGACCAGCGAGCCGTCGGCGTCGAGCCTGCGGGCCGCGGCGTCGAGCCCCTCGCCCTTGAACTGACCGACCACGAGGGCCTGGGCCCCACCCTTCGCCGACACGCGGATCGACTGGAACATGCGCTTCTCCTTGGAGGGGCAAGCCTAGCCAAACCCGGTGCTCCGGAGCAGGTTGCGGGCCCCGAGTATGCTCAGCGCCATGGCGACTCCACCCGACGGTCCAGCCCCGGGCCCCCGCGCCATCTGGGCGCCCTGGCGACTGCCCTACCTCGAGGACGTGGGCGCCCAGGAGCGGGCCGGCGGACCGCCCACCGCCTCCACCGGCTCATTCCTCCGCGACGCCTGGCTCGACCCCGCCCGCGACCGCGAGAACCACGTCGTGGTGCGGGGACGCGTCGGCCTCATCATGCTCAACCGCTACCCCTACGCCAACGGGCACCTGCTCGTCGCCCTGGGCGAGGCCCGCCCCACGCTCCTGGACTACGACCCGGCCCAGCGGGCCGACCTGTGGCTCCTCACCGACTGCGCCACGGACCTCGTGCAGCGGGCCCTGGAGCCGCAGGGCATCAACATCGGCGTGAACCAGGGGCGCTCCGCGGGCGCGGGCGTGCCCCAGCACCTGCACGTGCACCTTGTGCCCCGATGGTCGGGCGACGTGAACTTCATGTCGGTCGTGGGTCAGGTCCGCGTCATCCCCGCCGCGCTCGACGACATGGCCGACCGCTTCCGCAAGGCCTGGGCCGCGCTCTCGGGCGCCTGGACGAGCGTGCGCTAATGGTGCGAGTCGGAAGAACGCGCCCAGAGGCGCGGGCGGGCGCCGCGGGTGCCACGGGCGATCCGCCTTGCGGTCGCCCGTGCCGGCGTCCGGACGGGCGTCGAACAGCCGCACGGGTCATCGGGCGGAGCGCCCGATGACCCGTGGCACCCGCCGTGCCACGACTGTTCGGCTCGGCGAACAGTCGTGCTCTCCCCACCGGCACGACTGTGCCCCGAGCGGCACAGTCGTGGCACCCGGCGTGGTTGGAAGAATGCGCACCAAGGCGCCGGCGGACGCCGCGGGTGCCACGGGCGAGCCGCCTTGCGGATCGCCCGTGCCGGCGTCCGGACGGGCGTCGAACAGCCGCACGGGTCATCGGGCGAAGCGCCCGATGACCCGTGGCACCCGGGACGCACGGGTCACGGGCGAAGCGCCCGATGACCCGTGGCACCCGGGACGCATCCGTCCGCGGACTTCCGATTCGCGCCACTAGGCGACGCGCGCCGTCGCGAACGCCAGCCCCACGCGGTACCCACGCCCCAACCCCTCGCACCGCACCACCACGCCAGTCCGAACCCGCGGCGAGGGCGTCCGGATCACGATCGTCATGGGCGTGCCCACGCCGATCGCGTCGTCCGTCGCCAGCCCCGCCCCGCCCGACGAGGCGTCCAGCACCCGGATCGGCACCACACGCCCGCCCTTCATCCCGCCCACCGATTGACACGCCGCCACCCCTTCTCCCTCGGCGGGCGAGCGCATGGACCGTCGGCGATCGAACCGCAGCGAATCACCGGTCGGCTCGGGCGGCTCGGCGGGCACGAACCTCAGCTTGCTCTCGTCGTGGGCCATGGTATCCCCCTGGGGCGTTGCGTCCTCTTCCTGCATCGGCCCACGCCCCGGGCGACTTCACCCCCGCGAGCCGACGGAGGTGTGTTCTCCGCCGATTCCGGGGGTTCTTCGGCGCGCCGAACCGATGAAACCCGCGCCGGTCGCGCCGATACCATCCCGCCGCGACAGGCTCAGCCCCCGATCCCCAAGGAACAACCGATGCTCACCAGCAGCAACCCCACCCTGCGTGCGTTCGATCGGATCGAGGCCCCCCGGTACCGCGACCTGGCCGGGCCCTCGGCGGGCGTCGAGGCCCGCCCGGGCGTGATGACGGTGCAGGGGACCGTCATCAAGACCGGCGTGCTGCTGGCGATCTGCGCCACCGTGGCGGTGCTGTTGTTCGGGCAGTTCGCCGCGGCGGTGCAGGGCGGGGCGGCGGGGAGCGTCACGCCCTGGCTGTGGGGGAGCCTGATGGGCGGGCTGGTGCTGGGGCTGATCATCTCGTTCAAGCCCACGACGGCCCCGTACCTGGCGCCGCTGTACGCGGCGGTCCAGGGCGTCCTGCTCTCGGCGCTCTCGGTGTTCGTGACCGTGCGGTACCTCAAGTCGGTGGACGTGGGGCTGATCTTCCAGGCGGTCACGCTGACGTTCGGCATCACGATCGCGATGCTGATCGCCTACGCGACGGGGATCTTCCGCCCGGGGCGGTTCCTGCGGGGCGTGTTCATCGCGGGGGCGGCGGGGATCATGCTCACGTACCTGATCGCGATGGTCGCGGGGCTCTTCGGGGCGCCGATCGGGTTCCTGCACAACACCATCTTCGGGGCCGGGCCCATCGGCATCGGCTTCTCCGTCTTCTGCGTGGTCATGGCGACGCTGGGCATGGCCTTCGCCTTCTCGACCGTGCACCGCGGCGTGGAGGCCGGGGCGCCCCGGCACATGGAGTGGTTCGGCGCCTTCGCGATCCTCGTGGAGCTGGTGTGGCTCTACATCGAGGTGCTGCGCCTGATCGCCAAGCTGCGCAGCAACGACTGACGCGGGCTCACGGGCATTCTCCGCGGTTGTAGAGGTTGAGGAACTCGAGGAAGTCGTTGAAGTCGATGGCCGAGTCGTTGGTGAGGTCGGCGTAGAGGAAGTCGACGGGGTTGGCCGCGGGGTCCTGTGCGCGGTCGGAGCGCGACAGGAAGCACAGGAGGTCCGCCACGTCGATCACGCCGGACCCGTCGCAGTCGGCCAGGCACAGGGGCGGGATGACGGCGCGGAAGGGCTCGAAGCCTCCCGCGGCGTTGGTGCCGCCGCCGACCACGACGGTGCCGTCGTCGGAGACGTCGGCAATGCCCTCAAGGCGTTGCCAGCCGAGGAGGTTCACATTGGCGGCGCGGAGGATGGACCAGAGCGTGCGGAAGCCGTGGATCGGGTCCCACAGGATCGCTTCGCTCTCGGGGAAGGCGAGGAGGCGTTGGCCGACGACCACGCGGGCGTCGGCCGTGAACCCGTAGTGGTAGTGGGTGCGGATGTCCTGGCCGGGGAGGATGAAGTAGCCGGTGGGGTCGGAGTAGAGCCCGGCACGAGTGTACTCCTCGCCCCTCGGAGTCAAGAGGCCGATGGACGCTAGCGCCCAGCGGGCGTCGGGGGTGAGGTGTTGCGTGTAGGCCCGCACGGCGCCTGGGGGCGGCAGGGCCTCAAGGACCTCGACCTTGCCGTCGCGCCAGCGCACGCTGGCCGAGTGTTGCCTTGCCCACCCGACCGCGCCCATGATGATCCGTCCATCCCCGCTGACGCCGCTGGCGCTCGCGTCGGTCGCGCCGGGGGGGAACGAAAGGGGGACCAACTCACGCTCCCCGACCCTCCACGACACGGCGACGTACCCCCACGGGAACAGGGCATCGCCCACCGCCGTGCTCCCGTCCGCGGAGATGGCCGCAAACCAGCCTTCGATCTGCCCGCCAAGCGGGTCAGGTGCCAGATACCCCGCGCCTGCTGACCAGACCATCGGCACTGCGTAGTAGGGCGAGAACGGCTCCCCCGACCACCCTGGGAGTCGCTGTCCGTCGCGCGAGGCATCAACGATGATGAAGTAGCCGGCGTGTCCGGGCGGTGGCCCGACGGTGCGCACACCGCCCGACGGGTCCGCGATGTGCAGCTGGAAGGCAATGGACTTGTCGATGCTGGTAAGCACCGCGAGGCGCCCGTCCCCGCTCACTCGCGCTGCCGAGATGTTGAAGGCACCCGGGCGTACGTAGCCAAGTGGCTCAAAGCTCGCCTGAGCCAGCGCGCCCTCCGGCACGATCGCCGCCGCGCACCACGCCCCGAGGAGTCGAGTTGCCGCGTTCAAGGGCATGGCACGGCCCGCTCGGTGCGCAGCTTCTGGTTGTCGAGGTCATAGTCATCGGCCACAGGTCGGTTGCGCACGCGCCACCACCCCAAGTTGAGATCGGCGCGAAGCTGAAGCCCTGGCACAGGGGAAGGCCACCAGAGGTCGAAGAGGGCGGTGTCTGATCCATCCCTCACCCCGTTGCGGTCGAAGTCGCCGGGGCAGCGGGTCGAGCGGGCGAGGTTGATGCCGACCACCGTGCCGTAGTCGTTCGAGAACCACCCCGTCTGCAACGACGGGTCCATGGGCACGCGGGCGGCCCATCCCAGGTTGTTCTCGTTGGGGGGCGGCGGGGCCTCACCCGGCGCGACGATCAGCGGCGTCCAGACCGACGCCGTCAGCGTGATCAACGCCCACTGCCGCGTCCACGCGGGCTCGGAGTCACCGTCGAACACGACCAGCGTGTTGATCTGGTCGAAGGCCCCGGTCAGCGCCGCCGAACGGGCGTAGGAAAGGCTCGGCGGGTCATCGTTCGGCAGCCCGTCGGCCAGCAGCAGCGGGGTCTGGTACACGGCGGGGTTGTTGAACCGGCTCCCCACGAGGCGCGCGCGCGCGAGGTTGAGCGCCGGGGCGAAGACGTTGTCCGCCGGCGCCGGCCGCACGAGGTTGCGCAGCCGCTGCCCCAGCAGCGGGAGCGTATTCTGGTCCACGACCGTCCAGGGCACCAGCGACGCCGATTCCCCTCCCGTCGGCTGCGCGCCCACCGAGTGCAGAATCACGTTGATCGCCGCCGACTTGTCCCTCCGGACGATCGGCGGGTTGTTCGGGAAGAGCGGGTCGAAGGCCACGAGGGCGTCGGCCAGTCCGATGCACATCGCCGCCGCCTCGGTCGGACCCACCGACCCCGAGTTGTCCAGCACGAGCGTCAACTGGGCCTTGAGCGGGGCCGATCCCGGGACCGGCTCCAGGGCGAAGAGGTAGGCGTCGCTGTTTCCCGCGCCTGTCAACACGAGCGGCGGGTTGGAAGGGTCGAGCGTCATCGAGTAGCCGGGCGGCGCCCCCGCGTCGCCGAACGTGCCGCCCACCGCCACGGAGCCCCAACTGAGCGCGTCGGCGCCCACGGCGTGGGCGGCGTCGTCCTGCGCGCCGCCCCAGGTCCGACACCCGTCGTACGAGCCGTCGGGGCGCAGACGCAGCAGGAACGCGTCCTTCCCCCCCGCGCTGGAGCGCCAGTCCTGCCCCGGGCCCGGGTCGAAGTCAACCAGGCAGTACGGCGTGGACGTGGCGCTCGACGTGCCGCGCGACATCCCTTCCGCCAGCGTGGTGCACTCGAACCACCCGCAGACGAGCGCGCGATCGAGCCCATCCACCGCCACGCCCGTCGCCCGCTCGTTCTGGGGCCCCTGGACCTGCCGCACCCACGCCTCCGACCCCGACAGGGCGTCGAGGCGCACCACCACCACGTCGTCCAGCCCGAGCGTGCTGCGCAGGCGCCCCGCCGCGTAGACGTTGCCGCCGCTGTCCACCGCCACGCCGGCCCCCGCGTCGTCGCCCGCCCCGCCCAGCGTGTACACCCATTCCAGCACCAGCCGATTCGGGACCGCTGCCTCCGGGCGATACCGGGCCACGAACAGGTCGGTCCCGCCGGAGGAGGTGCGCCAGGCCGGCGCGCCGTCCGGATTGAAGTCGACGGCGCCCGAGAAGCACCCGGTGACAACGACCCCCTCGCGCTTGCGGTCGAACGCCACTCCCGTCACCCGGTCGTTCCCCGCCCCGCCGATCCGGATGGTCCGCCACGCCAAGAAGGCCTCATTGACGATCTGGCGCAGTTGAAGGAACCCGTCCTCGCCGCCCACCGGCGTGAGCTGCTGTTGCTCCTGGAAGTCCGTTGCAGCCGTGAAGTAACCGCCCACTCCCAGCAGATTGGCGCTCGAAAAGCACTGTGTTTCACCGAACTTCTGATCACCGCTGCCCGCGGCGCACGCCGGCCCCGTGGCCACGCACAGCGCCTCGTTCACGCCCTCGCTCGTGAACACCGCCAGCCCGGTCATGGCGGGCGAGCCCGGCGACGGGAACGCCTCGCCGCGGGCGACGAACCCCACCCGTGCGGCCGAGGAGCGGGGGCCCATGTCGAGAAAGTCAACCGTGCCCACGAACGAACCCGCCGCGAACGCCAACCGACGCTCGGCATGCCCGGTCCACGGGTTGAACGCCCCCAGCCCCAAGACCCGGCAAGATCCTCCGGGCTGCGCCATGAAGAGCGCGTCCCAGAGCGGCGCGTTGTCGCGCGACTGGAAGCGGATGAACCCGTCGGCCCCTCGCGCCCCGCCCAGGAGCAGCGTCCCGTCGTACAGCGCCGCCGCCGCCGGCCCCGATTCCCCGCCAGCCGTGCCCACCTGAACCGCGTACTGGCGCCCCAGGTGCGACGGCCACAGGGATTGCCCGCGGCTCTCAGACACCGAACCCCCCCCCGAACGCCACAAGAGCCACCACACCCAGAGCCACAGTTCGACCGGCATCGGTCCGATCCTTCATGATGAGCCATCCTTTCAACGGCGCGCCGCCGCGCCCGAGGCCTCGAACGAGGCGCCATCCAGTCTACCGCCGACGGGCGGGCCTTGTCAACGGCATTATCTCGATTCAGACGTTGAACAGGAAGTGGCACACGTCGCCGTCCTGGACGACGTAGTCGCGGCCTTCGACGCGCAGGCGCCCGGCCTCCTTGATCGCCTTCTCGCTCTTGAACCGCACCAGGTCGTCGATGCAGAAGACCTCGACGCGGATGAACCCCCTCTCGAAGTCGGTGTGGATGACGCCCGCGGCCTGCGGGGCCGTCGCCCCCGCCGGGATCGTCCACGCCCGCACTTCCTTCGGGCCCGCCGTGTAGAAGCTCCGCAGGCCCAGCAGGTGGTACGCCGCCCGCGCCAGCGTCGACAGGGCCGGCTCCTTGAGCCCCAGCCCCTCCAGCATCTCGCCCCGGTCGGCGTCGGAGAGCCGGGCCAGCTCGCTCTCGATCTTGGCGCACACCGGGACCGCCTCCGATCCCTCGGCCGCGGCGTGCTCGCGGACGAGGCGGCACATCTCCCCCTCGCCGTGCAGGTCGTCCTCGCCCACGTTCATCACGTACAGCGTCTTCTTGCCCGTGAGCAGCCCCAGGTGCTTGAGCTGGCGGCGCTGCTCGGCGTCGTCGATCACCAGCGAGCGCGCGGGCCGCCCCGCCGCCAGCACCGGGCGCACCTTCTTGAGCGCCTCGAACCGCGCCACCGCCTCGCGCTCGCCCCCCTTGGCCAATCGCTCGGCCTTCGAGAGCGCCGAGTCCACCGTCTCCAGGTCCGCGAGCATGAGCTCGGTCGCGATCACGTCGATGTCGCGCATGGGGTCCACCGTGCCCGAGACGTGGATGATCTCCTCGCCCCCGACCGCGCGCGTGAAGCAGCGCACGACCTGCACGATCGCGTCCACCTCGCGGATGTGGCTCAGGAACTTGTTCCCCAGCCCCTCCCCCTGGCTGGCGCCCTTCACGATCCCCGCGATGTCGACCAGCCGCAGCGCCGCCGGCACGATCCGCTGCGTCGGGATGAACCCCGCGATGACGTCCAGACGCGGGTCCGGGATCGGCACCACCCCCACGTTGGGCTCGATCGTCGCGAACGGGTAGTTGGCGGCCAGGATGTTGCCCTTGGTCAGGGCGTTGAAGAGGGTGGACTTGCCGACGTTGGGCAAGCCGACGATGCCGGCGTCCATGGGCGCGCTCCGAGAACGGTGACACCCTCGGGCGAGGGGTCGAGATGATAGGTTCTTCGGGCCCCGCCCCGCGCCTCTACCCTTCCCGCGACGCATGGAAGTCTTTAAGGAGTTCAGGTTCGAGGCCGCGCACCGCCTCTCGGGTGTCCCCGAGGGGCACAAGTGCGCCCGCCTCCACGGGCACTCCTACCGCGTCCGCGTCTACGTCGAGGGCCCGCTCGACCCCCGCGTGGGCTGGGTCATCGACTTCGCCGACATCAAGAGGGCCTTCAAGCCCCTCTACGACCGCCTCGACCACTGCCTCCTCAACGAGCTCGAGGGCATCGGCAACCCCACCGCCGAGAACCTGGCCCGCTGGATCTGGCCCCGCCTCAAGCCCGCCCTCCCGGGCCTCTCGCGCCTCGAGGTCCGCGAGACGCCGACCAGCGGCTGCGTCTACCGGGGCGAGTAAGACGGCACACCAAGCACGATCGCCCACGGCCTCACGAGCGCTTGCGCGACGGTGCGGCCGCGCGCCCGGCGTCAACGCGGCCGCCGGCGCCGTGAGCCCCACGCGGCCAGCCCGGCGAGGGCCAACGTCGCCATCGTGACCGCCCCGGGCACGCGGGCGTAGAAGTGCTGGTACACGCCCTGGTAATACGCCGTGCCGGTGAACGCCAGACCGTCGTCCGAGATCCCGCTGACACGGAACCCCTGCCACCCCTCGGTCGAAAGCCCGAACCGCCCAAGGTGGTCCTCGAACCGAACCCACTCCCGCGCGGCGGTGAAGTGCAGGTGGCTCTCCGACGCGCCCGAGCCGGAGCGCGGCGTGAAGATCGACGACACGACGGACCCGTCCCCCGTGATCTGAGGCCAGACCGGGCGAAGGTCGGGCCGGGGATCCTCCAGCCGCACACGACCGCCCGCCGACGACCACGTCCACAGACCGGTGTCCACGACCTGCCCGGCGGCGTTGCGCAGCACCGAGATGCCCAGCGCCGCGCCACCCGCCGCCGTCAGCCCGTACACGTAGTCCGCCGTGAAACCGGGCACGGGCGCCAGGAACGTCATCCCCACGCCCTCGCGCCAGACAAAGGCCGACCCCAGCCCGCTCCCCGTCGGCGGCTCGCCATAGCCTGCCGCCACCGAGCCGTCGGCCGACAGGGCGCGCACCTCGCCGGACCCCTGGGCCAACACGGTCCGCACACCCTCGCGGTAGATGGCGATCGCGGTGTCCACGCCGCCCCACGTTGAACCGTCGCGGGAGATCGCGTTCAGAGACCACACGCCTGGCGCGGCCAACTCGGGAGCGCCGCCCATGCCCTGCCTCCAGACGGCGGCGACCGTCGCGACAGGGGACATGTGCTGCATGATGTCGCCAACGAACCGCGACCCGTCGGCGCTCGAAGCCGTGACGCGCGTGCCCAGGTAGGCTCCGTGTGCGGGCACGGGAACAAAGCCCCCGCCCGGCCACCAGCGATAGGTCGTGAACGTCCCGCCACCGTAGAACGTCGCGAAAACCGAGCCCCCATTGCCGGGCATTACTGCCGGCGACCATGCCCAATCCGAAAAACCGGACGGCTGCCCCAGCGGCAGCAGGAACGGCTGACCCACCGCTGTCGAAGCGACAAGCAGTGCGACGCACGCCATCAAACGCCACCGAACCACGCGCCACCTCCCAGGACATTATGCCATGGCGACGCCCTCCTGTTCAAGGCCAGGGGGCTTGACGAGGTTGGGGCGCATCGGTTAAAGCGGTTGCAGTCATTGTGTAGCGTGCAGCCGCAATGGCGGAAGCAGTTGGTGGCGTCGGAGGGTGTGACAAGGTCGAGGACCGATTGCATCGCGTTCCAAAGGGCGTCCTTCGTGCGGCAGGCCAGCGAGCGCAGGGCCTGCTTGATCTTCGAGAAGACCATCTCGATGGGGTTGAAGTCCGGGCTGCAGGGCGGCGAGAGCATGACCCGGGCGCCGCGTTGCTCGATCAGCCGGCGCACCTTGTCGCCCCTGTGGCTGCCCAGGTTGTCCAGCACCACGATGTCGCCGGGCCGCAGTGCGGGGCAGAGGACCTGCTCGACGAAGGCGGTGAACACGTCGGCATTGACCGGGCCGTCCACGACCGTCGAACAGCCGCACGGGTCACGGGCGAAGCGCCCGATGACCCGTGGCACCCGGAGCGCTCCGTCCACGGACTTCCGACTCGCGCCACCAGAGGCCCCGAACGCCACCACTCCAACCACGCACTCGCGGCGGCCGAACGAACCGCAACAAGCCCCTGACTTGTCCGGGGCCGGTGGTCGGTCAATGGCGCGGGGCTTCCGGGCGGCGACGGCGGCCCGCGACCAGGCCCGCCGCGGCGAGCAGGCCGAGCGCGCCGGGCGCGGGCACCGGCGTGATCCCGATGTTGTCCACCGCGAAGTCGTTGTCCGTGCCGTTGATCTCCGCGCGGAGGCGAAGCGTCGCGCTGTCGGCGCTCGCGGTGAACGTGAACGAAGAGGGGCGCCACAACCCGAGCGGCCCGGCGGTGCCGGTGAAGATCTCCACGCCGTCGACAACCCCGGCGGATGACGTCCCGCCCACCGGAGAGAAGTTGACGTGCCAGCTCGCGGAACCGCCGGTAATCTCGCAGATCTGGCCAACGACCAAGCCGGTCACCACCTGCGAGATGCTGGGGTCGGTGGCCGCGGAACCGGCGTCGTTGAGGATGAAGAACCCGTCCGGGTTGCCCCCGCCCCGCGCGGAGCCGATTCCTCCCCGGCCCTGCCCTGAATGCGAGGGGGTTCAGCCGCCCTTGAAGCGCTCGATCAGTGTGGCCCGCTGCGATTCGGTCAAGACGAACATCACCGAGATGAAGAGGTCGCGCTTGGCTTCCTCGCTGGCGTCCTCGCCGCCACGCTCGGCGAAGCGCGCGACCGCCTCGCGCACGACGCGCGCCTGGTGCCTGTCGAGCCCGAGGCCGTCGGTGGCGTAGCGGAAGAGGATCTCGCCGGCGTTGTTCTGGCGGGCGAAGGCCTGCTCGATCTCGCGTCCGAGGCTCTGGAGAGCCTCGGCGAAGAGCACGCCGACACGCGGGGCCCGGGGGTTGTCGCGGCGGTGTTCGCGCACGAGGGCGGCGCGGTACTCGTCCAGGAGCGCGCGGAACTGCCGCCGCGGGGGCTCGGGGAGCAGGTCCTCGATCTGATTCTGGAGCGGGCCGGGCTCGAGCAGGGGGCGGAGCTTGTGCGCGGCTTCGAGGAGGAGCGCGAACTGGTCGGCGCGGTCGCCCGACGCCGCGGCGGCGCCGAACTTCACGAGCAGGCCGAGGTTGCCCGCGACGAACTCGTCGAGGAGGCGCGCGCGGCGGAGCAGGGCGTCGTCGATCCCGCGGCGGGTGTCGTCGGCGAGGTCGAGCAGGCGCAGGGCGGCGTGTTCGGGGGTGGGCTCGGCGCGGTGGACGGAGCCGTCCATCGTGCGCTCCACCAGCGTGGGCGCGGGCGTCGCGGGCGTGCTGACCCGCGGCCCGGAGAGCGGGGCGGGCGGCTCCGCCGGTGCGGGCGTGCCCAGGCCGAGCGCCGCGACGATGCATGCGAGCATGGGAACCTCCGACCACCCCGGCCCGTATTGTTGGACCCGCGGGCGGATCGATCCGTCACTCCATGGCGTGGGCGGGCTCGGGGGTCTCGTCGGTGACCTTGTAGCGCTTGGGCTTGCCGTCCGGGTCCTCGACGACGATGACCTGCATCTCGTCGTTGATGCGGGCCTGGAGGTGCACGGGCCGGCCCCAGAGCGCCCGCAGGTTGTGCAGCACGGCGTTGGCCCGCTCCAGGTCGACCTCGGCGCCGGTGAAGCGGTGGGCCAGGTAGAGCTCGCCCCGGTTGCGGTAGTTGGCGTCCACGACGTAGATGAAGGGTTGGCCCATGTTGGTGAGCTGGTGGAGCATGGCCCGCTTGATGCGCTCGAAGTCGCGCGTGACGACGCGGACCTCGCCCGTCTGCGGGTCGCGCTTGTAGACGTACATGCGGTGCCGATCGACGAACTCGGGGGTGAGGAACTCGTCGATGAAGCTGATGTCGTTGTAGACCTTGCGGACGTGGAAGATCTTCTCGCGCCCTTTCGTACTCTTGTCGTCGAAGCGGTCGCGTGCCCCGATGCCCTCCAGGCGCTCCCAGGCCGGCCCGTGCTGCCCGCGGTCCCAGCGGCGCTCGATGTCCTTGAAGAGCTCCACCCCGATCTTGTAGGGGTTGAACCCGCCCGGGGGCATGTGCACCACGCCCGAGTGCTGCTCGGCGTAGTCGACGATCTCGCGGGCGTCGAGGAAGTGCCGGGTCATCAGCTTGCTGTGCCAGTACGTCGCCCAGCCCTCGTTCATGATCTTGGTCATGCCCTGGGGCGCGAAGTAGTAGGCCTCGTCGCGGATGATCCCGAGGATGTCCTGCTGCCAGTCCTCCATGGGCGCGTGCCGGAGCAGGAACTGCAGCACGTCGCGCGTGGGCCGGCGCGGGAACTTGGAGCGCGCCTCCCGCGCCTTCTCCTTGAGCTGGGCCCGCTCGCGCTCCACCGCCCCGCGCGGGTTGATGAACGGGTCCATGTAGTCCTTGGCGGGGAGCTTCTCGGGCTGCTCCTCCTCGGGCGCCTCGCCCTTGCGCCCCGGGGCCTCGTCGCGCCGGACGAAGGGCGAGTGCGGGTCGATCAGGTGCTCGACGCACAGGCACGCGTCGATGAAGCGCTCGACCGCCTCGACGCCGTGACGCTCGACGTGCCGGCGCACGCGCGTGGCGTGGTTGGCCATCTGGTCCATCATCTTGCGGTCGGTCCTGGAGAACCAGAGGTTGTTCTTGAAGAAGTCGGCGTGCCCGTAGACGTGGGCCATCACCAGCTTCTGGTCGGTGACGCTGTTGGACTCCTGCAGGTAGGCGTAGCAGGGGTCGTTGTTGATGACCATCTCGTAGATGCGCCCCAGCCCGTAGGCGTCGCGCTTCTTGAGGCGCTCGTACTCCATCCCCCAGCGCCAGTGCGGGTAGCGCACCGGGAACCCGCCGTACGCCGCGATCTGGTTCATCACGTCGAACGGCAGCACCTCGAACACGACCTCGAAGAAGTCGAGCCCGTACTCGCCGGCGCGGGCCTTGATCGCCTTCATGTGGTCGGCCAGTTCGGGCGACAGGTGGGTGTGTGGCGTGCCTGGCATCGGGGCTCCCGGAGGCGCGGTGCGACCGGCTGTTATCGGCTCCGGCCACGTCCCTCTATACGTCGAGTCGCCCGCCCCTGATCGGATCTTCCGGGCCCCCCACGCCCCTAACGTCCCCGCGCGGGCATGGAACGGCGTGTCATCATCCTCGGCTCCACGGGCTCGATCGGGACCCAGGCCCTCGGCGTGATCGCCCACCTCAACGCCCTGGCCGACGCCGGGTCCTCCCCCCTCCGCTTCCGCGTCGTGGGGCTCGCCGCGGGGCGCAACGCCGACCTGCTCGCGGCCCAGGCCCGCCGCTTCGCCGTCGCCGACCTGGCCCTCGCCAGCTCCGGCGCCGCCCCGCCCGACGCCCGCACGTTCCGCGGGCCCAACGCCGCGGAGGAGCTTGTCCGCGCCGTGGAATGCGACCTGGTGCTCGCGGCGATCGTGGGCATCGCCGGGCTCCCCGCGACGCTCGCCGCCGTCGAGCTCGGGCGCGACGTCGCGCTGGCCAACAAGGAGACCCTGGTCGCCGCGGGCGCGCTGGTGATCCCCGCGGCCCGGCGGTCCGGCGCGCGCCTCCTGCCCGTCGATTCCGAGCACTCCGCGATCGGGCAGTGCCTGGCCCCGTGCATCCAGGGGACGCCCGACGGGAAACGGTCTTGCTCCGCGGCACCGCCCCTGGCGCTCGATGGCTCCGTCCACCGCCTCATCCTCACCGCCTCGGGAGGCGCCCTGCGCTCGCTGCCGACGGACCGGCTCCGCGCCGCCACGCCTGAGCAGGCCCTCAAGCACCCGACCTGGACCATGGGCCCCAAGGTCACCATCGACTCGGCGTCGCTCATGAACAAGGCCCTCGAACTCATCGAGGCCCACTGGCTCTTCGGGGCCCCCGCCGACAGGCTCGCGGCCGTCCTCCACCCCGAGTCGGTCGTCCACGCCCTGGTCGAGCTGGTCGACGGCTCCGTGCTGGCCCACCTGGCGGCGCCGGACATGAAGGTCCCGATCCAGCACGCGCTGACCTGGCCCCACCGCCTCCCCGGCGGCGGACGCCGGCTCAACCCCCTCGGCCTCGGGGCCCTGCGCTTCGAGCCCGTCGACCCCGATCGCTACCCCGCGCTGGCGCTGGCGCACCGGGCGATCGAGTCCGGGGGCACCGCGGGGGCGATCCTCAACGCCGCCAACGAGGCCGCTGTCGACGCCTTCCTGCGCCAGGAGCGGCCCATCCCGTTCGGCTGGATCGCCGACGTCGCCGCCGACGCGATGCGCTCGATCCCGGTGAAGCCGGCGGCGTCGCTCGGGGCGATCATGGAGGCCGACGCCCTCGCCCGACGCTTCGTTCTCGAGTGCCCGTGAGCACGCCCCCCCGGACACCCCGTGCGCCCGCGATTCAGCACCCCTCGTTGAAGAAGTTGAGGAAGGCGAGGAAGTCGTTGAAGTCGATCACGCCGTCGGCGTTGAGGTCGGCGCGCGGGGCGGCGGCGTTGTAGTCGTTGAGGAAGGCGAGGAAGTCGTTGAAGTCCACCACGCCGTCAAGGTCCCAGTCGCCCGGGCAGACGGGGGAGAGCGCCACGTCGTCGAAGCGCTGCCGGGGGTGGGCAAAGTCGTAGAGCCCCACTCGCCCGGTGGGAAACGCGGCGGTGTCGAGCGTGGTCGCGGGGGTGAGCGAGGGCCCGAGGTAGACCGCGTAGTGATCGCCCGTCACGGTGATCGTCAGGCCGAGGTCGTCGCCCTGGTTGAAGAGGGGCTCGGACAGGTTGAGCGCCGGGGAGTAGCGGCCGTTGGTGAAGGTGTGCCAGTAGAAGCCGCGCCCCGACTGGGCGAAGCCTCCCGTGACCAGCAGGACGCCCGAGTCGGTCCCGGGGTCGTAGCGGAGCCAGACCCCGCCGTCGGAGGCTTCCACGACCTTGAGCCGCAGCCCGAAGTCGCGGAGGACGTAGGGGAGCGTGGTGCGCGTGGGCGGGAGGTTGCCCGGGACCGTGGCGAAGTACTCGCCACCGGCGGCGGTCCACGAGCCGCGCTCGTTGCCCCAGACGGGGGCGGGGCCGGAATCGAAGGTGTCGGTGAACAGCAACTGCGCCATGGCCGGCGCGGAAACGCTCGCCGCGGCGAGCGCCACAAACACCCGGTGTCGCATCGGACTCTCCTCCCTCGGCGCATTCTCGCAGCACCAGCGGGCCCACGCAAGCTCAATCTGTGGCGAAGCACTGCTGTGAGCCATCGGGTTAGGTGGGTGTGGGGATGACAGGCCACGCGGGTGGTCGTCGCCCGGCGAGGGTCGGGTTTGGTACGATGCG
Organism: Phycisphaerae bacterium; assembly: GCA_016873295.1. GTDB lineage: Bacteria > Planctomycetota > Phycisphaerae > Phycisphaerales > UBA1924 > VGXM01. The sequence goes on from VGXM01000011.1 coordinate 51,233, forward strand.
GGCCCGCCCGCCCAATCCGGCGGGGTGGGGTCAACGCGAGGGACGATCCATGGTGACGGCCAAGTGGCTTCTGTGCGGTCTGGGCCTGGTGGCCTTGTCGGCGATGCTGGGGCTGACCGGGTGTGAGAAGAAGGAAGGCGGAGGGGCTTCGGCGGGCGGCGAGCGACCGGCCCCCAAGGCCGCCGCGCCAAGAGGCCAGACGCCGGTCGGAGAGGGCAACACCTACGACACGGGCTCGGGCCCCATCAAGGTCGGGCACTTCGGCTCGCTCACCGGGCCCCAGGCGACCTTCGGGCAGAGCACGAGCCAGGGCCTCCGCCTGGCCATCGAGGAGTTCAACGCCGCCGGCGGCCTCAACGGTCGCCAGGTGGCGCTGGTGGAGTACGACACCAAGGGCGACGCCCGCGAGGCGGGGCTGGTGGTGACGCGCCTGGTCAACAGCGACAAGGTGTCGGCGGTGCTGGGCGAGGTGGCGTCGAGCCTGTCGCTGGCCGGGGCCCCGGTGGCCCAGCAGGCCGGCGTGCCCATGGTCAGCCCCTCGAGCACCAACCCTCGCGTCACCGAAGTGGGCGACATGATCTTCCGCGTCTGCTTCATCGACCCCTTCCAGGGCCAGGTGTGCGCCACGTTCGCCAAGGAGCGCGGCATCAGCACGGTCGCCATCCTCTACGACCAGAGCCAGGCCTACTCGGCGGGCCTGGCCACCGAGTTCGAGCGGGCCTTTGTCAAACTGGGCGGCACGATCTCCGGCAAGCAGACCTACAACGAGGGCGACCAGGACTTCACCGCCCAGCTCACCGCCATCCGCAGCGGCAACCCCGGCATGATCTTCATCCCCGGCTACTACACCGACGTCGCCAACATCGCCATCCAGGCCCGAAAGCTCGGCGTCACCGTGCCCCTCCTCGGCGGCGACGGGTGGGACAGCAGCAAGCTCGCCGAGATCGGCGGCACCGCCGTCGAGGGGAGCTTCTACAGCAACCACTACACCGTTGACGACCCCTCCCCCGTCATCCAGGACTTCATCAGGAAGTACCGGGCCAAGTTCGGGCAGGTCCCCGACGGGCTGGCGGCCCTGGGCTACGACGCCGCCCGCCTGCTCTTCGAGGCCATGGCCCGGGCCCGGAGCCTGCACGGAGGCCACCTCCGCGACGCCATCGCGGCGACCAGGGAGTTCCACGGCGTGACGGGCACCATCTCGATCAACGACAAGCGCGACGCCGTCAAGCCCGCCGTCATCGTCGAGATGAAGGGCGGGCAGCCCCGCTACGTCGCGACCGTCAACCCGGAGTGACGCCCGCACGGGCGGGGGGAGAGTCGGATGGCGCCCGCGCACGCGGGCGGGGAGTCGGACCCGGCGTGGGCGACCTGCTGCAGACCCTGATCACCGTCATCAGCGTGGGGAGCCTCTACGCGCTCATCGCGCTGGGCTACACGATGGTGTACGGCATCCTCAAGTTCATCAACTTCGCCCACAGCGACGTCGTCGTCATCGGGGCCTGGACCAGCTTCACCACCGCCGCGGTGCTCCTTCCGCGACTGGGCGTCACCCCCACCGAGGCCCCGTGGTGGGCCGCCGCCGGCGTGCTGATGCTCGCCATGGTCGTCTGCGGCCTGGTCGGGTTCTGCGTCGAGCGCTTCGCCTACCGCCCCCTCCGCGGGGCGCCGCGACTCAACGTCCTCATCACCGCCATCGGCGTCTCCCTCTTCTTCCAGAACTTCGGGCAGCTCAAGTACGAGGTCCTCAAGCCCGACGGGCCCGGCAAGCCCGCGATGAGCCTCCCCTTCGGGGCCCAGCCCCAGGGCATGCCCCGCCTGGTCGGTTCCCGGGCCCTCAACGACGCGACGGTCTCGCGCGGCACGCTCGCGGGCGTCGACGGCGCCGTCGTGCGCCTCTCCGAGGGTGTGTCGCTCGAGGAGCGCCGCCAGTACTCGATCCGCGTGACCCCGGCGGGCGCCCCGCGGGCCATCGAGGCCATGGTCGTCGCGCCCGCGGGACGCTACGAGCCGGGGCAGGACCTCCGCGTCGGGTTCATGCCCGCGGGGGCCGCGCCCGGCTCGGCCTACGCCCTGGTGCGGTCCGCCCGCGTCCCCATCCAGCTCGTGGACGTGGCCATCGTGGCCACCGCGGGCCTGCTCATGGTGCTGCTCCAGCTCCTCGTCTACCGCACCAAGTTCGGCATGGCCATGCGGGCCGTCAGTTTCAACACCACCACCGCCTCGCTCATGGGCGTCGCCGTCAACCGCGTCATCTCGCTCACCTTCGTCCTGGGCACGAGCCTGGCGGCGGCGGCGGGGTTCCTCTACAGCCTCAAGTACGTCACCCTCCAGCAGACCGCCCACCAGGGATGGGTGCTGCTGGGGCTCAAGGCCTTCGTCGCCGCCGTCGTGGGCGGCATCGGCAACATCCAGGGGGCCGTGCTGGGCGGCTTCCTCATCGCCTTCGTCGAGCAGTTCGGGGCGCGCTACATCTCGAGCGACCTCCGCGACGTCTACGTCTTCGGCGTGCTGATCCTGGTCCTGCTCCTGCGGCCCACGGGCATCCTGGGCTCCACGGTGCGTGAGAAGGTGTGAGCCCGGTGTCCAAGCTCGATGAACAGGCCGCGCTGGTCATGCCCGACAGGGGGCGAGCGGCGCTCAACGCCCTGGTCACGGGCCTGGCCTGCATCGCCGCCGCCCTGCTCGTTCACTTCGTCGTGGGCTCGATGGTCGGTCCCTTCGTCACCCGCATCATGCTCGACGCGGGCGTGATGATCATCCTCGCCGTCTCCCTCAACATCGTGAACGGGTTCACGGGCCAGTTCTCCATCGGGCACGCCGGGTTCATGGCGGTCGGGGCCTACGTCGCCGCGGGAATCACCTACTACTCCTCCCTGGCCCTCTTCGGGTCCTACCAGGCCCAGACCGGGCTGATCAGCGTGGGGAGCCTGATCTTCGCGGCGTCGGCGCTCGTGGGCGGGCTGGCCGCCGCCGGCGCCGGCTGGGTCGTGGGCCTGCCCAGCCTCCGCCTCCGCGGCGACTACCTGGCCATCGTCACGCTCGGCTTCGGCGAGATCGTCCGCGTCCTCCTCCAGCAGTCCAACCCCCAGCTCTTCTCCTGGGACGAGACCAGGGCCGCGTCGCTCAAGGAGCTGGTCCCGCCCCCCCTGGGCGGGGCCCAGGGCTTCCAGAGCATCCCGACCTACACCAGTCTCTTCTGGGTCGCGCTCTTCGTGGCCATCACGCTCGTCTTCTGCTTCCGCCTCAAACGCTCCAGCGAGGGGCGGGCCATGCTCTCCATCCGCGAGGACGAGATCGCCGCCCAGGCCATGGGCGTCAACATCACCAACCTCAAGGTCCGCGCCTTCATGTTCGCGTCGTTCTTCGCGGGCGTGGGCGGGGCCCTCTACGCCCACCAGCTCGGGACGGCTCTCCGCCCCACCGACGCCGGGTTCGCCCGATCCTTCGAGATCCTGATCGCCGTGGTGCTGGGCGGGCTGGGCTCGATCTCCGGCGCCGCCCTGGCGGCCGTGCTGCTCACCGTCGCGTCCGCCCTCATGATCGAGCTGGGCCCCTGGCGCATGGTCCTCTACGCCCTGGCCCTGATCCTCATCATGATCTTCCGCCCCGGGGGGCTCTTCGGCGTGAAGGAAGCCTGGGAGGTCTTCGGGGGCCTGTGGCGTCGAAAGGCGGTCGCCAGGTGAGCCGGCCCATCCTCGACATCGAGAAGATCGCCATCGCCTTCGGCGGCCTCAAGGCCGTGCAGGACTTCACGCTCCGCCTGCCCACGGGAGGGCTCTACGGCCTCATCGGCCCCAACGGCGCCGGAAAGACCACCGTCTTCAACCTGCTCACGGGCGTCTACACCCCCCAGGCGGGCACCATCGCCGTCGACGGCACGCGCGTCGAGGGAACAAGGCCCCACGAGATCGCCGCCCAGGGCCTCTCGCGCACCTTCCAGAACATCCGCCTCTTCGGGCTCCTGAGCGTGGTGGACAACGTCATGCTCGGGTGTCACGTGCGCGGGCGCCACGGGCTGGCCGGGACCATCCTCCACTCGCCCCGGCACGTCGCCCAGGAACGCGCCATGCGCCGCCGGGCCATGGAACTGCTCTCCCTCTTCGACCTGGCCTCCGCCGCCGGGGAGCAGGCCAAGAACCTCTCCTACGGCGATCAGCGCCGCGTCGAGATCTGCCGCGCCCTCGCCACCGAGCCCAAGGTCCTCCTCCTCGACGAGCCCGCCGCCGGCATGAACCCCCAGGAGAAGAAGGAGCTCCAGGCCCTCATCCGCTCCCTCCGCGACCGCTTCGGCGTCTCGATCCTCCTCATCGAGCACGACATGGGCGTCGTCATGGACATCTGCGAACGCATCACCGTGCTCGACTACGGCGAGACCATCGCCGAGGGCACGCCCACCGAGATCCAGCGCAACCCCAAGGTCATCGAGGCCTACTTGGGGACCGAGGCGGCGTAGGGGCAGGGAACAGTGAGCGGTGGGGGGGCTGGCCTGGTGTGGAGGTGGGCGATGGGCGAGATCCGGTCGTTCCGTGACCCGCGGGCGTACCAGGCGGGGCGCCGGCTTGCGGCGGAGGCGGACCGCTGGAGCCGCGATCTGCCGGGGGACGAACGCTTCGGACTGGCCGGCCAGATCCGGCGCTGCGCCGTGTCCATCCCCCTCAACATCACCGGGGGCTACGGCAAGGGGACCACCGCCGACTTCCTGCGCCGCCTCCGCGACGCCCGCGGCTCGGCCTCGGAGCTCCAGGCCCGCATGGACCTGGCCGCCGACCTGCACGACGCCCCGGGCAGCGCGACGCTCAACGGGCGCACGGGCGATACCGTGCGCCTGCCCCAGGCCCTCATCCGCTCCCTCGAGGAAGAACGCCGCGAGGCCCAAGACCGCAAACCCACCCCCAAACCACCCCCCTGACCGATCGCTCTTCACTGCTCACCGCTCACTACTCCCATGCTCGACGTCTCCAACCTCAAGGTCAGCTACGGCGCCGTGCAGGCCCTGCACGGCGTCTCCCTGCGCGTCGAAAAGGGCCAGATCGTCACCCTCATCGGCAGCAACGGCGCCGGCAAGACCACCACGCTCCGCGCCATCTCCGGCCTCCTCAAGTGCTCCGCCGACCGCGTGGCCTTCGAGGGACGCGAACTCCGCGGCATGCCCCCCCACGAGATCGTGCGCCTGGGCGTCGCCCAGGCCCCCGAGGGCCGCGGCATCTTCGCCAACCTCTCCGTCAACGAGAACCTCGAGATGGGCGCCTTCATCCGCAACGACGTCGACCGCGTCCGCCAGGACAAGAAGGAGGTCTTCGAGCTCTTCCCCCGGCTCAAGGAACGCCTCGCCCAGAACGCCGGGACCCTCTCCGGCGGCGAGCAGCAGATGCTCGCCATCGCACGCGCCCTCCTCACCCGCCCCCGCCTCCTCCTCCTCGACGAGCCCAGCCTCGGCCTGGCCCCGCAGATCGTCCAGACCATCTTCAAGGTCATCCGCGAGATCAACCAGGCCGGCACCACCATCCTCCTCGTCGAGCAGAACGCCCACATGGCCCTCAAGGTCGCCCACCGCGCCTACGTCCTCGAGGTCGGACGCGTCGCCATGGAAGGCGACGCCAAGGAACTCGCCAAGAGCGACCAGGTCCGCAAGGCCTACCTCGGCGGGCACTGACCGGGGCGCGTGGGTCAAGCGCATTCCTTGTTCGCGCCGACGTCGTTGGGTGGGACAGGCGTCCCGCCTGTCCGCACGACCGCCGAATCATGACAGCCGTGGATCGCGAGCCAAGCGGGCGCATTGCGTAGAAACGCCTGGAAACACGCCTCCACCACCGCACGGCGCTCCGTGTTCGTTGTTTGTGCGGTATGTCAGCCGAATGACATTGGCAACCCGCCAAACACGTGGCATAGTGAAGCGTGATCGGACGCGCGGGGCCGAGCGCCGCGGTCCCAAGGGAGCGGCGGCAGCGCCGCGGGGAGGAATCGTCATGGCGAACACAGCGAACACAGCGAACACAGCGGGCGCAGGATTCGGGCGGTTCGGGGTGCTCCTCATCGCGGCGTGCCTGGCGTGCGTCGTCGCCTCGGCCGCGCGGGGGCAGACGATCTTCTTCGACGGTTTCAGCGGGCCGGAACTGCACCCCCGCTGGACGCACGCCAACGGCCCCAACGGCGGCGACTGGACCTACGACTTCGCCAACTCCATGTTCAACCTGCGCAGCGTGACCCCCTCGGTCCCCTTCAAGATCCCCTGGCGAGGCGTGGACTTCCACACGACCGTCGACCTCCCCGGCGACTTCACCGTCACCGCACGCGTCGGCTGGACGGCGGGCGGCCCGGCAAGGCAGATTGGGATTCGACTGCTGGGCGAGACGTTCTACTTCGCCGAGCTCTACATGGATGAGTGGCTGCGAGGAACGCCCACCTACTACTGGGCCGTGGGTCCGGGCGCGGTGGCCAACGCACCGGCTCCACCCGGAGCGATGATCGACCTGACCCTGCAGCGGGCGGGAACGACTGTGCGTGCCCTGATCGGCGGCGTCGAGGTGGCGAGCGCGAGTCGTGCGCCGGAGCGTATCCGTTCGCTTACCATGATTCTGCTCGGCGATTCGCGAGCGATGCAACCGCTGCACGTCGACTGGATTCATGTGATCCCCGCGCCAGCCACGACCGCGTGGGTCGTCAGCGCCGCGGTGATGATTCTCTCTCAAAGGAGGCGTTGCCATGCCAGGTGAATGGGTAGGTGGTGAGTTCGGCGCATTCCCCTTCGGCCCGAACCAGACCGACGCCATCATGGCCGTGCACATGGTGCACGTGTACCACCAGGACTGGGACCACTGGGGGCGGTGGCTGGTGTGGGGGTACGGCACGGACACCCCGTACGCCACGCCCCGGTGCTACCTCTGGACGCCGCCACGCGAGAACGAGCCGGGCAACGGCACGTTCCAGAGCGTCCCCAACACCCGCACGAACCTCTTCTGCTGCGGGCACTGCCCGCTCGCGGACGGGCGCGTGCTCACGGCCGGCGGCGACTTCGACCACCTGGGCAACGCCGCCACCGTGCGGCACTCGTGGCTTCTTGGTATTCCCGCTCCAAAGCACTGGCAATCCGCGGAACGCGTGGCATAGTGAAGGGTGATCGGACGCGCGGGGCCGAGCGCCGCGGGGAGGAATCGTCATGGCGAACACAGCGAACACAGCGGGCGCAGGATTCGGGCGGTTCGGGGTGCTCCTCATCGCGGCGTGCCTGGCGTGCGTCGTCGCCTCGGCCGCGCGGGGGCAGACGATCTTCTTCGACGGTTTCAGCGGGCCGGAACTGCACCCCCGCTGGACGCACGCCAACGGCCCCAACGGCGGCGACTGGACCTACGACTTCGCCAACTCCATGTTCAACCTGCGCAGCGTGACCCCCTCGGTCCCCTTCAAGATCCCCTGGCGAGGCGTGGACTTCCACACCGCGCTGGACCTGCCGGGCGACTTCACCGTCACCGCACGCGTCGGCTGGACGGCGGGCGGCCCGGCAAGACGGATTGGGATACGGCTGATTAGCGACAATCCGGCCGGCGGCGGTTTTTCGTACCCACTCTACATGGACGAGTGGCTCACGGGAACCCCGAGGTTCTCCTGGGAACTCCTGGCGGGACGGGCCGGCAGCGCACCAGCCCCCTCGGGTGCTTTCGTTGACTTCTCCATCGCTCGCACGGGGGCGACGATTCGTGCGTTCATCGACGGCGTTGAAGTCGATCGAGTGGATGGCCGCAGCGAGCGGGTTCGATCCCTTTCGATCATCCTCCTCGGGGACTCTCGCGAGATGCGCCCTCTGCATCTTGACTTCGTGACAGTTGTGCCAGCGCCAGCCGCAGGCGTGTGGGTGGCGGCGGTGGGCGCGGTGGCGCTTTGCAGACGTCGGAGAGCCGGCACCCCGGGGCGGGGTCACGCATCGTGACGCCCTTCATGCGCCAGAGCGCCAATCGAGGGCGCCTGAACAGCAGCAAATCAGGAGCAAACCACGCCTGGTACTTGGAGCACTGAAATCCCTGAGTTTGGCCCGAACCAGACCGACGCCATCATGGCCGTGCACATGGTGCACGTGTACCACCCGGACTGGGACCACTGGGGGCGGTGGCTGGTGTGGGGGTCCGGCACGGACACCCCGTACGCCACGCCCCGGTGCTACCTCTGGACGCCGCCACGCGAGAACGAGCCGGGCAACGGCACGTTCCAGACCATCCCCAACAACCGCACGAACCTCTTCTGCTGCGGGCACTGCCCGCTCGCGGACGGGCGCGTGCTCACGGCCGGCGGGCAGTTCCAGGGAAGCCAGGCGCCCAAGCACACCGACATCTTCACACCCACCAGCACCGGGGGCTCCTGGTCCGACGGGCACGACATGACCTACCGGCGCTGGTACCCCACCTGCACGCGCATGCCGGACGGCAAGGCGCTCATCACGTCGGGCGAAATGGCTCTGCCCTTCGGGACCATCGCCAAGGTCATGGAACTGTTCAACCCGGCCACGGGGCAGGTGCTGCCGTTCTCCGGGTCGGGGCGCGAACTCGACGTGCCCTCCTACCCCTTCGTCCACGTGATCGACGAGGTGATCGACGGACAGCCCACGCGCTGGCGCGTGGTGTACGCCGGCGGCGAGCAGCGGGCCCGGCGCATCATCGGCGCGCCGAACATGAACGATTGGGGGAACTGGGAGGAGCCCTCGGGACTCTACAACTGGGGCCACGCGGAACGCAAGGACGCCACCTCGGTCCTTCAGTCAATCATCGGCGACCCGCAGCAGGTCCTCAAGTTCGGCGGGTTGCGAGGGCTGGACGACCTGCGGGCGACGCGGGCCATCTCGCGCCTCCTCCAGCGTACCGGTGGGTACGTGTGGGAGCGGATCGCCGCTCTCAACAAGCCGCGGATCAACGCCAACTCGCTGGCCCTGCCGGACCGCCGCATCGCCGTGATCGGCGGGAACAACCGCGAAGAGCCCGCCACGCAGCCCCCCTGGGCCGCGCCTGTCCTGACCGCCGAGTTCATCGATCCGCGCCAGCCCCCGGCGGGTGGCCTGCTCTGGCCCGAAACCGAGGGCACCATGGCGGGCGAGGACGGCCGTACCTATCACTCGACGGCGGGGCTCCTGCCGGACAGCCGCGCGATCGTCGCGGGCGGCGAGCCGAATCGAAGGGACGCCCAGTTCCTCAAGCCGCCGTACCTGGCCGCGACGGTCTGGCCGATGATCACGCAGGCCAACGCCGGGCAGCACGACCTGGTGTACAACACCACGTTTGAGATCGAGTTCGCGTTCGACGGCGTGTCCGAAGAGGGGCACATCGACCGCGTCGTGCTCATGGGGCTCAACGCCGTGACCCACGGCTTCGACCAGAACCAGCGGTACCTCGAACTTGAGATCGTGTCGCGGGTCGGGAGCAATCGCCTTGTCGTTCGCGCGCCGGTGAATGCGCGCCTGGCCCCGCCGGGGTGGTACATGCTCTTTGTCGTGGCGGACACCAACGTCCCGGCGGGCGCCTCGGGCGTCCCCTGCCGCAACGCGCGCTACGTGCTCGTGAGGGCTTGAGGTCGGGCCCCGGCGGCGGGACGATCGCTCCCCGCACCGATGGAGGGCCCTGAGTCGCCATGCCGCAGTGGCGCCGGTGCCCCGTCCGGGCGCCGCCGCCGCCACCCGCGCCCCGCCGGAGTCTGCTAAGGTGGGTGTCGGGAGGTGCCGGTGTCGCGTGTCGGCGTGCCCATGATGGTCTTTGAGGAGACGCCGGTGACCCCGCCGGAGGGGTACCGCCTCGCGCCGATCGAGCGTGGCGGGGCCGTCCGCCTCTGTGTCGTGCTCAACGGCAACGAGCCCGTCGCCCTCCGCGAGGGGCTCGACGCCCGCGTCTACCTCGCCTGCATCGCCGACGCCGCCGGACGCGTCCAGCGTTGGCTGGAGCTCTGGGTCCAGGAGGTCGACGGCGTGGCGCGGGCCCCGTCGGCCTACCGCGACAAGCTCGATAACGCCGCGCTCGACCAGCGCTGGTCCGCCCGGGCCGACGCCCTCGCCGAGTTCGTGCCCGGCGGGCTCGTGCGCACCGGCTTCGAAACCCACCACCCCCCCGCCCTCTTCCTCGACCCCGCCACCCTCGCCCCCGTCGACGGGCCCGAGCGGCGCCTGTGTACCGACGAGGCGGCCCTCTCCCAGGGCGGCGCCAACGCCTACGCCTCCACGCTCGCCCGCTACCTCATCAAGGAAGGGTCGCTCACTCCCGCCAACGCCGCCGCCGGCAGCGAGGGGCCCGACGCCCTCGCCAGGTCGCTGGGCGTCGCCGGCGCCATCCCCATCAACCCCGGCGCGGGGCTCCTGCTCGCGGCCCCCTTCCTGCCCCTGGCCTACGACGCCTACGCCGACGCCCTCTCCGGGCTCTCGGCCGACCACGGTGACGAAACACTCCTGCGCGAGCTGGCCGAGGCCAACCTGGGCGCGGGCGACGCCATCAACGCCGGGCTGCTCACCTGGGGCGAGCCGGGGCGCCTCGGTCGCGTCGTCGAGACGCTGCACCTCAAGCTCCGCCTCCTCGCCGAGGCGGTCTGGCAGGTGCGGGAGGCCACCCAGCGCTCGCAGGAGCCGCTCCTGAACGTCTCCAGCGCCGGCTTCCGCGTGCGCGTGGGCGGGCGCGGCACCGGGCTGCCCTACCTCTGGACCGCGCGCGTCGCCCTGGTCCAGCCCGGCGAGGGGCTCGCCCTGTGCATCCCCGGCGCCACCGGCGGCGTCGAGGCCCGCTACTTCCTCGCCGCCGACGCCGCCGGGCCCGGCATCTACCGCCCCGCCGCCATGGGGCACGGCGCCTCCGGGCGCGGCCTGCTCCGCCTCCGCCGCGTCACCACCGACGCCTCGGGCACCCTCCTCGAAGCCACCCTCACCTGCCGCGAGCGCCTCTCCGCCAGCCCGCGCGACCTGGTCTGGCTCCGCTTCGCCGTCGCAGGCGCCCGCGCCGACGTCTACGGCACCGTGGAGCAGGAGACCGCCCTGGCCAGCGGCGAGCTCCGCATCCGCACGGTGGCCCAGCGGATGCCGGGCGACCTGCCCGCGCGCCTCAAGCAGGCCGAGGGCGTCCCCATCCAGGACGCCATGTTCGAGCTGGTCCCCATGTTCTCGACGCCCGTGGACCTCTACGGGCTGGCGGTGCTGGGCGTGCGCACGCTCCTGGTCGACGGGCGGAACACCCTCCCCATCGCGTTCGACGAGCTCTTGAGCCTGGCCTACCAGGCGTCCCAGGACGCCGACGGGACGCTCGAGGGGCGGATCGCCGGGCTGCTCCAGTCCGACCCCCGCTGGCGCGACACCCTGGGACCGCACCGGCTCCACGCCGACGTCAAGGACCCGGAGGAAGGCCTGAGCGCGATTCCCCCGGGGCTGTGGGCCGAGGTGCTGGCCGCCCTCGTGCGCATGCTGCCGGCGATCGGCGCCGAAAGCTGGTGCGGGGACCTGGGCGACGCCCCGGCCGGGTCGGTGCACCGGGTGTTCGACGGCCCGTCCGAGGACCTGCGCCGCCTGCTGGTCCGCAGCCGCGGGCTGCTCCTGGGCGACCTGAAGTGGAGCCGCGAGCTGCACGCGATCGCGTCGGAGCTCATGGCGAAGCTGTAACGGGTAGAGTGGGGCATGGCGCACCGGGTGTTGCTCGATTGGCGCGCGCCGGGGCTGGAGCAGGCGTGCGCGTGGCTCGTGGAGCGGTTCGCCCGCCGGTCGGGCGGGTGGGGCGAGCTGGACCTGTCGAGCGTGATCGTGGTGACGCCCGGCGCGCGCGCGGGGCGGATCCTGCTGGCGATGCTGGCGGACCGGGCCCAGCGCGACGGGCTGTCGCTGGGCCCGCCGACGCTCGAGACCCCGGGGGGCGTGGGCTGGGCGCTGGTCGAGGACGGGGCCCAGGTGGCGGGAGAGGCGGCGACGCGGCTGGCGTTCGCCGGGGGCGTGCGCGCGCTGGAGGAGGTCGACCGGCGCGCGCTCACGCGCGAACCCGTCGCGGATCTGTCGGCGGCGCTGGGGGTGGCGGACCTGGCGCTGGGCGCGGTGCGGGAACTGGCCGGGGAACTGGTCCCGATCGGGCGGGCGGGGGCGGCGGCGGCGGAACTGGGCGGGGAGGTGGAGGGGGCGCGGTGGCGGGCGATCGAGCGGATCTGGGCGTCGGCGCGGGAGCGCCTGCGCGCGCACGGGCTCGAGGATGAACCCACGGCCCTCTTCCGCGTCTTGAGCGCCGGCGACCTGGGGGCGCGCCTGAGGCCCGGGGTCGAGGTCGTGCTGGTGGGGGTGACGGAACTGCCGGGGGTCGCGCGGCGGGCGCTTGAGGCGCTGGGCGGGTCGGTCACGGCCATGGTCCTGGGCGACAGCCTCGGCGGGTTCGACGGGCTGGGGTCGCTCAGGCCCGACGCCTGGGCGGGGCGGGCCGCGGACCTGTCGGGTGCGACGCTGGAGTTCGTGGCGGACGCGCGCGAGCAGGCGCACGCGGCCCTGGCGGCGGTGGCGCGGGCCGGGGAGCGGCTGTCGGCGGACCGCATCACGATCGGCACGCCCGACGAGGAGGTGGCGTTCTGGATCGAGCGGCTGGCGGAGCGGGCCGGGGGCGTCGAGGTGCGGGACGGGGCGGGGTGGCCCATCGAGCGGACGGGGCCGTGGCGGCTGCTGTCGGCGGCGGCGGAACTGGTGGAGTCCGGGTCGTTCGCGGCGTTTTCGGCGATCGTGCGCCACCCGGACGTGGAGCGGGCCATCGGCGCGGGGCCGGGCGGCGGGGAGTGGCTGGACACGCTCGACGCCTTCGAGCGCGAGTGCATGCCGCGGCGCGTGGGGGAGTGGGCGTGGTCGGCGGAGGGCCCGCGGGCGGTGCTCGACGGCGTGTGGTCGCGCGTGCGCGGGCTGCTCGGGGGCCTGTGGGATGGTCGCGGGGGCCCGCGTCCGGCGGCGGAGTGGGGGCCAGAGGTGGTGGCGTTCCTCGCGCGCGTGTTCGCCGGGCGCGAGTTCCGGACGCAGGTCCCGGCGGAGGGGCGGACGGTGGAGGCGTGCCGGATGCTGCGTCGCGCGGCGGACGACCTGGGCGGGGCCCCGGGGGGCGGGGCGATCGCGGGGTTCGAAGGCTCGACCCGGGCGTGGGAGGGGATCGGGCTGGTGATGTCGCTGGCGGGCGGGGGGCGGATTCCGAGCGAGCCCTCGCGGGATTCGGTGGAGATGCTGGGGTGGCTGGAGCTGCCGCTGGACCCGGGCGAGGCCCTGACGGTGACGGGGATGAACGAGGGCTCGGTGCCGTCGTCGCGGCGGGTGGACGGGCTGCTTCCGGACCGGTTGCGAGAGCGCCTGGGGCTGGAGACGGAGGTCAAGCGCGCGGCGCGGGACTCGTATGTGCTGTCGGCGCTGGCGGCGTCGGGGCGGTCGCTCACGCTCATCGCGGGGCGGCGCTCGGGCGAGGGCGACCCGCTGGCCCCGAGCCGGCTGCTCTTCTCGGGGGACGAGTCGGCGGCGGTGGAGCGGGTGCGGGCGTTCCTGAAGGGGCGCTCGCGGTGGCGGCTCGCGGCGCGGGGCGCATCGGCGAGCGGGTTCGGCGTGGCGGAGCCGCGGCGCCCCGTGGCGATCAACTCCATGAGCGTCACGTCGTTCAGGACGTACCTGGCCAGCCCCTACGAGTTCTACCTGCTTCACGTGCTGGGGCTGGAGGAGCCGGGTGGGGCGGCGGACGAGCTGGAGTCGGCGACGCTGGGGTCCCTGCTGCACGAGGCCCTGCGGCGCTTCGGCGAGAGTGGGAGGCGTGGATCCGGCGATCCGGGGGCGATCGAGCGCGACCTGGTGGGGCACCTGGGCGACCTGGTGCGCGAGCGGTTCGGGGGCGGGGCGGACGGCGCGGGGCTGTCGATGATCCCGCGCGTGGAGCTGGAGATGGGGCGACGGTGGCTGGCGTCGGCGGCGCGGTGGCAGGCCCAGGTCCGCCGGCAGAGGTGGGAGGTCCTGCACTGCGAATGGCGGCCCGAGGCCGGGGCGTCGATGGTGGTGGACGGCGAGGCGATGGGGCTGCGGGGGCGGATCGACCGGATCGACGTGCACCCGATGCTCGGGCACCGGATCATCGACTTCAAGACGGGGAACATCAAGGAGCCCGACAAGACGCACCGGGCCGGGCCCAAGGACGGCAAGGAGTGGGTCGACCTGCAACTGCCGCTGTACCGGCACCTCGTGGCTGAGCTGAATCTTTCGGGGGCTCTGGAGCTGGGGTACGTGGGGCTGGGGAAGGGCGGCGCGGTGGAGTGGCTGGCGGGGGCGTGGGACGAGGGGGCGCTCCGCGAGGCGGACGCGACGGCGGCGGAGGTGATCCGGCGCGTCCGTCGGGGCGAGTTCGGCGCGGTGGGCGACGCGCGGAACGAGGACGGCTCGCTTGGGGCGCTGATGGAGCGGGCGCGGGAGGGGCCCTGATGTCGCCCGAGGCGCGGCTGAAGAACCAGGCGGTGATGGCCTCGGCGGGGTCGGGCAAGACCTATGTGCTCACCTCGCGCCTGATCGCGCTGCTGGCGGCGGGGGTCCGGCCCGAGTCGGTGCTCGCGGTGACGTTCACGCGCAAGGCCGCGGGGGAGATCCTGGAGCGGACGCTCACGCGCCTGGTCGAGGCGTCGGCGGGGGAGAAGAGCCGGGCGGAGCTGGCGTCGGCGGTGGAGCGCGAGTCGCCCGGGGCGGGGCTGACGCGGGAGCGGTGCGCGGCGCTGGCGGCGCGCACGGCGGGGCGCCTCAAGCGCCTGGGGGTCGGGACGATCGACTCGTTCATGATGCGCGTGGCGCTGGCCCTGGGCCCGGAGCTGGGGCTGGCCTCGGGGTGGTCGATCGTGGACGGGGCGGCGCGGGAGCGGCTCGAGGGCGATGCGTTGAGGCGGGCGCTCGAGGACGCCGACGCGGCGGAGATCGCGGCCCTGATCGACCTGGTGCGTGGGGCCGGGCGCATGGCCCGGGTGGGCGAGGTGCTGCGCGACACGGTGGACGGGGCGTTGGGCGCCTGGACCAGGTCGGCGCCGGGGGCGTGGGAGGCCGTCGGTCCGCGGGCGGAGCCGCTCGACGGCGCGGCGCTGGCCAAGGCCATTGCGGGGCTGGAGAAGGCGCCGGCGCCTCCGACGGGCAAGGGCAAGGAGAGCGGACATTGGCGCAGGGCGATGGGCAAGCTCGCGGAGCTGGCGCGCGAGGGCGATTGGGAGTCGATCGTCGAGGGCGGGGTGGGGGTCACGGTGCTCCGCGGCGGGAGGTACCACGGGATCGAGCCCTCGGGGCCTGGGGTGGAGCCCATCCGGTCGATCGGGGAGCACGCGCGGGCGGTGGTGCTCGGTCGGCTGCGGGCGCGGAACCTGGCGGTGCGGGAGCTGATGGGGCGGGTGGATCGGCGGCGGCGGGCGCTCAAGCGCGAGCGCGGCGCGTACGGGTTCGACGACATCTCCGGGCTGGTCGCGGGGGTGGCGGGCGGCGAGCCGCCGGCGGACCTCTATTACCGCCTGGACGGGCGGATCGACCACGTGCTGCTGGACGAGTTCCAGGACACGTCGGTGGAGCAGTTCCGCGTGCTGGAGCCGATGCTGGACGAACTGATCTCGTACGGCGGGGCGGGGCGGAGCGTGCTGTGCGTGGGGGACGTGAAGCAGTCGCTCTTCGGGTGGCGCGACGCCGAGCCGGACCTGCTGCCGGCGGTGCGAGAGCGCTGGCCCGGGGCGGTGGAGTCGCGGACCCTGTCGACGAACTGGCGGAGCTCGGCGGTGGTGCTCGACGCGGTGAATCGCGTGTTCATGGGCCTGGGCGAGAACGGGGCGCTGAGCGGCGAGCCGGCCCTGGTCGCGGCGGTGGAGCGGTTCTCGCGGGGGTTCGAGCCGCACGAGGCGGGGCTGGACCTGCCCGGCGCGGTGCGGGTGGTGGCGGCGCCCGGCAAGAAGAACGAGGAGAGCGAGGGGCTGGCGTCGGAGATCGCCGACGTGGTCGTGGGGCGGGTGCGGGCGGTGGCGGAGGAGTGTCGGCACGCGGGCGTGGGCGTGCTGACGCGACGGAACAGGACGGTGGTGGACCTGGTGCATCGGCTTCGCCGGGCCGGAATCGACGCGAGTCAGGAGGGCGGCGGGGGGGTGAGCGATTCGCCGGCGGTGGCGGCGGCGCTGTCGCTGCTTCGGCTGGCGGACCGCCCCGACCACTCGGCGGCGGCGTACCACGTGGCGACGTCGCCCCTCGGGCCGTTGCTGGGGCTGGCGGCGGGGACGACGGTGGCGAGGAACGCCGCGGCGGAAGTCAGGCGGCGCCTGGGCGACGAGGGGTACGCCCGATACCTGTCCTGGCTGCTGGCGCGGGTGGCGGACCGGATCGACGCCTTCGACGCGGCCCGGTTTGAGGCGCTCATTGGGCTGGCGCGGCGCTTCGACGGGTCGGCGGCGGGCCACGAGGCGGTCCGCCCCGGGCTGTTCGTCGAGATGGTGGAGTCCACGTCGGTGGAGCGGCCCGCGCCCGCGCGGGTGCGGGTCATGACGGTGCACAAGGCCAAGGGCCTGGAGTTCGACGCCGTGGTGCTCGCGGAGCTGTCGGCGTCGTGGGGCGTCAAGGCGGGCGGGGTGGTGGCGGTGCGGGGCGGGCCGCTGGAGGCGGTCGCCGTCGCGACGGTGCTGCCGCGGAAGGGGCAGTTGTGGCTGCACCCGGATCTGGAGCGGGCGGCGGAGTGGGGGCTCGGGCGCATCGCGTATGAGGAGCTGTGCGGGCTGTACGTGGGCATGACGCGGGCCCGGCGCCTGCTCGAGATGGTCGTGCCCATGACGACGGAGAACAAGGACGGCGGGCTTGCGCTGACGGCGGGGAACGTCCTCCGCGAGGGGCTCGGGATCGCGCCCGAGGGCGAGCCCGGCGGGGTCGTCAAGGAGTGGAAGCGCGGATCGGCGTGGCACGCGGGGCTGGCGGCGTCGGCGGCGGACCCCGAGCCCACGGAGGTGGCCCTGCGCGTCCGGCCGAGCGGCGAGGACCTGCCCTGGCGCCGCAAGCGGCGCAGCCCGTCGGGGCTCAAGGGCGGGGGGGTGGTGTCGATGGATGAGGTGCTGGGCCCGGAGCGCCCGGCGGCGCGGCGCGGCACGCTGCTGCACGCGTGGTTCGAGCTGGTCGAGTGGCTGGACGACGGCGAGCCGAGCGACGCGGACCTGGAAGCGGTCGCCCGCTCGCTGGGGTTCGCGGGGTGGCGGGATCACGTGGCGGCGTACCGCGCGGCGCTGCGGGGCGGGGTGGGCGATCGGCTCCGGCGCGGGTGGTACTCGGGGCGGATGGGCGGGGCCGAGCGATTGAGCGTGGTGCGCGAGCGGGCGTTCGCCTGCGCCGTCGACGGGGCGGGGGGCGAGGGGGCCCTGCTCTCGGGGCGGTTCGACCGCGTGGTGATCGGGTGGGGCGGCGGGCGGCCCGCGTGGGCCGAGGTGATGGACTTCAAGAGCGACGCGGGCGCGTCGGCGTCGGAGCTGGCGGCGGGGTACGCCGAGCAGATGGGGGCGTATCGCTCGGCGGCGGGGAGCCTGTGGGGGCTGGGGCCCGGGTCGGTGCGCGCGACGCTGCTGTTCACGGCGTTGGGGGAGGCGGTGGAGGCGTGACCACGCGTGGCCCGGCGGGGTTATGCTGTAGGGGACCGGTCGGCGGTGCGGGGCGCGCGGGGCGCGTCGGCCGCCGATGGCCTCTGAGGAGCCGAACGATGCGAACGCTGTTGAAGGCGACGATGCTGGGCGTGTTGGCGGCGTGGCTGGTGGGGTGCAGCAGCGCGGCCCGCCCGACGGCGCAGACGGTGGGGGTGACGCTGGACCCGGCGCTGGCGCGGGCGTCGACCGAGGTGGACCTGGTCGCGGTGTCGACCGCCGACGTGGGCAAGTGGGAGTCGCAGGACGTGGCGGCGTACTTCGCGCAGGGGAAGGCGGCGTCGGCGGGGCTGGAGCGGCACGAGATGCGTTTCGGCGGCGGTCAGCCGACGGCCCAGGAGCTCGTGAAGGAGGACAAGAAGTGGTCGGCGTGGCTGAAGGACGGCAGCCGCTCGCACCTGGTGGTGCTGACCAACCAGGGCCCGGGCGGTCGGACGCCGGACCCGCGGCGCGTGGTGCTGGACCTTCGGAAGGAGTGGCCCAACCAGCGGATCGAGATGGTGGTGGGGCCGGGCGGGCTGACGGTGCTCAGTTCGCCGGTCGAGAAGAAGTGAGCGCGGCGAGCCCGGCCGTGGGGTGAGCGTCGCCCGGGCGGGTGGGGCCGGCCGCTCCGGGTCGGCATGGGAGCCCGTGCGTGCAGGGTCTGGGTCGTTTCCAGGCGGTGCGTCGTCTGTACCAGCGTGGGCTGGCGGAGGTGTGGAGCGCGCGCCCGGCGGGTCAGGACTCGGGCGAGCCCGTGGCGATCAAGGCGATCGTGTTCGATCCGCTGGTCGATCGCGAGCAGTTCGAAGCCGAGTGCGAGCGGTTCATCGAATCGGCGCGGACGCAGCGCTCGCTCGTCGAGCGTGGGGCCGGGGCGTGGGCCCGCGTGCACGAGGTCTCCAAGGGCGAGGACGAGGCCGGGTTCGTGCTCGACCACTTCCGGCGTTCGGCCCAGAAGCTGATCGCGAGCAAGGCGGGGTTCGACGACCGCCTGCTCCGCTGGCTGGTCGGGGGCGTGCTCGCGGGCGTGCAGGAACTCCGGAGGCTGGGCGAGGGGCGGGCGTGGGGTCGGCTGCGATCCTCCAACATCTTCATCGGGGGCGAGCGCGAGCTGGGCGACGCTCCGATCGTGCTGTCGGACCTCAAGCCGGCGGCGTTGCTCACGCCGAGCGACCACGCCGAGGACTCCGTCCAGCTCGGGCGCCTGATCTACCAGGCGGTCATGCGGCGCGAGCTGGGAGATCGCGAGCTGCTCCTGAGCGGGACGGCGGACTCGCCCGAGTGGTCGCGGCTGGGGGCGGGCGGAGCGTTCTGGCGCCGCTGGTGCGATCGGCTGCTGGGGGCGTCGGGAGCGGGGGCGGCGGGACTGCTCGAGGAGTTGGCGCGCGAGCTGGGGGTGGGGGAGTCGGGCGGTGCCGGCCTGTCGCCCGCCGTGCCGCGCGCGCAGCCGGAACCCCCGAAGCCCGGGCCGGAACCCGTCGTCCGGAGGCCGGTGCCGACCGAGCCCGAGCCGAGGCGGGGGACGCCTCCGGTGGACGGGGCGGAGGCGGCCCGGGCGTCGGAGGCGGCGCGCCCGCGGGCGGCTGTGCCGGTCGGTGCGGCGGAGCCGAAGGCCGGTCGCGGCGGGAAGAAGGTCGCGGCGATCGCGGTCGTGGGGCTGGTGGTGGCGGGCGGGGTGGTGGCGGTGGTGGGGATGGGGGGCGACAAGAAGCCGGTGCCGGAGCCGCCGGTGGTGGCGAACGGGCAGGAGGCTCCGACGCCGCCTCCGCCGCCGGACCCGAGGGTGGAGCGGGCGCGGAGTCTGCGCGAGTTGGCGGGGCGCCTCCCCGAAGGCGCGGCGCGGGAGTGGTGGGCGGACCAGGTCCCGGGGGCGGAGGCGTCGGAGGAGCGGCTGGCGGAGATCGAGGCGCTGCGGGACGCGCTGGAGCGCGCGGGCAAGACGCTGGGCGAACTGCCGGCGGAGTTGCGCGGGCAGGCGGGATCGGCGTTCGTGGCCAAGATGCGGGGCGAGCCGCTGCTCAGCGCGGACCGGATCCTCGCCAACGCCTCGGCGGCGGTGGAGGAATCCAAGGGCGTGGACCCGCGCCTGGCGGCGCGGCTGACCGACCTGGAGCGGCTGGGGTCCTCGCTGCCCGGCGGGGCGGTGCGGACGTGGTGGACCGGGCTCATCCAGGTCGCGCGGCGCGAGCCTACCGAGCAGGGCGTCGCCGAGGTCGAGGCGCAGCGGGGCGGCGTCGAGGCCCTCGCGGGGGCGTTCCGCCTGGTGCCCGTGAACTGGCAGGACCTGGCCCTGGCGGCGGCTCCGGCGCCGGCCGACCCCTCCCGCCCGACGCGCCCGGAGCTGGACGCGATGGCGGCGGCGGTGAGCGCCTGGTTCGACTCCGTGGTGTCGCTGGACGCCGATGCCAGCAAGCTCCAAGGGGCGCTGGACGAGGGGCGCGGGCTGGGCGAGCGCGTGAGGCTGTCGGGCGGCACGGACTCCGACCTGCTGGCGGCGGTGCAGCGGTTTGCGTCGGCGGCCGCGGGCGTGAAGGGAGTTGAGGAGGCGTCCAGGCCGACGGGCACGCTCCTGGGCACGTGGGGGCTGATCGAGGCGGCGCGGTCGTCCAGCGACGCGGCGGGGCTCGTGGCGGAGTGCGGGCAGGACTCACGCCCGCTCGCGGCGGCGCTGGCGTCGTGGCGGCGCCTGGCGGACCTCACGGGCTGGCCCGCGACGCCGGCGGACGTGCGCGCGGTGGCGGTCGCGCGGACTGCGCTCTTGGCCCGGGTCGGGTCGCTGAGCGCGGATCGGGCCGAGGCGCTGGGACGCGAACTGACGGCGGGCGCCGCGTCGCACTGGCAGCGGGCATGGGACGCGGCGGGCGGCAGCAACGATCCGGCCCGCATGCGCGCGATCGCGGCGGAGGGTGCCGGGCTGGGCGTCGCCGGCGGCGTGGTCGCCGCGGCCCAGTTCGCCGCGGAGTTCGCGGCGCTCCGGGCGGCGCTGGACGTGGGTGGGAACGACGAGGCGGTCCAGGGCGTGGTCGATGCCTTCTCGGCGGCGGTCTCGGGCCTGGCCCTGTCGGCGGACGCCAAGGCCCGCGTCGGCGACCTGGTGAGGGCGTTGACCGAGGCGTCGAGGGTCCGCCCGAGGCCGCCCGCGGGTCCGGCGTGGATGGACCGAGCCTCGATCGGCGCCGACGGCGAGGTGAGTGTCACGATCGGCGGGGTCGCCTTCGTGTTCGTGCCGGTCGGCGGGGGCTCGTACCTCGGGTCGACCGAGGTGTCGCTGGCGATGGCCAACGCCCTGCTCGCGGAGCGGGCCGGCGCCGTGGGCGAGATGCAGGGACTGCTGGGGCTGGCCCCGGGCGAGTCGTCGTTCCGGCGGGGGATGAGGGCGTGGCGCTGGGCCGACCGCTTCGCGGTGCCGCCCGCGGAGCGGCTGCCGGACGGGCGCGAAGTGCCCGGGTGGGTGGCGGCGGCGGCCGACTCGGCGTTCCAGAACCGGGCGGGGCAGTCCTGGTACGCGGACGAGTTGGCCCAGCAGCCGTCCGTGCCGACTCTGGGGGCGCCGCTGCAGCGGGTGAGCGCGGTTGGAGCGGCGTTCCTGAGCGGGCTGATCGAGTGCCGCCTGCCCACGCTCGCCGAGTGGAGCGCGGGCGTGGCGACCGAGCCCGCGGCGGAGGGCGAGGCCAACCTCCGCGACCGCTCGTGGGCGGTGCAGCTGGCGCACTGGGACGGCGGGGTGGCGCCGACGGCGACGCCCGTGCAACTGGAGGACGTGTTCGTTCCGCAGGCGCAGCGCCGCGAGCTGCGGGGCAACCGCGACACGGTGCCCGCCAACGACGGTTCACTGTGGACCGCGCCCGTCGATCGGTCGGGGGGGTCGCGCCTGCGGGGCCTGATCGGCAACGTCGCGGAGTACGTGACCTCCGCCGCGATGCCGCCCGCGGGGAGCGCCGCGTCGGCGACGG
This sequence comes from Phycisphaerae bacterium, assembly GCA_016873295.1. Classification (GTDB taxonomy): domain Bacteria; phylum Planctomycetota; class Phycisphaerae; order Phycisphaerales; family UBA1924; genus VGXM01. Next base: position 72,784 of record VGXM01000011.1, read on the forward strand.
CGGCGGTCGGCGACGCGGTCGGGCAGGGCGGGGTGCTGGTGGTGGGCGGGTCGGCCCTGTCGCCGCCGGCGCTGGCGCCGCGCGAGGCCCTGGCCCTGACCACGGCGGGCCTGACCTACTCCGACGTCGGGTTCCGCCTGGCGTTCACGAGCGTGCCCGCGGGCCCGCCGCCGGCGGAGAACCTGGAGAAGGTGCGGGGCGTTCTGGCCGCCGCGCCGAGCGTCCCGGTGCGGGCGATGCCCTGAGGGTCAGCGGGCGTTGGTCGGGGCGTTGGCGAAGGCCTCGTTGCCCTGCTCACGGGCGCGGGCCCGGGCCACGAGCGCGTGGGTGGTGCGCTCGCGGTTGAAGCAGATGGCGCCGAGCGAGTCGGCGGCCCAGAAGCGGACGGATTCATCCGCAGCCGCCGCGGCCGGGGCGGGCGTGGCGCTGGCGGTTGGCTGGGTCGAGCAGCCGGAGCCCACGGCCAGGAGCGCAAGAGCGGACAGCATGGAGAACAGACGGGTGCGCAAGATCAACCTCCTCCTCGGGTCCCCTTCGGGGGCGTGCGTTCGGAGAGGTCGATCGGCCCGCCGAGCGTGCGGGGCGACGGGAGCGGCGGACCCGCCGCGATCGGGCCGCTCGGGCGTCGGGGGCGTAGGGCGCATGACGGGGGTGGCGCGAGGTTCTCGGAAAGGGTGGTGTTTGGGGGAGCCCGAGAACTTCCACGGCCCGTGCAGAATCCTTATGATGGGGCGGGTGGGCCCAGGGCCCCGGCGAGGTACGCTCGCGATCGAAGCCAAGTGTCCGGGCGGAGGAAGCGTGCGGTGGGACCCACGACCGAGCAATCACGGGCGACGTTGGCGCTGGTGGGGCGGCTGCGCCTGGCCCAGGCGGACCTGGCCGACCTGCCCGCGGCGGAGCGGCGACGCGTCCTGAAGGACGAGCTCGAGCGGGCGGTCTCCGGCGCCGCCCCGGGTGACCGCCGGGCCCTGCTCGACGACCTGCTGGCGTACTTCCCGGTGTTTGGCGCGGGGGCGTCGTCGGCGTCGCCCGGGCCCCGCGACGACGGGTCCGCGGCGGCGCTGGCCGAGGCGGAGCGGCGCCTGAACGACCCGGTGGCGCTGGCGGAGCGCCTGGGCACGATGTCGGCGGGCCTGTCGGCGGAGCAGCGCAAGGCGGTGTCGGCGGCGCTGGCGGCGGGCGGGTTCTCGGGGGGCGGGGGCACGGGCGCGCTGCCCGAGGGCGTGGACAAGGACCTGCGGCAGCGGCTCAAGATCGCCGCGGACAAGCCGATCGACCCCGCTCGGCTCCTCGCGGCGGCGGGGATGCTCGCGGTGACGGCCCAGGCGATCGACCAGACGGTGTGGCCGCAGTGGAAGGACCTGGCGCCCCGGTCGAACGTTCGCGGCGGGGTCCTGTCGTCGGTGCTGTCGCGGTACCTGACCAACGACGCGGCGGTGACGTCCTCGGCGCTGGGGCACGAGCTGTCCAGCACGCAGCGGATGGTCGCGGTCATGCTCGCGGCGACCAAGCGGGCGGGTCGGCAGTTCGCCCAGAGGCACCTCATGAAGTTCAGCCCGGCCTCGATCGAGGAGGCGGCCAAGCCCAAGAAGTCGCTGATGGAGGCGTTCGGCGTGACGTGCTGGCGCCACTACGCCGAGTTGATGGGGCAGCATGACGAGACGGTGATCGAGGGCGACCTGCGCCAGGCGATCGCGGAGCAGGCCGAGAGCCTGATGGAGGCGGTGGCCAAGCCGGGGCGGTGAGTGCGATCGGCCCGCCGAGACGGGCGCGAGAGGAGCGTGCGATGTCGTCGACAGGTCAGGTGCACTGGCACGAGGGACTGTTTCTCCAGCCGCATCACTTGCAGATGCTGGAGCGCCACCAGCTCGACGCGCGGAGTTCGGACCGGCGCCTGCTGCTCTCGTACCCCTACGGAGTGGTGGAGGCGCGGGTGGCGACGGACGCGCTGGACAAGATGCAGGTGAAGTTCGACCGCCTTCGGGCGGTGATGCCCAGCGGGCTCCTGGTCGACTACCCGGAGAACGCCGACCTGCCCGAGCTGGACGTGTCGCGGGCGTTCGGGGAGGGGGCGAGCGGGTTCACGGTGCGCCTGGCGGTCCCGATCTACCAGCCCGCCGAGGCCAACACGATGGACCAGGGGCAGGCCCAGGACGCGAGGGTCCGCCGCCTCTTCCGCGTGGCCGAGTCGGCGCGGCGCGACGAGAACACGGGGAGCAACGAGCAGGCGGTGCTGGTGCGGCGGATCAACGCGCGGCTGGTGCTGGACGGCGAGCCCGCCGACCGCATGGAGACGCTGGCGGTGCTGAGCATCGTGCGTTCGACGTCCGGGGAGAAGAGCCGCCCGCAGGTCGACCCGCGCTGGGCCCCCCCGGCGCTCGTGATGACCGGGGCCCCGGTGCTGCGCACGCTGGTGCGCGACCTGTCGAACCAGGTGGAGGCGTCGCGGCAGGAGCTGGTCAACCGCCTCAAGAGCGGCTTCTCCATCGAGAACCTCAAGGGGCTGCAGTTCGAGCAGATGCTGCGGCTGCGGGTGCTGAACCGGTTCGCGGGGCGGCTGCCCAACCTGTGGGCCGCCCCGGGCGCCACGCCCCTGGAGATGTACCTGGAGCTGCGCGAGCTTCTCTCGGAGCTGGCGGCGCTGTACCCCGACCGCGACCCGTTCGAGGCGCCCAGGTTCGACCACGACGACCCGGCCAAGTCGTTCCTGGACCTGGACCGGGCCATCCGCCCGCTGCTCGTGGGCGCGGTGGCGCCCAAGTTCCGCATGGTCAGGCTGACGCCCGAGGGGGCCCTGATGGTGGGCACGTTCAGCGACGAGGACTTCAAGCTCGCGACGGACTTCTACCTGGCGATCACCACCAAGGCCGACCCGGTCGGTCTGGCGCGGCTGGTGGAGGACGGGGACAAGTTCAAGCTCATGCCCAAGAGCATGGGGAAGATGAACGTGTACGGCGTGCGGTTGCAGGAGGAGCGGCACCCGCCGCCCACGCTCGAGAGCCCGGCGGGTCGGTACTACTTCCGCCTGGCCCGGGCCGACAGCCAGCGGATGTGGGACCGGGTGCTGGCGGAGAAGTCGATCGCGGTGCGCTGGCCGGAGGCCGAGCGCTTCGATTACTCGGAGATGGCGGTCTACATGACGGTGGCGTGAGGGAGGTGGGGCGATGGCGGCGACGCTGCTGGAGATCTGCGAGCCCTTCCTGCAGTACGTGTGCAAGCTCAACCGCCTGGCGCGGAAGCGCGGCACGACGGACATGGGGCAGGTGCGGGCCGAGCTCAAGGCCCTGCTCGCCGACTGCCGGGCCCGGGCCGACCGCGAGCACCTGGGATCGGCGTACGGCGAGATCGAGCTGCCGCTGATCTACTTCGCGGATTTCATGATCAAGGAGGGCTCGCTGCCCTGGGCCGGGCAGTGGAAGGACCTGGCGTACGAGCAGGGGAAGATGGCGGGGTACTCCGACTTCTTCGACCTGCTGGACGAGACGCTGGCGGACCCGCGCGAGTCGGCGGCCCAGAAGCTGGCGGTGTTCTATGTCGGCGTGGGTCTGGGGTTCACGGGGATGTACCTCGGGCAGCCCGAGGTGCTGCGCCGCAAGATGGTGGAGATGTCGACGAGGCTGCGGGGCACGATGGACACCGACCTGGCCCAGCGCCTGTCGCCCGATGCCTACGAGCACGTCGACAAGCGCATGCTCACCATCGAGACGGCGCCCAAGTTCGTGGGCATGGCGATCGTGCTCGTGCTCATGGTGGTGGGGCTCGTCGTGGCCAACGTCTACACGTACAACTCGGCCATGAGGGACGCGCAGGCGGTGGTGAAGGGGCTGGAGCGGGCGTCCGGGCAGCCGGGCAAGTGACGAGGGAGGCGAGCGGATGTCGGGCAACTTGTCTTCGCTGCAGAGCGTGGGGAACCTGCCGGCGCCGGTCAAGGCGGGCGGGCTGCTCGTGGGGGGCGCCGGGCTGGCCTCCGTCATCTTCGTGCTCATCCGCGACCCGAAGTTCCTGACGATCATCGCGATCTTCGCGGTGGTGATCGTGGCGGCCCTGGCGGGGTACCGCCTGCTGCTGAAGATGAAGCAGCGCGGCAAGAGCGTGCCCTTCTCGCGCCTGCTCAGCCGCGGCGCGGGCGCCTCGGTCACCGACCCCGCGCGCCGGGCCCGCATGGACGACCTGCGGCGGACGTTCGAGGAGGGCGTGGAGAAGTTCCGGGCGGCGGGGAAGGACGTGTACAGCCTGCCCTGGTACGTGATGGTGGGCCCGCCCGGCGCGGGCAAGACCGAGGCGATCCGGCACTGCCAGGTGGGCTTCCCGCCCGGGCTGCAGGACTACCTGCAGGGCCAGGGCGGCACGGTGAACATGAACTGGTGGTTCACCAACAACGCGGTGATCCTCGACACCGCCGGGCGCATCGTGATGGAGGAGGTCGGGGCCGGCGAGAGCAGCGAGTGGAAGGAGTTCCTCAAGCTGCTCAAGCAGTCGCGCCCCTCGTGCCCCATCAACGGGCTGCTGCTGTGCATCTCGCTGGACTCGCTCATCAAGGACAGCGCCGAGAAGATCGAGAAGCAGGCCGGGCAGATCGCCCGCCAGCTCGACGTCATCCAGCGCACGCTCGACGTGCGCTTCCCCGTGTTCGTGCTCGTGACCAAGTGCGACCTGATCAACGGGTTCCGCGAGTTCTGCGAGCACGTGGACGACCCGCAGCGCCAGCACCAGATGGTCGGCTGGAGCAACCCCGACGAGCTGGACGAGAAGTTCAAGCCCGAGCTGGTGGACCAGTACCTGGAGGGCGTCCGCCGCAAGTTCATGAAGCGGCGGCAGGCGCTGCTCGCCGACCCCACGCCCGTGGAGCCGGGGGGTCGCCGCGCCGACGAGGTCGACGCGCTCTTCGCCTTCCCCGAGGCGCTGCTCAAGATCGCGCCGCGGCTCAAGCGCTACCTGGAGATGATCTTCGTCGCCGGGGAGTGGAGCCCCAAGCCCCTCTTCCTCCGCGGGATCTACTTCACCAGCGCCATGCGCGAGGGCGCCGAGCTGGACGAGGACCTGGCCCAGGTGCTGGGCGTGAGCGTCGACAGCCTCCCGGGCGGCAAGGTCTGGGACCGCGAGAAGAGCTACTTCCTCCGCGACGTCTTCACCCAGAAGGTGTTCCAGGAACGCGGGCTGGTCACGACCGCGACCAGCGTGCGCAAGGAGCAGTCGCGCCGGAGGCGGACCCTGCTCCTCGCCGGCATCGTGTCGGTGGTGGCCCTCGTGGGGCTGACCGCCTGGAGCTACATGGGCCTGGCCGGGCGCGTGCAGGGCGCGCTGCGGGGCGGGTTCACCGCCGTCGACCGCGTGCTGCACGGCGCCAACCGCTCGGATCGGCAGTTGCGTCCCGTGGAGGAGGTCCGCGCCGACCTGAGCCTGTTCCGCGGCGGGGCCGCTGGCGCCGAGTACCTGGGCGCCGCCGAGTCCCCCGGCGACAGCGACTTCAAGCGGCTCGAGGTGCTCCAGAAGACCGAGCAGGCGGTCGGCCGCTTCGGGAAGGTGCCCGTGGCGTTCCGCTGGCTCAAGCTCATCCGGAGCGCGGACCTGCGCGATGGGCACCGCCTGGCGGTGGCCCTGGCCGTCGTCGATCCGATGTACGGGCTCGCCAAGGAGCGCCTCGGCGCCGAGACGGGCCGGACGTGGACCCGCGAGGCGACGGGCGCCCTGGCCGAGCTCATGCGGGCCCGCACGCTCGCGCTGGACGCCACGCCCGAGGGCCCGCCCCCGTCGGTCAATCCCAAGCAGCCCAAGCCGGACAAGGAGGCGCCCCCCACGCCCGACGTGCGGGCCCTGGCGGGCTACCTCCTCCGCGACGAGGCCCAGGCCAAGGCCTTCGACGCCGACCGCGAGTCCGTCGAGCGGCTGGTGGCGTCGGCGTTCTCGCCCGAGGGGGCGGCCCGGAAGTGGCCCGAGACGCAGGTCGGGGCCGCGACCAGCGAGCACGCCGACCTGGTCGACCGCGCCCTCCGCGTCTTCGCCGGCGCCTGGGGCGAGGACGGCGCGGGGCTGGGCGACTACCGCGTGCTCCGCGAACTGGCGGACGCCGCCCAGGAGTTCGAGCGCGTCGAGCAGACCCTGATCAACGCCGCCGCGACCGCCAAGGACGTCTCGACGAGCGTCGAGGCCGATCGCTGGCGCCGTGACTCGTGGGAGCCGGCCCTTGCGGCCCTGGCGGCCCTGGCAGGCGAGGGGGGTCGGCTGCCGAAGGCCCTGGCGGCGCTCCCGCCCGACCTGGCCGAGGATCTGGGCAAGTCCGTTGCGCGGGCCCGGGTCCGCGCCGAGCAGGCGTTGCAGGAGGACTTCGACCTGCTGGCCCGGCAGTTGCCGCCGGAGCCCGCCGAGGGCGCCAAGCCCCCGGAGCGGATCGCCCCGTGGCTGGAGACCCGTTCGCAACTGGCGTCGGCGCGCACGAAGGCGCAGGAGGCGCTCGCCGCGGGCTTCGAGGCCCTGGGCCAGCGGATGGCGGAGCGGTCGCGCGTGCTGGCCCAGGCGTCGGACCGGACGGCGCTGTTCGCGTCGCGCCTGGCGATGCTCCAGGAGGCCGACCGAGCCTTTGCCGCGGAACCGCCCCCGGACGCGTCGCGGCTCCTGGGCGACCTGGCGCCGGGCGTGGCGCGGCTGGACGAACGCATGAGCGCCGCGGAGCGGACGGTGTCGGAGCACGCCCGCCGGTGGTCGGGTCCGCAGGCGGACGCGACCCGTGCCGCCGCGGGCGGCGTCATCGCCCTCGCCGGGCGCTACGGCCGCGCCCAACTGCTCGCCCTGTACTTCGTGGGTGATGGCGCGGCGGCGCCGCGGACCCCCGAGCAGGCCGAGCAGGCGGTCGAGGCCTTGGCCCGCGGGCTGGCTCCGGACCAACCGGGCCGCGGCCCCAACAACACGCGGTTCGAGATGTCCCCGCCCCGCGTCCCGCTCACCGAGCTGTCGGCGGGCGGTGCGTTCCGCCCGGGGTTCCACCCGGACGCGGCGAACCTGCTCTTCGACGACATGGAAACCGCGTCGGGGCTGGTGGGGCTGACCGAGTCGAAGCCCGAGGCGGCGGGGCGCCGACCCGTCGCCGCCGCCCCGGAATCCACGCGCGTGCTGGACGGGCCGGCGCTGAAGGCGGCGGTGCAGGCGGCGCGGCGGACACTCGACCTCTACGCCGACCGCTACGCGACGTACTGGCTCGAAGACGTGCCGGGGCTGGCCCGCCCGTCGGAGCGTTCGCCGGACTGGGCGGCCCAGCGCTCGACGCTGGGCGCGGTGGCGGCCAAGGACGTCAACTCGGCGCTGGCGACCCTGTACGCCGCGATCGAGTCGGCGGCGGGCGTGCTGCCCGCGGGCGCCCGCGAGGACGAGCGCGCCCGCCGGGTCCGCGAGGCGGTCCAGGAGCTGCGCAAGCGCACGCACGACGACGAGTGCGCCGACACGCTCAGCGCCTGGGCGGGGCTCCCCGCGCCCGCGGCGGACGCGGGCGGGCAGGTGCTCTCCATCGTCCGCGCCGATCCGCTCGCGCAGCAGTTCCTCAACCGCTACATGAAGGCCTACCGCCCGCCCCTGGGCGGGCGCTGGTACTGGAACGCGCTGCTGGAGAACCTGGCCAGGGGGCTGGCGGCGGGGTACGCCGGGCAAGCCGCCCAGGCGCGGGCCGACCTGGCCTCGCAGTACGGCAAGTTCCCGCTCGTGCGCGACGCCGACGAGCAGTTGACGCTGGAGCAGGTCGGCAAGGCCCGCGAGTTGGCGGCGCAGGTGCTCGCCGCGCCGGACGTAAGCCGCCCGGCGGTGTCGCAGCCGATCCAGTTGCCGCAGGGGTACGAGTCGGTGCAGGCGGCGCTCTCACCCATGACCCCCCAGGCCGGACGCGACGACGCGTGGGTCCGCGGGGCGCTGGGGGTGGCCGACGCCCTCCTCCGCGGGTGGCAGGCGGGCTCGGTCGTGCAGGTGCAGATCGTGCTGCCCCAGGACGAGCCGCGGGTTCAGGCGGCGATCGCAACGGCGTCCATCGCGTCCCTCGGGGGAGGCGGCGGCGCCGAGCGCCGCGTTTTCGCCCGCCAGCACCTCGACAAGCCCCTGGAGATCGTCGAGCCGAGCGAGTCGGTCTCGATCGGCCTGTTCGAGACCGCGATGGCCCAGGAGCCGGTGTCGACCGGCACCATGCCCGGCCCCTGGTGGGCGCTGCGGGCCGCGACGGCGCCCGGCGCCGCGCCGGTCACCGGCAAGCGCCAGGTCTACCGCGTCCCGATCGCGTGCGCGGGGCAGCAGGCGCTCGAGTTCTGGCTCGAGCTCACGCTCCCCGCCGAACCGCCCTCCCAGCAGGACTGGCCCACGCGGGTCCGCTGGGGCCGCTGAGAGGATCACTCGATGGCGACGCGCGCCGGGTCGTGGATCAAGGGCGGCAAGCCGCGGCTGTTCCTGGCGGCGCTGGGCAAGCACCCGGCGTGGGACGACCACATGGAACTCGGGCTGGAGAGCGACGCCCTCGTGCGCGTCCGCCGACAGCTCTACGTCGAGGGCATCGGGGCCGCGATCGACGGCGGCGCGTGGGACAAGCTCGCCCCCGACGAGGCCCTGCCCGCGTTCGGGCACGTGTTCCTGTGGCGCTTCGACCAGGAACTGGTCGTGGGGCGGATGTGGGCGAGCAAGGACGGCAAGGGGCGGAGCAAGTACCCCATGCTCGCGTGCTTCCACGCCGGGGGCGTGGGCGCCGGATGGGCCCTGCGCGAGCTGGGGCCGCGCCTGGAGCGGATCGAAGCCGCGTGCATCGCCGCGACCACCCACGAGGGTGTCGCCGAGATCATCACCCGCGAGCGCGACGCCGCCCGGGCCGCGATGGGGGGCGAGGGCCCCGAGGCGATCCGCGCGCCGCTGCCTTCCGACCTGGCGTCGCTGGCGGCGGCGCCCGAACTGGGCCCGGACCGGCGCGGCCTGCTGCGGATCCTGTACGAGTGCGAGCGCGACCTTTCGCCATGGCGCGACCCTGGCGACGCCAAGTCCTCGGGCTCGGGGGTCGTGAGCCCGACGGGGCACCGCCTTCGCATGCCGGTGCCGGCCGGGGCCGCGGCGACGGGGCTGGCGCGCTGGGTCGGCGTGGTCTTCTCGCTCGCCGCCGATTCGGCGCCGGTCTTCGCCGCGGCGCCACACGCCGGGGCGTGGGTCGACGTGATCGTGGGCGACCTGTCGGCGTCCCACCTGGCCTGCCTCAAGGCCACGCCGCGCAAGATGGCCCTCACCAGCGACGTGCCCTACACGCTCGACGAGTCGTTCGTGGCCCGGGCCCGGGCCATGATCGACGCCGGGGGCGCGACGCCGGCGCCGCCCGCCGCACGGCCCGACGCCGGGCCCGCCAGGCCGGCGTGGTTGAAATGGGCGGGGCTGGGCGCGATCGGGGCGGGCGTGGTGATCGGCGGCGTGCTCGTGGCGGGGGGCGGCGGCG
>VGXM01000012.1 GCA_016873295.1 Phycisphaerae bacterium
CGGTGGTGCTGTTGGTGACGCCCCACACGCCGTAGCTGTCGCCCGTGTTGGACTCGGCGGAGCCGTAGACGCCGGCGGAGTTGTTGGCGGGGCTGACCACCTCGCCGCGGACGCCGACCGTCGCGCCCGTGTTGGACACGGCCCGGGCGCGCACGCCCGTGCCGAACTGGTTGGTGTTGATCGCCTCGATCGTGTGGAACCCCGTCCCGAAGACCGTCACCGTGTTCCCCGGAACCGCCGACGTGGTGCCGATCAGGACCTGGCCCGTGGAGTATGACGTGTCCGCGCCCTGAAGCACCCAAGGCGAGGCCCCGGTTGGGCCTGTCGGCCCGGTCGCGCCCATCGCGCCCTGCGGCCCGGTGGCGCCCGTGGGACCGGTGGGCCCGACGTCGCCCTGCGGGCCGATGGGTCCCGTGGGCCCGACATCGCCTTGCGGACCAGCGGCGCCCGTAGGCCCAACATCGCCTTGCGGGCCGATGGGGCCGGTGGGTCCGACGTCGCCCTGCGGACCAGCGGCGCCGGTAGGCCCGACGTCGCCCTGCGGGCCGATGGGTCCCGTGGGCCCGACATCGCCCTGCGGACCAGCGACGCCCGTGGGCCCGACATCGCCCTGCGGACCAGCGACGCCCGTGGGCCCGACATCGCCCTGCGGACCAGCGGCGCCGGTGGGTCCGACGTCGCCCTGCGGGCCGATGGGTCCCGTGGGCCCGACGTCGCCTTGCGGACCGATGGGGCCGGTGGGTCCGACGTCGCCCTGCGGACCAGCGGCGCCCGTAGGCCCGACGTCGCCTTGCGGACCAGCGGCGCCCGTGGGGCCAACGTCACCCTGCGGACCGATGGGGCCCGTGGGCCCGACGTCGCCTTGCGGACCAGCGGCGCCCGTAGGCCCGACGTCTCCCTGTGGGCCAGCGGGGCCGGTGGGTCCGACATCGCCCTGCGGACCAGCGGCGCCCGTGGGGCCAACGTCGCCCTGCGGGCCAGCGGGGCCGGTGGGTCCGACATCGCCCTGCGGGCCAGCGGCGCCCGTGGGGCCAACGTCGCCCTGCGGACCAGCGGCGCCCGTGGGGCCAACGTCACCCTGCGGACCAGCGGGGCCGGTGGGCCCGACATCGCCCTGCGGACCAACGGCGCCCGTGGGCCCGATGTCTCCCTGCGGACCGATGGGGCCCGTGGGGCCAACGTTGCCCTGTGGCCCGGTGGCGCCGCCGCTGGCGACCAGCGTCCACTCGGTCGGCGACGAGTCCGGCGGGGCTCCCGTGCTCGCGGTCAACGCGCGGTACGACGACCCGGCGTGGAAGACGGTGTCGTTGATCGTGTACGCCGTGACCGCCGACCACACGCCCCGCCACGCGATCTCCGCCGGGCCGACGGGGCCTGTCGGTCCCGTGGGCCCGACATCGCCCTGCGGACCAGCGGCGCCCGTGGGCCCGACGTCGCCTTGCGGACCGATGGGGCCCGTGGGCCCGACATCGCCCTGCGGACCAGCGGCGCCCGTAGGTCCGACGTCGCCTTGCGGACCAACGGCGCCCGTGGGCCCGACGTCGCCCTGCGGACCGATGGGGCCCGTGGGCCCGACATCGCCCTGCGGGCCGATGGCGCCCGTGGGCCCGACGTCGCCCTGCGGGCCAGCGGGGCCCGTGGGCCCGACATCGCCCTGCGGGCCGATGGCGCCCGTGGGCCCGACTTCTCCCTGCGGGCCGATGGGGCCGGTGGGCCCGACATCGCCCTGCGGGCCGATGGCGCCCGTGGGCCCGACGTCGCCCTGCGGACCGATGGGGCCCGTGGGGCCAACGTTGCCCTGTGGCCCGGTGGCGCCGCCGCTGGCGACCAGCGTCCACTCGGTCGGCGACGAGTCCGGCGGGGCTCCCGTGCTCGCGGTCAACGCGCGGTACGACGACCCGGCGTGGAAGACGGTGTCGTTGATCGTGTACGCCGTGACCGCCGACCACACGCCCCGCCAGGCGATCTCCGCCGGGCCGACGGGGCCTGTCGGGCCTGTGGGCCCGACATCGCCCTGCGGACCAACGGCGCCCGTGGGCCCGACGTCGCCTTGCGGACCAGCGGCGCCCGTAGGCCCGACGTCTCCCTGCGGGCCAGCGGGGCCGGTGGGTCCGACATCGCCCTGCGGGCCGATGGGTCCCGTGGGCCCGACATCACCCTGCGGGCCAGCGGGGCCGGTGGGCCCGACGTCGCCCTGCGGACCAGCGGCGCCCGTGGGGCCAACGTCACCCTGCGGGCCAGCGGGGCCGGTGGGCCCGACATCGCCTTGCGGACCAGCGGGGCCCGTGGGGCCAACGTCACCCTGCGGGCCAGCGGGGCCGGTGGGTCCGACGTCGCCCTGCGGGCCGATGGGTCCCGTGGGCCCGACATCGCCCTGTGGACCAGCGGGGCCGGTGGGCCCGACGTCGCCCTGCGGACCAGCGGGGCCCGTGGGGCCAACGTCACCCTGCGGGCCAGCGGGGCCGGTGGGTCCGACGTCGCCCTGCGGACCAGCGGCGCCCGTGGGGCCAACTTCACCCTGCGGGCCAGCGGGGCCGGTGGGTCCGACGTCGCCCTGCGGGCCGATGGGTCCCGTGGGCCCGACGTCTCCCTGTGGGCCAGCGGGGCCGGTGGGCCCGACGTCGCCCTGCGGACCGATGGGGCCGGTGGGTCCGACATCGCCCTGCGGGCCGATGGGTCCCGTGGGCCCGACGTCTCCCTGTGGGCCAGCGGGGCCGGTGGGTCCGACATCGCCTTGCGGACCGATGGGGCCGGTGGGCCCGACATCGCCCTGCGGACCGATGGGACCGGTAGGTCCGACGTCGCCCTGCGGGCCAACGGCGCCCGTGGGTCCGACATCGCCCTGCGGACCAACGGCGCCCGTGGGGCCAACGTCACCCTGCGGACCAGCGGCGCCCGTGGGGCCAACGTCACCCTGCGGGCCGATGGGGCCGGTGGGTCCGACGTCGCCCTGCGGGCCGGTCGGGCCGGTGGGGCCCGTCGGTCCCTGGTTGCCGCTGAGGGCATGGAGCGCGTAGGGGGCCGGCGTGATCGAGTATCGAGGCGTCAGGGTGGTCCACGGGCCGCTCCCGCCCGGCAGTCGCACGTCGATCTCAAGCCAGCGGCCGTCGCCCTGGAACACGCCGACCCCGAAGTCGAGCTCGGCCTGGACGATGCCCTCGCCGATCGTGGCGTTGTTGATGGCGAGCGTCGGTCCGAGCTGGTTGGCGGCGCCCGGTCCATCGAAGACTCTGAACCGGAAGTCGGCGACCCCTTGGTAGGGCTGCCCGCCCTGGGTCAGTCGGCCTTGGTAAGTGAACGCCTGGGTGACGGGACCCTGGGCCCACGCCGAGCCGGCCCCGGCGAGAGTACCGGCGACGCCGAGCAGAACTCGCGCGCTCCACGCAGACCGATAACGTCGAACTCTCCCGGACATGCACCCTCTCTCCCGGCGTCAACGCAGCCTGCCGCGACCGAATCCGGGCTCACGGCAATCCCACCGCCGACACGAGTGAGCGCCCACCCGGGGCAGGCTACCCGAAAAGGGGGAGGCGGGTCAAGGGTCTCCTTGGGTTCTCGGCGCGGAAATGGGTTCTCGACCCAAACGGAGTGGGAACAGAGTCAACGAGGCCCCCCCCGGGCGCCGGGTGCGTGGGCCCAGCGCCCGAGGGGTTGCAGGATCGCGCCGTCAGGGGCAGGGCGCGTTGAAGAGGTTGACGTACTCGAGGAAGTCGTTGAAGTCGACGATGCCGTCGAGGTTCATGTCGGCGTGCATGGCGGCGGCGTTGTAGTCGACCAGGTAGGCCAGGAGGTCGTCGAAGTCGACGAAGCCGTCGGCGTTCCAGTCGGCGGAGCAGGCGGCGGCCATGTCGAAGTCCTCGCCGACCATGAGGATGGGCGCGCCCTTGCCGGTGCGGGTCCAGAGGTCGTAGAGCGTGCGACCCCAGTGGTCGGTGCGGTTCTTCACCAGGAGGTCTTCGATGTACCACTTGGGGGTGCTCTGGTAGTAGATGCGCACCTGGGCCAGGGCGGTGCCGGCGGGGGCGTTGAACCGGGTGTCGTCCCAGTGCTGCCCGTCGGCGTAGGGGTGATTGACCGCGTGGGCGCCGCCGACGAAGTACTCCGCGTAGTTGTACCCGCGGGGCGGGATGCGGTTGTCGAGCGGGATCGAGTCGGCCAGGACCATGCGGCGCGTGGGGCCGGCGGGGAGGCCCGTGACCGAGGCGGCGTAGTCGCTCAGGCCCACGTGCATCTCGTAGACGCGGGTCGAGTGCTCGTCGAGCTCGGCGGTGGCGTTGTCGTACCCGCCGTGCTCGCGGAGGAGCGTGCCGGCGGCGTCGTAGAAGCGGACGTTGACCCAGATTCGCCGGCCCTCGATGTGCCCGGTGGGGATCTTGTGCCCGGACTCGTTGATGATGCGGACGTTGAGCCAGGGGCCGCTCTGTGCGACGCCGAGGGAGGCGGCCCGCTCGAGCATGTCCACCGCCTTGGCGCGGGCCCGCTGGATCGCGTACTGGCTCACGCTCGGGTCGCCCCGCGTGAACTCGGCGATGATGTCGAGGACCTGGGCCCCCGAGCCGGCGAAGTCATGCCGGCGCACGCCGGGGCGGACCGGGCCGAAGGCGCACACCTGGGCCTCCTCGACCTTGGGCATGTGGCAGTCCTGACAGGTGGAGACCACGTCGGCGTTGTGCCCGCCGAAGCGCCCGCCCATGGCGACGCCGCCCCGGGCAAACGCGCTGAGCTTCCACTCGGTGTAGGTGCGCTCGAGCGGGTACAACGCCCAGAGGTCTTCGTTGGGGGTTGGTGCGTTGAGTTCGTTGTAGCGGTAGGAGCCGTCGGGCTGGCGGCTGACGGCGGGGTTGCCGACGTCGTGGCAGGTGCCGCACATGCTGCCGGTCTTGTGGAAGGGAGAGCGGATGGAGTCGTGGGGCGCGAAGGGGTCTTCGAGCGTGCCGCGCCGGGTGCCGGTGGGGTCGAGCACGAACATGGAGTTGCCGTAGTGGCGGGGGACGTTGGTCAGGCCCTTGAGGACGGCGAGGTCCTCGGGGGGGCTCACGCCCGGGCGGTAGATGGGGTCGACCATGGAGTGGCAGAAGTGGCACGTCACGCCGTCGAAGTCCTCGTGGTTGAGCGTGGCGCCGGTGGGGTCGGACGCGTGCCCGGTGACGAAGGACATGGGCACGTGGCAGCGCAGGCAGAAGTTCCCCGCGACGTCGGTGTCCTGGTTGGCGAGGGTCATCTGGGCGTAGAAGAGCGGGTTGCGCCCGGCCATGGACATCTTGCTGCCGTTCCACGTCGCGTAGGGTTCGTTCTCCTCGTCGTAGTCGGAATGGCAGAACATGCACGAGTCCGACGTGCCGATGTAGTTGGTCGACACGTCGCCGATCTGCGTGCCCGACAGGAACAGGTCGCGGAACGTGAGCGGGATGATGGTCGCGAGGACATACGCGCCCCCCGCGAGCAGCACCCCCGCGCCGCCGGCGATCGTGAGAAGCCGATGCGTGGTCATGGCGTCCTCCCGCCGCCCAGGAATGGATGGAAGGGCGGCAATACAGATACGTTTATCCGATATGAGGGCGGGTGTCAACAGGTTTTTGGCGCACCCGGCGCCATTGCGGACGTTCTCGGCCCAAACACAATACGAACGTCATGCCAGAATGGTGGGACCCACCACCGGGCGAGCGATGGGAGCGGCGCGGGCCCGGGGTCAGCAGGGCGTGTTGTACCGGTTGAGGTACTCGAGGAGGTCGTTGAAGTCGGTGATCTCGTCGCCGTTGAGGTCGCTGCAGGGCGTCTGGTTGTTGTAGGCGTTGAGGTACTCAAGGAGGTCGTTGAAGTCGATGATGCCGTCTTCGGTCCAATCGCCCGGGCCGCAGGCGCCGGGCCCCGTTCCCGGGCAGGGGATGCCGGTGACGGTCACGCTTGCCGCGTTGGACGTGGCGTTCCCGCAGGCGTTGGCGAAGCGAGCGGAGTAGGCGCCGGCGTCGGAGGCCTGAAGGTTGGTGATGGTGAGGAGCACGGCGGCGCCGTCGGTCGGAGTGAGAAGTGGCGATGTCGCGCCGGAGACGGTCCCGCCTCCCGCGGAGGCGCCGCCCGGGCCGTCGGCAATAGGGACGCCGTTGCGGAGCCATTGGACGGTGACGCTCGCGTAGCCGGTGGCGGGCGCGGCGCTGAGGACGAGCGTCTGTCCCGCCGGAACACCGGCGGCTTGGGGGTGGAGTGCGACCCAGGGGGCTCCGGTAGCGCTCCAGCGGGCCCAGTTGGCGTTGATCTGGCCGCCGGCGGCGGTGAAGCCCCCGCCGGCGACGACGTCGCCGTTGGCGCGGGTGTGGAGCGCGTTGACGATGGTGTTTCCGCCGGTCATTCCCGATCCCATGGCGGACCATGAGCCGTTCCAGAGGGCGATGCGGCTGGCGGGGGCGCCGCCCGCGGCGTTGAAGGCGCCGCCGGCGATGATCTCGCCGAGCGGTCCGGTCGTCAGCGCCTCGACGCCGTCGCTCAAGCCTTCGCCCAAGGCGGACCAGGCGACGCCGTCCCAGCGGGCGATGCGGTTGGCGAACACCGTGCCCGCCGTGAGGAAGCCGCCGCCCGCGACCAGGCCCCAGATTGGCGAGATGGTGAGGGCGCTGACTGCGCCGGAGATTCCCGGGCCGATTGGCGCCCACACCGCTCCTGCGTGCTGGGCGATGTGATCGGCGGGGATGCCGCCGGCCCTGGTGAAGAACCCACCGGCGATGGCGCCTTGCGAGGTGAGAGCCAAGACCAGATCGTCAGTGCCTGATCCGAGTGCGTTCCACGAGAAGCCGTCCCAGTAGGCGATGCGGCTGGCGCCGCCGCCGCCCGCCGCGGAGAAGCCGCCGCCGGCGGTGAGTGATCCGCCGGGTCCGGCGTCGAGGGCGCGCACGGGGCCGTCGGTGCCGCCGCCGAGGTGGGACCAGGCGGAGCCGTTCCAGCGTGCGATGTAGGTCGCGGGGGCGCCCTCGGCGAGGGTGAAGTCGCCGCCGGCGACGAGGTCGGCGTTGCTGAGCGTGGCGAGGGACCAGACCGGCGCGTTCACGCCGGCGCCGAGCGTGGACCAGACGCGACCGTTCCAGCGGGCGACGCGGCGCGCGGGGAGTCCGCCGGCGGAGGTGAAGACGCCCCCGGCGACGAGGTCGCCGTTGGGGAGTGAGGTCCACGCCAAGACGGGGCCGTTGAGTCCGGCGCCGGCGGCGGCCCACTCGGAGCCGTCCCAAAGGGCGATGAAGTCGGTGAGGATGCTGTCGGCGGCGGCGAAGCTGCCGCCCGCGACCAAGCGCCCATCCGGGAGGGTGGTCAGAGCGTTGACCTGGGGCTGGCCGCCGGGGTGCCACATGCCGTCACGGAGCGGGGACCAGGCGGAGCCGTTCCAGCGGGCGACGCGGCGGGCGGAGGCGCCGCCCGCGGAAGAGAAGAACCCGCCGGCGACGAGGTCGCCGTTGGCGAGAGTGGTGAGAGAGATGACGGCGGCGTCGGTGCCGAGGCCGAGGGCGGCCCACGAGGTCCCGTTCCAGCGTGCCACCTGGTTGGCGGCGACTCCGCCCGCGACGTTGAAGTAGCCGGCGGCGACGAGGTCGTTGTTGGGGAGGAGGGCGAGCGCGTGAACGCTGGCGTTCATGCCGGTGCCGAACGCGGCCCAGGAGGTTCCGTTCCAGCGCGCGATGCGGTTGGCGGGGGTGCCGCCGGCGTTGGTGAAGAAGCCGCCAACGATGACCTCTCCCGAGGGGCGGACGGCGAGCGCGTAGCCCGACTCGTTCAGGCCGGTGCCCAGGTTGGACCATGCCGATCCGTTCCAGCGCGCGATGCGGTTGGCGGCCACGGCGCCCGCAGTGGTGAATCCGCCCGCGGCGATGAGGTCGCCCGCGGGCGTGACGGCGAGGGCGAAGACCGGGAGGTTCATGCCCGTTCCGAGCGGCGTCCAGGAGGACCCGTTCCAGCGTGCGATGCGGTTAGCGGGAGCGCCGCCGGCGTTTGTGAAGAGCCCGGCGGCGACCAGGTCGCCGTTGGGCATGGACGCGAGCGCCCACACGATGTGGTCAACGCCCGCGCCCAGCGCCGACCACTTCTGCGTGATGGGGTCGAGGGCGGCGACTCGGCTGGCGGCGACTCCTCCCGCGCTGGTGAAGTCGCCGCCGACGGCGAGCAAGGGCGGGCGCGGGCCCGGGCCGTCGGGGTCCCAGCGCGCCACCGCCCATACGTTGCCGTTGGTTCCGGGAATGCCGTCGCCCGGGAGCCACTGCGGGCCGCAGGGCTGTGCGTGCGCGAGGGGCGCGAACCCGAGCGCCCAGGCGCACAAAAGCCCACCAGAGGCCAATGCCCGGCGTGCGCCGATGGCGAACATGCTGGATCTCCTTGATCGCGGGCTCGATGTTCTCGCGCCCTCGGCGGCCCAGTCTACCAGCGCACCACGAGTTCGCAATCACGGACGCACGGTGCGCGGATGTCGTTCGCACGGCGTTTGGAGACCGATTGCCTGTCGTTCGGCGGATTCGGAGTGTGGAAGAGCGCTGGCGGCGCTGGGCAGTTCGACGGCCGGCGCCAAGCGTCGGCCGTCAGCACTCCGCGTTGTAGGCGTTGAGGTACTCGAGCAGGTCGTTGAAGTCGATGACGCCGTCGGCGTTGGCGTCGGCGCGGTGGCTGTCGGCGTTGTAGAGGGCGAGGAAGATGAGGAAGTCGTTGAAGTCGGTCACGCCGTCGTTGTTCATGTCGGCGCGGCAGCGGACGAACCAGGGGCGCGAGGTGGGTTCGCTGGCCCAGTCGCGGATGAGGAGGTTGGCGACCTTGTCAGAGCCCTGGGCGCTGGGGTGCGTGCCGTCGGCCTGGAAGTCGTCGCAGCGCCAGATGAGGCCGTCGGAGCGGGGCGTGAGCCCGTCGCCCCAGAGGTAGGCGCCCCAGGCCAGCCACGGGGCTTCGACCGGGCCGGGCCCGTCGAACGCCAGGCCCGGATCGCCGGCGATCTGGTCGCGGATGAGCCACTTGACGGAGAAGCCGCTCTGGTAGGCGTAGGGCTCGGGGTTGAGCGTGGTGAGGGCGTACCCGGCGTAGATGCGGCTGGAGAGGAACGCCTGGCGCGTGTTGGGGTAGCGGTCCTTGATGATGCGGACGATCTCGCGCAGGTAGCCCTGCAACTGCTGGGCGTCGGCGGGGAAGGCGAGGTTGGGGCCCGCGACGGCCTGCTTGACCCAGACGACCTGCACCTGCTCCCGCGTCAGGCCCGCGTTGGCGAGCTGCTGGTCGACGTAGCTCCAGTAGCTGGCGCTGGGGTTGGAGATGATGCCGGCGTGCTGCCCCCCCTGGGCTCCGTTGACGACGGTGACGCGCGGATTGCGGTTGTCGAATGAGCCATACATGGGGATGAGCCGCGCGGATTCGTTGCGCGTGTTGCTCATGCCGATCGTCACCAGCACGACGCGCCCGTCCGTCGAGGGCAGGCCCGCGGCATCGAGGGGACGGATGGCGCGACCGATGGCGACGCCCGCGGCCAGGTGGGCGGGCGGGGGAAGGTTGGCGCCGTTGGCGTACAACCCGCCGTCGAACCCCTGGTAGGTCGAGGCGCCCATGTCGATGAGGGGCGTGAAGCCGACGGACGTGCGGGTGCAGTCGCGCTGGGCCCAGGCCGCGGCGGGGAGGGCCGAGGCGGTGAGCAGCAGGCTGGCGAGTGATCGGGTGGCGAGGGATGGCATGGCGGACTCCTGTCTGCGGCGGAACCAATCCGCAGAACGCGGGCGCGGGCGGGGGATTGCCCGCGAATCCGCCCCGGTCGCAGCGCGCCGCTGCGCGCTGCCCCTCAGCACCCGGCGTTGAACAGGTTCATGGACGCCAGGAAGTCGTCGAAGTCGATCGTCCCGGCGCCGTTGAAGTCAGCGCGGGGGTCGCCCGTCAGGTCCGCCGGGCAGGGGGTGGGCACTCCAGTCGCCCGCACCCTCCGCGTCCCCGCGAAGGTGCCCGAGATCGACTCGAGCACCAGGTCGAGCAGCACGTTGGCGGTGACGCCGGTCGTCGCCGTGGGGAGCGCCAGCGGCACCTGCGGCAGGGCCTGGTTCAGCGTCGGCGCGTCTGAAAAGTCAATCGGGCGCGACCTGACCGACCGCGGCGCTGGCGAGCGCCGCGACCAACGCTGCGAGTGACCGACACGTGGCATGGCTCCGCGGCTTCGGCGCAGCAACAAGCGGCGCGGGTGCGCTGGGCGCTGCTCCCGAGCCCGACGCGACCGTGCACCCCTGTATCAGAAGCCGGCCGCGGATCAACGGCCAACCGAGGGCCGGCGGTCCGCGGGCGAGTTTGAGTGCGGCGTCCCGACGCGCGCCACCGGGGCGCCCTCGAGCGGATCGGGCCCTTCGTCGCCGCGCCGGGGCCCGCCGGGCCATGGCGGGCGGGATGGGGGCCGTCCCAAAACAACAACCGCCCGCCCCTTTCGGGACGGGCGGCGATGTGTGTCCGATCCGAGTCCGGCGACGGCCGCCGGGCTCGTGGCGGTGGTTACCGGCGGCGGCGCCCGGCGATCAGGCCGCCCAGGCCGAGCAGCGCCAGGGCGCCGGGGGCGGGCACCGCGTCCGTGTTGATGCCGTAGCTCGACAGGATCGTGACCGACGAGCCCGGATTGACGTGCACCACCCACTGGAACCCGGCGGTGATATCGCCGGGGCCGAAGGGAAGGCCCGTGTTCGCCAGGTTGTTCACGGCCGTGTTGGTCAGCAGGGGCAGCAATGTGTTGTAGGGATTCACCTGGTAGTTGGTGGCGCCGACGCCCCACCAGTCCGCGCCCTTCCCCGTGGCGTCGGTGATCCGCATCCGCTGGTTGGGGGTGGTGAGCGTGCCGGAGTCGCTGCCGGCGCCCATGATGTCGAAATCGACGAAGTGGAACATGTTGAGGTCGACCGACGCCGGGCCGTTGTTGGTGATGATCCAGGTCTGGTCCATGCGGACCGAGGTCGCACCGCTGGGCTGACCGGTCAGCGTGTAGTTGAGCGTGCCGCTGAGGCCGCCCGAGAGGTTGTAGCCATAGGTGACGCCGTTGGTGCCGTGCAGAACGCGGCTGGTGGCGTTGGCGATGGCGAACTCCCGCGTGTCGTTGGTCGTGCGGTAGAACCACCAGTCGCGGAAGATCTGGTCGGGGGTGGTGGTGTTCGGCTTGAACAGGTCCATCGTGGGCGGCGTGGTCAGCGTCGCCGACGTGGCCAGGGTCGCGCCCGCCGTCGTCCCGCCGATGCGGTACAAGGCGCCGTTGCTCGTCAGGTGGACGCCTTGGTTCTGGGCGACCGCGGCCGAAGCCAGACCGGCGACCGCCGCCAACACAATCACGCTCTTCATGTCTCGTCTCCTCCTCAGTATCGCTTCCAGCGACACCTTCGATTGACGTGACCGGGTGGCAGCACGCCTGCGCACCCACGGGTCAAGGCTCGACGGCCTCGTTGCTGGCCCTGATCACGCGCTCGAGGAACTGCGCCGCTCGCGGCCGACACTTCCCCATACCTCTTATGGCCGCGAGTATACCGCCCGGTAGGCGGAATGCAACGTCTTCTTACCCGGTTCGGCCAGCGCGACCGGCAAGCAGGGCGTGCCGGTACCGAACGTCGACCGATAAGGGGCTCCGGCGAGGTGGCGCGGCACCCTCCGTCGGCCTCTCCGCCGCTCGTTGCCCCCGCGGAGGGGAGCCGCCTCCCTCAGCACGGCGTGTTGAAGAGGTTGATGAACTCCAGGAAATCGTTGAAGTCGACGGTCCCGTCGCCATTCAGGTCCGCCCGCCGCGCCGAAGCGTTGTAGTCGTTGAGGAACGCGAGGAAGTCGTTGAAGTCGACGGTTCCGTCGGCGTCGCCATTGAGGTCCGCCCGCCGCGCCGAAGCGTTGTAGTCGTTGAGGAACGCGAGGAAGTCGTTGAAGTCGACGGTTCCGTCGGCGTTCCAGTCTCCCTCGCAGACGACCTCGAACTGCCGGTGCATCTCGTGCTCCTCGTGTTCGAGGATGTGGCAGTGGTAGGGGTAGCGGCCGAGGAAGCTGTCGAAGCGGGCGATGACGCGGGTGATCTGGTTGGGGTGGGCCGCGACCGTGTCCTTCCAGCCCATCTCGTTGGGTGGAGGCGGGACGCGTGGGCCGACGGGCGTGACCACGCCGCCGATCACCTCAAAGCCCTGTCGGTCGAGGACCTGGAATGAGACCAGGTGCATGTGCATGGGGTGGGTCACTCCCGAGCGGTTGACCCAGGACCAGACCTCGGTGGAGCCGCGCCGGGGGAACTCGGTGACGTCGTCCCAGCGCAGGTCGTTGATGGCCCACATCTCCGTGTGCATCGGGCAGGCGCCGTGGGGCATCTTGCGGAGCATGAAGTCGCGTTCGACCGTCGCGGCCTGCTCGTTCATCCGCGGCACGGGGACGAGCGCCGAGGGCAGGGGGGCCGTGCTTCCCGTCGCCGAGGTGACGACGAACTTCATGACGTTGGGGATGACGCCCACGCCCGGCGTGCCGGGGAAGGGGGCCGGCGCGGAGTTGATGAGGATGATCTCCGTGCCCGCGGCGTAGGGGGCGAAGTCGATCACCAGGTCGGCGCGCTCGCCCGGGGTGAGCGTGACCGAGGTCATGGGGACGGGGGCCTCGAGCAGCCCGGTGTCGGATCCGATCTGCCAGAAGGTGGCGTCGTTGGACAGGCGGAGGGTGTAGGTTCTCGAGGTCGAGCCGCTGATCACGCGGAAGCGGTACTTGCCGCGCTTGACGTTGTGGTAGGGCCAGACCTTGCCGTTGACCACGATGAAGTCGCCGAAAAAGTGGTCCATCCACTCGGCGGGGTACTTGAGCGACCCGTCGGGGTTGAAGGACCGGTCCTGGATGGCGAGCCCGACCTCGTACTCGCCACGGGGCAGGGCCAGGGCGTCCTCCTCGGCGTCGCGCAGGAGGTAGAACCCGGCCAGGCCCATGTAGACGTTGAGGCGCGTGATCCCCATGGCGTGGTCGTGGTACCAGATCGTCCCCGCGGGCTGGTTGTTGGGATAGGTGTAGAGCGCGGAGGACTCGCCCGGGGCGATGACCGCCTCCGGGTAGCCGTCGCTGTCGGCGGGAACGTGCCCGCCGTGCAGGTGCGTCACGACCACGGGCAGGTCGCCCCTCATGTTGGGCCCGTGGAGGCAGAGGTCGACGGGGAGGACGTGGCGCGTGCGGAGCTGGCCCGTGGCCAGGTCGCGCAGGTCGTTGGTCCAGGTGACGGTGACGGGCAGCCCGCGCCGTGCCAGGATCGTGGGTCCAGGGTACGACCCGGCGTAGCCCCACACCGTCGTCAGCGGCAGGTCGCGGTGGAGCCGCTGGGCGACTTCCACCACCGAGATGTCGTAGTGCGCGGCGCCGCCGGGGACGCCGATCGTCGGCTGGGCGATGCCCGGCAGCGGAAGCGCATCCACGAAGGGCGTGAGCTGCGGGATGCAGTTGGCGGTGGCGCAGTTGCTGTTGTCCCCGCGGTAACTCCCCGACTGGGCCGCGCACTGGGCGGCGGTGGCGGTCACGCACGCGCCCGAGGGCAGGCAGCACGCGCCGGTAAGCGCCGGCGGCGTGTAGGTGATCTCGAGCACGGGGCGGCGCGTGGTGACGAGGGAGTCCCTGGAGTCGAACCGGCGCTGGGAGTGCGACCCGGCCTCGCTGGAACGCACCAGCCACCCGTGGTTGCCCGAGCCGGAGTTGACCCAGCCCTGCACGTCGGCGATCAGCGCCGGCGCGGACCACTCGAAGTAGCCGGAGGTGGTCGTGACCACCCCCGAGGCCGACGGGGCCGAGACGAAGTCGCCGCCGACGCTGGTCCAGAACTGGGTGGGGTAGAACCCGTGGAGCCAGGTGGCGTCGTTGGTCGTGGAGGCGGCCCCCGAAGTCTGTTGCCCGCCGGCGACGGAGGTGCCCTCGCCGAACGCCGCGGTCAGGCGGTGCACGCTGATGGCCTCGCTGGTCGAGGCCTGCGTGTAGGCGAGATAGAGCCGGAGCGTGGCGCTGGTCACGGTGGAGCCGGGGGGGACGGAGGAGAGGTCAAAGGCGAGGACGGCCCTGCGGATCACGCCGTCGGCGTCGGTCCCGACGATGAAGCCCGTCCGTCGGCGTCGGTCCCGACGATGAAGCCCGTGCCGCCGCCGTTGGAGAGTGACCCGTCGACCGTCTCGTAGAGGGTGTTGTCCTTGGAGGGGGTGAACAGCCGTGCCTGCGCGCCCGTGCAGGGGTTGGGCGAGCACGAAGAGCCGATGCCCTGGAAGGAGCCGCCCTGCCCGGTGCAGAGGGCCGAGGTGGTGGTGACGCAGGTGCCGCCCGGCAGGCAGCAGGCGCCGACCTGGCCCGAGGGCGGCGTGTAGACGATGGTGAGGCGCGGGCGCACCGAGGGGTCGGCGTTCTCGCGCGTGTCGAAACGCTTGGTGGTGCGGGCGGTCGACTCGTTGCCCTTGAGGAGCCAGCCGAAGTTCGACCCCGGGTCCGCCAGCCACGCCGCCACCTCCGCCGCCATCGCCGACGACGACCAGGTGTACGGCCCGTGGTTGTCGCCCACGGCGGTGGACGCCGACGCCGTCGCGCTGAAGTCGCCCCCGGGCGAGGCCCAGAGCGTGCCGGAGAAGAAGCGGTGGATCCAGGTGGTGTCGTTGAGTTCGGAGGGTCGTTGAGTTCGGAGGGCGCGCCGCCGCCCTCGCCCCCGCCCGCGACCGAGACGCCCTCGCCCCAGCTCGCGTTCACGCGGTGGAGCGTCATGGTCTGGGTGCCGGCGCGCGTGCGCGACTGGTTCAGCGTCAGCGTCACCGCGTTGATCGTCGACCCCTGCGGGATGATCGACAGGTCAAACCGCACGACGGCCCGCCGCGCGAACCCGTTGTCGGTCTTCCCCGAGAACATGTGCGTCCCCCGGCCGTTGCTGATCGAGCCCGTGGGTTCGTAGTACAGCGTGTTGTCCGCCGCCGCGGGCAGGTCGATCATCTGCTGCTGCGCGGGCGCGGACCCCGCGAGCGTGCCCACCAGGACCAGAAACGCGCCGAGCATGCGCGCGAGCATGGGACCCTCCTTCAAACGGGTCGGTCTTCCCCAGAGTGTCGGGGCGGGCGCACCCCCAGCGCCGAACTCGGCGCCGGCCCGAACGTGAACCACTCCCGTCGCGGGCGGAGCGGTCGCGCGAACCCAGACCCCGGAATCAAGGACCGACATGTCCGGAGTCTACCCCCAGCCGGGGTTCTCACCAAGAGAGATCCGCCGGTTCTCGCCGGGATTCGCGGTCTGTTCGTAGGAAAGACCGGTCCGATCAGCAGCGGGCGTTGAAGACGTTGAGGAAATCGAGGAAGTCGCTGAAATCCACGACCCCGTCGCGGTTGACGTCGGCGCGGGGCGTCGCGGCGTTGAAGTCGTTCAGGAACGTCAGCAGGTCGTTGAAGTCAATGACGCCGTCGGCGTTCCAGTCGCCATCCGGCGGCAGCACCTCGCGGTAGAAGTCCCAGTTGGCCTCTCCCATCGCGTGCAGCAGCGCGAGGGTGTCGTGCCCCACGCCCGGGTATGTCCGCCAGTCGTGCGGGAGGTTCAGCGACAGCAAACGCGCGTGCAGGTCGGCGTTGGGCGCGAGCATGGCGTCGCTCTCGCCCACCGCGAAGCGGACGCGCAGCCCGTTCGAGATGATCTCGGGGCGGTGGGCCTCGCCCAGCCACCAGGGGCTGCTGGCGTAGAAGATCGCGGGGTCGCTGTTCCAGACTTCCTGGAAGATCTCCGCCCGGCGGGCGGGCGGCACGCCCGTGCCCCAGGGGGCGTTCATGAAGTCGGTCTGCACGGGCCCGGCGCCGAGGAGCGACGCCGCGCGGAACCGGTCGCTGTACTTCAGGCCGAACCGACCCGCGCCGTAGCCGCCCATGCTGAAGCCCTCGACGATGCGACCCTCGCGGGAGGCGATGGTGCGCATCGTCGCATCGACGTGCGGGACCAGCTCGCCGACGATGACCGTCTCGAGGGGACGCGAGCCGTTCGCCGCGTCGCAGTACATCCCGAAGGGCATGCCGTTGGGGAACACGACGATGACCGGGCGGAGGCGCCCGTCGGCCATCGCCGACGCGAACCAGTTGGTCATGGGCGCGATTCCCGCGGTCGCCGAGCCCGAGCCGTGAAGCCAGTAGAGCACGGGGAAGCACCTGTCGGGCTGCGCGTCGTACTGGGGGGGCGTGAAGACGTGAAAGCTGACGGTCGTGCCCGCGGCGGCGCTCTGGAACGTGCGGTACTCCAGGCGCGGGGCCGTGACCGGGGGAGTGGTCCACTGGGCTTGTGCGGTCGGCGCGGGGCAGGCGAGCGGGGCGATGAGGCAGGCAAGCCCGAGCGTGCGCGGCAGAAGGTGTGGCATGAGGCCCTCCGCGGGGATCAACGCCCGCCGCGAGGGAGCATTGCACGCCGGCGCGGAACGTCGCGCTCCGGCCGGGCTCGAAGGGCACGGGCGCGCGATCGGCCCTGGCCCGGGGCGGCCCTCGGCGGCGTGCGTCACCGCCGGGGCGAGGGTCCGGCCCGCGCCGCGTCAGCACCCGGCGTTGAACAGGTTGAGGAACTCCAGCAGGTCGTTGAAGTCCACCACGCCGTCGCCGTTGATGTCGGCCCGCGGGTTCTGGGCGTTGAAGTCGTTGAGGTACTCCAGGAAGTCGTTGAAGTCCACGGTCCCGTCGTTGTTCCAGTCGGCGAGGCATCCGAGCTCGATCATGAACGCGCCCACCCCGGTCGTGGCGAGCACGCCGCGGAAGATGATGGAGCGCCCGTCGCGGCCGATGGCAAAGCCCTCGGTGATCCCCCCCGTCGCCGTCGTCCCCGCCACGGTCGTGAGCGTCTCCCCGTCGATCTGCGTCACGCCCTTCTGCACCAGGAGCTGGTTGTTGAGGAAGAGGCCCTGGTTGGTGGCGGTGCTGCCGGTCCACTGGGCGTACCAGACGACGTCGCCCGCGTCGGTGATGCGGACGGGCCCCGTGCCGAACGAGCTGATCGTCTCGGTGGGGATGCCGGGCACGGGGTCGCCCTTCTGGATGAGCCTGGCGCCGTTGCGGATGAGGACGGAGTTGGTGTTGGTGTCGCCGCTGAGCGCCGCCTTGAAGACGTACCCGCCCGAGTTGTTCATGTCGAGCTTCGTGCTCGTCCCGATGTCGGTGTAGATCCGCCCGTCGATGGGCGACACGTCCCCCTTGCGGGCCACCAGCGTCAGGTCGCGGTAGAGGGCGCCGTTGGTGGTCGTCACCCCCGTGAGGCTGGCGACGTACATGGCGCTGCCGGCGTTGGTGATGGCGAAGTTCTCGCCGCCGGTCCCGAAGTCAACGACGGCGTCGGCGACGCCGGGCAGCACGTCCCCCTCCTTGGCCAGCACGCTCTCGGTGAAGGTGCCGGCGCCCGCGTCGTAGTTCACCCACACCAGCCCGCGGTCCACCGTCGTCGCGATCGCCGGGTCGTCGATGCTCGCGACCATGAACAGGCGGTTGGTGTCGGTCATCTTCACCTCGAAGAACCCGATGTAGGGCGTGCCGGCGGAGAACTGCGGCGCCGTCGAGATGTTGCTCTCCTGGATCAGGAGCGTCGAGTTGAAGTAGACCCCGCTGTCGTTGGTCGAGGCGCCGGTGTTGCGCAGGAAGAGGTTCCACCCCGAGTCGCCGTTGTTGTTCATCCCCACCGAGTCGAAGGAGCTGATCAGGGCCGGCGAGGGGGCGATCGCGTCGTTCTCGCGCAGCAGCACCGCCCCGTCCTTGATCAGGATGCGGTCGGCGTCGGTGAAGGGATGGTCCGTGTCGCTCTCGACGATCCACGAGCCGGCGTTGTTCACCGCGACCGCGTCGATCGTGGTGACGAGCCCTACCCCAAGGATCGCATCGTTGCGCTTGACCAGCGAGCGGACCGACACCTGCGCGACGGCCGACCCGGCGACCAGGACCAACACCGCCACCGGCGTGAATGCGATCAGGGTGCGAACCATGCCCATCCTCCCTCGCCCCCCATCCCGGGCACGATACGCGGGGCGCCGCCCCAACGCAACGGGATTCTCACGCCGCCTGACCCGATAACCCGCCCGGCCCCACGGATCCCGGGGCAGGTCGGCGGATGCCGGCCGCCGGGCCGCCGACGGCGCTCAGCAGGGGGCGCTGGACCGGTTGAGGAACTCCAGCAGGTCGTTGAAGGCGACCTCGTCGTCGATCTTGAACTCGAAGTGCCCCCCGCTGCGCCCATGCACGTTGATCAGCGCGTGCACCGACCAGTCGAACGACGCGCGGTAGGACCGCCCCGCCTCCAGCGTCACCGTCTGGAGAATCTCGACCCCCTGCTGCCCCGCGCCCGGCGCCGTCTGCCCGACCATGAACGGCGCGGCCCGCGAGACCGGGCGGGGACCCGCCGGCCCGTCGATGTCGTACAGGGCGACGCCCTGGAACAGAGTCCCTCCCTTGGGCGTGTTCGAAGCCACCCAGGGCGCAAACGCCCCCGTCTCGAAGTCGCCGTTGACCACCTGCGCCGACGCCGCCCCCGCGCCGACCGCGGCGATCAGCCCCGCGATCCGTGATCCGATCATCATCCGCCCGCTCCTGCGTCCGCACCCCAGCGGCCCAGTCTACCGCCACTCGGAGTCAATCCGCGTCGCGCGCAGTGCGGAGGGGGCGAAACCCCCCCGGGGCGTCCCCGGCCCGGCGAGCCCTCCAAGACAAGGACCCCGCGGGCGGCCGCGGGGTCCTTGGGGTTGCTGGGAGCTCGGCTTCTCGGGACCAGTGCGGAGCTGTGGGGGAAGTCCCGTCCGCCGCGCCCCAGCCCGTCGGCAGGGCGGGGATCAGCAGCCGGCGTTGTAGAGGTTCAGGTACTCCAGCAGGTCGTTGAAGTCGATCACGCCGTCGCCGTTGAAGTCGACGCGGAGATCGCCCGCGTTGTAGAGATTGAGGAACTCGAGGAAGTCGTTGAAGTCGACCGTGCCGTCGCCGTTCATGTCGGCGTCGCAGGTGAAGGAGAGCGTGAGGGTGCCGGCGCCGAAGGCGCTGGTGCTGTTGCCGGCCACGCGGAACTGGTAGGTGAAGCCGGCGTCGACGCGGAAGTTGTCGATGATGCTCTGCGTGGAGCAGCCGGTGACGTTGGCGTTGTCGTTGCAGGCCAGCTCGCCGCCGCACGCGCCGCTGTGGACGCTGAGCACCGTGTTCCAGGCGGTCCCGGGGCACGTGGCCACGCGGATCCGCCCGCGGGCCGGGGGCGTGTAGTCGAAGAAGACGTCACGGCTCAGGGAGCTGTTGCAGGTCACCGCGAGGCTGTGGGTCGCCTCGGTCGTGTCGAAGGCGTTGGCGCCGATCACCGCCGTGGTCGCGGCCCAGCACTCGTCGTTGGCGGCCGCGGGCGGCGCCGCCGCGATCGACAGGTTCATCACGCTCGTGCCCGACAGGAACGCGCTCTGCGGGGCCGCGATGCGGATGTAGTAGGGCACCCCGGCGTTCAACGCGATGCGGGCGATGCGGCTGCGGTTGCTCGAGCAGCCGGAGCTCGGGCCCGTGTTGTAGTCGTTGTTGCACGCCATCTCCGTCCCGGCGCAGTCGGCGTAGACGGTGAGCGCCGTGTCGTAGTTGGACCCGCACGTCTCCACTCGATACTCCTGCGAGATCGGCGGGGTGAACACGAACCAGCGGTCCGCCTTCACCGCCGAGGTCACGCAGCTGGCGGACCAGGGCTCCTCAACCCACGCGCCGCACGGGCTCTGCCCCGCGCCCAGCACGTTGGTACCCAGGGCCACCACCTCGGCCGTCGCGCACGTGTCGTTCGTCGCCACCGGCACGGCGGGGTCGACCTGCACCACCCCCGCCGACGACGCCGCGCTCCCGCACGAGTTGGACGCCGTCGCCACGTACGACCCGGCGTCGGCCGGCGACAGCGGCGCCGTGATGCGCAGCTGCTTGTTCACCGCCACCATCTGGTACGTTGACCCGTTCCCCGACGGGCCCGGGAAGATGTCGCTCCCGTTCTTGCTCCACTGCACCGACAGCGGGGGCGACCCCGCCGCCGACGCGTTGAGGACGATGGAGCTCGTGCATGCGGTGAAGTTCGAGGTCGCCGCCGGGTGCGCCGCGATCACCGCCGGGATGCACCCCGCCCCCGCGCGGTTCAGCTCGATCAGCCAGCTCCCCGGGGTGTCCGGGTCGAGGGACGGCGCCCCGACCAGCGTGTTGCCGTCGTCGCTGATGTCGAAGGCGTAGCCCAGGTGCGAGAGGCCCAGCCCGCCCGAGGTGAAGGTCCCGAACCCGGCGCTCGCCAGGTCCACGCCCTGCGAGACCAGGTAGTCGTTCAGGTCGCGCATCACGCCGCCCGTGTAGATGAACCCCCCGCGGATGAAGCTCCCGCAGGTGCTGTACTCCAGGATCCCCACGAACGTGTTGCCGTCGTCGGTCATCGCCGTCGGGAAGAAGCGCGGCGGGATGCCGCAGCCGGGCAGGGGCGTCCACCACGACGAAAGCGTCAGCGGGGCCTGCGAGATGTTGTAGAGGTCCGCCCGGTCCCACTGCGAGGTACCGGCGTTCCAGGTCCACCGCGTCAGCCAGCTCTCCGTCTGCCCGGTGCCGTCGTTGTACTTGAACGTCGTCCCGAGGATGATCGTCCCGTCGTCGTTGATCTGGAACTGGTCCACCGTGCGGTAGACGATCCCGCCCGTCGAGTTCGGGCCGTCGGGCAGGTGCGTCCAGTCGTACGTGCTCGTGCCGCTGTTCCAGCGCCACACGCCCGGGCGGCCGCCGCTGGTCGAGCCCGCGACGTTGGGGCTCTCGCCGCCCACGATCACCGTGCCGTCCGCCGAGACCGCCATGGCCCGGGCCGTCGTCGTCGAGCCCAGCAGCTTGGTCGTCACCGGCGGAGTCACCCCGTAGTCGGTCACGTACCCGGCGAACGACCCCGGGCTGCTGCTGGAGCACTGCCCCACGATGAACCGCCCCGTCGACGAGATGTCGCGCACGTTGCCGATGCTCGTGATGGTCGCCGCGAGCGGCGCGTTGGTCCACGCCATCGCCGTCGCGTCCCAGCGCGAGGCCGCGCTCCCCACCGTGCCCGCCGCGAACAGCCCGTCGTCCGAGCATGCGTTCAGGCTCGGGCTCGTGCCCGGCAGGGCGCCGATCGAGAGCGAACTCAGCCCCACCGTGTATCCCGAGCTCCCGCCGAACGCCTTGGTGCCGTCGTTGCTCACGCCCCACGGCACGCTCGGGTTCAGCACCACGATCCGCGGCTGGGCCGACGCCAGCCCGCACACGCCGGCGATCACCGCCGCCGACATCCACACTCCCTTATTCATGATCCGCTCCTCTGCCAGGAAGGCCATCCAGCCGCCGGACCGGCGCACGCCGAGCCTCAGCGCTCCGTTCATGGATCCCAACCTATCGGCCCCTCTCCTTTCAGTCAAGATGTTTGTGCAAACATTTTGATGGAAATCTTCAGCGACACCCCTTGTGAACCCCGAAGCTCCCTGCTACTCTGGCTTCTGCTTCGGTTTCCGGATTCGGAT
Organism: Phycisphaerae bacterium; assembly: GCA_016873295.1. Taxonomy (GTDB): domain Bacteria; phylum Planctomycetota; class Phycisphaerae; order Phycisphaerales; family UBA1924; genus VGXM01. The sequence continues at coordinate 21,455 of VGXM01000012.1, forward strand.
ATGCAAACAAAACCCGTCTCATTCGTCGAAGACAGTCGGCTCGCCCTGCAGGAGCTTCGCCGGACCCTCATCGAGCTGTTCGCCGCGATCGAGGCGGACCCGTCGGCGCCCCAGGAGGTGGCCCGGCGGTTCGGGATCAACCGCAACCTGACCTGGAAGCTGTCCAAGGTGATGACGGCCCACGACCCGTTCGCGTCGCTCAACTACATCCCGGGCGAGCAGGGGATTCTGCTGGCGCTGGACGCGTTCGCCAAGGCGGGGGCGTCGCGGGAGCGTGTGGAGAACGTCTCCGCGGCCGTGCGCCGGTTCCGGCAGGTGATCGGCACGCACGCCGACGACCGCGAGCAGTTCGAGCTCACATTGGAGAGCATGGGGCTGTTTGAGCGCGAGGGTCGCCCGGAGGGGGGGCGCGAGCAGGCCTACCGGGGCAACAGCATGGTGTGGGGCGTGCATGCGCGCACGAGGCTGGCGTCGATGTTCCTGGCGCCGGGGGACGCGCCCGGCACCGTCGACTTCGTGCTCATCGCGGGCCTGCTGGGGTTCCGGCGCCTGCGTCCGAACGCCAAGTGGCGGCTCTTCCGGTCGCAACTGCACGACGACAAGGGGGGTTCCTTGCGGATGCGCCCGGACCCGCTCGACCTCGCGGTCCGGAGCGACGTCCCGCACCTGCTCCCCTCCTTCTGCTCGGAGAACATGCCGGAGATCGAAGTGTTGACCGGCGCGGACGGGATCGAATACATGCTGCCGGGCGGGCCGGTGGGGAAGCAGGCGGCGTTCGACGTGTTCATGGGGTACATCGCCCGCGGGCTTCCGCTGTACCGCGACGAGACCAACCAGTACGGCTCGGGCGCGGCCCCGATCACGCTCCCGACCGAGTCGCTGGTCTTCGACGTGCTGGCCCACCGCGACGTGGCGTTGCAGGTGAAGCCGGAGGTGCTGCTCTACGGCTACCCGCACGGCGGGACGGAGAGCCCGGCCGCCCAGACGCTCCACAACCGCCTGCCGTGCAACGAGCGGGCGGTGGAGCTGGCCGGTCCGCCCCCGGCGGTGGCGACGCCCGCGGTGCCGCGGTACTCGCGCCTGGCGGAGTTCGTGTACGAGCGCATGGGCTGGAGGCCCGCCGAGTTCACCGGTCTGCGGGTCACGATGCCGTTCCCGCCCATGTCGTCTCGCGTCGTCCTGCGCTGGCCCCTGCCCGAGAAGCCCGCCTGACCCGGGGCGAGCGCCCTGCCTACCCCGGGATTCGCGTGAGGACCCGCTCATCCCGTGCGCATGGCCCCGCCCGCGTCGGGGGATTGCGCCCCGTCGTCGTCAGGCGGGCTTGAAGGTGCTCTTGAAGGCCTTGACGGCGTCTTCGAGCTTCTTGTCAAGCCCGGCGTCGAGGCTCTTGGTCTTGTTGAGCTCGTCCCAGACGGGCTTGCCGACGGACTGCATGTAGCGGAGGAGCCCGGTCTCGAACTCGCGGACATGGGCGACGGGGACGTCGTCGAGGTAGCCCTTGGTTCCGGCGAAGATGGAGACGACCTGGTCGGTGACGGTGAGGGGGGCGTACTGGCCCTGCTTGAGGAGCTCGACCATTCGGCGGCCGCGGTCGAGCTGGCGCTGGGTGGCCTTGTCGAGCTCGGTGCCGAGCTGGGCGAAGGTCTCGAGCTCGCGGGCGGAGGCCAGGTCGAGCCGGAGGGAGCCGGCGATCTTCTTCATGGCCTTGATCTGGGCGTTGCCGCCCACGCGGCTGACGGAGATGCCGACGTTGACGGCGGGGCGCACGCCGGCGAAGAAGAGCTCGGGTTCGAGGTAGATCTGGCCGTCGGTGATGGAGATGACGTTGGTGGGGATGTAGGCGGAGACGTCGCCCTCCTGGGTCTCGATGACGGGGAGTGCGGTGAGGGATCCGGCGCCGTTCTCGGGGCTGAGCTTGGTGGCGCGTTCGAGGAGGCGGCTGTGGAGGTAGAAGACGTCGCCGGGGTAGGCCTCGCGTCCCGGGGGCCGTCGGAGGAGGAGGGAGAGCTGGCGGTAGGCGACGGCCTGCTTGGAGAGGTCGTCGTAGACGCAGAGGGCGTGCTTGGGCATGGGCTTGCCGCCGGCGAGGGTGGCGCCCTGCCTGGTGCCGGTCCACATGAAGTACTCGCCCATGGCGCAGCCGGCGTAGGGGGCGATGTACTGCATGGGGGCGGGGTCGCTGGCGCCGGCGTTGACGACGATGGTGTAGTCCATGGCGCCGTGCTTCTTGAGCGTCTCGACGACGCCGGCGATGGTGGACTCCTTCTGCCCGACGGCGACGTAGATGCAGACGACGGCGTCGGGGGTGCCCCAGTACTGGCGCTGGTTGATGATGGCGTCGAGGGCGACGATGGTCTTTCCTGTCTTGCGGTCGCCGATGATCAGCTCGCGCTGCCCGCGCCCGATCGGGATCATGGAGTCGATGGCCTTGATGCCGGTCTGGAGGGGCTCGTGGACGGGCTGGCGCTCGGCGATGCCGGGGGCGATGATGTCGACCTTGCGGTGCTCGGCGGCGTTGATGGCGGGGCCGTCGTCGAGGGGTCGGCCCAGGGGGTCGACGACGCGCCCGAGCATGGCCTCGCCGACGGGCACCTCGAGGAGGCGGCCCGTCGCCTTGACCATGTCCCCTTCCTTCACCGACAGGTAGTCGCCGTAGATGACGGCGCCGACGGTGTCGAGCTCGAGGTTGAAGACCTGGCCCATGACGGAGCCCTCGGCGGTCTGGAACTCGAGGAGCTCGCCGGCCATGGCGTTGGCCAGCCCGTAGACCCGGGCGATGCCGTCGCCGACCTCGATGACGCGCCCGACCTCCGAGACCTCGAGGTCGGCGGCGTACTGCTCGATCTCCTGCTTGATCACGCTGGCGATTTCACCGGTGTTGATCTTCACGGGCGTTCCTTCCGGGCACGAGGGCTCGATCCAACCGCAATCCAAACCATGGGCGGGTTGAGAGGGACGGAAGGTTAGGGGCCGCCGGTGGCGTCTTCTACCGGCGAGGGATGCCGCGACGCGGGCTACCTCTCCGCGCCCGGCGGGGTGGGCTGCCCGTTGGGCTTGCGGCGGATCTCGAAGCGGACGAGTCGGCTGTCGGCCTCGACGCGGAGGGGCGAGGGGACGAGGTTGAAGACGGCGTCCTTGCTGGTGATGCCGCGCTCCAACTCCTCGAACCCCAGGACGACGGTGGCGGAGATCCTGAGTTCGCCGGAGCGGACCTGGGCGATGAGGTCGCTGGGCCCGCTCACGCGGACGTTGCGGATGAACTGGTCCTCGGGCTTGATGACGACCTCGAAGCGGGCCATCTCGCTGCCGGCGAGCCAGACGCCGACGGGGACGGCCGGGAGCTCGACCTGGGCGGTGCGGCTGCGGAGCGTGAGCTGGACGTCGGCGGTGGAGGGTTCGACGCGGACACCCACGACCCCGTCGAGCTCCGGCGGGGGGCGGAGGGGCACGCGCGTCAGGGTCTCGCGCCGCCCGGGGACGAGGTTGCGGAGGGCGGCGGGCTCGAGCCTGAGGCTGACGGTGGGTTCGCGGGCGCCGAGGCGGTCGAGGGCGCGGCCCGGGCCCCGGAGCTGGGCCGTGGGGGGCGTGACGTCGGGGGCGCCGTCGAGTTCCGCGTCGCCGGCGTCCACAACGACGCGGGCCTCGGCCTGGCGGACCTGGTCGACCTCGGCAAGGACCTCGGCGGGGTCGACGCGGGAGACGGTGACGCCGGTCTCGCGCACGATGGGCAGGCCCCGGATCGCGTCGCGGAGCATGACGGCCCGGGTGCCGACCTCGAGGGGCACGCCCGCCATGCCGGGCGCGAGCCTCACGCCCTCGCGCAGGCGCCGCTCGACCCGTTCCAGCGACCCGGCGGGGCCGGTGAGGGTGATGCCCACGCGACCGGTCCACCCCGTGTTGGCGCCGACCGCGACCAGGCGATCGCTCTGGGCGTCCACGACGAAGGTCACGTCGGTGGCGAACTCGCGGGAGCGGAGGCTCTCGGACTCGGCGAAGATCCAGACCAGGAGCGCGACGATCGTGGTGATGACGATGGCGCCCAGGTTCCTAGGCATTGCGGGCCTCCGCGCTGTCGCGGGCCTCGGCGATCTCGCCCGCGGTGAGCGGGGCGCCCGAGGCGCTGTTGGCCGCCTCCTCGGCGCTCATGGCCGGCTCGGAGGGGGCGGGCTCCAGGGGGGGCTCGGCGGCGTGGGTGTCGGGCCCCGCCCGCCCCCGCCTGGGCGTCACCCTCGACAGGCGACGCGTCAGCTCCTTCTCGAGCTCCTCGGGGGACATGGGCGTGCTGAGGCGCCCGCGCTCGGCGATGCGGATCGCGCCCGTCTCCTCGCTCACCACCACGACGAGGGCGTCGCACTCCTTGGAGACGCCCACCGCGGCCCGGTGCCGCGACCCCAGCGACGGGTCGGGCATCTCGGCGGGCTCGGCCAGGGGGAGCTGCACCGCCGCGGCCCGGACCACGCGCCCCTTGACCACCACCGCCAGGTCGTGCAGGGCCGAGCCGGGGAAGAAGATGGTCTGGAGGAGTCGGGCGGAGAGCTCGGCGTTGAGGGGCGTGCCGCCCTCGACCACGCCCGCCAGCCCCACCTGGCGCTCCAGCACGATGAGGGCGCCGAACTTGGCCCTCGACAGGTACTTGCAGGCGTCGGCCAGCTCGCCCGTGACGAAGGCGATCTCCTTGGGCGTGCCGCGCAGGAACCCCGCCTCGCCCAGGCGGATCAGGGCCCGGCGGAGCTCGGGCTGGAAGATCACGATGAGCGAGACCGCGACCAGGGCCAGGAAGCGGTCATAAAGGAACCCGAGGCGCTGGAAGCTGGAGGCCCCGGCGAAGCGCGAGGCGATGGTCCCGAGCACGAGGACGACGAAGAGCCCCTTGAGCGCGCCCGCCGCCCGCGTGCCCTGCACGAAGCGGACGATGAGGTAGACGACGATCCAGATGAGGGCGAGCTCGACCGCGACCTCGGCGGTCGAGTACGCGCGCAAGCGCTGCACCAGGTCCTGGAGCGACTGAAGGTCGAGCACGCCTGAGTCTAGTGTGCCGGTCCGGCGGACGCCGCGTTCCCCGTGCCACGACCGTGCGCCCTTGGGCACGGTCGTGTCTTGGGGGGCGCACGACTGTCCGCAGATCCGAACAGCCGTGGCACGCCGGTCCCACCGGGGCCATTCCAAGGAGGCCGCTCCCATCGGGGGCGGGCCTAGCGTCGGGCGTGAGTTTCAGGGTGGTCAAGTTCCAGGAGACGCCGAACCCCAACGCCGTCAAGTGCGTGCTGGACCGAGCGGTCGCGGCGGAGCGGCGTTCCTTCTTCAGCGCCGAGCAGGCGGGGGGCGACCCGATCGCGTCGGCGCTCTTCGCGATCCCGGGGGTGACCAACGTGCTGATGAGCGACGACTGGGTGACGGTGGGCACGGCGCCAGGGTCGGACTGGAAGGCCGTGAAGGCGGGGATCTCGCGGGTGCTGCGTGAAGCTCCTTGAGCGCGACGCCGAACTGGTGCGGTCGCTGCGGGCGTGGTTCGAGGGGCACGCCCGCGCGTTCCCCTGGCGCACGAGCCCCCGCGACCCCTTCGCCAGCCTGGTGAGCGAGGTGATGCTCCAGCAGACCCAGGCGGCGCGGGTCGCGGAGCGGTTCGGCGCGTTCATGGCCCGATTCCCGACCGCGGCGGCCCTGGCCCGGGCCGAAAGGGACGAGGTGCTGGCCCTGTGGTCCGGGCTGGGGTACTACCGGCGGGCGCGGCACCTGCACGAGGCGGCCCGCGCGATCGTCGAACGCTTTGCGGGCGTGACGCCGACCGACGCCGCGGACCTGCGGACGCTGCCCGGGGTTGGGCGGTACACGGCGGGAGCGGTGGCGTCGATCGCGGGGGGGAGACCCGAGCCGATCGTCGACGGCAACGTGGCCCGCGTGCTGCTGCGCCTGGAGGGCAAGGCCCTCCGGCACGGGAGCCCCCGCGCCCTGTCGTGGTCGTGGGCGCGGGCGGCGGCGTTGGCGTCGATCGCCGGGGCCCGCGCGGGCGCGTTCAACGAGGGCCTCATGGAACTGGGCGCGACGGTGTGCACGCCCAGGAATCCGGGCTGCGGGCGCTGCCCCCTGGGCGGGGCGTGCCGTGCGCGCAAGGCGGGTCGGCAGGACCGGATCCCGCTCCCCAAGTCTCCGGCGCGGCGTGCATTGCTCCGCCTGGCCTCGGCGGTGGTGCTTGACGTGGACGGGCGGGTGCTGGTCGAACGGCGCCCGGACGCCGGGCTCTGGGGCGGGCTCTGGCAGGCCCCGACGCTCGATCGCGGGGCGACGCGGCGGGCCCTGTCGGCGTACGCGGGGGCCGCGGGCCTGAGGCGGGTCGATTGCGTCATGCATCGGACCACGCACCGCGACGTCGTGATCATGGTGTACCGCGGGCGGTGGGCGGGGACGTCGGCGCCGGGCCGACGCTGGGTCTCGGCGGGGGACCTGGGGTTGATCGCGCTCGCCACGCCCCAGCGCCGGATCCTGGAATCGGCGCTGCGGGCGTCGCCTCGCTCGGCGCGGTAACCTCCCGGCATGGTCCTCGGACTGCTCATCCCGGTGTATAACGAGCGCGCGCTGCTCCGCGAGTCGATCGAGCGGCTGCTGGCGACGCCGACGCCCACGGCCCCCGGGCCCGAGGGCGTGGAGGCGGGGCTCGACCGCCGCGTCTTCCTCTGCGACGACGGTTCCAGCGACGGCACGACGGAGGTGGTGCGCGAGCTGGGCGAGATGCCCGAGGTCACGCCGCTCTTCCACCCGGTGAACCAGGGGAAGGGGGCGGCGCTGCGGACGGCCCTGCACGCGGCGGTCGCGGCTTCGTGCGACGTCCTGCTCGTGCACGACGCCGACCTGGAGTACGACCCGGCGGACCACGCCGACGTGCTGAGGCCGATCCTGGACGGACGGGCCGACGCGGTCATCGGCTCGCGCTTCCTCGGGCACACGCACCGCGTGCTCTACTACTGGCACTACGTGGCCAACACCATGATCACGCGCCTGAGCAACATGTTCTCCAACCTCAACCTCTCCGACATCGAGTGCTGCTCCAAGGCGTTCACGCTGGACGTGGCCCGTCGGCTGACGATCGAGGAGAACCGCTTCGGCGTGGAGCCCGAGCTGGTGGCCAGGCTGGCCCGGATGCGCCTGCCGGGGCCCGAGGGGCGCGTGCGCCCGCCGCGGATCTACGAGGTGCCCGTCTCCTACGCCGGCCGCACCTACGACGAGGGCAAGAAGATCGGCTGGCGCGACGGGGTGTCGGCGCTGCGCTGCATCCTGAAGTACGGCGTGCTCGCGTAGGCGGCGCGTCAGCACCCGGCGTTGGAGAGGTTGAGGAACTCGAGCAGGTCGTTGAAGTCGACCACGCCGTCGGCGTTGAGGTCGGCGTACTCGCCCGCGGCGTTGAAGTCGTTGAGGAACCCGAGCAGGTCGTTGAAGTCGACCACGCCGTCGCCCGTCCAGTCGGCGCGGCAGGCGGGCGGCGCCCATCGCGCGAGGAACGGGGACGGGGCGCCGCCGGCGTGGGTGAAGGTGCCGCCGGCGTAGAGGGCGGGGGGGATGGGCCCGGGTCCGTCGTCGTCGAAGACGGCGAGGGTCTCGACGCTGCCGCCCGTGAGGCCGGGGCCCAGCGGGGTCCAGCGTCCGTTCTTCCAGCGGGCGATGGCGGCGACGGGGGCTCCGCCCGCCGAGGTGATCGTCCCCGCGGCGTAGAGGGCGGGGCCGCTGCCGTCGTCGTAGGAGGCCAGGGCTCGGACCGGCCCGACGGTGCCGGCGCCGAGCCCCGACCACGCCGAGCCGTCGTAGCGGGCGAGGGTGACGGTGGGGCCCGACCCGGGGCCGCCCACGAACAGGGCCGGTCCGGCGCCGTCGTCGTGGACGACCATGGCGTCGGGTCGGAAGGGGAGCTGCGCGCCGATGCCGGTCCACGCCGAGCCGTTCCACACGCCGACGCGGTCACTGGTGGGGGCGGTCACCGGGGGCCAACTGGCGTAGAGGCGTGGTCCGGAGCCGTGGTCGAAGACGGTCAGGGCCCGCGCGACGCTGATGATGCCGCGGCCGGGTCCGGACCAGGCCGCCCCGTCGAAGCGCGCGATGTAGTCGCTGCCGTGGAAGCCGATGACGGGCGTCGACACGAAGAGGCTGGGGCCCGAGCCATCGTCGAAGACGCCCAGGCCGCCCACCCACGGGGTGGGCGAGCCGGGGAGGCCGGCCCAGGCGGCGCCGACGAGCGCGGCGACGTTTCGCCCGGCAACGTTGAGGAACCCGCCGGCGACCAGTCGCGGCTGGCCCTGGTAGGGGAACACCGCGAGCGTCAGCACCTCGGTGCCGACGCCCGGCCCGGGCTCGAACGCCGATCCGGTCCAGGCGACCAGGTTGGGCGATGGGATCGAGCCGGCGCCGGCGAACACGCCTCCCAGGTACAGCCTCGGGCCGCTCGGCGTCTCCATTGCCTGCATGGCGCTGACGCGCCCCGTGGGCCCGCCCGGCACGGTGGACCAACCGGGGGGCGCGGCGAAGGCGGGAGCGGCCAGGCACGTCACACCGATCGTCCTGATCCAGCTCATGGACCGACCCCACCCCGGCACGCATGGATCAGTATCCCACATGGGGGCGCTCGATGCAAGGGCTCTCTCCGTCCCGGGCGCCGTGCCCGGAGCGGGGCACGATCGGCTCGTATCATTATTCATGCGGCCCGCCGCCCCCACGCCGCGACCCTGCCCGGAGATGACGCTTGATCTGTCGGGCCCGCCCGGGTCGGGCTACGCCGGGCAGCCCGAGTGGGCCCGGGCCCACGCCCGCGACCTTGTCATGACCTTCACCGAGCACCTGCCGCGGGCCTGGCACGCGCTGGCGGACCTCGTGCGCGTGCGCACGCGGGGGCGGTTCGACGCGGAGGTGCGGGCCATCGCGGCGTGGGCCGGGGTGCCCTGGCGTCGGGCGATGCTCGGGAACGTCGCGGCGGAGTTGGCGCTGGGGCGCCTCGCCGCGCGCCCCAGGCCCGCCGACGGCGCCGATCCGCCCTTGGCGCTCGACCGCTCCCACACGGGCCTGCCGGGGTGCTCGACGCTGGCCCTGGCGACGCCCTCGGGCCCGGTGCTGGCCCGGAACCTGGACTTCTGGCCCCCGGAGGTGCTGTCGCGGACGAGCGCGGTTGTGCGGTACCGCGACGCGGCGGGCGAGCGGTTCACCGTCGCCGCGTGGCCCGGATCGGTCGCGGTGGCGACGGGGCTGTCGCACCGGGGCGGGTTCGCGCTGGCGACCAACGCCGTGCCGGTGGGCGGGCGCGTCAACCCGCTGGGGTGGCCCGTCCTGCTGGCGATGCGCGGCGTGCTCGAGGACGCGCGCTCGTTCGAGCAGGCCTTGGACATGGTGGTGCGCGCGCGGCTGGCCGGCCCCGTCGCGGTGATCCTCTGCGGCACGCGCAACGAGCAACGCGCGGTGGTGGAGCGGATCCCGGGGCGCGCGGGCGTCCGGCGCCCCGAGCGCGACGGAGCGCCCCTGGTCGCGACCAACGACTGCCGGGCCGTGCCACCGCCGGCCCGAATCCCCGCGTGGTTCCGCACGTCGGGCCCGCGCTTCGAGCGCCTGGCGGCCCTGGCGGACGGGAGCGTCGATCCCGACGACGACCGCCTGCTGGGCATGCTCACCGACCCCGGCGTGCGCCAATCGTTCACGGCCCAGCACGCGATCATCCGACCGGGGCACGGGGTGGTGCGGATGTGGGCGGCGTAGGGGGGCGGGGCGCCGAGATCGACGAGCCGATCTCGGAGGCGCGGGCTGGGGGCGGGTCAGTGGAAGATGCGCGGGCCTTCGCCGGCCTGGGGCTTGCTGGCGGCGGTCTCGGAGGGGTCGAACTTCGCCGACGTGTCCGCGGGGAGGATGACGCGGAAGGTCGCGCCCTTGCCGGGGGCCGATTCGACGCTCACGCGGCCCTTGTGCTCCTCCACGATCCGCGTCGCGACCGCCAGGCCCAGGCCCGTGCCCCGCCCGCCCTTGGTGGTGTTGAAGGGTTCGAAGATCCACGCCTGGCGGTCGAGGGGGATGCCCGGCCCGTTGTCGATGACGAGTACCTCCGCCGTCGGCCCGCTCCAGCCCTCCAGCCGCCCCGACCCGCCCGCGGGGTGGTAGGCGACGCGCACGGTGACGACGCCCTTCTTGGCCTCGACGGCTTCGAGGGCGTTGGTGAGGAGGTTCATGAGGGCCTGGTGCATGAGCGTCGGGTCCATGAGCATGGGGGGCAGCTCCGGATCGACGTCGATGATGAGGGCGACCTGCCGGGCCTCGCACACGCCCTGGAGGAGCTGGGTGCAGTCGGCGAGCAACCCGCCCAGGCGCGTCACCTCCGGCTCGATGGAGCGCTGCCGGCTGTAGGTGAGCATGTTGAGCGTGAGGGCGACGATGCGGTCGATGTTCCGCTTGAGGATCGACCACCCGCCCTTGGCGATGGTCACGTCGTCCTTCTTGAGCCCCAGCTCGACCACGTCGGCCCCGCCGCGGAGGCCCTGGAGGATGTTCTTGATCGCGTGGCTGAGGGACGCGACGGTCTCGCCCATGGCGGCGAGGCGCTCGCTGTGGAGCTGGCGCCCCCGCAGGTCGAGGTTGGCCAGGGCCATGCCCGTGTGCAGCCCGATGGTGTTGAGCAGGGCGAGCTGCCCGCCCGTGAAGCCCGGGGCGGCCATCGACCCATCGACGTAGATCGCCCCGTACGTGCGCTCGCGGAAGCGGATGGGCGAGCACATGGCCGAGCGGATCGCCAGGCGCTGCACGCTGTCGTGCCCCGCGAAGCGCTGGTCGCTCATGGCGTTCTGGCTCAGCACGCCCTCGCCCCGCGTGATCGCGTGCTGGAGGATGGTGCGGCTGACGTGGATCTTGGCCTCCTCCTGCCCCTTGGGAGGCGTGCGGTAGCGCACCACCTCCGCCGACCAGGCCTGGTCGGGCTGCACCGCCATCACGAACCCGCGCTCGGGGCGGAACTGCTCGAAGACCAGCCCCAGCACCGCCGACAGCAGCTCCTTGCGGTCCATCACCCGCGAGGAGAGCAGCGAGGCCAACTGCTGGAGCACGCGCAGGTGCTCGACGGCCCACCCCGCCCCCGCCTCGGCCAGCAGCACCGAGTCGTCGCTGCTGGGGATCACGCGCTCGACCGTGGCGTCGAGCTGGTCGGGGCGCATGAGGCGGACCAGGTCGGGCCCGCTGTCGCGCGTGCCGAAGACCAGCACCGACGACCCGACGCGGATCTGGTCCCCCGGCACCAGGCGCACGCGCCCCTCGATCCGCACGCCGTTCACGAACGTCCCGTTCTGGCTCGACAGGTCGCCGAGCCACCACTTGCCGTCGTCGGGGGTGAGCTCGGCGTGCCGCCGGCTCACCGCCCTGTCGCCGATGGGTAGGGCCTCGCTGGATCGCCCAAGGAGCTGGGGCTGCCCGTCGGGCAGCTCGAGCGTCTTGCCCTTGTCCGGGCCCTGGATGACGGTGAGCACCAGCACGGGCAATCGTATCGACGATCGACGCCTCCGCGCTCCGGGGACCCGCGCCCGCGGGACGGGCCCGACGGGCTCCGGGGTGCTTGCGGGCCCGGGAGCGCGGGAGTGCCGCGGCGTCGCGGGGCGATGAGGACGCGACCCCACGCGCGCCGCCCCCGCACTCCTACGAGCCCCGCGAGGTCGCCCCGCTCCCCGCCCGGCGGGCCTTGACCAGGAGCCGCGACAGCGCGGCGAGGTCGGCGCGGGTCATGTGCGCCAACTGCGCGCGGTGCAGGGCCAGCAGGGGCCGGTCGATCGCCGCCAGGACCGCCAGGCCCTCCCCGGTGATCCGGACATAGACGACGCGGCGGTCGCGGGTGCAACGCCTCCGCTCGACGTACCCCTGCCGCACCAGGCGATCGACCAGGCGCGTCACGTCGGGCACGCGCGTGACCAGTTCGGCGCCGATCTCGGCGCAGCGCCGGCCCATGTGCGCGGCGCGGCTGGGGCTGGTCCGGAGCGAGCCCCGCAGGATCCGCAGCACGTTGTACGCCGAGGGGGAGAGGGCGTGCCGGCCCAGGAGGTGCTCGATCGGCCCGCTCAACTCGCCGTGCGTTCGCGCCAGGTTGAGGAAGGCCTCGACCTCCGGGGAGTCGAAGGGCTTCTTCTTCCCGATCTCGTGCTGGAGCGAGCGGGCGGGCATGGTACCGTCGGATGGTACTCGCAGGACGCGGATCCAACGCCCCCGGGCGCGTTCCGCGCTATGCTGAGTTCGCCGCCCCGCGCGGGACGCGGATTCTCGGACCACCCCGCCATGGACCTGCTCACACACGCCGACGGACACGTGCTCGGATGGCGGATCGGGCGGCGCCCCGGCGAGGCCACCGCCACGCGCTCGCTCCGTTCGCCGCTGGGGACGCTGGTCGTCACCGCCAGCGAGCGCGGCGTGGTCGGGTGCCGGTTCGCCCTCGAGCGCGACGAGGGCCACGGGCCCTCGGCCCGCGACGGGCCGGCGCTCGCGCACGCCCGGCGCGCCGCCGACGAACTCGACGAGTACTTCGCGGGCGCCAGGCGCCAGTTCGGGGTCGCGCTGGACCTGCGGGGGACGCCCTTCCAGATCGCGGCGTGGCGGGTCCTCTGCGAGATCCCCTTCGGCGCGGTGATCAGCTACGGCGAGCAGGCGGCCCGCATGGAGCGCCCCGACGCGGCCCGGGCGGTGGGGCGGGCGAACGGCGCCAACCCCATCGCCGTGATCGTGCCGTGTCACCGGGTGGTGGCGTCCACGGGCAGGCTGCACGGGTACGCCGGGGGGCTGGACCGCAAGCGCTGGCTCCTCGAACACGAGGTGGGCCCGCTCAACGGCTCGGCGCTGGAGGCAACGGACGGGGCGCTCCTCTGGGCGCGGTAGCACCACGCCGAGAAGCCGCGAGGGCGTCGGGGCCGCGTTGTGGCGATCGGGCCCGCCCGCGGCGTGCGGCGCGAGCCGGGCTCGTGGTATACTCGGCAACCGCGGGAGAAGCGGCGCGCACGGAGGTTCGCAATGACGGCGATCCTGGGGGTCTCGGCGTATTACCACGACTCCGCCGCCGCGCTCGTCGTGGACGGTCGGATCGTCGCCGCCGCCCAGGAAGAGCGGTTCTCGCGCAAGAAGCACGACGACCGCTTTCCCATCCACGCGATCGACTATTGCCTGCGTGAGGCGGGTCTGGGGCCCGGTGAGCTCGATTACGTCGGGTTCTACGACAAGCCGCTGCTCAAGTTCGAGCGACTGCTGGAGACCTACCTGGCGTACGCGCCGGCGGGCTTCGCCAGCTTCTGCCAGGCCATGCCCCTGTGGCTCAAGCAGAAGCTCTACCTGCCCCGCGAGATGCGCCGCGAGCTCAAGGGCCAGTACCGCCGGCGCTTCGTGTTCACGGAGCACCACCAGTCCCACGCCGCCAGCGCCTTCTTCCCCTCGCCCTTCGAGGAGGCCGCCGTGCTCACGCTCGACGGCGTGGGCGAGTGGGCCACGGCGTCGCTGGGCGTCGGTCGCGGGAACCGCGTGGAGCTCTCGCACGAGATGCGCTTCCCGCACTCCCTGGGCCTGCTCTACTCCGCCTTCACCTACTTCACCGGGTTCAAGGTCAACTCGGGCGAGTACAAGCTCATGGGCCTGGCGCCCTACGGCGAGCCGCGCTTCACCGACCTGATCCGCAAGGAACTCCTGGACGTCAAGGACGACGGCTCCTTCCGCATGGACATGCGCTACTTCCACTACTGCCAGGGCCTCACCATGACCAACGACCGCTTCGCGCGCCTGTTCGGCGGACCGCCCCGCGACCCGGAGTCCAGGCTCACGCAGCGCGAGATGGACATCGCCGCCTCCATCCAGAAGGTCACCGAGGAGATCATGCTCAAGGCGGCCCGGCACGCCCACCGCCTCACGGGCATGAAGAACCTCTGCCTGGCGGGGGGCGTGGCCCTCAACTGCGTGGGCAACGGCGTGATCCGGCGCGAGGGGCCCTTCGACGACCTGTGGATCCAGCCGGCGGCGGGCGACGCCGGCGGCGCGCTGGGCGTGGCCCAGTTCATCTGGCACCAGCTCCTCGACAAGCCCCGCACCGTGGGCGCCCGCGATTCGCAGCGGGGAAGCTACCTCGGCCCGAGCTTCGACGAGCGCGACATCCGCGCCTTCCTCGACGCCAAGGGGGCCAAGTACCGGCACTTCGAGTCCGACGAGGACCTCTGCGGGTTTGTCGCGGACCGGATGGCGGAGGAGAAGGTCGTGGGCTGGATGAACGGTCGGATGGAGTTCGGGCCGCGGGCGCTGGGCGCCCGCTCGATCCTGGGCGACGCCCGCTCGACGAAGATGCAGTCGGTCATGAACCTGAAGATCAAGTTCCGCGAATCGTTCCGTCCGTTCGCGCCCTCGGTGCTGGAGGAGCGCGTCGACGAGTTCTTCGCGATGCGCCCGCGCGAGCAGTCGCCCTACATGCTGCTGGTGGCGCCGGTGCGGGAGGAGAAGCGGCTGTCCGCCAACGGGCAGGGCGACGGGCTCTTCGGGATCGACAAGCTCAAGGTGCAGCGATCCGTCGTGCCGGCGATCACGCACGTGGACTGCTCGGCGCGCGTGCAGACCGTCGACGCCGAGCGCCACGGTCGGTACTACACGCTGCTCAAGGCCTTCGAGCGCCGCACGGGCTGCCCGGTCATCATCAACACGAGCTTCAACGTGCGGTCGGAGCCGATCGTCTGCTCGCACGAGCACGCCTTCCGCTGCTTCATGGGCACGAACATGGACGTGCTCGTGCTGGAGCGGTTCGTGCTGTTGAAGGACGAGCAGCCCAACGCCAGGGACCACAAGGACGATTCCTACCTCGACCAGTTCGAGCTGGACTGACCGCCTCGCCATGGCACACGCCGCGACCGATCGCCCGCGCCCGAGACTCTCGCCCGCCAGGCGGGCGCTGTTCGCAGCCGCGGCCCTGGCGCTGGCGGCGATCCTGATCCTGGTCGCGGGCGACGTGGGGCTGCGCGTTCTGGGCTGGGTGCCGCCGGGCTGGTATGACGCGGACGGGCGCGGGCCCCTGGGCGTGCACACCGCCGACCGCGACGGCGGGACGCTGCTGGGGCACGCCGGCCCGGGTTACTTCTGGACCAGGGACTTCAAGGTGCGCTCCAGCATCAACTCGATCGGGCTGGCGGAGGTGGAGCCGACGCCGAAGGAACCGGGCGAGTACCGCGTCGGTCTCCTGGGCGACTCATTCACGTTCGGGTACGGCGTGAGTCAGTCGAGCCGCTTCGGCGACGTGTTCCAGGGGCTGGCCCGCGGCGCGCGGCCCGACGCCGAGTTCACCATCGTCAACATGAGGTGCCCCAGTTCCGCGGCGGCCCACCAGGCCGACCTGCTCACAGGCGTCGGGGCCCGGTACGACGTCGACGAGGTCGTGCACGTCTTCTTCTCCGGCAACGACCTCGACGACAACGCCTTCTGGCGCTCCCGCCTCGCCGACATCAGGGCGGGCAAGGCCGACCCGGTTCCATCCGCCTTGTACGGGCTTCTCGTCCGCAACACTCGGATCGTGCCCTTCGTCGCGGCCCGCGCGGAGTTCATCCTCCGTTCGCGTCAGCTCTCCGCGGCCTCTCCGACCGCCCGGCTCAACGCGGCGTGGGACGACACGCGGGCGGGGCTGGACGCCCTGCTGCAGGCCGCCGCGGGGAGGCCGCTGACCATCTGGTACCTTCCCGAGCAGTTCGAGTGGTCGGACTCCGCGTGGGCCGCGCTCAAGTCGGCCTCGGGGGCGACGGAGGACGAGCGGCACGCCATCCGCGCGCGCGTCGCGCAGTGGTGCGCCCACCACGCCGTCACCATGATTGACCTCACCGTCCCGTTCGCCGGCGCCGACCCCGCGGCGGTCCTGCTCCAGGGGGACAGCCATTGGAACCAAGCCGGGCACGAGGTGGCGGCCCGGTATCTCGCGGGGCAGGCCGACTCCATCGCCCGCTTCAGGACGCCCCGTTAGGAACGACCCACGGACGCACCCCATGGCACTCATCGACATCAGGATCAACCCGTCCCGCAAGGAGCTGATCGTCTTCAGCTTCCTGTGGCTGATCTTCTTCGCGCTGCTCGCCAGGCTGGCGTTCTGGTCGCCGACAACGCTGCTCTATGCCGCGGGCGTCACGGGCCTGTGTTTCCTGACCTCGATCGTGATCAACGCCGAGCAGCCCAGGAGGGCGCAGCTCATGGGGGTTGCGATCCCGCTCACGCTGCTCATGATCGGCGGGCTGGAGCGCTTCCTGGGCGTGCCGCCCCGGGTGATCGCCGGGGCGTCGATCGCGGTGGGCGCCACGGGCTGCATCGTCACGCTCGTGTCATCGAAGGTCGGCACCAGGCTCTACACCGGCTGGATGTACGCCGCCCTCCCCATCGGCTGGACCATCAGCCACGCGCTCCTCGCCCTGATCTACTACGCGGTCCTCACGCCGATCGGCCTGGTCATGCGGCTGCTGGGCAACGACCCCATGCAGCGTCGGCTCGACCGGGCCGCCACCACCTATTGGAGCGAGCACCGCCCCCCGACCGATCCCAAGCGCTACTTCCGCCAGTTCTGACCCTCGAGCACCCCCATGAGCAACACCCAGGACCACAAGCCGTCGTCGGCGAGTTCCGAGTTCGAGTCCGAGGCACAGGGCAGGGCGCGCGGCATCGTCGGGGAGTTCGTCGACTTCCTCAGGCATAACAAGAAGTGGTGGCTGATCCCGATCGTCGTGGCGCTGCTGGCGGTCGGGGTGCTGATCCTGCTGGGCGGGACGGCCGCGGCCCCCTTCATCTACACGCTCTTCTGACCGGGCTCAGCCCAGCTTCATGGCCTTGAGCATCGCCGCGCCCATCTCCGCCGGGGTGGACGCCACCGTGACGCCCGCCTCGCGCAGGGCCTCGATCTTGGCGTCGGCGGTGTCGTCGGCGCCGCCGATGATGGCCCCGGCGTGCCCCATGCGCCGCCCCGGCGGCGCCGTGCGCCCGGCGATGAACGCCGCGACCGGCTTCGTGACGTGCCGCCGGATGAACCGGGCCGCGTCGTTCTCGTCGGAGCCGCCGATCTCGCCGATGAGCAGCACGCCGTGCGTCTCCGGGTCGCTCTCGAAGAGCCGCAGGCAGTCGATGTGGTTCATGCCGCGGACCGGGTCGCCCCCGATCCCCACGCACGTCGACTGTGCCAGCCCCAGCGTGCTGGTCTGCCACACCGCCTCGTAGGTCAGCGTGCCCGAGCGGCTCACGATCCCCACCGCCTTGCCCAGCGTGCTCTCCGAGACGTGCCGATGGATGTACCCCGGCATGATCCCGATCTTGCACCCCGCGTTCGTGTACGGGCCCGTCGCCGACTCCCCCGACCCCGTCCTGGGCCCCGGCGTGATCACCCCCGGGCAGTTGGGCCCGACGAGCGTGCAGCGCAGGAGCGCGGCGGGCCCGGGGTTGGGCTTGCCCTCCGCCTCGCGGTTCATGCCGTCGAGCAGCGCCCGGGCCCGGACCATGTCCTGCACCGGGATCCCCTCGGTGATGGCGCAGATGCAGCGGATGCCCGCCGACGCCGCCTCCAGGATCGAGTCCGCCGCGAACGCCGGCGGGACGAAGATCATGGTGGCGGTGGCGCCGGTCGCCTTCACGGCCTGCTCGACGGTGTCGAAGATGGGGAGCCCGTTGGCGTCCCTGGTGCCGCCCTTGCCGGGCGTGACGCCCCCGACGAGCTTCGTGCCGTAGTGCAGGCAGCCCCGGGTGTGCTGAGCGCCGAAGGCGCCGGTGATGCCCTGGCAGATCACGCGCGTCTGGGCGTCGATGAGGATCGGCATAGGGGGCAAGCGTAGGGGATGAAGGGCCCGCGCGGGCTCGCTTCATACACTTGCCCCCAAGGAGGCCCGATGCGCGCGATCGTGACCGGTCAGGTCGGCATGGACAAGAAGCCCTTCCTCGAGGGCGTGGCCCGCTTCGCCGGGCAGCAGGGGGAGAGCGTCGAGGTCTACCACGTGGGCGACATGATGTACCGCGAGGCCCGCGACGTCCGCCCGGGCAAGATCCTCGACCTGCCCATCAGCCGGCTGGACTCGATGCGCCGGGCGGCGTTCAAGGACATCATCGCCGACAGCCGCGACCGCGCCAACATCGTCGTCAACACCCACGCCACCTTCCGCTGGCGGCACGGGCTCTTCGCCGCCTTCGACTACGACCAGGTCCAGAAGCTGGCCCCGGACCTCTTCGTCTGCCTCGTCGACAACATCGAGGTCGTCCACGACCGCCTCCACTCCGAGCACGAGGTCGACGCCACGCTCAAGGACTGCATGGTCTGGCGCGAGGAGGAGATCCTCGCCACCGAGCTCCTCAGCCGATCCATCCCCTCGTCGCGCTTCTACATCCTCTCGCGCGGACGCCACGAGCCCACCACGCGCACCCTCTTCCGCCTCCTCTGCCGACCCGACATGAAGAAGGTCTACCCCTCCTTCCCCATGAGCCACGTCGTCGACATGCCCGACGTCCTCGCCGAGATCGACCGCTTCCGCGCCGCCCTCGCCGACCACTTCATCACCTTCGACCCAGGCGACGTCGACGAGAAGCTCCTCCTCGACCGCGCCATCGCCGCCGCCAAGCAGGGGCAGGACTGGCTCGACGTCGCCCCGCACTCCTTCGGCGGCGCCAGGGCCGCCAAGCCCCTCCGCGTCCGCGTCCGCGAGGTCCTCGACATCGCCGGAGACGTCGACGGCCAGATCTACATGCGCGACTTCAAGCTCATCGACCAGTCCGACATGATCGTCTCCTACATCCCCGAACTCCCAGGCGCCGGCGGCAAGGACATCCCCGGCCTCTCCTCCGGCGTCGAACGCGAACTCCACCACGCCTTCGAGCACACCAAGGAGGTCTACGTCGTCTGGCGACCCAAGAAGGCCCCTAGCCCCTTCATCACCGAGACCGCCACCAGGATCTTCAAAACCACCGACGAGGCCCTCAACTACTTCGAGGAGCAGGGCATGTTCGGCGCCAAGAACCTGTTCGGGCAGTGACGGGCGGCCTCAGGCGTGGTCGCGGCGCATGCGGTGGACCCAGCGGGCGTACTCCAGCACCGCGCGCCAGCGCTCGCGTCGCGTCGGCGTGCCGTTCCCGAACGCCGCGTGCAGCCGCCAGCGCCAGTACTTCCCGCGCAGCCGAAAGCCCGACAGCGCCGCCAGTCGCGCCAACTCGGAGAGACCGCCCAGCGTGTCGAGCACGCGGCTCATCGCCGGACGGTATCCCGCGCCTCCCCGCCGCGCTCGCGCCCGCCCTCCCCCCCGCTTGCGCGGGGGGCTCGTGCGAGCCCGGGGCTTCCGAGGTGATCGCCTACGCCTTCACCAGGCTCTTGCGGAACCACTCGAGGGTCTCTCCCAGCCCTTCCTCGAGGGTCGCGACCGGGTTGTAGCCGATCAGGTCGCGGGCGCGGGAGATGTCGGCGATGGAGTGCTTCACGTCGCCGGCGCGGACCGGGGCGTGCTTGATCACGGGGTTGGTCACGCCGCAGGCCCTGGCCATGGCGTGGGCCAGGTCCAGCACCGTGACGCGCCGCCCCGTCCCGATGTTGAGCACCTCGCCCTTGAGGGGCTTGCCCGAGGCCCCGCCCAGCAGCAGGGCGAGCACGGCGTTGGAGACGAACGTCATGTCCCGCGTCTGCTCGCCGTCGCCGAAGATCGCCAGCGCCTCGCCGTTGATCAGTCGCTTGCCGAACGCGGCGACCACGGCGGCGTAGGCCGAATCCGGGCTCTGGCGCGGGCCGAAGATGTTGAAGAACCGCAGGCTCACCGTCGAGAGCCCGTAGCACTGCGCCCAGGTGAACAGCAGCTCCTCCCCCGCCAGCTTGCTGGCCGCGTAGGGCGACAGCGGCTGCGCGGGCTGCGTCTCGACCTTCGGCAGCGTGGGCTGGTCGCCGTACGCCGACGAACTGGCCGCGAAGATCACCCGCTCGGCCCGCGCGGCCCGCGCCGTCTCCAGCACGCGAAGCGTCCCCGTCGCGTTCACCGCCCACGTGCGGTCCGGGTCCTCGACCGAGCGCGGCACCGAGCCCTGGGCCGCCAGGTGGAACACCGTCCCGGACGACGCCACCGCCGACGACAGCGCCACCGGGTCCAGGATCGACCCGTGCACGAACCGCACGCGCTCGGGCTCCAGGTCCATCAGCTCGGCGACGTGCTCCACCGTCGAGTTCGACAGGTCGTCGATCACCGCCACCGACGCGCCCAGCGAGACCAGCGCGTCCAGCAGGTGCCCCCCGATGAACCCCGCCCCGCCCGTGACGCACACCGACCGCCCTTCGTAGAACGTCCGGAGGCGATTGACGGCGTCGGCGGGGAGCTTCATGGGGCAGCAGGATGTTACAGGGGCCGGACGCCTCGGGCGCGTTAGCCCGGTGCGAGCGCCCCCGCCAGCCGAGACAGGGCCTCCGCGTCGAGCGACCCAGGGTGCTCCGGGCTCGCCGACTCCGCCAGGCGGGCCAGCACCCCCGCCACCCCCACCGCGAGGGCCGCCCGGCACAGGGACAGGATCCGACCGAGGCGATCGGGGTCCGTCTCGCACACCAGGTGCGTCGGGTCGATCAGGATCGGGAGCCCGCTCCGCTGACGAAGCTCGGCCAGGGCCGCCACGTCCAGCGACCGCCGCGCCGCCCGATCGATCCCCCGAAGCCCCTCGTCGCACAGGACGACCTGGCGGTTGCCGCGCGACATCAGGACCTGCGCCGCCGACAGCCACTCGTCGACCCCGATCAGGTGCCCCCGCGTCAGGATCACCGCCTTGTCCAGCCGGCCGACCTCGCGCAACAGCGCGTGGTTCTGGACGGCGGCGGGCCCGAGCCTGAATGCGTGCACGTGCGTCGCCAGCGCCGCCGCGTCACCCGGCGCCAGGGGCTCGGCGATCGCCGCCAGTCCGTAGGCGGCGGCCGCCTGGGCCAGCCACGCCGCGTGCCCGAGCGGGGCGGCGGGCTGCCCCTCCGGGTCCGCCGAGAACGCGCCGCCCCACAGCCCCCGCGCCCCCGACTCGTGGATCCGGCGCGCCTCCTCGCCGATCGAACGGGCGTCGGTGGTGCGCCCCGCGCCGGCGATGAGCACCGCGCGCCCCGCGCCGATCTCCAGCGGCCCGGCGTGCACCCACGCCGCACGCTCTCCCCCCGCCCGCGCGGGCGCGGCCCGCGACGCCGGGCGGGCGTCCGCGGGCCTGGACTGCCGCGTCGTGCGCGACGGGTAGCTCCCCAGCACCCGCAGGTAGCTCGTCTCCCCCGCCAGCTCGCGCATGGCCCGCTCGACCTCCGTGTCGCCCAGGTTCCCCTCGAAATCGACGTAGAAGAGGTACTGCCACGCCACGCCCGGGCGGGGCCGGCTCTCGAGCTTGGTAAGGTTGAGGTGGTGCGACGCCAGCACGTTGAGGGCCCTGAGCAGGGCCCCCTCCTCGTGCCGCGTGGCGAAGATCACGCTGGTCTTGCACGGGATCCGCGTGTCGAACCGGGCCTGCCGGCGGGCCACCACCATCATCCGCGTGAAGTTGTCGCGCTGGTTGGCGATCCCGCGCGCGATCACGTGCAGCCCGAAGATCCGGGCCGCCTCCTCGCTGGCGATGGCGGCCTGCGACAGGTCCGCGTCGTCCCGCACCCTCTGCGCGCTCATCGCCGTGTCCGTGTAGCTCTCGACGTGCACGTTGGCCAGGTTGCTCAGGAAGTTCGTGCACTGGTCGATCGCCGCCGGGTGCGAGTAGATCCGCCGGATCGCCGACACCGGCACCGGCTCCAGCGCCAGCAGGCAGTGGTCCACCTCCTGCAGTTCCTCGCCCACGACCGCAAGGTCCGTGCGCGCCAGCTCGTCGTAGGCGAGGTTGATGGACCCGGCCGTGGTGTTCTCCACCGGCAGCATCGCGTAGTCGCACCGCCCGTCGCGCACCGCCGCCAGCATGTCGCCGAAGGTGTCGAAGCCCGCGAACTCCGCGTGCACCTCCCGGGCCGCGAAGTGCTGCCGCGCCGCCAGGTGGCTGTACGCCCCCTGCGTGCCCTGGAACCCGACCACGATCCGCCGCTGACCCGCCCGCTCCGGGTTGTCCCGGTCCACCAGCCGCTCCTGCTGCGAGCGCAGCGAGTGGCTCATGATCTCGCGGAACACCCGCGTCACGAAGTACCCGTCCAGCCCCAGCCCACGGGCGTGCCCGACGATCCCCGTCAGCAGATCCTCTTCGCGCCGCGTGTCGCGCAGCGACGACGTGCCGCCGAGCTTGCTCCGCGCCACCTCCCCCACGATCGACTGCCGGCGCGCCAGATGCTCCACCAGCGAGCGGTCCAGCTCATCCAGTTGCCGGCGGAGTTCGGAGAGGTCGGCGGGAGGGGTCACGGGGTGGGTCCGGGGTCAGATCGGGCGGGAGCGGCCCGGGGTTGACGCGGCCCGCCCGGGCTCCGACCTGCGGGGTTGGGTTGGATGGTTGGAATTGTCCGCGCGGGGCGGCTGGGAGGCCGATCATGGTTGCGCCGCCGGGGAGCCCGCGTAGGCTCAGGGCGGTGGGCGGCGTCGAGGGGATCCGGGCGTGGACCTGACCGGTCTATTGAATGGCCTGCGGGATCGGCTTGGGCTGACCGTGGTCGGTCCGGAGCACGTTCGGGTCTGCGACCTCACCGAGGACAGCCGAACCGTGCTCCCGGGCTCCATGTTCGTCGCAAGGCCGGGCGGGCAGGCCGACGGCCGCGCCTTCATCGCCGACGCCGTGCGCGCGGGGGCGGCCGCCATCCTCACCGACCACGTCCCCGCCCGGGACCACGCCGCCGACGTCCCCCTCGTCCTCGCCCCCGACATCGCCTTGGCCTCGGCCCTCATCGCCGACCGCTTCTATGGCGAGCCGGCCCGGAAACTACGCACCGTCGGCGTCACCGGGACCAACGGCAAGACCACCGTGACCTGGCTGTGCTGGAGGCTGCTCAACGAGTGCGGCTTGCGCGCGGGGCTCATCGGCACCGTCCTGGTCGACGACGGACGCGAAGTCGCCCGCGCCTCCCACACCACCCCCCCCGCGATCGAGCTGGCGCGCACCTTGGCGACGATGGTCGAGGGCGGCTGCCGCGCCGCCGTCCTCGAGGTCTCCAGCCACGCCCTCGACCAGAAGCGCGCCGACGCCCTCGCCTTCGACGTCGCGGTGTTCACCAACCTCACGGGCGACCACCTGGACTACCACGGCTCCATGGAGCGGTACGCGGCGGCCAAGGCGCGGCTGTTCGGGCTGGTCAGGCCCGGCGGCGTGGCGCTGCACCGCGCCGCCGACCCCTGGGCCGGCGCCGTGCTGGCGGGGTGCCGGGCGCCCCGGACCGCCTGCCACGTCGGAACGCCGGGCCTGTTCGCGCCCGCCGACGCGGGCGACGCGCGGGCCGAGATCCTCAGCGAGTCCATGGACGGCATGCGCCTCCGCCTGGACGGGCCCTGGGGCGTGATCGAGGCGCCCGTGCCGCTCATCGGCGAGTACAACGCGATGAACGTGCTGCACGCGGTGGCCGCCGCGCACGCCCTCGGGGTCCGATCGGCGGACCTGGAGCGGGCCCTGCCCCGCGCCGCGCCCCCGCCCGGTCGACTGGAGGCGGTCACGCGCGCCGACGACCGGGCGGCGGTGTTCGTCGACTTCGCGCACAGCGACGACTCGCTGCGCAACGTCCTCGTGACGGTCCGCCGGGCCATGCAGGCCTCGGGGCGTGGCGGGCGCCTGCACGTCGTCTTCGGGTGCGGCGGCGACCGGGACAGGACCAAGAGGCCGCGGATGGGCGCGGCGGCGGCGGAACTGGCCGACGCCGTCGTCGTGACCAGCGACAACCCGAGGTCGGAGCCCCCCGGGGACATCATCGACCAGGTCCTCTCGGGCGTCCCGCCCCAGCGCCGCGCCGCCGTCACGGTGCACGCCGACCGCGAGACCGCCATTACCGCGACGATCCGGGCCGCCTGGGCGGGCGGCGAGGGACGCGACGTGGTCGTGATCGCCGGCAAGGGACACGAGACCGAACAGATCCTCCCCGACGGGCGGGGCGGGCTGGCCCGGCGTCCCTTCGACGACCGCGAGGTCGCGTCGTCGGTGGTCGAGGCCCTGCGGGGCGGCGCCGGGGCCAAGGGCGGTCGGCGCCCCACGCGCCCCGCGGGACGCGACGCCAGGCGACGCGGGCGGAGGAGCGCGTGAGAGCGCCATGAGCCACTGGACGCTGGACGCCATCAAGGCGGTGATCGGGGGGACCTGGCTGGCGAGGCCCGAGTCGCCCCCCGGACCGGTGCACGGCGCCTGCGTCGACTCGCGCGCCTGCGGGCCGGGGCAGGTCTTCTTCGCGCTCAGGGGCGAGCGCGCCGACGGGCACTCCTTCCTCCCGGACGCCGCCGCCGCCGGCGCCGCCCTCGCGGTCGTCACTTCCCCCGAGGCCCTCCCCGAGGGCTGGCGGGCGCGGATCGGCCCCATGGCGGTGCTGCACACGCCGGACTCGGGTGCCGCCCTCCTGCGCCTGGCCGCGGCCCACCGCCGACGCCTCGACAGCACGCGCGTCATCGCGGTGGGGGGGAGCAACGGCAAGACCACGACCGTCCGCCTCCTGTCCGCCGTCCTCGGCTCGACCCTCCGCGGTTCGGCGTCGATCAAGAGCTTCAACAACGCGGTGGGCGTGCCCCTGACGATCCTGGGCGCCAACCGCTCCCACCAGTACCTCGTGTGCGAGGTCGGGACCAACGCGCCCGGCGAGATCGCCCCCCTGGCGCAGGTCATTGCCCCCGACCTCGCCGTCATCACCAGCGTGGGACGCGAGCACCTGGAGGGGCTGGCGACCCTGGCAGGCGTCGCCGCCGAGGAGGCCTCGCTCCTGGGCGGGCTGGTGCCGGGCGGGCTGGCGGTCCTTCCGGCGGGGGTCGAGGCCCTGGCGGGCCCGGCCCGCAAGCGCCTGGCCCAGGTCGCGGGCGCGACCGCCGTCACCTTCGGGTTCGGCGAAGACGCGGACCTGCGCGTGACCGACTGTGCCCACGAGCGCCGCGAGGGCGGCGTGTGCCTGCGCTTCCGCGTCAACGCGCGCGAGTGGTACGACGTCCCGCTCGCCGGGCGCCACAACGCGCTCAACGCCACCGCGGCCCTCGCCGTGGCGCGGCGGCTGGGCGTCGCTCCCGACGCCGCCCGCGAGGGGCTGCGCCGCGTCGAGCCCGCCGAGCTGCGCATGCAGGTGGCGCGGGTCCCCGTCCTGGGCGGGCGGGTCGAGGTCTTCAACGACGCGTACAACGCCAACCCCGAGTCGATGCTCGCGGCCCTCGAGACCTTCGCCGAGCTCGCCGGCGGATCGACGCGGCGCGTGGCGATCCTGGGCGACATGCTCGAACTCGGCGACGCCGCCCCCGACCTGCACCGCGAGATCGGCGAGGCGATCGCCGCGGGCGACCGCGCCGACCTCGTCGTCACCGTCGGACCGCTCGCCGGGTTCATCGCCGAACGCTTGAGCCGCTCGTGGCCCGCCGAGCGCATCGTGCCCATCGAGGACCCGGCCCACGCCCCCTCGGCGGCCCGCCTGCTCCGCGCCGGCGACGCGGTCCTGCTCAAGGGCTCGCGACGCATGGCCCTGGAGCGCGTCGCCGCCGCCCTGGCCGCGGACGCCCCCACCCGCCCCGCGGGCGCGAAGGGACCCGCCCCGACGCCGGCCACGCCACTGCCCTAGGACCCCCCATGCTCTACCTCCTCCTCAGGGCGATCGAGAACTGGCTGGTGGAGCGCGAGGTGTACGGGCTCTTCCGCGTGCTCGACCAGCTCGAGTTCCGGGCCCTGGCGGCGGCGGGCCTCTCCTTCACCATCGTCGTCGCCCTCGGGCCCCGCGTCATCCACTGGCTCAAGATGAAGAAGATCGGCGACACCGGGCTCTCCGACGCCCAGGCCCTGCGCCAGCACATGAACAGCAAGCAGGCCACGCCCACCATGGGAGGCGTGCTCATCGTCGGCGCCATGGCCGGGGCCGTCCTCCTGCTCGCCGACGTCGGGCAGTTCTACGTCCAGGCCGCCCTCATCGTCATGGTCTGCTTCGCCGCCCTGGGCGCCGTCGACGACTGGCTCAAGCTGACGGCGGCGTCACGCGGATCGGGCGGACGCCAGGGGCTCTACGCCTGGGAGAAGCTGGTCTTCCAGATCGGGCTCGCGGGCCTGGTCGGGTACTTCGCCTTCCACCAGGCCGAGGGGGCCCAGAACCTGGCCCACGTCCTCAACCTGCCCCTGCAGAAGACCTACGAGTCGGCGGGCGGCGCGCCCGCCCCGGGCCTGGTCTACCTCGGGGCCGGCGCCTACGTCGCCGTCATGACCCTCATGGTCGCGGGCATGAGCAACGCCGTGAACATCACCGACGGCATGGACGGGCTGGCCGCGGGCATCTCCGGCACCGTCGCGGTCGGGCTCCTCCTGCTCACCCTCATCGCCGGCAGCGACAAGTGGGCCCAGTACCTGCTCGTGCCGCACGTGCCCGTCGCCGACGAACTCTCCGTCGTCGCCGGCGCCATGGTCGGCGCCTGCCTGGGCTTCCTCTGGTGGAACTGCTCCCCCGCCCAGGTCTTCATGGGCGACACCGGGGCCCTCGCCCTCGGCGCCGTCATCGGATACTCCGCCGTCATCGTGCGCCAGGAGGTCGTCGTGCTCCTCATGTGCGGCGTCTTCCTCGCCGAGATCGGCAGCGTCGTCCTCCAGGTCGGCTGCTTCAAGCTCACCGGCGGCACACGCATCTTCCGCGTCGCCCCCATCCACCACCACTTCCACCTGGGCGGATGGACCGAGCAGCAGGTCGTCGCCCGCGCGTGGATCGTCACGATCCTGCTCGTCATCGTCGGGCTGGCCTCGATCAAGGTCCGGTGAGCGCCGCCCACCCACGGACCGCGCCGGACCACGCGTCACCTCGCCGGCGCCGCCTCCACGCCCCGCAGCCGCGCCAAACGGCGCGCCACGCGCTCGATCAGCCGACGCTCCGTCTCGGGTCGGCCCCAGCGCCCGACACGGGCTTCGAGAGATAGCCCGTCGCCGCGACGCTCGACGACCAGCAGCCCGGGCTCCTCCCCCGCGCTCAAGAGCCGGAACTCGATCCGCCCGGGCGCCGGGGCCAGGCGCTCGACCACCGCAACCTCCGCCTCCCCCACCGCGAGGCTCACCGCCGCGTCAACGTCCTCCCAGTCGCCCGCCGCCGTCGCGACGAACGGGTCGCCCCCCAGCACGGGCCCAGGCCCGGGCGCGGAGCCGCAGCCGACCAGCCACGCGATCGCGGCGTGAACCCAAACGGTGCTCCATCGCAGACCATACATCATCCGTACATCCCCGAGCCGGCGTGTGGTTCCGCGGCCGGCTCGTCGATACCCTAGCGTGTCGGGCGGGCCGCCCTCAAAGGGCCCGGGCCCCCCCCCGACCAAGGCGTGTCGAACCGCTCGATGGATATCACCATCACAGTGCCCCCGGACGCGGACCGCGTCGCCGTCCTCGGGTCCGCGGAGCGCCACCTCAAGATCCTGCGGGAGGCGTTGGGCGTGGCCATCACGGCCCGGGGGCGCGAGGTCCGCATCCGCGGCGAGCGCGATCCCGTGCGCGTCGCCCGGCGCGTCGTCGAGCGGCTCGCCGAGCGGGCCGCCCAGGGGCGAGCCCCCGACCGGCGTGCCGTGCTCGACGCCATCAGCGAGGAGTCGGAGCTGCTGCGCCGCGAGCAGCGCCTGGCCCGGCCGGCGACGGAGGAACCCGACGAGGGCCAGCCGCCCCGCACCGCCGACCTGCGCTGGAACGGAGAGCTCGACGTCTACGCCCACGGGCGCCCCGTCCGGGCCCGAAAGCCCAACCAGCAGTTCTATCTCGACGCCATCCGCGACCACGACCTGGTCTTCGCCATCGGGCCGGCGGGCACGGGCAAGACCTACCTGGGCGTCGCCGCGGCCATCCACCTGCTCAAGAGCGGGCGCGTGAGCAAGGTCATCCTGGCCCGCCCGGCGGTGGAGGCCGGCGAGCGGCTGGGATTCCTGCCCGGCGACCTGCAGGCCAAGGTGAACCCCTACCTCCGCCCGCTCTTCGACGCCGTGCACGACATGATGGACTTCCCGACCATCCGGAGGTTCATGGACAACGACGTGGTCGAGGTCGTGCCCCTGGCGTTCATGCGCGGACGCACGCTCAACAACGCGGTCATCATCCTCGATGAGGCCCAGAACGCCACCGTCGGGCAGATGAAGATGTTCCTCACCCGCATGGGGCAGGGCAGCAAGACCATCGTCACGGGAGACGTCACGCAGATCGACCTCGGCGACCCGAGGCAGTCCGGGCTGATCGACGCGGCCCGGCGCCTCCGCCGCGTCCCCGGCGTCGCCTTCGTCGCCTTCGACCAGGACGACGTGGTCCGGCACGACCTCGTGAGGCGGATCATCGACGCCTACGGCGAAGAGGACGCGGGCGCCACGCGCCGCCGACGCCCGCCCCCCGTCGGCACCCCCCCCACCGAGCCCGCGGAAGGCTGAACCATGCCCGAGAACGGCGAGCCCACCACGCGAACCGGGACCCTCCGCCGAGCCATCCGCTCGCGGCACCTGCTGCGCCGCGGCGAGTCGGGGCTGGCGGCCCGGGCCCTGACCCTGGCGCGGTCGGGCGGGCTGGCGCCGCTCCTGGTGGCGCTCGTCGCCTTCGTCGCCCTGGCCTCCCCCATGGTCTGGTGGACCCGCGAGCACCCCCTGGTCGAGCCCGGGCGCGTCATGGGGCACACCCACACCGTCCGCGTCCCCCTGCGCCTGGAGGACAGCGTCGCGACCATGGAGCAGCGCGAGGCGGCGCGGCAGCGCACGCCCCGCGTCTACGTCGCCGACGCCGCCTTCCTCGACGAGGTCGCCACCTCGCTGCGCAACCTCCCCAGGACCGTCGCGGGGGCCCAGTCGGCGGCCCAGGTCGAGGCCGCCATCCGCGAGCAGTTCCGCCTCACCGACGAGAGCCTCGCCGCCCTGCAGGGCGGGCTCGCCGACGGCGAGCCCACGCCCGAGTGGTCCCAGCGCGTCGAGGCCCTGCTCACCCTGCTCCGCGCCCGCCCCATCGTCGACAAGGCCACCTACCAGCGCGCCACGCAGGAGGGCACCCACTCGCAACTCCTGCTGCGCACCAGCGACGGCGAGGTGCTGGTCCCGCGCGGCGAGATCCTCAACGCCGACGACGCCCAGCTCATGGCCGGCGCCGCCGCCATCATGGGACGCGACGCCGGCTTCGTCGGCCTGCGCCGCGACGTCGTCGCCGACCGCATCGCCCGGCTCGGACGGGCCACCTACCGCGCCGACGAGTCCGCCACCGCCGCCGCCATGGAGCAGGCCGCCCGGCTCGTCCCCGCGGTCTTCCGCGAGAGCCCCGTCGGGCAGGTCGTGTTCCGGCGCGGCGAACGCCTGACCAACGCCCAGTTCGAGCTCTACGAGGCCGAGCTGCTCGCGTCCCGCGCCGGCATGACCCCCTGGGCCCTCGGCGCCGAGCGCCTCGCGCTGACGGCCGTGCTCGCCGCCGTCGCCGCCGCCCTCCTCGGATACGTCATCCTCTTCGTCCCCCGCCTGCGCGGCCACACCGCGCGCTTCGCCGCCGTCCTTCTCATGATGCTCGCGGCCCTGGGCGTCGCCGGCGCCGGCGCCGCCGCCGACCCCGGCCTCATCACCCTCTTCGCCACCGCGCCCGTCCTCCTTCTGGCCGTGGCCCTGGTCGTCGGACTGGACAACCGCGCCGCCCTGGCGTTCGGGATCATCCAGGCCGTCATCACCGCCCTGGCCCTCGGGCTCTCCGTGGGCATGCTGATCGTCATGGTCGCGGGCGTGGGCGTCGCGTCCTGGCTCCTCGCGGACCTGCGCGAGCGGCGCACGCTCCTCAGGGCCGCCCTCCTCATGGGACTGGCCCTGGCGGTCGCGACCCTCACCACGGGCGTCGTGGAGTGGGGCGGCACGGGGCCGGCCCTGCGCCAGACGCTCCTCGACGCCGGGCTGGCCGCGGCGGGCGGCGTGCTCGTCGGGTCGCTCACCCTCTTCCTGGTCCCGGGCGTCGAGCGCGCCTTCGACGTCGCCACCGGGCTCACCCTCATCGAACTCCGCGACCCGCGCCACCCCCTGCTCCGCGAACTGCAACTGCGGGCCCCGGGCACCTACACCCACTCCCTCAACGTCGCCACCATCGCCGAGGCCGCCGCCGACGCCATCCACGCCGACACCCTCCTCACCTACGTCGGCGCCCTCTACCACGACATCGGGAAGATGAACAAGCCCGAGTACTTCGTCGAGAACCAGGCCGGCGGCGTCAACAGGCACGACAAGCTCAGCCCCGCCATGAGCCTGCTCGTCATCGTCGGGCACGTCAAGGACGGGATGGAGCTCGCCCGCGAGTTCCGGCTCCCCCGCGCCGTCTGGCACTTCGTCGAGAGCCACCACGGCACCACCCTCGTCGAGTACTTCTTCCACCGCGCCCGCCAGCATGCCCTCGCCGAACGCAAGCCCGGGCAGGGCCGACCGCCCGAGGAAGAGGCCCATGTCCCCGACGAGTTCGAGTACCGCTACCCCGGCCCGCGCCCCCGCACCCGCGAGGCCGCCACCCTCATGATCGCCGACGCCGTCGAGTCCACCGCCAGGACCCTCGAAGACCCTACCCCCGCCCGAATCGACTCGCTCGTGCGCACCATCGTGAACAGGCGCCTGCTCGACGGGCAGTTCGACGACTGCGGGATCACCCTGGTGGAGCTCAACCGGATCAGCGAGTCCGTTGGCCGCACCGTCGCCAGCCTCTACCACGCCAGGGTCCAGTACCCCGAGGACGAGAAGGGGACGGAGGCGAGGCGCGCCTGATCCGGGGTTGACCTGAGGGCGCAGGTCCGGGAACTCGCGCGCCGGACCCCAAAAAAGACCTGGACACGGAGGGGGTCCTTACGGTAGAGTGGGGTGTCCGCCGGGGGGTTCGCTCGTGGTGCAGGCTGGTAGCCCCTCGCTGTTCAGGGGACTCGGAGCGCGGCCGATGGCCGGGCGCGCTCTCATGGCATACCTCGCATCGACAAGGGAACCATCATGAGGACGCGGATGAATCGGGCGGTGACGGCGGCGGTGCTCGTGGGCTTGGCGGGCGCGGCGAGCGGCGCGCGGGCGCAGAACGACCTGCGTCCGGACACGGCGCCCCTCGTCCAGCGGCTCATGAAGGTGGAGGTCGACTCCGGCCTTGTGCGCGCCGCCCCGGGTGACGAGAGCGTCGGGCGGGTCGTCTTCGCGGTGGACCTGCACGCCCCCAACTCCACGTGGATGCGCCTGGCGTTCGACGAGGTGGCCCTGGCGGGCGACCCGGCGAGCGGGAACGCGTCCTACCTGCGGATCACCAGCTACCTCGACGGGCACGGCCAGCGCCTCAACGCCGAGAGCGCCGCCCAGTGGGCCAACACGACCGCGTTCTTCAACGGCGACCTGCTGCGCCTGGAGCTGGTCGCGTTCCCGGGCACGGGCGACAGCCGCGTCACGATGAGCAAGATGTGGGCCAGCGACGTGGGGGCCATCCCCGAGGACATCTGCGGCGTGGACGACCGCGTGCAGAGCTTCGACGCACGCAACGCCCGCTACATGACCTCGGGCTGCACCGCCTGGATGTGGAACGACCTGAACAACCAGTTCAGCATGGCCGGGCACTGCGGGGCGTCGGCGTCGGGCGTGGTGCAGTTCAACGTGCCCTTGTCGAACCCCAACGGCTCCGTGAACAACCCGCCGCCGGAGGACCAGTACTCGGTGGAGGCGACGTCGATCCAGTCGCAGAGCGGCGGGGTGGGCGCCGACTGGGCCTACTTCGGCGTGAACCCCAACAGCAACACGGGGCAGCAGCCCTTCCAGCGCCAGGGCGGCGTGCGCTACGTGCTCAACTCGGTCGCGCCGGGCTCGGTCTCCAGCCCGCCCCAGACCATCCGCATCACCGGCTACGGCACCTCCTCGGCGGTGCCCACCCTCAGCCAGGTGCAGAAGACCCACACGGGCGCCCTCAACGTCGTCAACCCGACGTCGCTGCGGTACCTCGTCGACACGACCGGCGGCAACTCCGGCTCGCCCGTGCTCGTTGATTCCGGCGGCGGCGCCCAGTTCAACCAGACGGTCGTCGGCGTGCACACCCACGCGGGCTGCGCCAGCGGCGGCAACCAGGGCACGCGCGTGGACCAGGGCAACTACCGCACCGCCGTGCTCAACCCCCGCGGCGTGTGCACCTCGGGACGCGCGGCGGTCAGCGGAGACGTCTACGCCATCGGCGACTGGGCCAACAACCTGGGCACGGTGAACACCGCCACGGGCGGGTTCGGCAAGGTCGCACAGGTCGGCGTGCGCTGGGAGGGCCTGGCCTACGACCCGGCCAACGCCGTGTTCTTCGCGGTCGGCGGCAACCGCCAGCTCTACCGCGTGACCCCCGCCGGGTCGTCCACGCTCGTCGGCACGCTCTCGGGCGCCCTGGTGATCAACGGGCTGGGGTACGATCCGGGCGCGGGCGTGCTCTACGGCATCGCCCAGAGCAGCGGACAGCTCGTGCGGATCAACACGACCAGCGCCGCGGTGACGAACATCGGGGCCGCGACCGGCGGCACCGTCGGGGCCCTGGAGTGGCACCAGGCCCTCGGCAAGCTCTTCGGGCTTGATGACGCGGGCGGAGCCACGCGCCTGATCGAGTTCAACACGGGCAGCGGCGCGCGGATCGTCGTGGGCACGCTCGGCGCCGGCGCCACCGACTGCAACGGGCTGGCGTACAACCACGCCGGCGGGCAGCTCTACACCATCCAGAACGTCGCCAACACCGCCACGCTCAGCGACGGGCTGCTGCGGATCAACCCCGCCAACGGCGCCGCCGCCAGCGTCGGGGCCACGGGCGGCTACTTCGGTGCCGGCTTCGGCATGGCGGGCGTCTACCCCGCCCCCAACTGCCCGGGCGACTGGAACGGCGACGGCGTGGTCGACTTCAACGACCTGCTCGCGTACCTGAACGACTTCAACGCCGGCCTGCCCATCGCCGACCTCAACGGCGACGGCATCGTCGACTTCAATGACTTCCTGGAGTTCCTCAACCGCTACAACACGCCCTGCCCCTGACGGCGTCGGGCGGACCGGCCCGGCGGTCCGGGCCGGCGGACAAGCGGAACACCTCGGGCCCAGCGCTCGCCCGCACCAGGCGGGCCCGGCGCGGCCGATGTTGGTCCGCACTTACCTCGGGGGGACGCCGGCGACGGCCCGTCGTCGCCCGTCGGCGGCGGGGGTCGGATCGTGCTGGATTGGAGGACCGGATTCGGGTAATCTTGGCGGAGTCGGATCGACGCAGGGTTGCGCAGTAGGTCTGCGCGGTCGCTGCACTCACCATCGCTTAGACGGAGACTCGGAATGACGAAGGCACGCACGACGAGCGGAGTGGTTCTTACGGCGGCGTTGGTCGCGATGGTGGCGGGGAGCGCCGTGGGCGCCTCGCCACCCTCGAAGAACCTCCGCGAATACACGGTCCCGGGCGGGGCCACGGTCCGCGTCTGGGACCAGCCCGGGGCGGGGCGCCTGGCGTCGTTCCACCGCGCGGGGCTGCCGGGCTTCACCGAGCCGGCGCCGAGCCCGACCCTGCTGAGCACCGTCTACGGCGACTTTGACCCGACCGTCGCCCGCCCCGTGGTCGCTCCGGGGTTCGAGGCACGGGCCGCGAACGACAAGCGGATCGTGCAGTTCGTCGTCGAGCCCCTGCCCGAGATGCGCGAGGCGCTCGGCGCCCTCGGCGTCGAGGTCGAGGGCTATCTCCCCTACAACGCCTACGTGGTGACGGCGTCCGCCGGGCAGGTCGCACAGATGCGGGCCATGCCCTACGTGCGCTGGGTCGGCGAGTACGAGCCCATGTACCGCGTCCGCCCCGAGGTGCTGTCGTTCTACAACGCCGTCATCGACGGGTCGACCGCCTCGCTCATCGTGCAGGGCTTCTCCCCCGACATCAAGATGGACCGCTTCGGGCAGGGCCTGGAGTGGGCCTTCGGCGTGGTGGTGCACCGCCCCGGAATGCGCCGCGCGGTCGTCGACGCCGTCCGGGCCTCGGGCGGGAAAGTGTTCGACTATGACCCCAACGCGGACATGACGTACATCGGCGTCTCGGTGAACAAGGACCAGATGCGTGAACTGGCGCACATGAACGAGGTCGCGTTCATCGACCCGCTCGGGACGATGGGGCACGACATGGACGTGGTCCGCGGGTTCCTGGGCGGGGCCAACTTCATCCAGGCCCAGGCGGGCGGCTACACCGGCGCGGGCGTCCGGGGCGAGGTCTACGACGACGGCGCCCAGGCCAACCACCCCGAATGGAACGGGCAGCAACTGGTGCACGGGCTCAACGGCGCGGGCGGGCACGGGAGCTCGTGCTACGGGATCGTGTTCGCCAACGGCGTGGCGGCGCAGGCCCGCGGCATGATCCCCGGGGCCTCGGGCAAGATCATCCGCGCGTACCAGGCAGCGGAGTTGAACTACGCGACGGGCCTGCCGACGGTCTCGCCGCGCTTCGTCGGCGTCGGCGAACTCGTGAACCCGGCCATGACCTGGCGGGCGGTCTTCCAGACCTCCAGCGTGGGGTCCAACCGCACCGCGTCCTACACCAACATCTCCCAGTGCCACGACGACATGATCTTCAAGCACCGCCTGCTCATGTGCCAGAGCCAGAGCAACGCGGGCGGCACGACGCAGTCGCGTCCGGAGGCGTGGGCGAAGAACATGGTGGCGGTCGGCGGCGTGAACCACAACAACAACTCGGACCCGCTGACGCACACGACGTCCGGCGCGAGCATCGGCCCGGCGGCGGACAGCCGCGTGAAGCCCGAGGTGTGCCACTTCTACGACAACACCTACACGACGAACAGCTCGAGCGGGTACACGATCTTCGGCGGAACGTCCGGCGCGACGCCCATCAACGCGGGTCACTTCGGGCTCTTCTTCGGGCTCTGGCACAACGCGCACTTCACCCGGGTGTGGAACGGCACGGCGTTCCAGAACTCCGGCGGCGGGAGCGACGTGTTCGCGTCGCGTCCCGCGTACACGACGGCCCGCGCGGTGATGATCAACAGCGCCTACCGCTACCAGTGGGTGGGCGGCAGCGCCGCCAACGCCGGCCTCAACCGCAACTGGCAGGGCTGGGGCATCGCCAACATGACCACGCTCTGGAACACCCGCGGCTCCATGTTCATCGAGAACGAGCGGGCGCCGATCGGCTCGGGGGAGACGCGCACCTACCAGTTCGACGCCCCCGGCGGGCAGTCGTTCTTCGCGACGATGGTGTACAGCGATCCGGCTCCGCTCACCCTGTCGATCCCCAACCGGGTCAACAACCTCAACCTCAAGGTCACCGGTCCGACGGGCACCGTCTGGTGGGGCAATAACGGGCTCGCCGCCAACAACTGGAACGCGGTGGGCGGCGCCGCCAACGACCGTGACACCGTCGAGAACGTCTTCATTCAGAGCCTCCCCGCCGGGCGCTACACCGTCGAGGTCTCCGCGGCCTCGATCGTCGCCGACGGCTGGCTCGCCACGCCGGGCATGGACGCCAACTACGCCCTGGCGGTCCGCGGCGGCACGTTCGTCCTCCCCTGCTGCCCGGGCGACTGGAACTGCGACGGCGTGATCGACTTCAACGACCTGCTCGCGTTCCTGAACGACTACAACGCCGGCCTGCCCATCGCCGACCTCAACGGCGACGGCAACGTCGACTTCAACGACTTCCTCGAGTTCCTCAACCGCTACAACACGCCCTGCCCGTGACGACTCGGCGTCGGCCCCGCGCCGACGCCTGACGACAGAGGGACCCGTCGCGGCGCGAAAGCGCCGCGGCGGGCATGCAGGCTCCGGGGCGCCGCCGCGGCGGCGCCCGTCGTCGCGTGGGCTCGCGGGGGCCGGGGACAACGCCATGGCGACGTGGTCGAGGTTCATCCTGAGCGCGGTGGCGGCGGTGTCGGTCCGGTCGGCGTCGGCCCAGGTCCACTGGACGCCCGGCGTGGCCCCCTGCGATTCGCGGCACGGGGCGGACCGGGGGCACGAAGCGGACGAGGACCACGACGGGTGCGGCAAGGCCCGCGCGGCCCGCATGCGCCAGGCCGCGGGGTGGCTCGTCGACGAGCCGCCCGACGTTCGCTTCCAGGTCCGCGAGGGGCTGCAGGCGACCGACCTCCTCCACAACACCCTCGAGGTCGAGGTGGTGCCGGGGCCCAAGACCGTCTCGGGCACGAACGTCATGCGCGTGCGCAGCCTCTCCGACGGGCTCACGACCTTCACGTTCATGCTCCGCAGCCAGTACACCATCAGCGCCTGCGTCGTGAACGGCACGTTCAACGCGCCCGTCGCCAGCGTGGGCACCTACGGGCGACGGGCCACGCTCGACCGGGCCTACAACGCCGGCGAGGAGTTCACGATCGCCGTCACCTACTCGGGCACCGCGGTCTCGGTGGGCTTCGGCTCCATCAACTTCGCCACCCAGGGCGGGCAGCCCGTCGTGGCCTCGCTCAGCGAGCCCTACTACGCCGGGTCGTGGTGGCCCTGCAAGGACGGCGACGTGGGGCAGAGCGGCGACAACGCCGACAAGGCCACGCTCGACATCGCGATCATCGCGCCGTCGAACTTGCGGAGCGTGTCGAACGGGCTGCTCCAGGGGATCGACGCGCTCTCGGGCGGACGCTCGCGCTATCGCTGGCGGCACGACTACCCGATCTCCACCTACCTCGTCGCCTTCAGCAGCACGCCCTACGTCACCTGGACGCAGACCTACGCCTACCCGCTCCCCGGCGGGGGCAGCGGTTCCATGCCCGTCGAGTTCAACATCTACTCGGGGAGCAACACCAGCGCCAACAGAACGGCGTGGGAACGCTCCCTCGACATGCTCGCCGCCTTCCGCGGCGTCTACGGCGAGTACCCCTTCGTCAACGAGAAGTACGGGATCTACCAGTTCCCCTTCTCGGGCGGCATGGAGCACCAGACCAACTCCGGGCAGGGCACCTTCAGCGAGAGCGTCACCGCCCACGAGCTGGCGCACCAGTGGTGGGGCGACTGGGTCACCACCCGCACCTGGCACGACATCTGGCTCAACGAAGGCTTCGCCACCTACGGCGAGGCCCTCTGGCAGGAACGCAAGCCCGGGTCGACGGGCCTGCCCGCCCTGCACGCCGCCATGGCCTCGCGCCGACCCACGGCGGTCAGCGACACGGTGTACGTCTACGACACCACGAGCTCGAGCCGCATCTTCAGCAGCACGTACTCCTACCGCAAGGGCGCGTGGGTGCTCCACATGCTCCGCAAGGTCCTCGGCGACGGAGCGTTCTTCGACGTTCTGGCGGCGTACCGGGCCCAGTTCGGCGGGTCGGGCGCCACCACCGACGACTTCGCCGCCGTCGCCTCCGCCATCTCCGGACGCGACCTGACCGACTACTTCCTTCAGTGGGTCTACCGCGGCGGGGCGCCGGCGTACGAGTTCGGCCATCGCACCGACACGATCAACGGGCGGAGCTACCTGCGCCTGCACGTCACCCAGACGCAGGACCCGGCGTGGGGGGTCAATGGCGCCTTCGTCATGCCCCTGGACATCAAGGCCACCACCGCCGCGGGAGACCGGCACTTCACCGTGCAGAACGACGCTCGCACGGACCACTACGTCCTGCCGCTCGACGCCCCGGCGACGGGCGTGACGATCGACGAGTTCAACTGGGTGCTCAACACCGGCAAGACCGCGGAGGCGCATGTTCAGGGCCCGCCGGTGGTGGTCGAGGCCTCCCCCGCGCCGGGGGCCGCGCTCCACGCTTCGGCGCCCCCGGCGTCGCTGGTGGTCTACTTCTCCGACAACGTGTCGATCCCCGCGGGCGCCCTGGGCGTGAGCGGCCCGGGCGGGCCGGTCGCCGCTTCGCTCGCCTACGACGCCCCCGCCAGGCGGGCCACGCTGACCTTCGCCTCGGGGCTTGGGCCGGGCGAGTACGCCGTCACCGTCGCCGACTCCGTCTCGGCCTTCGGTCAGGCGCTCGACGGCGAGGTCGCCGACCCCGTCAACCCGCTGAGCCTGCCCAGCGGCGAGGGGGCCCCGGGCGGGAGCGCGCTGTGGCGCTTCCGCGTCGAGGGGTGCCCCGCGGACTGGAACGGCGACGGCGCCGTCGACTTCAACGACTTCCTCGAGTTCCTCAACGACTACAACGCCGGCGCCCCGCGCGCCGACCTCAACGCCGACGGCGTCATCGACTTCAACGACTTCCTCGAGTTCCTCAACCGCTACAACACGCCCTGCCCGTGACTCACCGCCCCCGGGCCGCCGACGAATCCGCGACCACCGCGAACTTCACCGTCGCCTCCGCCTGGTCCGGGGCCCGCCCCTGCCGCGTCGGGCCCAGGTCGCGCACCGTCACCCGCAGCGTGTAGTTGCCCACCGAGAGCGTCTGCGGCAGGTCGATGGGCTGCACCAGGAAGAAGTCGCGGCGCTGGTTCCGCGAGACGTCCAGCACGCGCTGCTCGGGCTTGTACCACTGCAGGCTGCCGTCGGCGTCGTGGATCACCCGGACCTCCTGCGTCAGCTCCACCGCCCAGTTGCCGGGCGTGGTGTGGGCCTGGTGCGAGTGCCCGTCGACCTCGACGTAGAGCACGGCCCGCACCGCCTTGCCCGCCGAGAACGTCAGCGTCGGCACCGGGTCGTACTGCCCGAACCCCTCCACGCGCGTGCACAGCGTCGCGACGGGCAGGCGGACGCTCGCAGCCCCCGACAACGACCTGGCCGCCGTCGCCAGCAGGTCCGCCGACCGTGCCGGGCTGCCGGGGTCCGAGGTCTGCGTCACCCGCCCGGCCCAGTCGGTCAGGAGTGTGCTGGCCGCGGTCAGGGAGCGGAGCTCAGGCGGCGAGAGTCGGGCGACGAGAGCCGAGCCCGAGCTGTTCAGCTCTCCCTGGAAGCCCGGGAGCGCCGCGGGGTGAGTCGCCGCGATCGCCGACAGCAGCAGCGCGTCGGGCCAGGGCGTCGGGCTGGTGTTGACCCGCTCGCGCAGGTGCTCCGTCACCTCGCGGAGGCGCTCGGCCAGGCGCTGCTCGGGCGGGCGCGTGTCCACGGGCGGCGGCGCGGGCTCCGGGGGCGGCGCGACGACCGGCACGGGCTCGGGCCCGGGAGCCGCGTCGGTCGCCGCCGGGGGCGCCGGGTCGGGCAGGCGCTGGCGTGGCGGGCGCGTCGCCGCCGCCTCGGCGGGCTGGTTCAGCAACGCCTCAAGATCGCGCGCATCCTGCTCCAGTCGACCCGCCAGCCCCTGCGGCTCCTCCAGCGCGGCCAGCCCGGCGTTCACCGGCGCGGGGGGCGGCTCGCGCCGCGACGATCGGTCCGACGCGCACGCCACGAGGGCGAGCCCGGCCATCAGGATCAACGGGTGTGCCGCGGTCTTCATCTCCAGCCTCCTGCTCGGGCTGCGGGCGCGCAGCGGGGGCCTCATGCCCCGAAGAGTCCATCGGCACGACAAGGGCTCGCCCGTGAGCGAGTCGCCGGGTCCCACGACTGTGCCGCTCGGGGCACAGTCGTGCCGACGGGGCACGGTCGTGCCGGTGGAGCACAGTCGTGCCGACGGGGAGAGCACGACTGTTCGCCGAGCCGAACAGTCGTGGCACGGGTTCCGGGTGCCACGACTGTGCCGCTCGGGGCACAGTCGTGCCGGTGGAGCACAGTCGTGCCGGTGGAGCACAGTCGTGCCGGTGGAGCACAGTCGTGCCGGTGGAGCACAGTCGTGCCGACGGGGCACAGTCGTGCCGGTGGGGAGAGCACGACTGTTCGCCGAGCCGAACAGTCGTGGCACGGCGGGTGCCACGGGTCATCGGGCGCTTCGCCCGATGACCCGTGCGGCTGTCAACGCCCGTCCGGACGCCGGCACGGGCGACCGCCGGGCGGCTCGCCCGTGGCACCCGCGGCGTCCGCCCGCGCCTTGGTGCACGTTCTTCCGACTCACGCCGCTAGCGCCGACGGGTCAGGGCCCCGAACCGCAGGGCCAGGATCTCCAGCCCGCGCTCGGCCTCCCCGAACCCCGACTTGGACCGCGCATCGGCCTCGACCGTCGCGCGGAAGAGCCGGTGGGCCCGGTCCGGGTCGGTCTGCTTGGCCAACTCCATGATCCGGTCCCCGGTCGGGCCCCACAGGCGCAAGGGCCCCCGGAGCGACCAGGGGTTCTTCCCGCCCCGCACCGCACGCGAGAGCGAGTGCACCTTCCGCGCCAGGTCCATGAAGGCGTAGGCCAGCGGCGGGGCCGAGTGTCCGCTGATGACGATCATGTCCCGCAGCCGCGACAGCGCGTGCCCCGGGTCGCCCCCCAGCAGCGCCGACTGGACGTCCCAGACCTCCTCCTCCCGCGTCCGCCCCGTCAGCGTCGAGACCAGCTCGGCGGTGATCACGGGGACGGCCTTGGGGTCGTCGGGGTCAACCGCGGCGGTCGCCAGTTTCGCCAGCTCCGTGTCCAGCAGACCCAGGTCCGACCCCACGCGGTCGACCAGGGCGACGGCGGCGTCGCGCTCCAGCCTGGCCCCGTGCCGCTTCGAGGCCATGGCGCACGCCCGATCCGGCGCCTCGTCGAGCGAGGGCGGCTCGCAGCGCACGACCGCCGACGCCATTTCGTCCAGCTTGCCCGCGTGCCACTTGGTCGAGCGCAGCACCAGCGTCGCCATGTCGCAGGGGTTCTGGGCGTAACGCTCGAAGAGCGGGCGGGCCCCCTCCTTCACCACCTGGTCGGCGTGGTCGACCACCACCAGCTTGTGCCGGGCCATCAGCCCGAACGAGCGGCACTCGTCCAGCACGTCGGCGGGGGCCGCGGACTGCCCGTCGAACCGGAACACCTCGACCTCGCCCCTGGCCTTGCCGAGGGCCGCACGCAGCTCCTCGGTG
This sequence comes from Phycisphaerae bacterium, assembly GCA_016873295.1. Classification (GTDB taxonomy): domain Bacteria; phylum Planctomycetota; class Phycisphaerae; order Phycisphaerales; family UBA1924; genus VGXM01. The sequence goes on from VGXM01000012.1 coordinate 62,279, forward strand.
TGCGACGCGTGCAGGAACACCTCGGGTCCGTGCAGGATCACCACGCGGGCGGAGGCGTCGAGAAGGGGCGGGCCTGGCGGAGCCTTGTGGGCCACGCCCTGAGGCTAGCCCGCGCACCGCCGACGGATCAGCCGGATCCCTCGCTGCCTCGAGGCCCCCTCGCCTCGATGCCGCTCCTCACGCCCACCCCGCCCGCACCGCCGCCAGCGTGCTCCCCGCCAGTACCACCCACAGCACCACCGCCTGCGCCATCGCCCGCCAGCCCACCTTCCTCAGGGCCGCCACCGTCAGGGCCGAGCCGATCAGGAAGAGGGCGCCCTGGAACCCCGACGTGGCGACCAGCCGCACCGCGCCCGCCGCCTGGTCCACGCCCGGCACGAAGGTCCGGGCCACGCTCGCCAGCAGGAAGGGCCCGATGAACCAGGGGATGGCCGGGCCCCTGACCGCGCCGGCCCCGCGGCGCGAGAGCCACGCCGCCCCGAGCGTCAGCGGCAGGATCCACACCACCCGCGTGAGCTTGACGACGTTGGCGGTGTCCAGGGCGGTCGCGTCGGACCCGTTGTAGTGCGACGCCGCCCCCACCACGCTCGACACGTCGTGGATCGCCACGCCCGCCCACACCCCGAAGTCCCGAGGCGACATCTCCAGGGCGTGCCCGATCAGCGGCAGCGCGTACAGCCCCGCGGCGTTGAGGACGAAGACGCACCCGGTGGCGACGGCCATCGCCGGGGCCGACGCCCCGATCGCCGACCCCACCGCCGCGATCGCCGACCCGCCGCAGATCGCCGTCCCGCTGCTCACCAGCGTGCCCACCTTGCGATCGACCCCGAGCCCGCGCCCGAGCGCCAGCCCCAGGGCCATCGCCCCGCCGATGGTCGCGACCGCCAGCCCGAACCCGTCCCGCGCCGATTCCGCCAGCGCCCCAAGGTCCATCCGGAACCCCAGCAGCACCACGCACCCCTGGATGAGCAGGCGGCTCAGGCGCCGGCTCGGGCCCGGGAACACCGCCAGCCCCGCCAGCCCGAGCGCGATCCCCACCGCCAGCGCGATCGGCGCGCTGCTCCAGGGCCCCATGCTCGCCAGCCCCGCGCCCACGAACACCACGCCCGACACGCGCCGCGCGGGCTCGGCGGCTCGGGTTGGATCGGGGGGCGTCAAGCGGCCGCTACTCTAACCCCAACCATGAGCGAGCATGTTCCCGCCGTGCCACTGCCCGCCCCCTCGCCCCTGGCCCGGCACTGGCGGCTGGACCCCGGCGTCGTCCTTCTGAACCACGGGTCGTTCGGGGCCTGTCCCATCGCCGTGCTCGACGAGCAGGCCCGCCTGCGCGACCTCATGGAAGCCGAGCCCGTGCGCTTCTTCGTGGAGATGTTCGACCCGCTCATGGACGCCGCCCGGGAGGCCCTGGCCCGCTTGGTCCGCTGCACCGCGGGCGAGCTGGTGTTCGTCCCCAACGCCACCACCGCCGTGGCCACCGTGCTGGCCCACCTGGAGCCCACGCTCGCGCCGGGGGACGAGGTGCTGACGTGCGCGCACGAGTACCCGGCGTGCCTGAACAACCTCCGCCGCGCCTGCCGCCGCACCGGGGCCGTGCCCCTGGACGCCCCGATCCCCTGGCCCGTGCGCGGGCCGGAGGAGGTCGTCGACGCGGTGCTCTCGCGGGTCACGCCCCGCACGAAGGCGGCCATGCTCAGCCACGTCACCAGCCCGTCCGGGCTGGTGCTCCCCATGCATCGGATCGTGCCCGAGCTGGAGCGCCGCGGCGTGCGCACGATCATCGACGGCGCCCACGGCGTCGGGTTCCTCGACCTCGACGTCGGCGCCCTGGGTTGCTCCTTCTACACCTCCAACTGCCACAAGTGGCTGTGCACGCCCAAGGGCTCGGCGTTCCTGTTCGTGCGCGCCGACCTCCAGGCCGACTTCCGCCCGCTGGTCCTCTCCAACCACGCCGAGCGTCCCAAGTCGGGACGCCGACACCTGCACACCGAGTTCGACTACGTCGGCACCGACGACTACTCCGCCGTGATGTGCATCCCCAGGGCCATCGAGGTCGTCGGGGGCCTGGTCGGGGGGTGGGACCGGGTTCGGGCGCACAACCGCGACTTGTGCCTCCGGGCCCGGAGGCACCTGTGCGCCGTCCTGGACATCGAGCCCCCGGCCCCCGAGTCCATGATCGCCGCCCTGGCCACGCTGCCCCTGCCCCCCGCCCGCCCCGGCGAGGCCCCGGCCCTCTACCACGACGCCCTGCAGGAACGCCTCATCCGGCGTCACGCCATTCAGGTCCCCGTCTGGACGGCCCCGGCGGGGTCCAGTAACCGTGCCTTCCGCATCAGCGCCCAGTTGTACAACTCGATGGGGCAGTACGAGTACCTGGCCCGGGCGCTGGCGGAGGAGCTGGCGATCGAGGCTCGGGGGTAGCAATCCGCGCTTTCTTGCGCCTGGGCACGGCGTTACGCTGTTGTGGGGGATCGGAGGCGGTCATGGGGACCCGGACGGTGGAGCGGAGCCCGGCGGAGGTGTTCCAGCGCCTGGCGGGCGTCATCCGGTACTTGGAAGGGCTCGAGGGGCGGGCGGACCTGGACGTGCTGGCGCGGCTGCTCCAGGACGCCCAGGTCACCCGCGAGGACATCAAGTCCGTCTGCGTTTTCGGGGACCGGTCGTATCGGCGGAACACCATCAGCCGGGGGCCTTGGCACGAGCTGCTGGCGCTGTGCTGGCGGAGCGGGCACTGCACCCCGATCCACGACCACCGGGGGAGTTCGTGCGCCTTCCGGGTGGTGGAGGGGACGGGGACGGAGGTGCGGTACAAGGTGACGCCATCGGGGCTGGCGTGCCCGGCGGAGGCGGTCTCGATGGCGCCCGGGTACATCTGCGCGGCCCGGGACGAGGACATCCACCAGGTGGCCAACCTCCAGGCGCCGGGGGTGGACCTGATCACGCTGCACGTCTACTCGCCCCCGATCCAGAAGATGCACACGTACGAGGGGACCACGGGGAGCGTGGAGTGCGCGGAGTTCAAGTGCTGACGGGGCGATGCCGGGATCCGCGGGCGGACCCGTTCATCCCGGGCGTGCGGATGCGCACTGCGGGGTGACGACAGGTTTTGAGGGGGTTGCGCCGATACTGTTGGCGCGATGTCCGCCCTTCCGAATCACGCCAGCGCCGACCGACTCGCGCCCGACCCGCGGAGCCAGGAGCGGGTGTCGGTGTTCCGGGCCCACTGGGCGCTGGATCCGGACCTGGTCTTCGTGAATCACGGGTCGTACGGGGCCACGCCGCGGGCGGTGCTGGAGGCGCAGGACCGTTTCCGGGCACGGATGGAGCGGGACCCGGTCCGGTTCTTCAAGGTGGACCTCGAGCGGCTGATGGACGGGGTGCGGGAGCGGATCGCGGCGTTCGTGGGGTGCGACGCGGCGGGGCTGGCCCCGGTCCAGAACGCGACGGTCGCCATCTGCTCGGTCTTCGCCAACATCGACTGGAAGCCCGGCGACGAGGTGCTGGTCACCGACCACGAGTACGGGTCGGGGCTCAACGAGCTGGCGCGGCTGTCGGCGCGGCGCGGCATCCGGGTGGTGACGGCGAGGGTGCCCTTCCCCGTCTCCGGGCCCGACGCGGTCGTCGACGCGGTGATGGCGTGCGTCACGCCGCGGACCCGCCTGGCGATGATCAGCCACATCACCAGCGCCACGGCCCTGGTGTTCCCGGTGGAGCGCCTGACGCCGGCGCTGCAGGGGCGCGGGGTGGACGTGCTGGTGGACGGCACGCACACGCCCGGGCAGCGTCCGATCGACCTGGCGTCGCTGGGGGCGGCGTACTTCTGCGGGAGCTTCCACAAGTGGGTGTCGGCGCCCAAGGGGACGGGGTTCCTGTACGTCCGGCCCGACCGGCGCGCCGGGTTCCGGACGGTGGCGCTGTCGAGCCGGGCCAACAAGGAGCGGCCCGAGCGGGCCCTGTTCCTTCGCGACTTTGACTACATGGGGACGGACGACTACACGGGCCGGCTGGCGATCCCGGCGGCGCTGGACTTCGTGGGCGGGTTGCTGCCCGGGGGCTGGCCCGCGGTGATGAGGCACAACCACGACCTGGCGGTCCGCGGCCGCGACGCGGTGTGCGGCGCGGCGGGGCTCTCGCCCGGCGGTCCCGACGCGATGCACGGGTGCATGGCGACGCTGGTCATCCCCGAGGCCCCGGCGGGGCGCCCGACGCTGTACGACGATCCGCTGCAGGACGCGCTGTACGAGCGGCACCGGGTGGTGGCGCCGGTGTGGCGGTTCGACCCCACGGGGGCCCGGGTCGTGCGCCTGTCGGCGATGCTGTACAACACGCTCACCGACTTCGAACGCCTGGGGGAGGCGCTGCGCGTCGAGCTGGCGCGGGAGCGGCGCGGCTGAGGTTCAGGGGCGGGCCGCGTGCCGACCGGCCGGGCGGGGTTCGATGACCGCGGCGCCGGCCTTGGGCGCGAACAGGCGCTTGGCCTCGCCCGCGACGTAGAACGAGCCGGTCACGAGGATGAGGTCGTCGCGGTGGGCCGCCGACTGGGCGATGCGCAGGGCCTCGGCGACGCCGGGGGCGCACTGCATCTGCTTGCCGGTGAGTTCCGCGAAGCGGCGCTGGAGGTCCTTGGGCTCGGCGGCCCTCCCGGAGCCGGCGCTCCTGGTGAAGATGATCTTGTCGGCGCCGCGGGCGAGCTTCTGGAGCATCCGCGGCACGTCCTTGTCCGCCGCGCACCCGAAGATGACCACCGTCGAGTCGGGCTTGACGTAGGCGCCGACGGCCTGGATGAGGTTGTACACGCTCTCGGGGTTGTGGGCCCCGTCGATCATGACCATCGGGGCCCGCGACACCACCTCCATCCGTCCGTGGTTGGGGGTGCGGGCCAGCCCCTGCGCGACCTGGCGCTCGGGGGCGGCCAGGCCCCGCGCGCGCAGCTGGTCGAGGATGGCAAGGGCCAGACCGCAGTTGTGGGCCTGGTGGAGCCCCTTGAGCGGCACCGGGAGGTGCTCATAGGCGGAGCGCGGCGAGGAGAGGCTGACGCGCACGTGCGGGCCCAGGTCGGGCGTGGCTTCGAAGCGGTGCGTGAACTCGACGTCCTTGCCCAGCGTGATCAGCGGGCAGCGCGTCGCCTCCGCCGTCTGCCGGAACACCTCGTTGACCCCCGCGTCGCTCTGCGGGAAGGTGACGCAGGGCACGCCGGGCTTCATGATCCCCGCCTTCTCGCGGGCGATCAGTTCGAGCGTGCCCCCCAGGAGCTGGGTGTGCTCGAGCTGGATGGCGGCGAGGGCGGCGACCTCGGGGCGGATGACGTTGGTCGCGTCCAGGCGACCGCCCAGGCCGACCTCGATGACGGCGACGTCGACGGCCTGCTCGGCGAAGTGGCAGAACGCCAGGGCCGTGACCAGCTCGAAGAAGGTGGCGTGCCCGTGCTTGCGGGCGACGGCGTCGGCGGCGCCCGCGACGCGCTTGAGCAGGTCGAGGAAGTCGCCCGGCTCGATGCGGCGCTGGTTGATGCGGACGCGCTCGCGCATGTCCACCAGGTGCGGGCTGGTGTAGAGCCCGGTGGTGTACCCGCAGGCCTCCAGGCACGACGCCGTCATCTCGCAGACGCTTCCCTTGCCCTTGCTGCCGGCGACGTGGACGCTCTTGAAGCTGCGCTCGGGGTGCCCCAGGGCCTCGGCCAGCGCGTGCATGCGCTCGAGCTTGAACACGTCGGCGCCCAGGTTCTCGGGCCGCGAGCGCTCGACGTTGGTCTGCTCGCCCAGCCAGGCGACGGCTTCGTCGTAGGAGTGAAGGGAACGGGCGCCCTTCCTGGCCGGGGCGGCATGGTCGTTGGGCGGGTCGACGCTTCCCTTGTCGTGACCTGGGGTGCGCATCGCGGGCCGATTGTACCCCGCGAGCCCGCCGGCCCCGCGTCCCGAGCGCGCGACACGCCGGGGCGTCGGAGGGCGCGGCGTCGCCCGGGTCAGGGGCGGCCGCCCGCGCTCGCGAGCAGGCCCACCATGTCGCGCACCGCCGCCCGCAGCCCCACGAAGACGGCGCGGCTGACGATCGAGTGGCCGACGTGGGCCTCGCTCACGCCGGGCAGCGACGCCGCCGGGATGACATTGGCGTAGTTGAGGGCGTGCCCGATGTTGAAGCGGAGCCCCCGGGCGCGGATGGCCTCGCCGGCCCGCGCGAGCCGCCCCAGTTCGGCGGCCAGCCCCGCGTCGCCCGGGCGCCCCGCCGACAGGGCGAAGGCGTGCGCGTAGGGGCCGGTGTGCAGTTCGCACGCGGCGAAGCCGGCGTCGGCGGCGGCGCGGACCTGCGCCTCCTCGGGGTCGATGAACGCCGAGGCCTCGATCCCCGCCCCGGCGAGCCGAGCGACGACCGCGCCGAGGCGCGGGGCCTGTCCCGCGACGTCGAGCCCGCCCTCGGTGGTCACCTCGCGCCGCCCCTCGGGCACGAGCGTGCACATGTGCGGGCGGAGGAGGAGCGCGACCTCGGCCATGGCGTCGGTGGCCGCCATCTCGAGGTTGAACTTGACGCGCGTCAGCTCGCGGCAGACGGCGACGTCGCGGTCGTTGACGTGGCGCCGGTCCTCGCGCAGGTGCATCGTGATGCACGCCGCGCCGCCCAGCTCGGCCTCGTGCACCGCCCGTGCCGGGTCGGGCTCGGCGAGGGCGGCGGGCCCGGCGCCGGCGGCGCCCGTCCGGTAGCGGGCCTCGCGCAGCGTGGCCACGTGGTCGATGTTCATTCCCAGGACGGGCATGGGCGGTATTAAAGGAGGCCCGCGGGGTCGGGCCGAGGGCTCACAGGCCCTTCTTGAGCTCGTCCAGGACGGTGCGCGAGACCGAGGCGTCGCCCAGCGTGCCGACCTTGATCGAGACCAGGGTCGTGCCGTCGGTGACCTTCCGGAGGTCGATGTCCACGGACGTCGCGTCGGCCATCCGGGCCCGCACCACTCCCTGCAGCACGTCGCTGCGGGCGCTGGTCGTCGCGAACTTCATGGCCTTGACGGCCTTCTCGGCGGCGGCGAAGGCGCGGTCCAGCGGCGCGTCGATCGTCGCCTCCAGCTCGCGCGTCACCGCGTTGAACGACCCCGTCTGGGGCGGCGGCGACGACGAGCACCCGCCGACCGGCACCACGGGAAGAAGGAAGCAGGCGGCGACGATCGCGGTTCGACAGGGCGACATGGACACCTCCTGCCCCATTCTATCGGCACGCCTCACGCCTCGACGTTGAGCACGCGACCGGCGGTGATGGAAGTGGCGGCGGCGTTGCGGTCGGCGGGGTGCCGGTAGAAGGGAAGCGACACCCCGTCCGTGGGCGGCGTCGCCTTGAAGTCCACCTGCCCCGCCACGCGCTGCGCGACCAGCCCCCGCGCCGGCGCGCCGATCTCGACGTGGTCCGACGCGCGCATCGCGCCCGCGGGAGGCGCCGGGGGCGGCGCCGCGGCCGACGCCCGGAGGTACTGCCAGATCTGCCAGGGACCGATGGGCGGGGTGGTGGTCATCGCGGAACGGGTTCCACGCGGGCCACAGGGCTCAGCCCCGGGCCTGCCGGCCACGCCCGGCCTCCGCCGGGAGATCGCCAGTGTACCCCGCGCGGGGGCGGGGCGTCTACGGGCCCGCCAGGAGCGCGGCAACGGCCTCGCCGTCGCGGTCGCCCCGGGACCTGGCCCAGTCGATCGCGGTCCAGCCCTTGCGATCGGCGGCGTCGGGCTTGGCCCCGCCCGCCAGCAGGAGCCGGGCCTTGTCGACGCTGCCGCGCTCGGCGGCCCGCATCAGGGGCGTGACGCCGTCGCGGTCGGCGCTGTTGGCCTGGGCTCCGGCCGACACCAGGGCGCTGACCATGTCGGCGGGGGCGTCCCCCGAGCAGGCGACGGAGAGGGCCGTCACGCCGTCGGAGTCGGGCTGGTTGGGATCGGCCTGGTAGGTGAGAAGCATGCGGACCTTGGCGGGCTCGTCGGAGCGGGCGGCGGCCATGAGGGCCGACTCTCCCCAGCGGTTGCGGGAGTTCACGTCGGCCCCGGCGCGGATGAGCAGCTCGACGGACTCGGCGGTGCCGCGACCCGCGGCGAGCATGAGCGCCGTCCAGCCGTCCTCGCTCCGCATGTCCACGCGGGCCTGGGCGTCGAGGAGGGCGCGGAGGGTGGCGGCGTCGCCCCACCCGGCGGCGTACATCAGGGCCGTCTTCCCGTCCCCGCTGGTCGCGTTCACCTTGGCGCCCGCGTGGAGGAGGGCGGCGACGGCGTCGGTCCTCCCGGCCAGCGCCGCCAGCATCAGCGGCGTCATCCCCTGCCGCCAGCGCTCGCCCAATCCCAGCGGGCGATCGACCGGGATCCCCTGCTTGAGACTCGCCTGGAGGGCGGGCACGTCGCCGCGCTCGGCGGCGTCGTGGATGGTGCCGGCGGGCGTCGCCGCCAGCAGCGTCTCCGGGCCCGGCTCGATCTGGAGCCGATTGACGGAGCTGATGAGCAGCGCCCCGAGCACGAGCAGCGCCCCGATGACAATGAACGCGGGAACCCGGTTGGTCTTGGGCATGGGAGCCTCCGGCGACTCGACCCATAGGGTACCGCGGCGGGGGGCGATCCGCGTCGGGGATCGCCGGGCCCGAGGGGTCGATAATCGGTGATGAACCTCACCGCCGGAGTGCTTGCGACCGTGCTGTCCGCCGCCGCCGCGTTGGGCCAGAGCGTGTACCCGTCGGGCGCGGTGGCGGCCGATCACGTGGTGGCGTCGCGGGCCGGGGCCCGGATGCTGCGGGAGGGCGGGAACGCCGTCGACGCCGCGGTGGCCGCCAGCTTCGCCCTGTCGGTCACGCGCCCCTACTCGTGCGGGATCGGGGGCGGCGGGTTCATGGTCGTGCACCTGGTCGACGACCCGCGGCACCCGGGGTCGGGGCCGGTTCGGGCGGCGTTCAACTACCGCGAGACCGCCCCCGCCTGGGTCGGGCCCGACACGTTCGTCGCCCACCCCGACCCGATCGCGCCCGCGCGGGGGGGCAAGAGCGTGTGCGTGCCCGGCACCGTCGCCGGGCTGCTCGCGGCCCACGAGCGCTTCGGGCTGCTCTCCCGCGGGGCGGTGCTGGCGCCGGCGATCGAGGCGGCCGAGGCGGGGTTCGCGGTCGACGACCATTACATGACGAGCGTGCGCGAGGACGTGCTGCCGTTCTTCGAGCGCCACGCCGACGCCCGTGAACGGTTCGCGTTCGTGTGGTCACGGTTCCTGCGCGAGGGCAGGGTGGAGAAGGGGGACCTGGTGCGGCTGCCCGAGCAGGGCGGGGCCCTGCGCCTGATCGCGCGCGACGGGGCCGCGGCGTTCTACGCGGGTCCGGTGGGAGACGCGATCGTGCGGGCGGCCAACGCCGACGGGGCCCGCCTGACCATGGACGACCTGTCGCGGTTCGCGGCCGTGCGGGCCGAGCCGATCGCGAGCCACTACCGGGGGCTGACGGTGCTGGGGATGCCGCCGCCCAGTTCCGGGGGCGTGGCGGTGGCGCAGGCCCTGGAGATGCTGGAGCGGCGCCCGGAACTCCTGACCGCGGCGCACAACTCGGCGGCGTACGCGCACATGGTGGGCGAGGCCCTCAAGCACGCTTTCGCGGACCGGGCCCGGTGGATGGGGGACCCGGCGTTCGTGGAGGTCCCGGTCGCGGCCCTGCTCGACGAGGGGTACATGGACGCTCTGGCGGCGCGGTTCGACGGCGCGCGCACGCTGGCGAGCGAGGCCTACGGCTCGTCGCCCGCGGGCGAGGACGCGCCGGAGGACTCGGGCACCGCCCACGTGAGCGCGGTCGACCGCTGGGGCAACGCCGTCGCCTGCACCGAGACCGTCAACCTCATCTTCGGGTCGTTCGTGACGGCGGAGCCCTTCGGGTTCGTGCTCAACGACACGATGGACGACTTCACGGCCCGCCCGGGCGCGCCCAACGAGTTCGGGCTGGTGCAGAGCCGTCGCAACGCGATCGAGCCGGGCAAGCGGGCCCTGTCGAGCATGAGCCCGACGATCGTGCTCGACGGGGAGGGTCGCGTGCGCGTGGTCGCGGGGGCCGCGGGCGGGCCCCGGATCATCTCCTCGACCCTCCAGGCCACGCTCAACGTGCTGCGGTTCGACATGCCCGCGGGTCAGGCCTTGTCGGCCCCTCGCTTTCACCACCAGTGGAAGCCCGACGTGCTGTGGCTGGAGCGGGCCCTGGGCGACTCGCCGCTGGCGGAGGGGCTGCGGGCCCTGGGGCACGACGTGCGCCCGCGCGGACCCATCGGCAACGTGCAGATCATCCGGCGCGCCGAGGACGGGTGGGACGCGGCGGCCGACCCGCGGAAGGGCGGGCTCCCCGATGGGCACTGACGCGGGTTTGGCGGCCCTGGCCCCGCCCGCGGCGCCGGTCGCGGGCGTTGTCTCGCCGGGCGCGCGCGTCGCTGCCGTCGTGGGCGCGCACGCCGCCGTCGACTTCTACTCGGCGCTGATCATCCCGCTCATCACGGTGCTGGAGGGTCGCCTGGGTCTCTCGCCCGCCAGGGGGGCGCTGCTGATCGGGCTGGGGTCGGTCTGCTCCGGGCTGATCCAGCCCCTCGTGGCGCTGGTGTCCGACCGCCTGGGCACGCGGGCGTTCGGCTGGCTCGGGCTGGTGGCCGCCGCCGTCGCCATCTCGCTGGTCGGGCACGCGTCGACCTTCGGGCAGCTCGTGATGCTGCAGGTGGTCGGGATGGCGGGCGTGGGCGCGTTCCACCCCGTGGGGGCCGCGGCGATCGGGCAGCTGGCGGCGCGGCGACGCTCGGCGGGCGTCGCGGTGTTCTTCTCCATGGGCATCGTGGGCGGCGTGAGCGGGTCGTTCGCGTCGCCCTGGTTCGTGCGGGCGTTCGGCCTCGGGGCGATGGCGTGGCTCATGATCGGGGGGCTCATCGTCGCGGCCCTGCTGTTCCGCTCGCTCCGGGGCATGGAAGCGAGGTCGCCCGGCGCCCACCGCGAGCACGCGGCGCTGCCGGCGCCCGAGCGCCGGGCCCGCTGGCGGGCCGTCGGCCTCCTCTACGTCGGCAATGTCCTGCGCTTCATGGTGAACCTCGCCCTGGTCACCATCCTCGTCCGCTGGTGCGAGGCCCACGCCCTCGCCAAGGCGGCAGCTGCGTCGCTCACGCCCGAAGTCCGGCTGCTGGCCTCGCAGGTCAACGGCCCGCTCCAGGGGGGCATGCTGCTGGGCATGGGGCTGGGCGGGCTGGTGCTGGGCGTGGTGGTCTCGCGCCACGTCGAGAAGGCCGCCCTCCTCTGGACGCCGCTCCTCTGCGCCGGCGCCATCGCCGCGATCCCGCACACGCCCTGGCCCGCGGCGGTCTTCGCGCTCGCGGTTGCTTCGGGCGTGGGCTTCGCGGGGGTCATGCCCATCACGATCTCGCTGGCCCAGAGGCTTCTGCCGCACCGCACCAACCTGGCCTCGGGGCTGATGATGGGCGGGGCCTGGGGGCTCGGGGCCCTGGGGCCGCTGCTGGCCCAAGGCGTCATCGATGCGCCGTGGGGCGGGCTGGGAGTCGCGGGGTGGGTGGTGGCGGGGCTGCTGGCCCTGGCGGGCGTCATGGCGGCCCTGCTGCCCGGCTCGGTGCTGCGCTCGGCCGGGTCGTGAGCGTTACCCGCCCGTGACGGGCGCGCGGACCCCTCGGGCGTATACACAGGTGCTGGACCCCGCACAGGAGCCTTGTCATGCGCACCCTTGTCCGACCCCTGGCCGCGTCGCTCGTGCTGGTCGCCGGTTCGGCGTTCTCGGCCCGGGCCCAGGCGCCCCTCGACGCCGACAACCTCGTGATCCCGCAGGTCCGCACGCTTCCCTGGCGGGAGCGGGCCGGGCTGGTGCGCCTCAGCGCGGTCGAGGCCTCGGTCACGATCAGCGACCAGGTCGCGACGACCGAACTGGTGCTGACGCTGGAGAATCCCACGCCACGCCCGCTGGAGACGCAGGTGCTGGTGCCGGTGCCGGCGGGGTGCGCCGTGAAGTCCTTCCAGCTCGAGGGCGCCGGCCCCACGCTCGAGGCCAAGCTCCTGCCCCGCGACGAGGCCCGCCGCATCTACGAGGAGATCGTCCGCCGCACCCGCGATCCCGGCCTGGTCGAGTTCATGGACCAGCAGCTCATCAAGACGAGCGTCTTCCCCGTGCCCCCCAACGGCGCCCAGAAGGCCCGCATCGTCTACGAGCAGGTCCTCAGCGCCGACCTCAACCGCGTCGAGTACGTCCTGCCCCGCAGCGACGCCATCGCCACCTCGGGCGTCACGTGGACGTACAACATCCGCGTCCGCAGCGGGTCACCCATCGCCACGCTCTATTCGCCCAGCCACGAGCTGTCGATCGAGCGCGTCGGGCCGGGCGAGTTCAAGGCCCGCGTCACGCCCGCCGCCGCATCGGCCCCCGGCCCGCTCCGCCTGGCGTACCTCACCGACGGCGGGCGCGAACTCACCTCCAGCGTCATTGCCTGCCCCGACCCCGAGGGGGGCGGCGGGTATTTCATGCTCCTGGCCGCGGGCCTCGACGCCGGGCTCGACGCCCCCGCCCTCAAGCGCGAGCTCACCCTCGTCCTCGACCGCTCGGGCAGCATGCAGGGCGCCAAGATCGAGCAGGCCCGCAAGGCCGCCCTCCAGGTCATCGCGGGCCTGCGCGAGGGCGAGCTCTTCAACATCGTCGATTACTCCGACACCGTCGCCACGCTCTCGCCGCACCCCATCGCCAAGGACGCCGGGGCGATGAAGCGCGTTGAGGAGTACCTGGCGAACATCCGGGCCGTGGGCGGCACCAACATCCACGACGCCCTTCTCGAGGCCGTCCGCCCCGCTCCCGCCGCGGGCGTCGTCCCCCTGGTGCTCTTCCTCACCGACGGGCTGGCGACCGTGGGCGTGACCCAGGAAACACCCCTCCGCGAGGCGGTCGCCAAGGGCAACGCGCACCAGCGCCGCATCTTCACCTTCGGCGTGGGCTTCGACGTCAACGCCGCGCTGCTCTCCGCGGTCGCGCAGAAGAGCCGCGGCGCCAGCACCTTCGTCCTCCCCGACGAGGACATCGAGGTCAAGGTCGGGCAGGTCTACCGCCGGCTCTCGGGCCCCGTCCTCTCCACGCCGAAGCTTGCCGCGCTCGACGCCAAGAGCGAGCCGGCCCCGGGGCTCATCGCCGAGCTCCTGCCGGGCGAGTTGCCCGACGTCTTCCAGGGCGACCAGGTCGTCGCGGTGGGGCGCTACACGGGATCGGTCAGCGGCCCGGTCCGCATCCGCCTCGAGGGCGTCGGCCCGAGCGGACGGCGCAGCGTCGACGCGACCCTCGACCCGGCCCACGCCTCCGCCGTCAACTCCTACGTCGCGCGCCTCTGGGCCGGGCGCAAGATCGGGTTCCTGATCGACCAGATCCGCACGCTCTCGTCGGATGCGCCGTTGCCGCCGGAGGACCCGCGCATGAAGGAGCTCGTCGGCGAGATCACGCGGCTGTCGACGCGGTTCGGGATCCTGACCGAGTACACGGCGTTCCTCGCCGCCGAGGCCGGCGCGATTGCGCCGTTGGCCGACGCCTCTCGCGAGACCGCCCTCAACCTGGCCCCCGCCGCCACGCTGCGGGCCGGGGCCGGCGGCGTGGGCGTGCAGACCCGCGTCGACGCCCAGCGGGCCCAGCAGCAGTCCATGAACGCCGGGCTCTTTGTCGCCGCCGACAACACCGTGCGGGAGGCCGAGGGCGTGCGCCAGGCCGGGGCCAAGTCCCTCTACCGCCGCCAGTCGCGCTGGATGGACTCCGAGCTGGTCTACGCCATCCAGGCCGGCACGCGGAAGCAGGAGGACAAGCCCGACGAGGTTGTCGAGTTCGCCTCCGCCGAGTACTTCAGGCTGGCGGACCGCCTGGCCCGCGAGGGGCGGCAATCGGCCCTCGCCCAGGCCGGCGAGATCGAGCTGCTCGTCGCCGGGCGTCGGATCCTGATCCAGGGGCAGTAATCGAGGAACACGGGGGCGTGCCCCCGCGTCCAAACGGGCGCGGGGGTACATTGGACAACGCCGATGCCGAACGCGACCGTGCTGGTGGTGGAGGACGACGCCGCGATCCGCCGGGGGCTCGTGGACGCCCTCAAGTTCGCCGGGTATCGGACCGCCGAGGCGGCGGACGGGCAGGCGGGCCTCGACGCCGCCATGTCCGCCGGCGTGGACCTGGTGCTCCTGGACATCCTGATGCCGAAGATGGACGGCGTGGAGGTGCTCCGCCGCGTCCGACGCAACGGGCGCACGGTCCCCGTCATCTTCCTGACCGCCCGCGGGACCGAGGAGGACCGCGTGCGGGGCCTGCGCGCGGGCGCCGACGACTACGTCGTCAAGCCCTTCGCCGCGACCGAGGTCCTGGCCCGCGTCGAGGCGGTCCTGCGCCGCTCCGCCGAGCGCCCCTCGCCGGTCCGCCGACTGCGCATCGCGGGCCTCACCGTCGACTTCGAACGCCGCGAGGTGGAGCGCGACGGCTCGCGCGCCGTCCTGCCCGAGCTTGAGGGGAAGGTGCTGGAGTTCCTGGCGGGCAACCGCGGGCGGGCCGTCAGCCGCGACGAGCTGCTGCGGAGCGTCTGGGGGGTGGACCCCCGCGGCATGCAGACCCGCGCGGTCGACATGGCCGTGGCACGCCTCCGCGAGCACCTGGGCGACGACCCCGTCGACCCGCGCGTGATCATCACCGTGCGGGGGAAGGGCTACATGCTCGCCGAATCCCCCAACGACGCGCCGATCGGCGACGATCGGGCCACGGGGCAAGGAGGACCGGGTCCCTGAATGCTGGCCACGCGCGTGCGAGCCTCGGCGGTGTTCATCCTGTGCGCGGCGGGCCTGACCGCCGCCATGGGCTGGGTCACCCACCGCGCCCTCACCCTCGAACGCGCCGAGGCCCTCGCCCGCGCCCAGGCGGCCCAGCAGGAGGCCATGCGCCTGGCCCTCTGGCGCATGGACTCCACCCTCTCCACGCTCCTGGCCCAGGAATCGGGCCGACCGTTCTTCCATTACCTCGCCTTCTACCCCGCCAACCGCCCCTACGACCTCCCGCTCGACGCCCTCAACCCCGGCTTCGCCGAGGACGGCATGGCCCCGTCGCCCCTCCTGGCCGGACCCGCCGTGTCCACGCTTCCCGCCGCCCTGCGCCTCTATGTGAACGTCTGGCCCGACGGCAGTATCTCCTCGCCCCAGGTGCCGCCCGAGGCTCTGGGCGAGCGGGCGGCCCAGCACCTCGAGAGCCTCGGGCTCGGACGCCACGACCTCGAGACCGCCAGGACCGACCTCGCCGCCTTCAACGCCATGTTCGAGCCGCAAGCCGCACTCGCCGTCCTCGCCGGGCAGACCGCGGAGCTCGGCGCCACGCTGCGGAGCGCCGAAGCGCCCGCGACGCCCGCCCCCATCGACGCGCTCGCGCCGTCCCAGCGCGGCGGCGAGCAGCAGGCCCGGGTCTCCGCCAAGGAGTTCGAGGCCCGCCGACAGGTCGCGCAGGCCGCCAACATCCAGACCCCCACGCCGCCCGAGGCCGCCCGGGAACTGGGACCGACCGGCGTCCATTCCGCCGGCATCGCGCTGCTGACCGACGCCGCCGCCCGCGCGGGCGGGGCGGCCGCGTCCGACCGCGCACGCCGCGATGAGAGCGAGGTCCGCCCAGGCCCGGAGGTCGGCCGCTTCCGGGCGATCTGGATCGGCGCGGACGACGCCGGGCCCCAGCTCGTCCTGCTCCGCAGCGTCCGCGCCGGCCCGCGCGAGTCCTGGCAGGGGCTCTGGCTCGATTGGCCGGCCCTGCGCACGCACCTGCTCCGCCAGTGCGCCGACCTGCTGCCCGGCGGCGACCTCGTCCCCGTCCGCGAACCCGGCCCCACCGATCCGACCACCCAGCCCCTCGCCGCCATCCCCGCGCTCCTGGCGCCGGGCGCGGCGCCGTCCATCGACGCCCTCGTCGCCGGGTTCTCCCCCGCGAAGCAGGCCGTCGCCGTCGGGTGGGCCGCCGCGGTGCTCGCCCTCGCCGCCATCGGGCTGGTGCTCCGCGAGGCGGTCGAGCTGAGCGAGCGCCGCGGGCGCTTCGTCTCCGCCGTCACCCACGAACTCCGCACACCCCTCACCACCTTCTGCCTCTACAGCCAGATGCTCGCCGACGGCATGGTGGGGGAGGAGGATCGGGCGGCGTACGTGCGCACGCTCCGCGACGAGTCGGGGCGACTGGCCCGCATCGTCGAGAGCGTCCTCGACTTCGCCCGCCTCGGCTCCGGACGCGGGCGCTCCCGCTGCGCCCGCGTGCCGCTGACCGGCCTGATCGAGCGCGCGCGACCGTCGATCACGGCCCGCGCCGCCCAGGCGGGCATGCGCCTGGACCTCGACGCCGAATCGTTCGCCGGGCTTGTCGCCACCGCCGACCCGGCCGCGGTCGAACGCATCCTCTCCAACCTCGTCGACAACGCCTGCAAGTACGCCGCGGGGGCCGCCGACCCGGTCATCCGCCTGCGCGCGCACCGCGACGCCGGCGCCGTCTGCCTCCGCGTCTGGGACCACGGCCCGGGCGTGCCCCAAGGCGAGCGGGCCACGCTCTTCAAGCCCTTCAGGCGCGGGAAGACCCAGGAATCCGGCTGCACCCCGGGCCTCGGCCTCGGGCTTGCCCTGGCGCGGGGTCTGGCCCGGGAGATGGGCGGCGACCTGGCCCTCCTCCCGGACCACACCCCCGGCGCCACCTTCGAACTCCGCCTGCCCGCGGCGGACTAGGCGATGGTTCCGATAACCTGAT
>VGXM01000013.1 GCA_016873295.1 Phycisphaerae bacterium
GCGGGTGCCACGGGCGATCCGCCCGGCGGTCGCCCGTGCCGGCGTCAGGACGGGCGTCGAACGGCGGCACGGGTCATCGGGCGAAGCGCCCGATGACCCGTGGCACCCGGAGCGCTCCGTCCACGGACTTCCGACACACGCCGCTCGTGGCGCGAGTCGGAAAAACGTGCACCAAGGCGCCGGCGGGCGCTGCGGGTGCCACGGGCGATCCGCCCGGCGGTCGCCCGTGCCGGCGTCAGGACGGGCGTCGAACAGCGGCACGGGTCATCGGGCGAAGCGCCCGATGACCCGTGGCACCCGGAGCGCTCCGTGCGCGGACTTCCGACACACGCCGCTCGTGGCGCGAGTCGGAAAAACGTGCACCAAGGCGCCGGCGGGCGCTGCGGGTGCCACGGGCGATCCGCCCGGCGGTCGCCCGTGCCGGCGTCAGGACGGGCGTCGAACAGCGGCACGGGTCATCGGGCGAAGCGCCCGATGACCCGTGGCACCCGGAGCGCTCCGTGCGCGGACTTCCGACACACGCCGCTCGTGGCGCGAGTCGGAAAAACGTGCACCAAGGCGCCGGCGGGCGCTGCGGGTGCCACGGGCGATCCGCCCGGCGGTCGCCCGTGCCGGCGTCAGGACGGGCGTCGAACGGCGGCACGGGTCATCGGGCGAAGCGCCCGATGACCCGTGGCACCCGGGGCGCTCCGTCCACGGACTTCCGACTCGCGCCACTCGTCGTGCGAGTCGGAAGAACGTGCACCAAGGCGCCGGCGGGCGCCGCGGGTGCCACGGGCGATCCGCCCGGCGGTCGCCCGTGCCGGCGTCAGGACGGGCGTCGAACGGCGGCACGGGTCATCGGGCGAAGCGCCCGATGACCCGTGGCACCCGGAGCGCTCCGTCCACGGACTTCCGACACACGCCGCTCGTGGCGCGAGTCGGAAAAACGTGTACCAAGGCGCCGGCGGACGCCGGCGGGTGCCACGGGCGATCCGCCCGGCGGTCGCCCGTGCCGGCGTCAGGACGGGCGTCGAACAGCGGCACGGGTCATCGGGCGAGGCGCCCGATGACTCGTGGCACGCGGGCCGCATCCAACCACGGACTTTTGACTCGCGCCACCAGGGCGGGACGTCGCCAGGGGCGAATAATGGGGGCATGCCCGCCCGGGTCGCCTGCGTGATTCTCCTGGCCCTGTGCCTCGCCGGGTGCGGCACCACCCCCGCCAGGCCCGTGGCGATCGCCCCGGTGGAGCGGGTGGTGGTGCCCAACGGCGAGTACGACGTCGAGTTTCATTCTCAGTGGGCCGGGCCGGTGCGGGGTCGGATGACCTTCGAGGCGACGCGCGGCGGGTTCAAGGCCAACACGCGTCCGGGCGTGGCCTGGGACATGGTCGGCGGCATCGAGTCGGTCCTTGGCCCCATCTTCATGCCCTTCCTGTTCCCGCGGGGGATGGTGCTGGTCTGGAGCAGCACGCTCCCCGCGGACGACGCCGAGGGCAGGACCGTCCCAGGCGAGGGCACGATCGGCGTGGGTGACTTCGAATCGCTGCGCGTGCGGACGCAGTTCGCGTCGGCCGACGCCCCGATCACGGTGCGCCTGCGGGACGGTCGGGCCGTGGGCGTGATGACGCTCCGCCCGGCGGAGGGGGACGCGCCTCGGGCGGCCCAGCGCACCGACTACAAGGCCCTCGCGCAGCGTACCGGCGAACTGCTCCGCGAGCACCTGTTCGACCGCAGGCTGCTGGAGACGCCCGCGTTCAAGTCGGCGTGGAAGGGGTTCACGCGCAACGCCGGCGTGGCCCAGGACGACGCCGAGTTCCTCTTCGGCGCCATCACCGCCTTCCGCGCCAACCTCACGACCTCGATGCCGCTGCTCTTCCCGCGTTCGACGCCGGCGGAGAGCACCCCGCTCGTGGAGGGGCTGACGGACCTGGTCCGCCCCTACCGCGTGATCCACGACGACAAGACCGGGATCACGACCGTGCGCTTCTATGCGTTCCTGGAGAGCGCGGCGGTCGATGGGGCGATGGCCGAGGCCCTGGAGCACGAGCCCAGGGCCCTCATCGTCGACATCCGTCGCTGCCCGGGCGTGACGCTGGCCTCGCTGCGCCTGGCGGCGCTGCTGCTGGAGTCGCCGGCGAGCGTGGGCGTGGTGTTCGCCAGCGCCCGCCGCGAGATCGCCGACCTGGAGGCGCTCCCCGTGGGGCTGCCGACCTTCGCCGGGGTGTGGAGCAGCGCCGAGGCGTCGCGGGTGGAGGCGGCCCTGGGCGCCGAGGGCGTCGCGGAGCTGTCGGTGGCGCCCGACACGGCGGCGTCGGGCCGCTACGCCGGCCCCGTCGCGGTGCTGACGTCCAGGCGGACCAGCGCCTCCGCCGAGCTGCTGGCCCACGTGCTCAAGCAGTCCGGGCGAGCCCTTGTGGTGGGCGAGCCGACGGCGGGGCGGCCCATGCTCGGGCGCGAGTTCGACGCCGGGCAGGACTGGACCCTCATCGTCCCGTCGCTCGACCACCGCCCGCGCGAGGGCCCGCGCCTCAACGGCAGGGGCGTCGAGCCCGACCGACGCTCGGGGCGGAACGCCCCCGGAACCGCGGCGGGGATGCTGCTGGAGCGCCTGGGCACGTCAACGCAGTGACGGCGTGCCCGGGCGCGCCGTCCGAGCCGGCCGCGGGCGCGGTCGGGTCGGTAGGAACCGGTCGTCTCGGAGGGGATCAGGCGTTCCACTTCCGGGGCGGGCTCCCGGTGTAGATCGACAGGGGGCGGATGAGGCGGTTGTTGGCGTGCTGCTCGATGACGTGGGCGCACCAGCCGCTGACGCGCGAGGCGACGAAGATGGGGGTGTACTGGGGCACGGGGATGCCCATGACGTAGTACGTCATGCCGCAGGGGAAGTCGACGTTGGGGTGGATCTTCTTGTCGCGGAGCATGATCTTCTCGACCTCGTCGCCGATCTGGAACCAGCGGAGGCTGTCGGGGCCCTGGGCCTTGGCGATGTCGCGCCCGAGCCTGTTCAGGATCGGGGCCCGGTGGTCGCCGTTCTTGTAGACGCGGTGCCCGAAGCCCATGAGCTTGCGCCTGGTCTCGAAGGCCCGCTGCATCCACGACTCGACGGTGTCCTTGCCGGCGTCGGTGGCGACGCGGATCTCCTTGAGCATCTCCATGGCGGCCTCGTTGGCCCCGCCGTGCAGCGGGCCCTTGAGGGCCGAGATCCCGCCGCACACCGCCCCGTGCATGTCCGCCAGGGTGCCCGCGATCACGCGGCTCGTGAACGTGCTGGCGTTGAACTCGTGCTCGGCGTACAGGATGAGCGAGACGTCGATGCAGCGGGCGTACTGGGCGTTGGGCTTCTTGCCGGTCATCAGGTAGAGCAGGTTGCCGGCGTGGTCGAGCCTGGGGTCGCCGCCCGTGCCCGGCTCGACCAGGTCGCGCCCGTCGATCACGCTCTGCATGTGCCCGAGGATGGTGGGCACCTTGGCGAGCAGTCGGCGTGCCTTGGCCTGGTTGGCCCGGGGCGAGTTGTCCTGGCAGTCCTTGTCGAGGTGCCCGAGGATCGAGACGCCCGTGCGCAGCACGTCCATGGGCACCGCCGTGCCCGCCTTGAGGGCCGGCCCCACCGATCGCAGGAACGAGATCACCGCGTCGGGGATGGCCCGCTCGGCGACGAGTTCCTGCTTGAACGCCGACAGCTCGCCCGCCGACGGCTTCTGCCCGACCAGGAGCAGGTAGGCGACGTCCTCGAAGGTGGCGCTGGCGGCCAGGTCGTGGATCTCGTACCCGCGGTAGTAGAGCCCGCCCTGCTCGATGGAGCAGATGGAGGTCTCGCCGGCGACGACGCCCTCGAGCCCCTTGGCGAACTGGGCGGCCGCTGATTCAGACGCTGGCATGGTTGGCTCCCGAACAGACCCCGCGCCCCCAATCGCCGCGGAAACCCGAGGATAGGGCGGACAAGAAGCGACGGACAGCGGGCGGACTTCGAGTGTTCGACGAGCCCCACGCGCGGGCGCGCCCAGAGTGTGGAGGCGGCGCGTCCCCGGGCTTGGGCCCGGGGCTCGCGGACGCACTGCTCACCGATCACGGTTGATCGTGCCGACCGAAGCGCCACTCCCGCCCCGGCGCGTAGCCGACCAGGTCGTAGAGCTCCTGGCGGGTCTGCATGTGCGGGAGCAGCGACGCCACCGAGCCGTCCTTCTGGAGCGTTGCGAGGGCGCGAGTGACGGCCCCCATCGCCACGCGGAGCAGCGAGACGGGATAGATGACGCACGAATACCCCATCTCGGCGAAGCGCCGCAGCGGGATCATGGGCGTCTTGCCGAACTCGGTCATGTTTGCCAGCAGCAGGCACGAGGGTGCGGCAGCGCGCAGGGCCGACGCGAAGCGGTGAAACTCGTCCCCGCTGGTCAGCCCCTCGGGGAAGACCATGTCGGCGCCGGCGGCGAGGTAGGCCCGGGCCCGCTCGATGGCGGCGTCGAAGCCCTCGACGCCGCGCGCGTCGGTGCGCGCGCAGACGATGAACGCCCCGCCCGAGCAGGACCGGGCGGTCTCGACCGCCGCCGCGACCTTCTCCGCCGCGTGCTCGACGGGGATCAGCCTCTTGCCCTCCAGGTGCCCGCAGCGCTTGGGGAAGACCTGGTCCTCCAGGTGCAGGCCCGCGGCCCCGGCCCGCTCGTACTCCACGACCGTGCGCCGGACCATCTCGCTCTCGCCGAAGCCCGTGTCGGCGTCGGCGAGGATCGGGAGGGCGGAGGCGTCGGCGATCTCGCGGATCGTGCGCACGAAATGGTCCAGGGTGAGGATGCCCACGTCGGGCACGCCCGCCGACACGCTGGTCGCGGCCCCGGAGACGTAGCACCCGGCGAACCCCGCCCGCCTGATCGCCAGCCCGCACAGGGCGTTGAAGGCGCCGGGGAGGGGCACGCACGCGGCGGCCATGGCGGAGCGGAGGCGCGTGCCGGCGTGTTCGCGGGGCGGTGTGGTCATGCGGGTAGATTAGGAAGAGGCGCCACGCCGGGGGCGACGACGGTTTAGACTGGCGCCATGCTGACCGCCGCCCTTGTCGCCCTGGCTTCGCTGCCCCTCGCCGCCCAGCCCACCCTGCCCAGGGAGGTCATGGGCGAGATCTCGGGTGAGCGGGCCCACGGCGTGGTGGCACGGCTGGCCGGGTTCGGGACGCGGCACACGCTCTCCGAGACCGAGGGCGACACGCGCGGGATCGGGGCGGCGCGGCGGTGGATCAAGGGCGAGCTTGAGCGCGCCAACGAGGGGGGCGGGCGGCTCCAAGTCGCGTTCGAGGAGTTCGAGGCCCCGGCGTCGGCGCGCCTGAGGGGGGGCGGCAGGCTCGTCAACGTCGTCGCGGTCCTGCCCGGCACGGACCCGGTCGCGGCGGGCCGTCGGTACTACGTCGTGGGGCACTACGACAGCCGCAACGCCAACGGCAACGACGCGGAGGGCGACGCGCCCGGCGCCAACGACGACGCCTCGGGCGTCGGGGTCGTGATGGAGATCGCGCGCGTGCTGGCGGGGCGTCCGCTGGAGTCGACGGTGGTATTCCTGGCGACGGCGGGCGAGGAGCAGGGGCTGATCGGGGCCCGCTACCACGCCGAGCAGGCCCGGGCCCGCGGGGAGCGCATCGTGGGCGTGCTCAACAACGACATCGTGGGCGACCCGCGCGGGTCGGGGGCCGATGAGCCCGCGTCGCCGGGGCTGATCCGCGTCTTCTCCGAGGGCGTGCCCCGCCAGCCGTCGGCGGAGGAGCACGCCCGGATCCGCAACCTCGCGGCTGAGATGGACTCGCCCAGCCGACAGCTTGCGCGCTTCATCGACGAGGTGGGGCGGAAGGAGCGCACGCTCGTGCGCCCCATGGTCGTGTTCCGGTTGGATCGGTTCCTCCGCGGCGGCGACCACTCCGCGTTCCTCGAGGCCGGGTTCCCGGGCGTCCGCTTCACCGAGGTCGGCGAGGACTACTCGCGCCAGCACGCCGACGTGGTCGAGAAGGACGGGAGGCCCTACGGCGACCTGGCGGAGTGGGTGGACGCGGAGTACCTGGGCAACGTGGCCCGCCTGAACGCCGCGGTGCTGGTGCACCTGGCCAACGCCCCCTCGACGCCCGCCCGGGTCCGGATCATCACGGCCCAGCTCGACCACAAGACCACGCTCCGCTGGGAGGCGAGCCCGGAGGGCGACGTGGCCGGGTACGAGGTCGTCTGGCGCCTCACCACCGACTGGCAGTGGCAGGGCGTGCGGGACGTGGGGGCGGAGACCTCCGCCACGCTTCCGCTCAACAAGGACAACTACTTCGTCGGCGTGCGGGCGTACGACAAGGACGGGTACCGCAGCCCGGTGGGCTTTGCGGGTGCGGCGTCGCGATAGGGGGCGTTGCGCCGGCGTGACCGAAGGGGGCGGGGCGGCGCGATAGGCTGCGGTTGCTGGGACACCGGAGACCCGCCATGCCCGCCCTGTCACGTTGCGTCGCCTTGGCCGTCGCGGCCGGGGTCGGAACCGCGGCCGCGTTGAATCGCGCCGAGCCGCCGCCGCCGGAGGAGGGGCATCCTCCCCTGGTCAGTTGGGCGGGGTCGCACTCGGGCGTACACACTCGCCGCATCGTGCTCGTTTCGGACGAAGCGGCGTGGGAAGCCCTCTGGAAGGAGCACGCGGGGGAGGGGATCGAGAAGACCGCCCACGGCTTTGCGGTCTGGCCGAAGGTGGACTTCCACCGGTGCATGGTCCTGGCGGTCTTCTCCGGCAAGGAGACGAACGGGGCCGGGTGGCGCGTGCTGTCGGCGGGCGAGCGCGACCGGCAGACGGTGATCCGTGTCGACTGGGCGGGGTTCCAGACCTCGGCGCCGCCGGGGCAGCGTGACTTGGGCGTGCCGACGACGGGCTATGGGATCGGCGTGGTGCCGCGCTCGGCGCTGCCCGTGGTCGTCGAAGAGAACGCGCAGGGGCTCAAGGACCATCCGGCGAGGTGGCGGGAACTGGCACGGCTGGCGGCGGCGCCGCTGCCCGCGCCGTAGGCGGCACTCCGTCAGGCCCCGAGCACGGCCCGGCAGAACGCCTCGACCAGGGCCGGATCCTTGACGCCGCGTTCCTTCTCCACGCCGCTGGAGACGTCCACGGCGTAGGGGCGCACGACGCGGATGGCCTCGGCGACGTTGTCGGGGGTGAGCCCGCCGGCGAGCACGATGGGCTTGGAGAGGTTGTCGACCAGCTCGGCGAGGCGGTTCCACTCGAAGGCGACGCCCTCGCCCCCGGCCCCGCCGTCGACCAGGATGGCGTCGACCTCGTCCACGCCGTCCCAGCGTGCCAGGTCGTCGGCGATGGTGTCCTTGTCGAAGCGGACGGCCTTGATGAGCCCCGGGCCGCATCGGCGGACGAGGGCCTCGTCCTCGTTGCCGTGAAACTGGACGTAGGTGGTCGGGCAGGTCTCCTCGGCGTCGCAGAAGTGCTCGAGGGAGGGGTTCATGAAGAGGGCGACGGTGCTGAGGAATGGGGGCAGGCCCATCATGAGGGCCGCGGCGGCTTCGGGGTCGATGTAGCGCGGGCTGGACCGGACAAAGACCAGCCCGATGGCGTCGGCACCGGCGTCGGCGGCGGCCCAGGCCGTCTCCTCGTCGCGCACACCGCAGATCTTGATCCGGGTCCGTCCCATGGCGTTGCGTCCGCAGCGTAGGGACGGGGCGGGGTGTCGGGGAGGCCGGGCAGTTCTATACTCGCGTTCCTCCCGGACCGGGGGCCGCGCGTCGGCCCGACCGGGGGGTTTCGGGGGCTCGCTCAGGGAATCGACCAATGGCAAACTTCGCGAAGGGTCTTGAAGGAGTCGTCGCCGCCCAGACCAGGATGTCGTACATCGACGGTGAGAAGGGCATCCTGGAATACGTCGGCATCCCCATCGGCGAGCTGGCGAGCCACAGCACCTTCGAGGAGACGGTGTTCCTGCTCTGGAACCTCCGCCTGCCCAGGCAGGCGGAGCTGGACGCCTTCACGAAGGAACTGCGGTCCAGATACGAGCTCCCGGCGGGCGTGTTGCAGCGTCTGACGGCCCTGCCCAAGAACGCCGAGCCCATGCACGTCATGCGGACCATGGTCTCGTCGCTGGCGCTCAACGACGCGGACCCCAACAACATCGAGCTGGAGCAGGCGCGGAAGAAGGCGCTGGCGATGCTGGCCAGCGCGCCGACGCTGCTGGCGGCGTTCCACCGCTACCGCACCGGTCAGCCGATCGTCGCCCCGGACACTTCGCTGGGGCTGGCCGAGAACTTCCTGTACATGCTCAACGGCAAGAAGCCCACGCCCACCATGGCCAAGGCGATGGACGTGTGCCTGGTGTTGCACACCGACCACGGGCTCAACAACTCGACGTTCGCGGCCCGCGTGGTCGTCTCGACGCTGAGCGACATGTACTCGGCGATCACGGCGGCGATCGGGTCGCTGCGGGGCCCGCTTCACGGCGGGGCCAACGAGGGCGTCATGAAGATGCTCAACCAGATCCCCAACGTCGACGCCGCCGAGAAGTTCGTGCTCGACCGCCTGGAGAAGAAGGACAAGATCCCCGGCTTCGGGCACCGCGTGTACAAGGCGTACGACCCGCGGGCGAGCCACCTGAAGGTGCTGGCCAAGCAACTGGCGGCGGACACGGGCAACACGGACCTGTACGAGAAGAGCACGCGGATCGAGAAGACGATGGAGAGCGCCGTCGCCGCCAAGGGCATCTATCCCAACGTCGACTTCTACTCGGCGACGACGTACCACTGCATCGGGCTGCCGCTGGACCTGTTCACGCCGATGTTCGTGATCGCCCGCATCGGCGGGTGGGCCGGGCACGTCGTGGAGCAGCTGGCCGACAACCGCCTCTTCCGCCCGTCGGTGGACTACGTGGGCGCCCACGGGGTGAAATACACGCCGATGAATCAGCGCTGAGGATCGGCGCGCGGGGTCCCTTCGGGCGATCGAGCCTCGGGCGCGGGCACCCCACGCTCGCGCGTGGGGCCCGTTCCGCTACCGCCCCAATCGCCGGAGCAGATCGTCCAGGATCGCGCGGGCCTGGGCCTCGGCGAGGATGGGCTTGACGTCGACGCCCAGGCGCGTGCCGGTGCGCGACAGACGCGACCAGATCGTCACGTCCTCGAGGTCGAGGGCGGACCCCGCGGGGGGCGAGCCCCGGACCCAGCCGCGGTCCGCCGTCGCCTGCCCCGCCACGACCGAGTAGCCCCGGGCCCGGAGCGTGGCGTCGGCGGCGGCCAGGACGGAGCGCACGCGCACCTCGTCGGGCAGGGTCGAGATCAGCGTGCCCAAGCGGTACGAGGCCGACACGCCGGTCCGCCCCGAGGTGCCCTCGCTGGCCCGGCAGCCGGCGACGGCGAGCAATGCGACCAGGAGTGCCATGGCGCGACGGACTGGCGGAGGGCGGATCATCGAGGATGAACAGATCGTCCGGTCCGGGATGGACGGGTCAGAAGTTGCGCCGGAGGCTGGGCGACGGCGAGCTCTCCAGCCCTCATATCGCCCTAACAACACCATGAGCGGCGGCGAAACGAGGATCGCGGCTTGATCGGGCCCGCTCCCCCGGCTTTGATTGGGCCCGACCGACCGGGTCGGCGTCCGGAAGGTCCGGGCGGGGCGGCATCCAGACGAGGTGGACATGGCGATTCGGGTGAAGGCGAGGAGCGGCGAGTCACCGGAGCAGCTCCAGCGCCGGTTCAAGAAGCTGTGCGAGCGCGAGGGCCTGACCAAGGACATCAAGCGCAAGGAGTTCTTCGAGAAGCCCTCCGAGCGCCGGCGCCGCGCCGCCCGCAAGTCGCTCGTCCGCCGGCTCAAGACCGAGGGCGTGCTCCCCGGCTTCGAGCCCGAGCGCCGCGGCGCGGGCGGCGGCGGCGGGTACTGATCCCTCGGGTTGTCTTTGAATGACCATCGCCCCGGCGGGCCCTCCCGACCGGGGCGATTCGTTTCTGTCCGGGCGCGTCGGCGGCGGCGACGCGCATCAATGCCGCAGGGCCGCCAAGGCGAGCTTCTCGGCACAGGCATCTCCGTCCGCTCAAGGCGCCCGCCGAGCGTTGGGGGCCATCCCCGGCGCGCGGGCCGCGGCCCGACGGCGACCCGGTGCCGATCAAGCCGCCGAGCGCCGGTGCGAATCCGGCCGCGGGAGTCGGGGTCGGTACTCACATAGCCCGGCGGCGGGTTGAGCCTCGGAGCGGGCATCGGGCATCCGGAGCTCGAGCTCGCGCTACGACCCCTCGCGCGGCTCGATGCAGCGCGGGTCGTCGTGACGCGGGCTGTTGACCCAGGTCCCGACTTCGTAGCTCGTGGTCCGGTTTGCCGGCCACGGCACGCACAGCGCCTTGACCTCCCCAACCCCGGCGCTGTCGTCCAGCCAGCGCCCCCATCGGTCGGAGGGGAGGATCACCGGCATGCGCTCGTGCAGCGGACGGATCGCCTCGTTGGCATCGCAGGTCAGGATCGTGCACGACTCGACCACCCGGGCCGACTCCCCCTCCTCCTGCCACCGTTCCCATAGCCCCGCCATCGCGAAGAGCCCGGGCAGGCTTTGGACGCCCTCGCGAAGACCGGCGTGGCCTCCCGCGATCCGGATGCAGTGCGGGATCTTCTTGCCCCCGTCGGCGGGCGCCTGCCACTCGTAGAAGCCGTCGGCGGGGATCAGGCATCGGCGGTGCTTGAACGCCGACCGGAACGCGGGCTTTCTGTCGGCGGTCTCGGAGCGGGCGTTGATGGTCCGGTTCCCGATGTCCGCTTCCTTGGCCCAGGACGGGATGAGCCCCCAGCGGGCCCACGCCGCTTCGCGCCCGCCCCCGGACTCGGTGCCCCGGACCATCAGGACGTCCTGGGAGGGGGCGATGTTGAACCGGGGTCTCCACTTGTCGGACCAGGGGATCGGATCCCCCAGCCCGAAGATCTCGGCGACGAGGGCGGGCGGGGTGGCGAGCAGGAAGCGGCCGCACATGGGTGGAATCTAGGACGCCGCCCCGCCTGACCCGGCGGGGGTGGTTCCGGATGGCACTCAAGCGGGGCTGGCGGTCCTTCGATGAGGAGAATAGGATTGGGTTGTCCGATGGGGCCGGGAGGTTTCGTGCTCATCGGGCGTTAGCAACAGGGCGCCCCCCAATCCGGTCCGTGCGAATGGCATGGGCAAGGCGCGAGGAGGTGCGTGATGAGACTGGTTATCCGACCGGCGGCGGCACCGGCGGCGGCGATCGACGTCACGAACGCCGTCGTCGCGGCGATCGCACGCGAACTGGACCGCGTCCACCATGGGAACGACACGCTCAACTGGCTGGAGGCCGAGCAGATCGTGACGGACCTTCTGCGGCGCGCCAACGGCGAATGCGAGATCGCGGGGCGGGGGCTCGAGCCGCTCGAGGCGCTCGATTGCGGCGCGGCGCTGTGATCTCGACGCGGGGGGTTGGGCACGAGGCACCGAGATCGCAGGGCCGATCGCGGTGGCACGGTCAGCGTCCGACGGTGATGCCGACGGGTTGCGGGCGGACGACGTGCGTGGGCTCGACGACCAGCCCGAGGGGGATGCGCCGGCCGTCGGGCCCCATGGGGGGGATGCCGTCGTTGTCGACGATGCGCTGGATGGCCATGACGCCCTCGATGAGCTGCTCGGGGCGTGGCGGACAGCCCGGAACGTAGACGTCCACGGGGATGAACTGGTCGCAGCCCTGAACGCAGGCGTAGGTGTCGAAGACGCCTCCGGTGCTGGCGCAAGCGCCCATCGAGATCACCCACTTGGGCTCGGACATCTGCTCGTAGATGCGCTGGAGGACGGGCATCATCTTGACGGCGATGCGGCCGGCGACGATGAGCAGGTCGGCCTGGCGAGGGCTGAAGCGCATGACCTCGGCGCCGAAGCGGGCGAGGTCGTAGCGGCTGCACGCCGTGCCCATCAGCTCGATGCCGCAGCACGCGGTCGCGAAGGGGACGGGCCAGAGGGAGCTGCGCCTGGCCCAGTTGACGACACGGCGCAACTGAAGCGTCGCGAATCCCTCGGCCGTCAGAGCCGCCTCGATGCCCATCGATGACTCCTGCGCGGGGTCGCCTCCGTAGGGCGACCCACCGAACGGTAGTGCACCGGACCGGCGTCGGCGAGTGGCGTGGTCACCCGGCGGGCTGGGGATTGCCCCCCGCCCGTGGCTCCGGGGCCGGGACGGCGCGGGGGGCCGACGGCGGGGCGGCGAGGTAGTCGGCGAGCGATCGTCCCTTGAGCGCCAACGCCTTGGCTTCCTCCAGCTCTCCGATGACTCGGCGGGCGGCGGGGGCATCCGCCTCGAGCCCGTCGCCCAGGGCCCGCCCCACCGCGACGACGTCCGCGGCCTTGATGGTGTCGGGGGGGCCCGACAGGGCGTAGGCCGCGCTCTCATCGGCGCCGCCCCCGACCACGCGGTGCAGGAGGCCGGCCCCGGCGAGGCGCTCGAGCATGTCCGCGACGATGGACTCTTCGAGCCCGGCCCGGTCGGCCACGTCGCTGGCGGCGGAGGGGCGGCGGTCGGCGAATCGCTCGGCGACGGCGGCGGCGACGGCCAGGATCGCCGCGGGGTCCACCAGGCTCGAGCGCGCGGGCGAGCTCGGGTCGGGCATGAACCAGCGGAGCGCCCCCAGCCCGTGGGTCCGCACGACGCGGTGGGTCTGGATGGCGTGCGCGATCGACAGCCCCAGGAGCACGATCATCCACGTCACGTACACCCACAGCAGGAACAGCGGCACCAGCGCGATGGACCCGTAGAACCGCGAATAGGTCGCCGAGTAGCGGAGGTACTGGGTGAACCCCCACTTTCCGCTCTCCCACAGCACGGCGGCGACGACCGCCCCGACGATCGCCGACCCGATCGAGACGCGGGTGTTGGGCATGGTGGTGTAGACGATGACGAAGAGCACGGCGCTGATGAGGACGGTGATGCAGAACCCGGCGCCGGTGAGCGCCGAGCTGCCCAGCCCCGAGACCACGTGGTCCAGCTCGCCCAGGCGCAGGGCCAGCGAGCGCAGCGACTCGCCCACGTAGAAGCTGGCGAAGAGGAAGAGCGTCCCCAGCGTCAGGAGCGTCCAGTACTGCGTGACGCGCCGGATCCACGTCCGCCCCTCGGGCGCGTGGTAGATCTGGTTGAAGCACTTCTCGATCTCGACCATCATCGAGATGGCGGCGTAGATGAGCGTCGCCAGCCCCACGAAGCCGATCGTGCCCAGCGGGATCCGGCGCACGTTCTGCACCAGGTCGGCGATCCACACGTCGACGCGCCCGCCCGTGACGGCGGCGACCGCGTCGGCCATCGCGCCGGGGCGGTCGCCCGGCACGCTCAGCCACGCGATGCGGCCCGGCCCCTCCGGGCCCGAGACCTCCGCGAACCACGCGCGGGCCCAGTCGCGCCACGCCGCGTCCGCCGCCAGGAACGCCACCTCACCGGCGTCGTCCCCCACCACGATCTGGCTGATGCCGCTGAACTCCAGCAGGCGCTGCACCAGGGCCGCGACGTCGCGGTCGGTGCTGAACGCGCCCAGCACCACCAGCCCCAGCACCAGCATGGGGATCAGCCCGAAGATGGTGCGGTAGGAGAGGGCGGCGGCCATCCGCGCCATCTCCACCTGGCACACCACCTTGAAGGCGAAGCGGGGCAGGCTCATGGTCCGGCGGGCCCGGGTCGGGCGCAGCGGCCCCGCCGCGTGGGGCAGGATGGCCCGGTCGCCCTTCTTGCCGGGGTTCTCCGTGCCCGTGCCCATCAGCGTCGCGGCCCTCGCTTCGAACCACGCCCCGGGCGGGGTCGCCCGTCGCCCGTCCGTTGATCGGGGGCGGTGTCGCTCGATTCCGCCTGACCGTGTCGCCGGATGATGAGGGGCGTGGTGGGCGGGGCGTCGAGCCGCGGGGCGGCGCCCTCGGGGCGTTCCCAGTCGCGCACGGCGCCTGGGTGCGGCGCTGGGGCCGGGGGTCGCTCGTCGGTCTTCGGCCCGGCCCGGCGCGCGGTCGGCGCCCTCTCGGGCTGCGGGGGCGCGTGCGGCGCCTCGCCGCGCGCCGAGGCCCTGCGCAGGGCCCGGAGTTCGTCGCGGGTGAGCTCGCGCCAGGCCCCCACCGCCAGGCCCCGCAGTTCCAGGGGGCCGATGCCGATCCGCGTGACCCGCCTGGGCGTGCACCCCGCCGCCCGGAGGATCTCGGGCAACTGGCGGTTCCGCCCCTCGAGCAGCGTGATGTGCAGCACGGTGTTGGCGCCCTCGCGCTTGGCCACGCGCACGGACGCGCGCCCGGCGCCCCCTTCGAGCAGGCTGGGCCTCGGGCTTTCGCCGCTCTGGGGCGGTGGTTCGGGACGCGGCGCGGGCCCGGCGCTGAGGCCGACGCGGCGGCGGGCCGTCCGGCGGGCCAGGCGACCCAACTCCCGCTCGACGCCCGCCTGCTGCTCGGGCCCGAACGCGCCACGGACCACCACCTCGTAGGCCTTGGGGATGCCGTAGCGCGGGTGCGTCAGGCGATTGGCCAGTTCGCCGTCGTTGGTGAGGAGGACCAGCCCGCGCGACTCGTAGTCGAGGCGTCCGACCGGGAACAGGCGGGGGCTGTCGGGGTGGTGGACCAGGTCGACCACCGATCGCCGGTCGGCCCCGGGCTCGTCGGAGGTGGAGCCCAGCACGCGCTCGGGCTTGTGGACCATGAGGTAGAGGTGCCGGAGGCGGCGGGGCAGGGGCCGCCCGTCCACCGTGATGCGGTCGCGGTCCGGGTCCACGAACACCGGGAGCCGCCTCACGCGCCGACCGTTGACCGACACCCGCCCTTCCTCGATCATGGCCTCGCAGGCCCGGCGTGCCGCCACCCCGGCGTCGGCCAGCACCCGCTGGAGGCGGACGCCCTCGGGCGTGCTGCGGGCGGCTTCCCGGCGGGCCTTGCGTGCTCGGTCGCGTGCGGACATCGGTCCACTTTAGGGCGTGGCCCCGACGCCACACGCGGCCGGCGCGGATCTGGTTCAATACCGTCTTGGGCCCCCCCCGGAGACCGCCATGCCCCAGCCCGACGCGCCATCGCCAAGACCCGCCGAGCCCGCCGCCGATCCCAGCGACGAGCTTTTCCTCACGCCTCGCGTGATCGACCGGCGCTCCTTCGAGGAGTTCTCGGCGCTGCTGCGCGAGCTCATCCGCGAGGCGGCGGGCGAGGGGCGGTCGCTGCGGAGCGCGGCGAGCGAAGTCAAGGGCGTGCAGGAGGGGCTGGAACGCGCGACGTCGGACCTCTCGGGCAAGCTCGACGCCGTCGTCCGCGTGCTCCCGACGCTGGAGCAGCGGATTGCGCGCATGGAGCAGCTCCTCAGCGCCAGCGCCGACTCGTCGCGGGTTCAGGAGGAGATCGCCAGGCGCGTGAGCGCGACGGTGAAGGGGGTGACGGACGAGGCGGCGTCGCAGCTCCGCCAGCAGGCCGCGGGTGTGGTGGAGAGCGTCATGCCGAGCCTGGCCCAGGGCTCGCGCCAGGCCCAGCAGGCCCTCAGCGAGGCCCTGGCCCGGATCGCCGCGGCGCAGGACGACGCGCACCGGTCGCTCGGGGCGGAGGTCGAGGAGGCGCGGCGACAACTCGAGTCGGAACTGGCCGGGGCGCGCGCGCGGTTCGCCGACGCGGCGCGCGACCAGGCCGACGCCACGGCGCTCGGGCAGGAACGGGCGGCCCTGGCGGCGGCCGAGGCCCGTGCCGCCCTGGAACGGGGCATCGGCGACGCGTCGCGGAGCGCCGAGGCGCTGCTGGCGGGGCTCGACGGTCGCCTCGGATCGGTGCACGCGTGGGCGACCACCGTCGTGGAAGAGGTCGAGAATCGCCTCGAGGATTGGCGTGAGCGGGCCAACCGGATCGCCGCCGCCCTCGGGCCGGCCGACTTGGCGCTGGTCACCCAGCTCCCCGCCCTGATCGAGCGGGCCTCGGCCATGCGTCGGCAACTGGAGGAGGCGATCCTGGGGAGCGCGGATCGAATCGAGGGGCAGGCGGCCGCCCTCGATCGCCTGTCGTCGCTCCACGACGAACTTCGCGGGGCGATCGCCCAGGCCACCGACCGGTGCGAGGAGACGGTGCGCACGCTCCGCGACCTCGCGGGCGCCGGGGGCCCGTCGGCCGAGAGCATCGCCGGGGCCGCGGCCCAGCTCGACCGCGCGGCGGCGGCGCTGGCGCACTCCGCAGAGGCCGCCCGCGCCTCGGCCGCGACCGCGACGGCCGTCACCGCGCGCGCCGATGAGGCCGCGGCTCGCCTGACGGACCTGCTGGCCAGGCTCGAGTCCTGGCGGCCGCTGCTCGCTCCGGGGCAGCCCACGCCGGGGGGCATTCTCGCCCCCACCGGGACGAAGGGCGGCGCCGGGTCGGGAGTCGGCGATCGCGGGTAGGCGCGTGAGCGTGGCCCAGCGGGGCGGCGTCCAAAGCAAAGAAGGCCGCGGCGGGGCCGCGGCCTTCGGTCTTCAGGGTCGGGCCAGGATCAGGGCCTGCGGGCCAGGATCCTGTCGAGCAGGCTGAGGGAGCTCTGGCGACCGAGGAAGAAGTCGGTCGTCTGCACCGTGTCGCCCAGGCCAGACAGGCCACGCGTCTGGGTGCCGCTCACCGGCGCTGAGTTGATCAGGGCGAGCGTTCGGCCGCCGGTCAGCGGGCTCACGGCGACGCTGTTGGAGGCCATGATGTCGACCTGCCCGCCGGCGGGCGGGAACGTGGCGGCCGTGTACCCGCCGGTCATGCGCAGACCCAGGAGTTCGCCGACCCGGCGTCCGACCGCGGCGGTCATGGCCTGGGAGAACCCGTCGAGATCGACCTGGCTGGGGGCGAAACCGCGGGTCGTGAAGGCCTGGGCGAAGACGACCGCCTCGTCGTTTCGGTCGGTGTTGAAGGGATCGGAGCGCTGGCTGTAGCCGAAGGGCTGGTTGCCCGAGAGCAGGTTGATGGGGTCGGGGCTGTTGGTGATGTAGACCACGGAGTAGTCGGACCCGGCGAAGGCGGAGGAGTCGGTGGCGAAGACGATGTTGAACCCGCCGACGGTGCTGAAGATGGAGGTGAGGGTGGCGACCACGGTGTCGAGGACGTAGCGGGTGGGGGTGCGGCCGTCCGCCAGGACCCCGCCGAAGCCGAGCAGCGAGGCGTCGAACGCCGAGAGGGCGGAGAGCGTCCCGCCCTGCTCGAGCCACTCGAGCGTGCCGCCGCGGGTCTCGATGACCACGTTCTGGGTCTTGCGCTGGGGCGTCTGGGTGAAGGGCTCGGTGACGACCTCGATCTGGTAGTCGCTGTTGAACGCGCCCTGGATGTAGAGGGCGAAGGTGCCCGCGCCCCCGACGTCGAGGCGCTCGGGCACGAGGAACGAGATGTAGTAGTCGCCGTTGGCGTTGTAGCCGTAGACGGTCTGCCCATCGTTGGCAATAAGGCGAGGATCCTGCGCCGTCGGCTTGAAGTCGGTCGGGGAGAAGACGAGCATGGCGTCGCCCAGGGCCGTCGACGCGGAGGTGTCGAAGAGGGCGAACTGGACGGCGCCGCGGAAGTCCTCGGACCGGTTCACGAACTGGCTCCCCAGGTCGGACCCGGCCTCGGAGAGCTTGACGGTGACCGTCATCCGCGTGCCGGGGGCGATGGTCAGGCGGTCGTTGAGGTGGTAGACGTCGACGTCGGGGAAGACGGTGAGCGGCGTCCCGCGGGACCCGGTGGGCCCGATCGCCGAACGGATGTTCGTGACGAGCCGGCCCGACGAAGAGCGGTCCGAGGTGATGCCCAGGCCGTTGGAGCCCGTGACGGTGGCGCCGTCGGCGCCAAGGACGAAGGTGAAGCCGTTCCGGACGATGACCGAGCCCGGCCCCGAGAACTCGGAGGGGAGCGGTGCGTTGACGAGGTTGGTGCCGTTGCCCGAGCCGGACGGGTCGCTGAACCCCGAATCGCCGTCGTCGAAGATGTCGACGGTGAAGCGGTAGTCGCCCACGGCGTCGGGGAGCGGGGGCACGTTGGGGATGGCGGTGGGGCGCTGCCAGAACTCGGGCGGGTTCGGCGGCGGGATGAGGACCAGCACGTTGGTCACGATGATGTGATAGGTACCGGTCTGGGTGATGAGGTAGCTGATCGGCGACAGGTCGGAGAGATCGGGCCGCGGCGTGGTCTCGAAGGGGAGCCCGACGGTGTGGGTGGTGGTGCCGGTGGGCGACAGGTAGTTGCCGGCGTCGTCGGTGAGGATGAGCAGGGACCCGCGGGCCGTGCCGGTGAGCTCCGACAGACGGAGGATCTGCCCGGCCTGGAGGGTGACGCTGTAGACGTCGATGTCGCCGGCCACGCCGAAGGTGGTGTTGTTGTTGTCGGGGTGGTCGCCGATGAACCCGCGGACGGTGTACGTGCGGCTGGGGTCGGGGCGTCCGTCGGGGGTGTAGTTGTTGTCCATCACCTCGGTGAGGCTGAAGGGGGCGTAGAAGTCGAGGAAGTTGCCGGTGCCGTCGTCGATGCGCGAGAAGTTGAGCTTGTCGCCCGCGTCGCCGACGAAGATGTCGTCGGAGAAGTGGTCGTTGACGCCGACGACGCCGTCGCCGTTGCCGTCGAGGACGTTGCCGGTGAGCTGGGCCCGCAGGACCGCCTGGCTGAGATGGAACCGGTAGACGCCGGGCCCGATGAGGCCGGGGGTCTGCTGGCTCGCGGCGGTGAGGTTGCGCTCGGTGACGGCCTGGTTGAAGGTCACGGTGAGGGTCGAGCCGGACACCAGGATGTTGTAGTCGGTGCCAAGGACGGCCTGGATGAGGGTGCCGCCGCGCACCTCGGAGACGGTGAGGGCCGCCGCCGCGGTGCTCGCGTCGATCGCCTGGTTGAAGTTGACGGTGACGGTGTAGACGCGGCTGGACTGTCCGACGGACATGTTGAGCACGCGGATGGCCTCGGGGCCCTGCGTGATGGCCTGGACGGCGAAGTTGCCGGAGGAGGTGAGGGGGATCCCGGCGACGGTGACGGGGCCGATGCCGCCGGAGGCGATGATGCGGTAGGTCTCGCCGGGCCTGAAGGTCCCGACCTGCGTCCCGCCGATGCGGACGGAGTCGATCGAGGAGAAGCCCGCGCCGGCGCTGTCGTCGGAGGTGCCGTAGTAGCTGTCGGGCCCCTTGAGCACGCCGGCGGCGATGTCGGAAGCGATGAAGTTGCCGCCGATCACGACGGCGCCGATCGAGCCCGCCGCGGGGGTATCGCGGTCGGCGCCGGTGCCTCCCGGGAGCCCGTTGGCGCCGAAGCTGACGCCGGCGAGGATGAGCGACCGGAAGCCGTCGCCCGCGACGTTGACGCGGTCGATCCGGGCGCCGGCGGCGATGGTGGCGTCGGTGATGGAGGCCGCCCCGAACTCGCTGAGGGTGCGCCCGACGCCGACGCGGAGCCCGTCCGCCGCGCCCCACACGAAGATGCCCTTGGCGCCCCCGGCGACGGCGACGGCGCCTCCCGCGCTCCCCGTGACGGTGAGCACGTCGAGGTTGGCGAACCGGAGCGTGGGCGCGCCGGTCCCCGCGAAGTTGCCGGAGATGGTCCAGTCGCCGGCGTTGCGGGCGGCGAAGGTGCCGCCGGTCATGGCGCCGATCCGCGCCGAGCGCACGTCGCCGCCGACGACCGACGATCCGCCGGCGTAGGTGTCGAGGTTGAGGACGGCGACGTCGCCGTCGATCACGATCTCCGAGCCGGCGCCGAGTGTCGCGTAGACGTGGAGCAGGCCGAGCGAGGCATCATCGTTGGAGACGATGTCGAAGTTGGTGAGGACCGCGGCCGCGCCGGGGGTGAGGGAGACCGCGGAGACCACGAGGCGGCTGCCCAGGTTGGTGTCGCGGATCGTGACCTTGCCCGCGGCCTGGTCCCAGAAGGCGGAGCCGCTTCCCTCGAGGCGGGCGGTGACGGTCGCGCCGCTGTAGACGAAGGTCAGGCCCTCGGAGCCGAACGCGACACCGGGGGTGCCGACGCCCGTGTCGAGTCGGGGGTCGGACGGCGCGATCACGCCGACGGGTCCGCCGAGGCGTGCGTCCACCAGCCCGGTGACCCGGTCGGCGAAGAGCGTCGAGGCGGCCACGTCGCCGTCGATCCGCACGTTTCCGACGGCCGCCGAGCCGAGGACCACGCCGTCGTCGGCGGTGTTATAGACGCCGTCGGCGCCGGCGTCGATGCCCGCGGAGAGGCGCACGTCGGTGGCCGAGCCCTGGATCCGGATGGACCTGACGGTGCCCGACCCTGTGACGCGGTCGGCGTTGGCGCCGGTGCCGCCGGGTCGGCCATCGGCCCCGAAGTCACTGATGCCGGCGACGAAGATGGCGTTGCTCGCGTCGCCGCCGACCACGACCTCGCGGAGGTCGTCGGCCGCGGAGAAGTAGGTCCCGGTGCCCGCGGTGAGCGGGTCGTTGGCGACGGAGCCGCGGATGAAGATGCTCTGGATCACGGGGGCGTGGAACCCGCCCTCGAAGACCGAGCCGGCGACGTTGACGCGGCGGATGAGGCGGCCGGCGCTGATGGTCGGCCCGTCGATCGCGGACGTCGGCGCCACGCCGGGCGGGAGCTGGTTGCGGAAGGGATCGGAACTGGCGGCGGCGGCGGAGGCGCTGGGGTTGACGCCGACGTCGCCGAAGAACCCACCGCGGTACTGCGTGATGCGCACGTCCTGCAGCTCGAGCCCGGCGTGGATCGAGCCGAGGAGGCTGCCGCCGGTGATCTGCAGGAGGCGGATCGAGCCGACGTCCGCGGAGATGCGGTTCCCCGGGAGGAAGGACCCGCGCGTGATGCGCACGATGTTGATGTCGCCCGACCGGCTGATGATGTCGCCGTCGAAGTCGCCGTTGATGAAGACGGAGCGGATGGCGCCCCCGACGATGATGTTGCCGTTCCCGACGCCTCCGCCGCCCGGGAGGTTGGGGATGAGCCCGCCGACGCTGATGCGGCTGGTCACGGAGCCCGCGATGCGGAGGTTGGTGAACAGCCGCCCCCTGCGGGTGGCGATCTCGCGCACGTCGCCCCGGATGACGAGCGAGCCCGGATTGACGGCGTCGCCCAGGTCGCCCCCGGCGTGGATGCGACCGACGCCGGCGCTGATGTCGGCGTTGATGCGCAGGTCGCCGAAGACGTCGATGGAGCCGATGGAGCCGAAGGCGCCGGCGGTGGTCACGGTGCCCTGCATGCTGCCGCGCAGCACGCGGATGAACCCGATGTTGCCGGAGGAGATGATGTCGCCGTCGAACACCGTGCGGACGACAAGGCGATCGATCCGTCCCGAGGGACCGTCGACCTTGAGGAGCGTGTTGGCGATGACGTCCGACTGGACGAACTTGATGGGGCCGGCGACGACGATGGAGGACGAGACGATGGTGGGCACGCGGAGCCGGTCGACGGCGCCGCCGCGGATGGTGCTGCTGCGGATGGCGGACCGCACGTCGAGCATCACGTTGGCGTTCACGACGTCGATCGTGGACCGGATGATGTTCTGCGCCCGCAGCCCGCGCTGCACGCCGCCCAGGACCCACACGTTCAGGTCCTCGATGTTCCCGCGTCCGTTCCCGGCGGTGATCTGGCGCACGAAGCCCTGCACGATGAGCTCGTTGGGCGTCAGCTCGAGGGCCCCGCCGCCCTCGGTCGTGTTGCGGAAGCGGTCGGCCTCGATGCTGATGGCGTCGACGGTGGCAAGGAGCTGGGAGGCGTCCCACGTGCCGCCGCGGAAGCGGACGGTGTTGACGATGCGCCCCTCGATGCGGCTGCGGTAGAAGTTGGCGCCGATGCCGGAGACCTCGCCGATGTCGCCCCGGGCCGGGTCCGGCGACTCGAACTCGAGCAAGCCGCCCCACCAGTCGTCGAGTTCGGTGCTGCCGATGAACGCGCCCACGAAGGAGCCGCCGCCCGTCAGCGACACGCGCCCCAGCCCGCCCGCGGCGATGATCGGCGCGGAGATGTAGGCGCCGGGCTGGGACCCAAGCACCGTCCCGATGAAGCCGACGGCGAAGATCCCCGTGGTGGCGATCGGGTTCTGGGCGATCTCGGAGAGCCCCATGCCGATGTTCACCGAGCCGATGTTGCTCCCGAAGATGACGCCGACGATGCCCCGGAAGTCGTTGAACCTGATGATCCGGTTGGGGTTGACGTTGATGACGCCGATGTTGCCGCCGGGCACGCCGCCCGTCGTGGCCATGCCCTGCATGATCAGGTCGCCCATCTGCTTGGCGACGGTGACCTCGGCGATGCTGCCGGTGCGGATGATGGCGCCGTTGACATAGGCGGGGACGGGCGAGCCGACCTCGTCCAGCCACGCGGGGGTGACGCTCTGCGCGACCGAGGCGGCCTCGATCGGGCGGTAGAGGATGCCGTTCCACGTGCCGTCGGTCAGGGCGTCGGCGCCCAGCCCGAGGGGCGAGCCGACCCGCTCCTGGTACCCGCGGATGACGCCCATGAAGGGGCCGATGAGCTGCGGACCGACCAGGGGCATCTCCGTCCGCCCCAGGCTGCCGTCGCGGATGACGAGGCGGTTGAGCCCCACGACGTCGACGTGGACGACGTCGCCGTTGGGGGTCGAGTTGGTGATCGAGGCGAACGCGGCGTTGGCCGTCCCCACAGGCCCGTTGACGGGCGTGATCTGCTCGATGCGCCAGACGTCGACTTCGCCCTGGCCCGTGATGTCGATCGACGACCCGGCGTCGGCGCCGGTGACGCGGATCCGCCCGATCGAGACCGGGTTGCGCGTGGAGGCGTCCCGCAGCCCGACGATGCGGAGCTGCGCGCCGCCCTCGAGGTTGGCCTGGATCTGGGCGATGGCCACGCCCAGCGACCCGTCGATCGGCACGACGCGGATGATGCCCACCACGGACCCGGGGGCCACGCCCAGGCCGGGGCTGATGGAGATCTGCACGCGGCTGCCGCTGTCGTCGACCAGCTCGCGCGTCTGGCCCGCCAGCAGCGTGATGAAGGCGTCATTGGAGGCGAGGTGCTGCACGACGGGCGTGTCGAGGAAGCGGACGTCGGACCCGATGCCGAGGTTGGAGAAGAAGGCGCGGTTGCCCTGCGGGAAGCCCTGGAGCACGCCGTCCTCGGTGGAGTCGTAGGAGGTCTGGTTGACCGCGAGGAGGCCGATCACGGAGCCGGGGGTCAGTCGCACCGACAGCGTGTCGCCGCCGACCGCGTACCCGACGCGGAAGACGCCGATGTCGCCGCGTCCGCCGTTGAGCCCCGTCTCGATGGTCACGCTGACCGG
Organism: Phycisphaerae bacterium; assembly: GCA_016873295.1. Lineage (GTDB taxonomy): Bacteria > Planctomycetota > Phycisphaerae > Phycisphaerales > UBA1924 > VGXM01. The sequence goes on from VGXM01000013.1 coordinate 23,132, forward strand.
ACTGCCGACCTGGTGCGGGTCGGTGTTCTGGGTGATGCCCACGCCGCCGCCGACGTTGATCTCCCCGATCGATCCGCCCACGCGGAACTGGGCGTTGAAGATGTCGCCGATGGAGAACGCGCCGGTGGCGCCGCCGCCCCCGCCCTCGTTCTGGGCCAGCGGGTTGCGCCCGGTGACGATGCTGGCGATGTTGCCGGAGACGCTGAACGAGAGCGGGCGAGCCAGCGACGCGCGCATGTCGCCGCCCGCGAAGATGCTGTAGACGTTGCCGGTCACGCCGATCGCCCCGCCGCGGAACGTCAGCAGGTTGTCGTCGTTGTTGTCGATGCCGAGCGGGTCGGCCGCGTCGAAGGTCGGGTTCAGGAAGTTGCTCGGGCTGCCCGGCGCGCCCGTGGCCGTGGGGGCGCCCAGGCCGACGCGGAAGGCGCCGACGTCGCCCGAGAGGACGGAGATGACGTTCGAGAGCGCCCCGGTGTTGTACCCCGAGTAGGCGCCCGTGCGGTAGGCGCCCAGCGTGGTCGCCGCCATGCCCGCGATGGTCACCGTGTAGGGCGTCAGGTCCGTGGCCGTGTTGTCGTTGCCCCCCGGGTCCGCGATCACGAGGTAGTACACCCCGTCGCGGTCCGGCGTGAAGCGCACGCGGCTGATGCTCTCGCCCTGGACCCTGCCGCGCGGCGACAGCGTCCGGCTGGCGAAGACCTTGGGCGACGCGAGCGTCCGCCCGTCCTGGTCGACGATGCGGTAGGCGATGCGCGTGGTGGCGCTCAGCTCGATCGACATCGCCACGCCGCGACGGGCCGCGAACGCGAACACGTCGGACTGGTCGTCGCCCGTGTTGAAGGCGTCCTGCCCGCCCAGCTCGCCCTCGATCCGCACGCCGCTCGACGCCGAGCCGATCCACTCCGCGTGCAGCAGGCTGTCGTTGCGGAGGAAGGTGTTGCCGACGATGTACTGGAGCGGGACCGCGTAGTGCAGGTTGGGGATGAGGCGGAAGACGTTGGTCGGACGCTCGCCGAGCGTGGAGGAAGTGCCGATCGTGGTGAGGATGGCGTTGCGCGTCGGGTTGGCCCCCGTGCGGGTCTGCCCGTAGACCGACTCCTTCTCCGAGTACGAGATCACCGAGCGCCCGGGCCGCGTCGTCGGCGAGTTCAGGTCGCCGATCACCGTCACGTCCATCGACGAGCGCCCGCCGACGTAGATGTCGCCCACCGTCCGCCCGACGATCAGCTGGCTCCCGGTCTTGACCGCGACCCGCGTCGTGGCCTCCGTGTCGCTCGACCAGCGCCCGGCGTCCGTCCCGACCACCAGCGAGCCGAGGTCGCCCGCGACGTTGAGCGAACCGACCAGGTAGCCCACGTACATCTTGTTGAGCGAGCCCGAGAAGACCGACGTCCCGTGCAGCACGCCGTGGATGTAGATGAGCCCCATCGACGCGGGGTTGCCCCCCGCCGCGTTGACGAAGACGCCCTGCGTGGTGTCGGTGAAGCCCGTCCGAATGATGTTGGGATAGGGGACCATGGGCGCGATCATCGCCCTCCCCGATGGGTTGTAGTCGGCCAGCGAGCGGACGATCGGCGAGCCGATGATCACGGACCCCGGGCCGGGCGGGAGCCCCAGAATCTGCGGCTGCGTCCCCTGAACCTGCCGCTGGTAGCCGAACCCGGTGGTCTCGAAGGCGCCGAAGTTGCCCGTGGCGCTCGTCACGATCCTGGCGATCGCGAACCCGTCGGGCACCACCTCAAAGAAGTCGGCGTCGGCGGGGAGCTGCTCCACGATGTCCAGCGTCGTGCCCCAGATCATGAAGGCCGATCGCGCATCGACGCCCGAGAAGACGATCCGTCCGATCCCGTCGTTGAAGTTGGGGATGCCGTCGTCGTCGGGGTCGACCTCCGTCACCGCCGGGTCCGCCCCGGGAAGCACGCCCAGCACGATCGTCTGCCGCATGGCGTTGCCGTAGAGATCGAAGAACTCGGCCTGCGCGCCCACCGGCCCGGACAGGCGCACCACGGCGCCGAAGATCCGCGATCGGATGATGTCGGCGAAAACGGGATCCTCGCCCTCCTGCACCGAGGTGTCGAGGTACGGGATCGTGTAGCCGAACCACGCCGTCACCGTGCCGTAGCCCGCGGGCCCCGGCTCGAACGTCGGGTCCGTCGGGTTCACCACGAGCGCAAAGAGCAGCTTGCGGGGCTCGAGCTGGTCCATCGTGGCGCCGTCGCCGATCCCGCCGGCGCGCGACGCGACGTCCGCCGCCGAAAAACCGGCCTTCCGAATCCTGCCGTGACGACGCACCAGGGGACGGAACCGCTCGCCGTTCTTGACCTTGTTCATGACCGCTCCTTGCCACTCTCAAGCCACTGGGACGGCGACGGTAGTACCCCCGATGCACCCTCGCCCGGCGGCCGCATGCGTGCCGCCCATCCTGCCGCCGGCGGCTCGTGACCGCCGCGCACCCGGTCCGCTCCTCACGCCACGCCCGACCCGGTCAGGTCGCGCGCTCCATGCCCGTACTCAACACCCGAACGGCCACCGTCTGCCGATGGCCCTCGGCCAAGCACCGCCACGACGTCCGGAGACACTAACAGATCCGGCGGCGTCCCACAACCCACGAGACCTGTCCCGCGCGAATCTTGGAGGTCGCGCCGATGCAGGAGCGCCCGCTCGGCGCTTTGCCCTTGACGCCTTGGTCCGCAGCCAGCGGTGCATTCCATGTCCACTCCGCACCTCGTCGGCGAAACGAGAAAACCCCGGTGCGCTCCGAGATCAACGTCCAGACAGTTCCTAGATTAGAGCAGATTCGGTCAAAAAACTCAATGTCTTCAATGTTGGGCGTTTGGTGACCCTATCGGACACCGAATCTATCCCTCTCGCGGCATCCGCGCCGGGTCCGGACGGGGAGCGGATGGGGTTCGACATTTGCGGACGCGGCCGAAACCCCTGACGAGCCAGGCCCAATGAGCCGAAGACCGGTTCTCGGAGGGCAGGACCATCCAGTCGCAGTTCCACGAATACGGTTGGATCTGGGCTTGGGCGCCGTGGGCGCTCGGGGTGGGCGGGCTGCTGCTGTTGTTGGTCGGCGGACGACTGATGAGGCCCGCGCTGGCGCTGGTCGGGGCGGGCCTGGGCGCGCTGGCGGGTTGGGTTGTCGGCGGCGCGACGCCCGAATCGAGCTCGGGAGACTACCTGGCCCTCGTGGCGGCGGCGGTTGGGTCGGTCGCCGGCGGGGTCTTGGGACTCTGCCTGTTCCGGCCGGTAATCGCGCTGGGTGCGGCGGCGGCGTGCGGCATGGCGGCAGCCCTGGGGGCGGCCCTGTGGCTGGGTGCCGTGTCCCCCGCGGAACTGGCGACGGGAGGACCGCCTTCTCGCGGGCCGACGCTGAAGACCCAGGCGCAGGAACTGCTGGCCGAGTCGATCGCGCGGCGCGGCGTGGAGGGGGGGATCGTCTCGGACGCCGGGCACCTGACGGGGTCGAACAACGCCTTGGCGGAGTCCGCGGAGCGGGCCTGGACGCTCGTGGCGAGCGAGGCGGGGCAGCGCTGGGAACGCGTCGATGCGCGGTCGCGGATGCGGATCGTCGGCGTGACCGTGCTCGGCGCGCTCGCGGGGCTGGTCGTGGGCGGGCTGGGGCCGCGGCGGGTGGTGGCGGTGTTGAGCGCCGGGGTCGGCTCGGCCGTGCTGGTCGGGCTGGCGCCCGCGGCGCTCCCGCGCCTGGGCGTCGGCGCCCCCGAGCCCATGGCGTGGGTGGGGCTGTGGGCGGTCCTGGCGATCGCGGGAGCGGCGGTGCAACTGGCGGCCATGCGAAGGCGCCGGGGCGCCCAGCAGGCGCCGCCTTCGGCCTGACCGCGGCAATGTCAGCGTACTCGGGGCGGGACGGCGGGCCCGCGGCTGGCCGGTGCGGGTGGGCTGGGTCGTGCGCGAACGCTCAGCGGGCGCCGATTGGGATGGGCAGAGGGAACGGGGTGTCGTCCCCGGGCACGTAGGGAGTCTTGCGCGGCGGGGGCGGCGGGGCCACCGCCATCATCGACGTGTACCGGGCGGCACGCTCGCTCCGGTCCATCAGCCCGCCGCCGACGAAGGCGAGAACGACCACGCCCGCGGCGGAGAGCACGCCCGCGAGCGTGCGCGTGGCGAAGGGCGTGGGAGTGGCGGGCAGGTCGGCGTCCGACGGCGGGTCGATGAGCGAGGCCTTGATCAGGCGGAGGTAGTAGTACGCGGCGACGGCGGAGTTGAGGCCCAGGATGACGACCAGCACGATCTCGCCCGCGGCCAGCCCCGAGGTGAAGAGCGGGAGCTTGCCGAAGAAGCCCAGGAGTGGCGGCAGGCCCATGAGCCCCAGGCACGAAAGGGTCATGACCCAGGCCAGGAGGGGGCGGGTCTTCCACAGGCCGCGGATGTCGTCGACGTCCTCGATCTCGGCGGGCTCGCCGTCGGCGTCGGGCCTGCCCTCGAGGCAGGCCAGGACGGCGAAGGCGCCGAGGTTTCCCACGCCGTAGACGAGCAGGTAGAACAGCACGGCGGCGAGCCCGCTCTGGCTGAAGGTGCCGTTGTTGGGCCCGGCGAGGACGGCGACGAGCATGTAGCCGGAGTGGGCGATCGAGGAGTAGGCCAGGATGCGCTTGACGCTCTTCTGGAGGATGGCGAGGACGTTTCCGACGGTCATGGTGAGGGCGGCGATCACCCACAGGAAGACGCGGATGGGCTCGGGGAGGCCCATGGAGACGGCGCCCTCGAGGGCGTCGTAGGCGGACTGGGTGATGGGCGTGTAGAGCGGGCCTTGGGCGTCGGCGGCGTAGCTCCAGCCGATGGTGGCGGTGAGCAGCAGGATGCTGATGAACCCGGCGGCCTTGGGCACGAAGGCGAGGAAGGCAGAGACCTGGGGCGCGGCGCCCTGGTAGACGTCGGCGGCGTAGAAGTGCATGGGGACGGCGGCGATCTTGAAGCAGAGCCCAAGGAAGGCGAGGATGAAGCCGGCGAGGGCGGTGAGGTTGAGCCCGTGGGCGGCGAGGTGGGCGTGGATGGCGTTGAGGTTGGTGGAGCCCGTCCCGCCGTAGATGAGCGCGAAGCCGTAGAGGAAGACCGCGGCGCCCAGGGCGCCGAGGAAGAAGTACTTGACGCCGGCCTCGCGCGAGCGGGCGCGGCCGGTGGACATGGCGACCATGATGTAGGTGGGGAGGCTGGTGAGCTCGAGGGCGAGGAAGAGCCAGATGAGGTCGTCGGCCGAGGCGCAGAGCATGAGCCCGGTCAGGCTGAAGAGGAAGAAGGCGTAGTACTCGGCGCGGTTGGTGCGGAGGGGGTCGTAGGGGCGCTGCCCGGCGGCGATGGCGGCTTCCTCGGCGCGGTCGACGGTGCCGGCCTGGAGGAGCAGGAGCAGGGATCCGACGGAGGCGATCAGCACCTTGGCGTAGGGGATGAGTTCCGGCAGGAGCACCTGCCCGGAGCGCGGGCCGGGGATCGGGGTCGTCCGGGCGGCGAGGACCCCCGCGATGATCAGGCCCAGGCCCGTGACCAGCGCGGTCATGCGGCGGGACTCGATCCGCCGCGACAGGCCCAACACCATCACCACGCAGGTCGTGACGAAGAGGGCGATCTCGGGCCAGAGGAACTCGATGCGGTCGATCATGGGTGGGCCCCCTCGGCGGCGTGCTCGGCGGGGGGCGCGAGCTCGACGGGGGGCCTGAACTTGGGCTTGCCGCGGGCCTCGGCGATCGTGGTCACGGTGCGCTCGACCGGGGCCTGCACGGCGTCGAGCACGGGCTTGGGGTAGACGCCCAGGAAGACGCACAGGGCCGCGATCGGGGCCAGGGCTCCGATCTCGCGCCGGGTGAGGTCGACGGGGAGGCCGGCGGCGCGGTGGGCGTCACCGGCGTGGTGGTCGGCGTGCGAGGCGTGCCCCGGGGGCTCGCGGAGCGTGCCGAAGACGACCTTGCCGACCATGTAGAGGAGGTAGATGGCGGCGATGATCATGCCCGTGCCGGCGACGGCGGCGACCCAGGGCCCGAGGGAGCCGCGGGTGCCGCCGACGGTCGAGTCGCCCGGCGTGGTGCCCCAGAGGCCGGCGCCCCAGGCGTCGGAGGCCTGGAAGGCGCCCATGAGGCAGAGGAACTCGCCGACGAAGCCGTTGAGGCCCGGGAGGCCCACGGAGGCCATGACGAAGAAGACGAGGAAGGTGGACCAGACGGGCATCCTGGCGCCCAGGCCCCCGATCTCCTTCATGGAGCGGGTGTGGTAGCGCTCGTACATCATGCCGATGAGGAGGAAGAGGGCGCCGGTGGAGAGCCCGTGGTTGAGCATGTAGAGGACCGAGCCGGTGACGCCCGCGTGGTTGAGGGCGAACATGCCGAGCATGCAGAAGCCCAGGTGGGCGACCGAGGAGTAGGCGACGAGCTTCTTGACGTCGGTCTGGACCCAGCAGACGAGCCCGCCGTAGATGATGCCGATGGTGCAGAGGACGGCGAGGGGGTAGGCGTACTCGATGACGGCCTCGGGGGCGAAGGGGAGGACGAAGCGGTAGATGGCGTAGGTGCCGAGCTTGAGCAGGACGCCCGCGAGGATGACCGAGCCGGCGGTGGGCGCCTCGGTGTGGGCCAGGGGCAGCCAGGTGTGCAGGGGGAAGAGCGGGACCTTGACGGCAAAGCCCAGCAGCAGCGCCCCCAGGATCAGGGCCTGGACGTGGGGCGGGAGGGTGCGTGCGGCGAGCTCGAGGGCGTCGATCTCGAAGGTCCACACGCCGCGGGTCTGGGCGTGGTGCCAGGCGACGTAGAGCAGGCCGGCGAGGGCGACGACCGAGCCGGTGAAGGTGAAGAGGAAGAACTTGGTGGCGGCCCGCATGCGGTTGGTGGAGCCGTAGAGGGCGATGAGCAGGAACATGGGGATGAGGGTGAACTCGAAGCAGATGTAGAAGAAGACGAGGTCGCGGGCGGCGAAGACGCCGATCATCGCGGCCTGGAGCACCATCATCCAGGCGTAGTAGGTCTTGACGCGCTCGGTGATCGCGGTCCACGAGGCCAGCACGCAGACGGGCCCGAGCACGGCGGTGAGCAGGACGAGCATCAGGGCGACGCTGTCGACGCCCAGCGAGAGGGTCAGGCCCAGGCCCGGGAGCCAGTCGACGCTCATGCCGAACTGGAACTGCCCGCCGAAACCCCAGTCGAATGCGAACGCCGCGAGGATGGACAGGCCCAGGGTCGCGAGCATGCCGACGAGGGAGACGCGGGCGGCGGATCGCTCGGGCCCCACGGCGATGAAGAGCGCGAAGGCCAGCGGCACGATGATCAGCGACGCGAGCATCATGCGCGGGGGCCTCGGGCGGGATCGGGTTGGCGGGTCGGAAGGGTCATCGGGGCTAGTTCAGGACGATGAGGACCAGGAGCAGGACGAGGGCGACGCCGCCGGCCATGCCCGCGGCGTAGCCGTGCAGCACGCCCGACTGGCTGGGGCGGAGGACTCGGCCGACGCGGGCGGGCAGGGCGCCCGCGGCGTCGACCAGCCCGTCGACCAGGAGCTTGTCGATCCAGCTGGAGACGTAGGCGATGCCGCGGAGCGGCTTGACGAGGAACCAGTCGTAGAGCTCGTCGACGTACCACTTGGCGCGGGCCCAGCGGGCGACGCGTCCCAGTCGCGGGGTGAGGGCGTCGGCGCGGCTGGTCGCCGCGGTGTCGCGCGACCCGAGGAAGAGCCCCTGCCAGCCCTTCGGGGCGTGGAGGAACGCGGCGACGGCGATGCCCGTCAGGCCCACCAGGGCCGAGACGAGGTACATGGCCGAGTGGCTGGTGATCCCGAGCAGGTTGAACTCGTGGGGCGAGTGGAAGGCGGCGGACGATCGCTCGATCATGCCGCCGACCCAGCCACCCTCCTCGGCGTGCGGGGTCTTGACGAAGTAGAGGGCGGCGGCGGCGATGGCGAGAAGGGCGCAGATCACCAGCGAGGCGTTGATGGCCCAGCCGGGCGGGTGCGGGTCGAACTCCTCGGTGGTGGGGTCGAAGTCCTTGCGGCCGTGGGCCCGGCGGGCGGCGACGCCGGTGAGCTCGGTGTGGGCGTGGTCGTGACCGTGCCCGTGGCCGTGCTGCTTGTGCCACTCGGCGAGCGTGGTGCCCTTGGGGTGGCGGCCGTGCTCGAGGAGGTGCTCGTCGTCGCCCGGCAGGTACTCGACGGGCCCGGTGAAGACGCGGAAGAAGGCGCGGAAGGTGTAGTAGGCGGTGAGGCCCGCGGTGAGCAGGAGGACCCAGGCGATGGCCTGCGGTGCCTCGATCATGCTCGCGGGGGTCGAGAAGCCCTGGGCGAGGATCATGTCCTTGCTGAAGAAGCCGGCGGTGCCGGGCACGCCGCTGAGGTTCAGCGACCCGACGAGCATGGCCAGCCCCACGATCCCGAAGCCCCGCATCCGGGCGACGCCCGAGAGCCGGCGGAGGTCGAGCTGCCCGCCGAAGCCGTGCATGACGGCGCCGACGGCGAGGAAGAGCGTGGCCTTGAAGAAGGCGTGGGTGAGCGTGTGGAACGCGGCGCCGGTGGGCGCCAGAAGCCCCAGCCCAGCGAACATGTATCCCAGCTGCGAGATGGTGGAGTAGCCCATCACGCGCTTGATGTCGAAGATCGACATGCCGATCGTGGCGGACCACAGGGCCGTGATGGCCCCGCACCAGGCGACCAGCGAGAGGGCCATGTGGTCGTCGTCGGCGGCGTAGAGAGGGTACATGCGGGCGATGAGGAAGACGCCCGCGGTGACCATGGTGGCGGCGTGGATGAGGGCCGAGACCGGCGTCGGGCCTTCCATCGCGTCCGGGAGCCACACGTAGAAGAAGACCTGGGCGCTCTTGCCGAAGGCGCCGGCCATGAGCAGGAGCGGGATGACGTCGGTGACCCAGGAGTCGGCGATCGGGGCGCCCTTGGCGTCGACGCCGGCCCGGATCATGGCGAAGAGCGGGTCGTACCCGAGCGTGCCGAAGGCGACGAAGGTGGCGAGCAGGCCCAGGACCAGGCCCAGGTCGCCGATGCGGTTGACGATGAAGGCCTTCTTGGCCGCCGCGACGGCCACGGGCTTCTTGTAGAAGTAGCCGATGAGCAGGTAGGAGCAGAGGCCGACGCCCTCCCAGCCCAGGAACAGGAGGAGGAGGTTGTCGGCCATGACCAGGCAGCTCATGCTGAGCACGAAGATGTTGAAGGCGAAGAAGTAGCGGGCGTACCCGAGCCCCACGTCGTCGGCCATGTACTCGACCGAGTAGAGGGCGATCAGGGCCCCCAGCCCGGTGACGAAGAGCATCCAGAGCAGCGTGAGCGAATCGACGTAGAAGGCGAAGTTGCCGGTCAGGGCCTGCCCCGGCCCGTCGCCCCACTTGAAGGTGATCCACTCGAAGCCGTGGGCGATCTTGACGCCCGATTCGTGCCCGAGGTAGGTCAGCAGAACCGCGACAAAGGCGCCGGCCAGGCAGGCGACGCTGAAGTACCCGGGGATCTTGCTGCGGATCTTGAGCGGTCCCGAGAGCGCCGAGAAGAGCGCCGCCAGCACGCACAGGGCCGGGACCAGCATGAGCAGTTGCCCGCCGGGCGTCGCGGCGGCCCCCGAGTCGGCGTGGGCCGGCGGGGCCGCGGCGAGCGTGGGCAGGAGGTGCAGGGCCTGGTGCAGCATCGGTCCGGGGCTATCCCTTCATCTCGGTCCACTCGTCCGCGCTGAGCGTCTCACGCTTGCGGAAGAGCAGGACGACCAGGGCCAGGGCCATGGCGGCCTCGGCGGCGGCGACCGTCAGGATGAAGATCACGAACGTCTGGCCCGAGAAGTCCAGGTGGTATCGACCGAAGGCGACCAGCGCGATGCCCGCGGCCTGGAACATCAGCTCCGTGCACAGGAACATGATGATCAGGTTGCGGCGCGTCAGGAACCCGATCAGCCCGACGGTGAACATCGCCGCGGAGACGAACAGGTAGTGGGCGAGCGTGACGGCGGGGAAGGCCGCGGGCCAGCCCTGCTGGGCGAGCGTGAGGGCGTCGCTCATCGGACGGCCCCTCCCGCGTCGGCGAGCTGGTGGGCCCGCCGGCGCTTGAGTTCCTCGTCGTGCTCGACCTGCTTTCGGCTGAGGACGACGGCCCCGAGCATGGCCATGAGCAGGATCACGCCGGCGATCTCGATCGATCCGGGGTGGTCCTCGAGCAGGCTGAAGCCCAGGCCCTCGACGTTGGAGAGTTCAAGGCCGTCGGGCATGGGGGCCCAGGTGCGCGAGCCGTCGGGGCCCTCGATCTGGACGGTGCGATCGGACCAGTTGATGACCGGGTCGCCGAGGGAGGAGCGGGCGAGCGCCCCGCCGCCCTTGAGGCAACCGGCGTCGCGCAAGGATTGTTCGATCTTGCGGGGGAGTTGGGCCAGGCGGGTCTGCGATGGGTCGGCGGCGGGCGCGGGCGGGAGCTGGGCCCCGCCGCCCAGCAGCATCGCGGTGAGGACCCCGAGGACCACGAACCCGGCGGTGGTGGCGGCGATGGGCTCGCGGCTGACGGTGTCGTACTCGGCGAGCAGGTGCTCCTTGCCGGCCTCCGGGGCCTGCGTCGCGAGCATGATCACGAACAGGTAGGTGATGATGATGGCCCCGGCGTAGATGATGATCAGGGCGAAGGCCATGAACTCCGCCGACAGGAGCAGGAAGAGCCCCGCCGAGGCCAGGACCGTGAGGATGAAATACAGAGCGGCGTAGACGGGGCGGGGGTGGGTGATGACACGCAGGGCCGCGCCCAGGGCGACGGCTGCGAAGACGTAGAAGAAGAGGTTGGGCGCGGCGTCGGGCCCGCCCTGGCGTGCCGCTCGGAGCGACAGCACCAGCACGATGAGCCCCCCCGCCACCGCCGCGATGATGCCGCCCACCAGTTGGGGGCTTACACCCCGGCGGGGCAAGGCCATGCAGACGCCCACGGCCCCGAGGGCGATGACCAGGTACAGGACGATGGGGTTGGTGAGCAGGTCCACGGGAGGGGTGGGTCGGCGCGATCGGAGCGACGGGCCCACGGGCCCGCCTGAGGCGGTCAGGATAGAGACCCGCACGCCGACCTTCAACCCCCGAAGGGCAGCCCGGCGACCGCCACCGGACCTGAGTTGTTCAGTGGCCCGGACGTGCCTCTGGAAAAAAAAAAACGAGTGGACGAGTGTGCAATTGCGTGGCATATTCAGGGTATGAAGACCATGGGGTACCGAAGCCAGGGGGTTTGGACGGGCGGGTCGGTATCGCGCCGCGTGGCCCACGCGGGCGTGGCGGCGGGGCTCCTGTTGACCCTCGGACCCCACCACGCGCACGCCGTGTTCATCGACGACTTCAACGGGCCATGGTTCGAACCGCACTGGACGACCATCCCGCCGCCGGGCGACTGGCGCTACGACTTCTTCGGCCAACGCCTGAACGTGCGCCAGATCGCCGCGAAGGGGAGTTGGCCGTTCGACCCGGTAGTGTGGATGATCGCCCCCTTGGGCCAGACCTACATCGATCCGGAGGTGAGAATCGTGTTTGGGTTCGACGGATCGCCAAGGGCACGGCGCATAGACGCACACTTCTCCCCTAATGCACGCATTGCACTCTACCAGGACGCCTCGGGCACAACGACGTTTCTAGCGGCCGGGTTCGGTATCTTTGAGATGCGAAACCTGGTAGGAAGCGGCCCATTTGACGTCAGAATGTTGAGGGCCAGCGCAATGACCCTCGTTTTCGTGAACGGGTCAGAACTCATCCGTTTGCCCGGCGTGGGTGGCAACCAGGTACGGCAGGTTCAACTGCTATTCACCGGCCCGCGGTTTGCGCAGCTCGGACCTGTGTACGTCGATCATGTCAGCGTGATCCCATGTCTCCCGACCACATGTCTGCTTGCGCTCGGTTTGCTCGCGGGCCACCGCCGGCGGCGCGCCTTGTCGCCTGTGTGATCACCGACGCGCGTTTCGGCTGTTCCGCCGGTCAAGGAGCACAACATGCCTGGCTCGTGGGAGATTCCAAACCCGTGGCGGCTCCAGTACTTCGGTCCGTTCGCCAACGGGAGCGGCGCCGTGCGCGTCATCCACGCCGCCCTCTGGTACAACCCGGAGTTCGGCGCGGCGTGCCGAGTCCTGGGCTTCGAACAGGGGCTGTTCGTCCGGTGGGAGACGCCCACGGTGTACCTGTGGAACCCCGCTTCGGCGCCGCTCACGGGCGACGTCCCGCAGTACTTCACCGTTGTTCCCAACCGCCGAACCAACCTCTTCTGCGCCGGGCACGCCCACCTGGGCGACGGCTCGGTGCTCTTCGCCAACGGGCAGTTCTGGGAGATCGGAGCCGAGGGGTCGAACCAGCCCTGCACGCGCAACTCGGACATCTTCAACGTCGCGCAGCCCGAGTGGAACGTCCCGAACCCGCCGGGGTATGTCCAACTCCCCCGCTGGTACCCCACCCTGGTGCGCGAGGGCGCGGGTGACGTCTTCGTCTTCTCCGGGCTCCGGCGGAACATCGCGCCGCGGGGCTACGTGCGCCCCGTCGAGGTCTTCCGCGCCGCGGCACGCGCGTACGAGCTGCTCCCGGCGCCGGCCGACCTGCCGCTGGACCAGGAGCCGTACGGCTTCTTCTACCTCTGTCCCAACGGGCCCGTCTTCTTCGCGGGGGGCGAATCCAAGACCGCGTGGCTCTCGCGCCCCACCACGTCGGGGCAGTACACGTGGCTCGCGACCGAGCCGAACGACGAGCACGAGGAGTATTGGCACTGCACGAGCGTGATGTACGAGCCGGGGCTGGTGCTCAAAATTGGGGGGGCACGCGACGGGAGGCGTGGGCGACGCGACGGACAAGGTCTCCTTCATCGACGTGCGCGAGGTGTACAACCAGCCGCCGCCCCCGCAGCCTCCGGCGCTGCCGGCGTGGGGCCTGCGCGCGCCGTTGGCGCCGATCCCGAACACGTCGCCGCCGCAGCCCGGGATCAGGATGAACGCGACGGCGCTCCCGCTGCCCGAGGGGAGCGTGGCGGTGGTGGGCGGGAATCGCCGCCTGGTGCAGGTCGGCCCTGACATTCGCATGGCGGACGGCGTGCGCTACGCCGAGTTCTTCGACCCGCGCGACGCCAGCCCCACCGCGCTGCGCTATCGCTCGGACGAGTTGCCGCCCATTGGCCCCGGTACTGAAGAGGCATCACGTGCCTACCACTCCATTGCGATTCTGCTCGACGATGCCAGGATCCTCGTCGCTGGCGGCGACCCGGTTTCGACGGACGCCTTGGCTGAGCCCTTTTACCGCACCTATCGCCTCCTTCGCCCGCCGTACTTTGACGGCAACCCCAGTCGCCCACGGATTGACCCGGGCCTGCCCTTTGAGATGCAGTATGGCGGACAATACGAGTTCACGTACTCGTGGACAGGCACGCCGCCCGCACAGGAGACGATGGAAGCGAGCCTGACCGGGTTCGGCTCCGTCACGCACGGGTTCGATCAGGGCGGGCGATTCGTCCCACTGGCACTGGTCGTCGTCGGCGACCCCTCAGCCCGGAGACTGCGCGTGACGCTGCCGTCGAACCCGAACCTGGCCCCGCCGGGGCCTTTCATGCTGTGGCTGGTGTCGAAGCACAACCCGCCGCTGGGCGCCCGGGGGGTGCCTTGCGAGCGAGCCCACAAGTTGATCCTGCGTGCCTGATGCGCCCGCTACAGTGATCGGGTGCTTGGCACTCGGACACGGCAGGCCATCCCCAACGCCCTGACGCTGGCGCGGTTTGCGCTCACGGCGGTGTTCGTGGTAATCGTCACCCTGGCTCCCGAGGAGCGCGCGGGGCTGGCGCGAACGTGCCTGATCGCCGCGGGGCTGTTCGTGGTGGCGGCCATCACCGACGCGCTCGACGGGTTCCTGGCCCGGCGGTGGAACGTCATCTCCACGTTCGGGCGGGTGATGGACCCCGTGGCGGACAAGGTGCTGGTGATCGGGGCGTTGATCCTGCTGGCCGGTCCGACGTTCCGCGTCGAGGGACCGGGCGGGGCGTACCAGGTCTCGGGCGTCGAAGCGTGGATGGTCGTGGTGGTGCTGGCCCGGGAACTGGTCGTCACCAGCATCCGGGCGGTGCTGGAGAGCCAGGGGACGAAGTTCGGGGCCGACGCCGCGGGCAAGGCCAAGATGGTCCTGCAATCGGTGGTCACGCCCCTGGTGCTGGTGCTGATCGGCGTGGCGTGGCCCGAGCCGGGGACGTGGGGGCGGTGGATCGTGCTGGTCGGCGTGTGGGCGATGGTGCTGGCGACGCTGGTGTCCGGGCTGCCGTACCTGGTGAGGGCGACGCGGACGGGGCGACTGAGCGGCGGCTCTGAAGAGAGGAGGACAGGCGGGACGCCTGTCCCACCCAACACTTGAAGAAGGCGGGCGCGGATGAAGACACTCGCGAACGAGCCTCGGGCGATCACGGTGTGGGGGCTGGGACACTTGCGCCCGGCGCCGGGGACGTGGGGCTCGCTGCCGCCGATCGTGCTGGGGGCGGCGTTGTGGACGGTGGGGCTTGGGCCGGAGCGCGCGCCGTGTGTCTTCTCAGGGGTGATGCTGGCGCTGCTGGTGGTATTCACGCTGGTGTGTGCCGCGCAGGGGGATCGGGCCGAGGGCGCCTTTGGGCGCAAGGATCCGTCGGAGGCGGTGGCGGACGAAACGGCCGGGCAGTGCATCCCGCTGCTGCTGCTGCCGGGGGCGGCGTTCGAGTCGGCGGGCCTGGCTCTCTTCACGCTGGCCTACGCGTTCCTGGCCTTCCGGGCGTTCGACATCCTCAAGCCCTGGCCGGCGAGACAGGTGCAGAGGGTGCCGGGCGGCTGGGGGATCGTGCTCGATGACCTCGTGGCGGGGGTCTACGCGGCCCTGCTCGTGCAGGTGCTGGCGCGGGCCCTGGCGGCGTGAAACCCGGGCGACCGGCCCCCGAACGAGATGAGCGCCGTCGCCCGTCGGCGATGGGAGGTTCACCATGCAATGCCTGGCCGTGCTGCTCGCGCTGTGCTTCCCGCGTCTGACGATCGTCCTGCTGGTGATCTTCAGCGACTACATCGGGCGGGGGTTCAACGACAGCGTGCTGTGGCCCTTGCTGGGGTTCCTGTTCATGCCCTTCACGACGCTGGCCTACGCCGCGAGCATGAACGAGAACGGCGCGGTCGAGGGGTGGTGGTTGGTGCTGGTGATCGTCGCGGTGCTGGCGGACCTGGGCCTGATCGGCGGCGGGGCGGCGGCGAGGCGGAAGCAGATGACGACGGGCTGAGCCCGACCGGGTTCTCCCCCCGCGCCGACCCGAGCGCCCCCGCGGAGTCGATCCTGGGATTCGTCGCGGACTCTTCATCCCAGGCGTGAGCGGGGGCACGGGTCACCCGCGGGCGACGACGTAGACGACGTAGGTGTCGGGCAGATCGGTGGGGTCGGACACGGGGCGAACGCGCAGGCGCCCGCGCTGGTCGATGGCGTCGCCCAGCGTGGCGTAGACCTCGACGCCAGCGAACCCGGCGTCGGCGAGGGCGTCGCGGAGTTCGGTGATCGACCACAGCCGCCAGTCGTAGACAAAGGCGTCCCGGAGCACGACCGCCCGTCGCCCGGGCGCCGAGACCCGGAAGTGGAGCGCGTCAATCACCCGGCCCGTGAGAGGGTCGGCGGCGCGCTGCTCCCAGGTGTGCTCGATGCGCTCGCCCGAGGGGCCGCGGAGGCGGGCGGTGAGCTTGAGGGGCGTGAAGGCGTCGCGCCCGCCGTAGGTGTCGCAGAGGAAGAGGCCCCGGGGCTTGAGGCAGGCGCGCACGCGTCGAAGGTAGCCGACCAGGTCCGGGCGCCGGTGGAAGTAGCCCAGGGGGAAGTTGGTGGCGGCGATGACGTCGGCGCGGTCGCGGGCGGCGCGGGCGTCGAGGGGGCGCGGGGTGGTGCGTGGCGAGGACGCCACGCCTCGCAGGACGCGCGGGTCGGAGTCGACCGCGAAGGCGCGGTGCGCGGGCGAGCGGGCCGCCCAGTGCCGGGCGAGGGCGGCGGTGCCGCTGAAGTCCTCGCGGAGGACGAGGGGGCGGCGGGCGTGGACGGCGTCGATGAATCGGCAGAGGCGGGGCGGGTCGGTGACGCAGTGCTCGTAGAGCGCGTGCCTGAGCGGCTCGCGCGGGAGGTCGAGGAGAGAGGGGGGCGGGGGTGGAGGCGCGGGAGACCGCGGGCGTGCGCCCGGGGCTCGTCGGGCGTGGCTGCTCACGCCATCCTCACCCACCTGACGAGGGTGGCGAGGTTGGGCGGCTTGCCGTACATGAGCACGCCGATGCGGAAGATCTTGGCGGCGACCTTGAGCATGACGATGACGCCCAGGGCCCCCACCGCGATCGACAGGAGCGTCTGCCACAGGGGCGGGGGCGACGAACTGGAAAGGCGCAGGACCATGACGAAGGGGTTGATGGGGGGGATGAAACTGAGCGCCGTGGCGAGGGTGCTGTCGGGGTTCCAGATGATGGGCATCATGAGGAGCATGGGGAGCATGACGACGATCATGATGGGGGTCATGAGGGTCTGGGCCTCGTGGATGTCGGTGACGGCGGAGCCGATGGCGGCCATCATCGAGGCGATCATGAAGAACGCGAGCATGAAGAAGACGCCCAGCAGGAGCAGGTTGTGCCACTCGACCAGGTCCATGCGGGCCATGACGATGAGCGAGACGATGCCCAGGCCCGAGTAGACGATGAGGATGGCCAGGGCCGCCGCCATCTGCCCGATGATCTTGCCCGTCATCAGGCTCAGGGGCGAGACGGCGCTGAGCAGTACCTCCATGATGCGGTTGCTCTTCTCCTCGATGGTGCTGGTGAGGAGGAACTGCCCGCCCGTGAAGACGCTGATCCAGAGGAGCATCATGAAGGCCAGCGGCATGATCATCTGCTGGACTTCGCTGGTCTTCTTCTCGCCGGAGCTGGTGACGGCGATGGCGTCGGGGACGTCGATGCGCATGATGGAGCGGACCTTGCCCGGCTCCATGCCGTTGGCGGCGAGGCGCGTCTGGAGCACCGCCTCGCGCACCTGCCCGCGGATCAGGCCCTGGACTCGCGCGTCGAGCTTGGCGCGGACGAAGACCTGGAAGGCGCCGAAGCGCGTCGCCCCTTCGGCCTGGATCACCGCGTCCGGCTCGATCACCACCAGCGCCAATCGACGCGGCACGCCGTCCTTGCCCTCGAAGAGCAGGGCCTGTTTGGCGGCTTCCAGGTCAGTGTCCATCGGGAGCACTTCGGCCTCGAGGCGCGGGGCGTCCGCGGCGGCGCTCGCCGTCGCCATGCCCATCGCCGACTGGGCCGCCTTCCCCTGCCCCGGGCTGAGCTTCTCCAGCTCCTTGGCGGCGAGGTCGCCCGCCTCCTTGGCGGAGCGCCCGACGTGGGCGGCGATCGCCTCGGGCGTGAAGCGCTCGGCCAGCTCGGGCACCACGAGCCCGGGGGTGCCCGTGCGGTCGATGAACGCGACGGTGCCCTGCACGGGCGGGGGCTTCATGCTCACGAGGAAGATCGCCGCGGGGATCGCGATCACCATGATCAGCGGCACCAGGAAGACGCCGATCAGGAACCCCTTGGTCAGGACCGTGGCGGTGAACTCGCGCCAGGCGACGTGGAAGACCTTGTTCATGCGCGCGGCGACTCCTTGGGAAGAACCAAGTCGGACGCGGAGGGAGCGCGGAGGCGGGGCGGGGTGGCCTCCGAACCCCAGGAGATTGATCGTCCGGACCTCCGAACAACCGGGGCGCGAAGGGCCGACGCGGGCGCGCGGGCCGGTGATTCCCGGGACAGGCGAGACGCCTGTCCCACCCGGGCCGGGTTGTTCAGGGATTCCCGTTGACTGTTCAGTGCTGTTCTCCGTGCCTCTCCGCCATCTCCGTTCGCTCCGCGTTCTCGGCCTGAGTCAGTCGCCGCCGGCGTCGGACGTGGCCCGGTCGGCCCGGACCATGGCCATGAGCGCTTCCCGCTCTTCTTCGCTGGCGCCCTCGCCCTGGACGATCTCGATGAAGACGTCCTCGAGCGAGGGGCGGACGACCTCGATGCGGCGGACGCGGAAGGACGAGGCCAGGCGCGGGATCATGCCCGCCGCGTCCACGCCGTCGCGGAGGCGGGCCTCGATCATGCTCCTGCCCTCGTGCACGCCCGCGACCTCGGGCATGGCGCGGAGGGCGGCGGCGTCGAAGCCGTCGGCGGGCTCGAAGGCGACCGAGCGCGGGTCGAAGCGGCTGCGGATCTCGCCCGGCGTGTTGTCGAGCACCTTCCGACCCCGGTGGATCATCACGATGCGGTCGCACAGGGCCTCGGCCTGGGACATCTGGTGGGTGCTGAACACGATCGTCCGCCCGGCCCGGTGCTGCTCGTCGATGAGCTGGCGGAGCAGGCGCGAGTTGACCGGGTCCAGCCCGCTGAAGGGCTCGTCGAGGATGAGCAGGTCCGGCTCGTGGATCACCGAGGCGATGAACTGCACCTTCTGCTGCATGCCCTTGGAGAGCTCCTCGCTCTTCTTCCTGTAGCAGTCGGAGAGGCCCAGCCGCTCCAGCCAGCCGCGGACCTTGGTCTCCAGCCCCGCGTCGTCGACACCCTTGAGGCGGGCGACGTACTTGAGGAAGGGCCCGACCTTCATCTTCTTGTAGAGCCCGCGCTCCTCGGGGAGGTAGCCGATGCGGTCCTTGCTCTCGACGGCGGAGGCGCGCCCGAGCACGCGGATGTCGCCGCGGTCCGGGAAGATGATCGACATGACCATGCGGATGGCGGTGGTCTTGCCGGCGCCGTTGGGGCCGATGAGGCCGACGAGCGTGCCCGCGGGGACGGCCAGGTCCAGGTCGTCCACCGCGACCTTGGGCCCGAAGGTCTTGCGGACGCCCCGCATGTCGATCGCCGGTGTCGCCATCGCAGGAGTCTATTCGGGTCTGGGCGCGGGGCTTTCGCGCCGGGTGGGGCCGGCCTGCGGCCGGTTGGTGACGGGTCGGGCCTCCGCCAAGTCACCGGCCAGAGGGCGGTGCCACTGGTTTCGGTCGGAGGCCGGGGGTGACGGATACCGTCCCTTGCGATGGCGACGATCACGCCCGACACCCTCCCGCCGCGGGTCTTTGAGAAGCTCGAGGAGCAATCGGCGGAGTTGGCGCGCCTGGACGCCTCGCTGCTGGACCCGGCGATCGTGTCGGACCACCGCAAGGCCCGCGACCTGTCCATCCGCAAGGCCGGGCTGACGCCCGCCGTCGAGGCCTATCGCGCCTTCCTGGC
This sequence comes from Phycisphaerae bacterium, assembly GCA_016873295.1. GTDB lineage: Bacteria > Planctomycetota > Phycisphaerae > Phycisphaerales > UBA1924 > VGXM01. The sequence goes on from VGXM01000013.1 coordinate 42,300, forward strand.
CCTTCGCAAGGAGCGGGACGAGCTGGAGGGCACGCTCAGGCCCGGCGGGGACGCGGAGCTGGCCGACCTGGCCCGCGAGGAACTGCCCGGCGTCAACGAGCGGCTCGACGCGGCCCTGTCGCGGATGCTCTCGCACCTGGTGACGGCGGAGGACCGGGGCGTGGGGTCCGTCATGCTCGAGGTCCGGGCAGGGACCGGGGGCGACGAGGCGGCCCTCTGGGCCCGCGACCTGCTGGACATGTACCGCAAGTACGCCGGGCGGAAGGGCTGGGCCTTCGAGGTGCTCGACTCGACCATTGACCCCGGGGCCGGGGGCGTTCGGCAGGCGGTGGTGAACGTGAAGGGCGACGCCGTGTGGAGCGAGCTGGGGTTCGAGGCGGGGGTGCACAGCGTCAAGCGCGTGCCGGCCACCGAGGCCCAGGGGCGCGTGCACACGTCGACCGCGACGGTGGCGGTCCTGCCCGAGCCCCGGGACGTCGACGTCAAGATCGACTGGGAGAAGGACGTCGCCGAGGACGTGACGACCGCCCAGGGGCCGGGCGGGCAGAACGTCAACAAGGTCGCCACGGCGGTCAAGCTCGTGCACCTGCCCACCGGCATCGAGGTGCGGATGCAGGAGAGCAAGAGCCAGCACCAGAACCGCGACCGGGCCCGGCGGCTGCTGCTGGCCCGCGTCTACGAGCTCGAACGCCGCAAGCAGCACGAGGAACGCTCCGCCGCCCGCAAGAGCCAGATCGGGTCGGGGGAGCGGAGCGAGAAGATCCGGACGTACCGCTACAAGGAGGGCATCGTGGCGGACGAGCGCCTGCCCCGGGAGTACCCGCTCCGCGACCTGCTCGCGGGCGAGTGGGAGGCGATCTTCGCCGCCCTCATGGAGCGCGAGACGGCAAGGCGGCTCGAGCAGCTCTGAACTCAGGGCTTGCCGAGCCGACGGCGCGAGCCGCCGGGCGGGGGCAAGGGGCGTCAGGACCGAGGGCTCGCGCCGTCGGCTCGGAAGGAGCGCGCTCACACGTTGCGGCGGATCACCGCGTCGGCCATCGCGTGCAGCCGGCGGCGCGGGGGCGAGTCGGGGAGGTCGGCCAACTGGGCCCGGGCGTCCTCGACGAGCGCGGCGGCGCGGCGGACGGACGCCTCGATCGACCCCGTCGCCCTCAACGACTCCAGCACATCGGGCAGCCCCCGGCTCGACTCCGACTCGCCCGCGGCACGCAGCCGCGCCAGCGTGCGCGCCCGCGTGCCGGCGTCGGCGTGCGCCAAGTGGTGGATCACGGGCAGCGTCAGTTTGCCCTTCTCCAGGTCCTTGCCGACCGGCTTGCCCAGGACCGATTCCCGCCCCGTCAGGTCGAGCAGGTCGTCCTGGATCTGGAACGCGATGCCCAGGTTGAGGCCGAAGCGCCCCAGGCGGTCGGCGACGGCGTCCGACGCCCCGGACTGGCGGGCCCCCAGGCGGCACGACGCCCGGATCAGGTCGCCGGTCTTGCGCGCCACAATGTCGAAATAGGTGCGCTCGCCGAGGGCCAGGTCCTGGCGGTGGCTGAGCTGGAGCAGCTCGCCGGCGCACATGGTGACGCTGGCCCGCCCCACTTCCTCCGCGGCCTCGGTGGTGGGCAGCGTCGAGCACAGGTGGAAGGCCGAGGCGATCAGGTAGTCGCCCAGCATGACCGCGGCCTCGTTGCCGGAGAGGTGGTTGACGGTCCAGCCGCGTCGGCGCGTGTCGGCCTCGTCGAGCACGTCGTCGTGAACCAGCGTCGCCATGTGCACCATCTCGCAGACGGCGGCGACGGCGATGTGCCCGTCGTGCAGCAGCGCCCCGAACTCCTCGGGCCCGCGCGCCGACGCGGCCTCCGGGTGGGCCGCCAGCCCGCAGGCCAGCACCAGCGTCGGGCGGAGCATCTTGCCCCGGTAGCGCTCGATGTGGGCCACGAGCGTGGCGACCGCGGGCAGGTCGCTGGCGAGCTGGCGGTCGAAGCGCTCGGTCACGCGGGTCAGCCCGCCGGCGATCACGTCGGCGAGCGGCGCCGGGTCGTCGTCGATCGCCAGGGGGTCCCGCATGGTCGATTGTTGGCCTGGCACGGCTACTTTTCGGCCACGAGATACGCGACGAAGGACTCGCAAGCCTCGGGGCGGTCGGAGGCGGGGCGGAACACGCCGTTGCCCCGCCCGTGCCTGTCGGTCCCCTCCCAGAGCACGCCCGCGCGGCGGAACCCGGCCTCGTGGAGGAGCCCGCGGGTCTCGGGGATCGTCCAGACCCGCCAGTCGTATCGGAAGGCCCGGCGGAGGACGGTGCCGTCGCGGAACTCGAAGTGGATGAAGCAGGTGATCCCGTTGGTGATCGGGTTGAAGCGGTGCTGGTCCCAGACGTAGGTGAAGCGGTGGTAACGGGTTCGTTCCTCCTGCTCGCGGGTGGCGGCCCACCCGCCGAAGTGGTCGAGGAAGAGGACGCCGCGGGGGGCCAGGCTGCGGCGAACGGCGCGGAAGTAGGCGAGCAGGGCCGGTCGGGTCTTGAAGACCCAGTAGCTGAAGTTCATGGCGAGGACGACGTCGACTCCGGAGCCCTCGCGCCCGGGGCTGCGGACGTCGCGGCGGAGGAGCGTGAGGCGGGAACGCTGCTCCTCCGTCAGGCGCCTGTGGCTGCGCTCGCGGGCCTGCGCGATGGTTCCCGGGTCGATGTCGAGGGCGACGGCGGTGTTGCCCTCGCGGTGGCGCACCCACTGACAGGCCGAGAGCGCGGTGCCGCAGAAGTCCTCGCGGAGGGATCGGGGCGGGCGCCCCCGCAGGCGCCGATAGACGCGGTCGACCAGCCCGACCTCGTGCTCGACGGACTGGACGGAGTGCTCGTAGAGGTCCCAGCGGTCGGCGCGGCGGGCGGTGGTGGGCTGCGTCCATCGGGTCGGCGGCATGTGGCGGGAGCGTACGTCGCGGCGGGCCTGCCGGGGCGGCGCGATTGCCTACAGTCGCGACCGGCGACTCCGGGCCGGGCGAAGAGGAGTGGCGAATCGTGCATCTGACGATGGTGGGCACGGGGTATGTCGGGCTGGTGACGGGCGTGTGCTTCGCCAACACGGGCAACACGGTCACGTGCCTGGACGTGGACGCGGGCAAGATCGAGGCGCTCTCGCGGGGCAAGTGCCCGATCTATGAGCCCGGGCTCGAAGAGCTGATGGAGCACAACATCAAGGCCGGGCGCCTGGCGTTCACGCTGGACAAGGCCAAGGCCTATGGCTCGGCGGACGCGGTCTTCATCTGCGTGGGCACGCCCAGCGACGAGCGTGGGCACACGGACCTGTCCTACGTCCTCGGGGCCGCCGACGACATCGCCGAGTCGATCAAGGCCCGCGGGCCCGGCGCGGCCCCCCTGGTGGTGGTGGTCAAGAGCACGGTGCCGGTGGGCACGTCGCTGGCGGTCAAGCGGCGGATCGCGGAGCGCCTGGGGGCGGGGGGCGAGGCCCGCTTCCGCGTCGCCAACAACCCCGAGTTCCTCAAGGAGGGCGACGCGGTCAACGACTTCAACAAGCCCGACCGCGTGGTCTGCGGCGTGGAGGACGAGCCCACCGCCGAGTTCTTCCGCACCATCTACGACCCCTTCGTGCGCAACGGGCACCCCGTCTTCATGATGGACATCCTGTCCAGCGAGATGGTCAAGTACGCCAGCAACAACTTCCTGGCGACCAAGATCAGCTTCATCAACGAGATGGCCAACCTGTGCGAGGCCTACGGGGCCGACATCGCCCGGGTCCGGGAGGGGATGTGCTCGGATCGGCGGATCGGGAACCAGTTCCTGTACCCCGGGCTGGGCTACGGCGGGTCGTGCTTCCCCAAGGACACGCTCGCGTGCATCATGATGGGCGACAAGGCGGGGATGGAGGCGACGCTGAGCAAGGCGGTGCACGCCGTCAACCAGCGCCAGCGCGACCGCTTCTTCGACAAGATCCAGTCGCACTTCAAGGGGGCGGGCGGGCTCAACGGCAAGACGCTGGCGTTCTGGGGGCTTTCGTTCAAGCCCCGGACCGACGACATCCGCGAGGCCCCGGCCCTGACGCTGATCCGCAAGGCCGTGGGCTTCGGCGCCAAGGCCCGGGGGTTTGACCCGGTCGCCAACGAGAACGCGGCCCGCGAGCTGGGCACGGCGGCGACGATCGCGGGCGACATGTACGAGGCGGCCCGGGGGGCCGACGCCCTCGTAGTCTGCACCGACTGGGACGAGTTCAAGACGCCGGACTGGGGCCGGCTCAGCGGCGCGCTCAAGGGGAAGGTGATCTTCGACGGTCGGAACCTGTACCGCCCGTCACAGTTGCGGGAGCGCGGCTTCGCGTACTTCTGCGTGGGGCGGGCGCCGGTCCGCCCGGGTTGACGCCACGCGATGCCTTCGGCCGCTGAACAGGACAGGGCGCGGTCCGAGGTCCGCCTCGGGGACTGGCTCGAACTGGCGGCAGGGCTGGCCCCGGCGAGCATCGACCTGCTCTACGCCGACCCGCCCTTCAACACGGGCAAGCCCCGATCGACGCCGCCGAACGCGGGGCGCCGAGGGCGCCGGGTCCGGACCGCCTTCCCCGACAGGTGGGGATCCATGGAGGCCTACCTGGCATGGCTGGGCGAGCGCCTGTCGGCGACACTCCCGGCCCTCAAGCCCTCGGCGTGCGTGCTGATCCACTGCGACGACCGCGCCAGCCACCGGATCCGCGTGCTGCTGGACGACCTGTTCGGGCCCGATCGGTTCGTCAACCACCTGGCGTGGTCCTACGGGCTGGGGGGCTCGTCGCCGCGCCGATTCGCCCGCAAACACGACGACATCCTCCTGTACTGCGTCGACCCGGCCCGATACTGGTTCGAGGCCCCCAGGGTGGCGGCGACCAGCCGACGGATGGAGGGCGGGACCAAGAAGGCCACCGACGTCCTGTCGATTCCGTCCCTCAACAACATGGCGTCGGAGCGGACGGGGTACCCCACACAGAAGCCGCTCGCCCTGCTGGATCTGCTGGTGCGGGCGTGCTGCCCGCCGGCGGGGCTCGTGCTGGACCCGGTGTGCGGGAGCGGGACGACGGTGGTCGCGGCGGCGCGATCCGGCCGACGGGCGCTGGGATTCGACGTCAATCCGGCGGCGGTGCGCTTGGCGCGGCGTCGGCTCGCGTAGAGTTGCCCCGCATGGCCCTCCTCTGGCGCTTCTACCAGCGGCGCCTGGTCAACGTCAACGTGAACATCGTCGCGGCCGGGCTCCTGGCCCTCGCGCCCACGGTGCTCGTCGTCTACCTGGTCACGACCCTGGGCGGATTCCCCGAGGAGACCGAGACCTACACCCAGAATCAGAAGATGCTCGTCGGGGGCATCACCTTCTTCACCGACATCTTCTTCGACGTGGCCATCTACTTCGGGCTGCACTGGCTGGCCAACCACCTCCCGGCCCGGGCGGCCAGGCCCAGCCACGTGCTGGAGGAGGCGGCCCACCCGGCGTTCCTCAAGGACGACCGCCCGTCGCTGGCGTTCCTCAAGGACGCGACGCAGGTGCAACTGGAGCGCATGACGCTCTCGCCGGTGTTCTATGTGGCGGCCCTCGGGGCCCAGCACGGTCTGATGCACGCGCATTGGACCCCGTCGGCGGCGACCGCCGCGGGCTTCGCCACCGCGATCCTGCTCACCCGCCTCATGCACTCGCTGTGGATGCTTCGGCAGGAGCGCCGGCGCAAGACCGCCAGGGCTCTGCGCGTGCCGCCGCCGGGGAAGCCGGCACGCCGGACCGACGAAGTGGCGTGAATCGGGGTGGCGCGATCCCTGCCCGGAGGACGCATGCGTCACGGAGACCCCCATGCTTCCCCAGGGCTGGAAGTGTGCAACTCGCGATCAGGAGGCGTGCGGGGGCGGGAGGCGCAGGTACCGGGCCAGCGCGTAGGAGCCGGCGTAGAACGGGATCGTGTCCAGGGACGCCGCCACGAACTTGAACGCGTACCCGCTCGCGATGAACGCGCCGAGCTGGGCCCACAGCGCCCGGTCCGGCTCGATGGGCAGAGCCCGGGCGTAGAAGTGCGTGACGAGGATGACGGCGACGGAGTCGACCATCTGGCTCACCATGGTCGACCCGTTGTTCCGCAGCCACAGGTGGCGGTTCCTCGTCAGGCGCTTCCAGAAGTGGAAGACGTAGACATCGCAGAACTGGGCCGCCAGGTACGCGACCATCGACGCCGCCACGGCCCCGAAGGCCAGGGTCTTGACCTCGAAGAAGACAGGCAGTCTTCCCGCGGCGTCGCGGACGGGCTCGCCCGTGGCCGGGTCCTGGGGGATCGAGGGCGGCAGCGATGCCCCGAGCCAGAGCACGCCCATGACGAACAGGTTGAGCACCAGGCCCATCCACACGACCCCCGCCGCCCGGCGCCGGCCGTAGAGCTCGCTGATGAAGTCGGTGCACAGGAAGGTGATCGGGTACGGCAGCACCCCCACCGCCACGATGAAGGGCACCTCCCGGCCGACGCCGGGGAGCGTGAACGAGAGGTCGAGGAAGCGGGTGATGCCCAGGATGTTGAGCATCGCCAGCGTGCCCAGGAAGAGCCCGGAGAAGACGAGGAAGACGCCCTCGCGCCGGCGATGCAGCGTCGCCTCGTCCAGCGCGGGCAGACCCTCGTACCGGTGCTGCCGAGAGGGAAGGGGCGTCTGCTCAATCACGCGTGGGCTCGGGTGCGGGCGGGCCGGGGCAGGATACCGCAACGCGGTTTATCATCGCCGCCGATGTGTGGCATCGCCGGAATCCTGCGCGTGCACCGGGGGCCGCCGCCGCCCGTCGCGGCCTCCATCCCTGAGGGGTGGCTCGACATTCTCGACGAAGGGATCCGGCATCGCGGCCCGGACGGGCACGGGCGCTTCCGCGACCGCGTCGTCCGGGCCGACGGCGCGACCGTGGACGTGGCGCTCGTGCACCGGCGCCTGGCGGTCATCGACCCGGAGACGGGGCAGCAGCCGATGGTGAGCGCGCGGGGGCCGGGGGACCCCGGTCAACCCCGGTCCGGGTGCGTCGCCGTGGTCTTCAACGGGTGCATCTACAACCACCGCGACCTGCGGGCAGAGCTGGCGGCCGTGGGGCACCGGTTCCGGACCGACCACAGCGACACCGAGGTGCTCATCCATGGGTGGCGGGAATGGGGGCTCGACCTGCCCCTCCACCTCGACGGCATGTTCGCCGCCGCCATCTGGGACGGAGCGTCGGGCTCGTTGGCGGCTATCCGCGATCGCTTCGGCGAGAAGCCCTTTTATGACCGCACCGTCGAGGGCGAATCGCTCGACGTGGCCTTCGCCAGTTCCGCCGCGCCGCTGCTCGCGCTGCCCTGGGCGATGGAGTATCAGGACGACGCCGGGTTGCCGGCGCGCACCATCTGGAGCGCCTGGATCGGAAGCGGGTACGCGCCCCAGGTGCCGCCCGTCGGGGGACTGGGGACGCTGCCCGCCGGGTCCCTCCAATGGGTGGGTCCGCTCGACCCCGCCACGCGGAGGGCGGTGGTCCGCGGGCGCGAGGCGGAGATGCAGGTGGCACGCTGGTGGCTCCCGCCGCCGCGCGCCCATCGGCCCCCCCGCGATCACCTTGAAAGCCTGCTTCGATCGTCGGTGCACGAGCGCCTGGAAGCGGACGTCCCTGTCGGGTGTTTTCTTTCGGGCGGGATCGATTCGGGGCTCGTTGCGGCCTTCGCGCGCGAGAAGGCCCCGAACCTCGAAGCGTTCACCGTCCGCATGCCCGACCCTCGTTTCGACGAGACGGACGCGGCCGCCGCCACCGCGCGGCACCTCGGCCTCCGTCACACGGCGTTGCATTGCGACGCCCGCCCCGCGGAAGACGTCGTCGATCTGATCCAATCGGTTGGGCTGCCCTACGGCGACTCGTCGCTCCTGCCGACCGCCTGGGTCAGCCGAGCCGCCCGCAACCATGTCCGCGTGTGCCTCTCCGGCGACGGCGGGGATGAGATGTTCTGCGGGTACGAGCGCTACCGCGCGGCGACGCTCCTGGGGCTGATGGGCCCCGCGGCCAAGCTCGCGCGGCTCGCACTCCCCTTGGTCACGCCGGACGGCGATCCGACCAGCCGGCGTACGCGGCGCAGCCGGTTCCTGCACGCCGCGGCCCATGGCGGCGCTCATGAACTGGCCGACATCTTCCCCCAGCGGATCATGCGCGAGATGTTCCCGGCGCCGGCGCCGGCCCTCGGGGGCCGGGCATTCCGCGTCACGCTCGGGGTCTTCCACGCCCTCTATGCCCTGACCGCGCCGATCCTCGAACTCCTCTGGCGAGAGGGAGCCCGGCAAGAGGTGTGGTACGACGCCATGTTCTACCTGCCCTGCGACCTCATGGCCAAGGTCGACACCGCATCCATGCGCGTGGGGCTGGAGGTTCGCTCGCCCATGCTGGCGGTCGGCCTCTCTTCCGCGGCGCTCTCCGCCACCATCCCGCACCTGATGCCCCGCGGCCGCCGCAAGGCGCTGCTCCGCGGCATTGCACGCCGATACCTGCCCCGCGAGACCGTCGACCGCCCCAAGATGGGCTTCGCCATCCCCGTCGGCGAGTGGTTCCGCTCCGACTTCGGCGGCATGAGGCAACTGCTCCTGGACCACCTGCACTCAACCGAACCCTTCGGCCCCCCCTCCCTGGGCCTCGACCTCGACATGTCCGTCGTCCGCCGACTCCTCGACGAGCACATGTCCGCCCGCCGCGACCACTCCCAGCGACTCTACATGCTCCTGGTCCTCTCCATCTGGTCCCGCTGGCTCGGACAGGTCCTGCGCCGCGGGTGATGAACCGGACTCGTCGCGCCGGCTCGATCCGCCCCCACCTCCCGACCGCGAGGTACGTACCACCGGGATCGGCTCCGCGATCTCGGTGCCTGGCGACGCGCGCGTCCGTCCCTGACGCGCGGCGGGCGCACGCGCCACCAGGCCCGCGACTTGCCGTGCCACCGAGATCGGCTCTGCGATCTCGGTGCCTCTCGTCGCCGCCGACGCTGATTCGACCACCGGTCCCTTCCTCCCCGTCAGGGCGGCGTTGAGGTTCAGGCCGGCCGTCCACCGTCCGTGCAGACAGCGGAATGCGACACCCGGGGCGTCGCGCCCCGAGTGCCGCGGATCAAGTCAAGTCACCTGCCGCCCGGCGGAGCGTTCGTCCTACCACCGCCAGACGCGTTGCCGGTGGTGCTCGGAGGCCCAGCGGGCCCCTTGGCACCACCGCCACCGCCATTCCCACCACCACCGCCGCCACCCTTGGGGCCACCACCACCGCCCTTGCCGCCGCCACCTTTGCCACTCATGCGCTGCTCTCCTTATTCGACCTGCGCCCGCACGGAAGGACCATCCTCTCGTGCCGGCAACTCGCCGACGTTCGACGCGCAAGCGTGACCGAGGTTCCAAAGGGCACGCGCCACCAGGCCCGCGACTTGCCGTACCACCGGGATCGGCTCCGCGATCTCGGTGCCAGGCGACGCGCGGCGTTCGCAAGCGCCAACCTCGGTGGCAGGTCCGGCCCGACGATCAGACTCACGCCCGCGCCAGGCGCGACCCGTCCGCCTCGACGATCGGCTCGACGCCCGCGGCAAACGGCGGGCGGATCGTCCAGGCCCGGCGCCGCGCGGGACGCACCACCATCCACCACGCGAAGAACGCCACGGCCGCCGCTTGGAGCGCCACGGGCGTCCAGGCGGGCAGGCCGCCGCTCAGGTCTACGAGCACCCCCTCGCCCGGGTACCTGCCGAACCCGATCAGCATGGGCAGGCGGAACCAGTAGTAGCACGACACCGCCGACGCCGCGAACCCGAGCGCCAGGATGGCGCGCCCGCGCATCGGCGTGACCGAGCGCACGACCAGGTACAGGGCCAGCGTCACGACCAACCCGCCGAAGGGCCATGCGTACGCATCCGCCAGCCCCGCGGCGCTGGTCCCTGTCCCATCCGACACCTGGAACCAGCCCCACACGTAGCCCGGGAACCCGCCGACGAGCATCGTCCCCATGATGGCGTGCGCCGTCGTGCCCGGAGCGATGAGCGGAGTCATGTTCGGCGTCGAGTCAGGGCACACCGCCGAACAGCGGTGGCACTGGGTGCAATGGGCGTTGGGCGGCGAGATCGCCGGCCTGGCGCCGTACAGCTTCTCGACCGGGTGCACGGGGCAGATGCCCGAACACCACCCGCTCTTCCACTCGAACGCGAGCCCCATGCCCACCGCGAGCAATCCCACGCCGACCAGGATCGCCCCCGTGAGCGGGCCCTCGGTGTTCAGGGCCGCATGCCGCAGCGGCACGATCGCCAGGAGCAGCACCAGCCCCGTGAGGGCCAGCCAGCCCTGCATGGGCACCGACAGCCTCCGTCGCGCCGACCACCCCATGTGCCGGGGGAACAGCGCCGCCGAGCCCAGTGGGCAGACATTGCGCCACAGCCCCGGCGCCACGACCAGGAGCGCCGGCGCCACAGGCACCAGCACGTTCCAGAGCGCCGTCAGCCCCACCCGCGGTCGGTGGAACAGCGCCAGCACAATCCCCGCACCGACACAGAACACCGCGGCCTGCGCGATCCGCCAGCACAAACGCCTCCGGGGAATGAGCAAAGGGAGCGACACGCCCACGGGGATACTCCTTGGATCCACCGTCACCCGACAATAAACGACTGGATCGTCCGGATATTGCAGGGGTCTGAAGCGACGAGCGCACGGAAGCTCGTGTTAGGGCGCGGCGTCTCGGGCCCATTCGACCGAACAGACCCGATGGGCGGACCCCGTGGGTCCGTCGCGCGTTATCATGCGCGCCGTCCCCGTCCCGAGGTTGGGCCCCAGGGATGGGCGGTGGCGCGGGCGCCGACGATTTGAAGGACCACCCCTGGATCTGGCCGATGATGGATGCGGTGGACCATCAACCGACCCGGCGAAACCTCCTGACAGGCGGGCTGTTCGCCGCCGGTTCGCTCGTCCTGTGGGGCTGCGGCGGCAAGCAGGTCGCCCGCGGCACGCCCGGCGTCCTGTGGCCCGACGAGCGGGCCCTGCCGACCCCGCGGGGGCCCATGGTGCCCTTGGGCGCCAACTCGCCGACCGCCGCATCCAGCATCACCGGCCCGGCGGCCGGTCCCAGCCCGCGGGTCGCCGGGGTCATGCCCCGCTCGAGCTGGACCAGCGCCCAACCGATCCTCCGGCTCGCCGACCCGATGGGGTCGATCTCGCGGGTCACGGTGCACCACGACGGCATGCCGCCCGTGACCCTCCGGTCGCAGGCGGAGGTCGCGCGACGGATCGAGCAGATCCGCAAGGCCCACGTCACGGGGCGGGGCTGGGCGGACATCGGGTACCACTACGTCATCGACCCCACCGGGCGCGTCTGGGAGGGGCGGCCCCTCCGCCTCCAGGGCGCCCACGTCCAGGACAACAACCCGGGGAACATGGGCGTGCTGGTCATGGGCAACTTCGACGAGCAGTCGCCGACGTCGGCCGCCCGCGAGGCCCTCGACGCGTTCCTCGCCGACCAGGTCATGCGCTACCGCGTGCCCGTGAGCCGGGTCTACACGCACCAGGAACTCAAGCGCACCGCCTGCCCGGGGCGGAACCTGCAGCGGTACATGCTCGACACGCGCACACGCTCGGGCCGCCTGGGGCGCATGCTCGCCTGACCGGCCTCACCCCTCGTCGGACTCGTCGTCGTCGGCGTCGTGGGTGGCCTGGGCCGGCTCGCCGAAGATCGACGTGCCCACGCGGACGACGTTGGCGCCCTCGCTGATCGCGACCTCGAAGTCGCCCGACATGCCCATCGAGAGGAGGTTGAACCGTCCCTCGCCGAAGCCCTCGGTGCGGACCTCCTCGAACGCCTCGCGGCAGCGGGAGAAGTGCGGGCGCGAGTCCTCCGGGTTCTCCGAGTACGGCGCCATGGTCATCAGGCCCCGCACGCGGATGTTCACCATGGTCTCGATCTGCTCGATGAGCGGGATCACCGCGGCGAGCGGGCACCCGTGCTTCTGCGGCTCCCCCGAGCAGTTGACCTGGACGAGCACCTCCAGGATCTGGTCGCGGCGCAGGGCGGCCTGCTGGAGCTCCTCGGCGATCCGAAGCGAGTCGATCGAGTGGATCAGGCGGCACAGCTCCGCCGCCTTGCGCACCTTGTTCCGCTGCAGGTACCCGATCATGTGCCAGTGGATCGGGCGGGCCTCGGGCGTCGAGCCGACCGACCGCCCCGCCTCCCCCGCCTGCTGCTTGCGGGCCGTGGAGAGCACCGACAGGCGGCACACGTACTCGTCGGCGATGGCGGCGTGCTGGATCAGCCGCTGCACGCGGTTCGCCCCCATGTGCCGATGGCCCAGGTCGATCAATCGACGGATCTGCTCGGGCTCCGCCGTCTTGGTCACCGCGACCAGGATGATGTCGTCGCGCGAGCGACCGCTCCGGGCCGCCGCCCGCGTGATCCGCTCACGCACCAGCGCGAAGCGCTCGTCGAGCGTCGGTGGGATGGACGAAGCCCCGGCGGTGGGCATGACCGGCCTTGTCGCGCTCATGTCCCGTGCCTCCTGCGCGGGGGGACCCCGACGCTCGCGACCGCTCCCCGGGCGACGGGCGCCAAGACTACGCCCGTAGAATACCCGCGATCCAACCCGCACGCATCCCTCCCGCGGCGGAAACCCCGCCCCACCCTGGAATCAGCCACATGCGGAACCCGGGCTTGACACCGCGCAGCGCCCCGATCGGCGTCGGCGACCCCGCCCCCGACTTCGTCCTCAAGGACCAGAACCGGGCCGACTGGCGCCTCTGCGACGCCCTCCGGAAGGGCGACGTCGTCCTGTGCTTCTTCCCCCTCGCGTTCACGGGCGTGTGCGGCACGGAGATGAAGTGCGTGAGCGACGAGATGGACAGGTGGCGGTCCAAGGGCGCCCAGGTCGTCGGCGTCTCCTGCGACAGTTTCGCGTCGCTCAAGGCCTGGGCCGACCAGATGGGCCTCAAGCAGACGCTGCTCGCCGACATGCACCGCGACGTCTGCAAGGCCTACGGGCTGTACTGGGAAGACCTGAACGTCGCCGCCCGCGGCACCGTCGTGATCGCCCAGTCGCCCGACGGCCAGGGCAAGGTCGAGTGGGCCCAGGCCCGCGAGCCCGCCAAGGCCATGAACTTCGACGAGGTCCTCGCGTCCGTTGGCGGGTGACAGGCGACCGCACCGATGCCCCTACCGCCGACGCCCCGCAACGCCCCCCTGGTCCTCCTCATCCGCGACGGCTGGGGGATGAACCCGCACGCGGACCACGCGGCGTTCGACGCCGTCCGCCTGGCCCGCACGCCCGTCGCCGACGCCCTCATGGCCCGGTACCCCTGGACCCTCGTCAAGACCAGCGGCGAGGACGTGGGGCTGCCGCCCGGCACGATGGGGAACAGCGAGGTCGGGCACCAGAACATCGGCGCCGGGCGCATCGTGCCCCAGGAGTCGCTCGTCATGACGCGGGCGTGCCGCGACGGGCTGCACACCAACGCGGCGATCCGGTCGGCCGTGGAGCGTGCCCGGGCCCGCGACGCCTCGCTGCACCTGATGGGCATCAACTCCGACGCGGGCGTGCACGGCCAGCTGGCGCACCTCTACGCGGTCCTCGCCGCGGCCAAGGCGCTGGGCATGCCCGCCGACCGCGTGTTCGTCCACCTCTTCACCGACGGGCGCGACACGGGCCCGTTCACCGGGCTGGAGTTCGCCCGCCGGGTCGAGGGCGAGTGCGCCCGCCTCGGCGTCGGGCGCATCGCCAGCGTGATGGGGCGCTACTACGCCATGGACCGCGACCACCGCTGGGAACGCGTCCGAATGGCCTATGACTGCCTCACGGGACGGAGCGCCCACGCGGCCCCCTCGGCGCCCGAGGCGATCCAGCGCTCCTACGACCACCCCCCAGGCCAGACGCTCAAGGGCGACGAGTTCGTCACCCCCACCGCCGTCGGGACGCCCGCGCAGATCGCGGCCTCGCGCCTTCGCGACGGCGACTCGGTCATCTTCTACAACTACCGGGGCGACCGGCCCCGCGAACTCTCGGCCGCGCTTCTCTTCCCCGACGACCAGTGGGCCGGGGTCAAGCCCAGCCCGGACACCGGCGCCGTCGGGTTCGACCGCGGCACGAGGCTCGACCTGCACTACGTCACCATGACCGATTACTGGGAGAGGCTCACGCCCTTGGTCTCGGGCGTGGCGTTCCCCAAGCCGGCACGGATGAAGCACGCGGCGGGCGAGTGGCTCGCCTCGCTCGGGCTCACCCAGCTCCGCTGCGCCGAGACCGAGAAGTACCCCCACGTCACCTTCTTCTTCAACGACTACCGCGAGGAGCCGTTCCCGGGCGAGACCCGCGAGAACCCCCCCAGCCCGAAGGTCAAGACCTACGACCTCGCGCCGGAGATGTCGGCGGGCGCGGTGCGCGACGCGGTCCTGCGCCGCCTTGCCGCCCCGGACTGCCAGACCCTGCTCGTCGTCAACTTCGCCAACCCGGACATGGTCGGACACACGGGCTCGCTCCCCGCGGCGATCAGGGCCTGCGAGGCCGTCGACGCCTGCGTCGGGCGGATCACGGACGCGGCCCTCGCCCGCGGCGGGTCGCTCATCGTCACGGCGGACCACGGCAACGCCGAGCAGATGTGGGACCCGGACACCAACGCCCCACACACCGCCCACACCACCTACGACGTGCCCCTCATCGTCGTCGCCGCGGGGTTCGAGGGCAGGTCGCTGCGCGGCGACCGCGACCCGCGGGGGTGGTTCGACGCCGACGCGCGGCGCCGGCGCGGCCGCCTGTCGGACATCCTCCCCACGGCCCTCGACATCCTGGGCCTGCCGCAGCCGCCCGAGATGACCGGTCGCTCACTCCTGGTCTAGGGCCGGGTCATCGACGCCGAGTTCCGCCGGCTTGGGCGGGGGCTCTTCCAGCCCGGCGATGCGGCGCTCGAGGGCGGCGAGGCGCGCCCACACCTCCGCCATCTCGGCCGACGCCCGCTCCTGATCGCGCCCCAGGAACCCGACCACCTCCTCCAGCCGGCGCACCGCGTCCGCGAGGCTCCGGGGCGTGTCACTCGGGGATGGATCGGGCGTCGGCATGGGTGCGCCGGGAGTGTACCGGCGTGCTAGGCTGACGCCCCATGAGCCTCACCGCCGCCATGATCGTCGCGTTCGCCGCCGCCTCGGTCGGAGCGAGCCAGGCGCCGCCGAGCGGTGCCGCGCTGCTCGCCGCCCCCGCCGCCTTTGCGCTGGAGCCGCCGACCCCGCCCGCTCGGAGCCAGGAGTTCGGCGCCGAAGGCTCGACGTGGCTCACCGTCGGGGCCGGGTGGGCCCCCGACTTTGCCGCCGAGAACGACTTCAACCTCCACCTGGCCTGGTCCAAGTTCCTGGTCAAGGACGTCGAGTTCGCGCTCGAGGGCGCGGGGTGGTACGCCGACCAGTCCGAGCATGACGCCTTCGGCGGCAGCGCGTCGATGATCTTCCGCTGTCACTTCGTCAACACCGGCGACTGGACGGTCTACGCCGACCTCGGGATCGGCGCGATCGCCTCGAGCGACGACGTGCCCGAGGGCGGGTCCAGCTTCAACCTCCACCCTCGGGCCGGCGCGGGCCTCACGCGGCGCCTCGACGACGCCGGCACGAGGCTCCAAGTCGGGGTCCGCTGGCACCACGTCTCCAACGCGCGGATCTTCGGCGACGGCGACAACCCCGCCCGCGACCGCGCGATGTTCTACGCCGACCTCGTCCTCCCGCTGCGGTGAACGCCGGGATCACGCGGCGGCGTCGAGGGCGGCCTCGGCGCCGATCGCCGTCGCCGACACCACGCGGTTGCGCCCGCCCTTCTTCGCCGCGTAGAGGGCCCGGTCGGCGGCCTCCAGCCAGCCCCCCGACGCGACGCACGTCTCCGTGGGCCCAGGGGCTCCGACCAGCCCGATCGAGCACGTCACCCTGCGTTCCGGGTGGCGCGGCCAGGTCGCGGCCTCCACCGCGGCCCGGATCCGCTCGCACACGACCTGCGCGTTCTCCGGCGTCGTGTCCGGCAGGATCAGCGCGAACTCCTCGCCGCCGTAGCGACACGCGATGTCGGCCGCCCGGGCCTCGCGCTGCAGGATCGCCGCCAGGCCCTGGAGCACCGCGTCGCCGGCGGGGTGCCCGTACGTGTCGTTGATCGACTTGAAATGGTCCAGGTCCAGGAGCGCGATGGTGAGCGGGTGCGAGTGGCGCTGGTGCCGACCGTGCTCCTCCTCCCAGCGCTGGTTGAAGTAGGCCCTGTTCCACAGCCCCGTCAGCCCGTCGATCCGCGCGCGCTTGGCGAGCATCTGCAGCAGCCGGTGCATGCGCAGCGCCGAGCGGATGCGGACGCGGAGCTCGGTCAGCTCGAAGGGCTTGGTGATGTAGTCCACCACCCCGAGGTCGAACGCCGTCACCTTGTCGTGCGGGCTCTGCAGGCCCGACAGCACGATCACCGGGATCTCCAGCGTCGTGGGGTCGTCCTTAAGGGCCCTGAGCACCTCGAACCCGTCCGTCCCCGGCATGTTCAGGTCCAGCAGCACCAGCGCCGGGTGATGGTCCCGGGCGTACTCGATCGCCTCCCCGCCCGTGTACGCGTCCACCAGCTCCAGGTCCTCGTTCCGAAGGCGGGCCCGGAGCAGGCGATGCACGTCCTGCGAATCATCCACCAGGAGCACCACGGGCTTGGCTTCGCCGGGTTGGAGCGCGGGGGCTGTCATCGGGGGTCGCGGCCTGAAGCTCGGTGGAAACAACGGTGCGAGCGATCGCTCAGCTCCGCCCTCGGATCGCGGCCTGACACAGATCGACCAGGTTGTTCAACTCTGCCTTGATGGCGTCGAGCGAGCGCCCGCCCGCATGGGCCAGCCCCGACTCGATGCGGAACGCCGCGGCGCTGATGCCCGGGTACCCATAACCGCCCGCCGACCCCTTGATCTGGTGGGCGATCCGATGGAGCTGGTCGGCGTCTCCCTCGCGCCACGCCGATTCCATCGAGGCCACGCGGGGACCCAGCTCGTCCAGGAACAGCGTCAGCAGTTCCGCCATGTCCGGATCGCCGGCGAACTCGCTGCGCACAACCCGGTCGGCCGGTCGGCTTGAGGCATCGTCCACGATCAGTCCTCCCCGCTGCGGGATCGACGATCCGTGGGCCCCGGTTGATCCGAACTGATCGGTTGAGCGCGGGACCGCAACGCCACGCCCCATAAACGGGCGTGCCCCCCCTCCCCCTCTCGACCCCACCCACCGACGCCGACGCCGGCTGGTGGGACACGCCCCCGGACCCCCCGACCTGGGCCGACGGGTCCCCGGTTCCCGACGCCCCCCCGCCGGGCATCGACGGGTCGGGCGAGCCGGAGGGGGGCGGCGGCCGGGGAGGCCCTTGACAGTGCGCCTAAATCCGTGTATAGTCCGGGGAGTGGCCGATGATGCGAGCCGACGCCCGCCGAGCCCTGTCCACCATCCGCCGGTGCATCCGCGCCGACCGCGTTCGCCTCACCCAGCACTTCCGCGTCCGGCTGACCGAGCGCGGCGTGCTCTGGGCCGACGTGCTGACGCTGTTCGACGCCCCGACCGGCGCCGAGGCGGACGGGTTCGACGACGCCGGGCGCGCCCGATGGATCGTGCGCGGCAGGGCGGCGGGCGGGCACGCGATGGGCCTGGTGTGCGCGATCGGGCGCGACTCCGGGGGTCGACTGACGGTGTTCGTGACGGCGTACTGGGAGGGTTGAACATGGCGACCAAGCGGAGCAAGGCGACCCCGGCGATTCACGACGACGTGCCGTTCACCGCCAGACTGCCGGACGGGCGCACGCTGTTCGTGCTGATCCCCGCGAGGTGGTGCGCGCTCGACGCGAGCGGCGAAGTGCTGCTCAAGCCCGAGGCCGCTCGCTTCATCGACCGCGTGCAGGCGATGGCGACGCGGACGCCCGGCGTTCCCACGCCGGGGTACATCCGTTCCTTGCGCGAGGCGATGGGCCTGACACAGGCGGACTTCGCCGGGCGCGTCGGCGTGGATTCGATGACGGTCTCGCGCTGGGAGCGGGGCGCGGTGAGGCCCGGGCCGGCGGCGGTGAAGGCCCTGGACAAACTCCGGCGCGAGGCGGGGCGGCGCGGCACCGTGATCGCGGCTTGACGGAAGGACGGCGACGCTCGGCGAGCATCGGACGCGAGGGCGAGCGGGGCGAGTTGAGACGGATCATCTACCGCGACGCGGCGGGGCGGCAGCAATCCCTGCGGCTGGGCAAGTGTTCGGAGCGGGCGGCGCAGAACGCCCTGGCGGGCTTCGAGCGCGTCCTGGAGGCCCACCGGGTCGGTTCGACGATCCACCCCGACGGCGTGCGCTGGCTGGAAGCGATCGACGATCGCCTGCACGCGCGGGTCGCCCGGCTGGGGTTGGTTCAACCACGGGCGGGCGCGCCGGTGGTCACGCTCGGGATGCTGCTCGAACGATTCGACGCGGCGGCGGCGGTGAAAGCGGGCACGCGCACGACCTACCGCCAGGCCCTCGGGATGCTGCGGGAACACTTTGGCGAGTCCACGCCCATTGACTCAATCACGCCGGCCCACGCCGACGAATGGCGGAAGGCGATCGCCGAGCCGGCGACGGTGACGGGCGATGGCGGGAAGGAAACCACGAAGCGGCTGGCCCCGGCGACGGCGGCGAAGCGGGTTCGCGTGGCAAAGGCGGTGTTTCGGAAGGCGATGAAGTGGGGATTGATCGCGTCCAACCCGTTCGCCGACCTGCGGGCCGGTTCACAATCCAACCCCGAGCGGGCGTACTACGTCACCCTCGAAACCACGCGGTCGATCCTGGCGGCGTGCCCCGACGCCGAG
Organism: Phycisphaerae bacterium; assembly: GCA_016873295.1. Classification (GTDB taxonomy): domain Bacteria; phylum Planctomycetota; class Phycisphaerae; order Phycisphaerales; family UBA1924; genus VGXM01. Next base: position 61,084 of record VGXM01000013.1, read on the forward strand.
TGGCGGGCGATCGTCGGGCTGTCGCGGTTCGCGGGGCTGCGCTGCCCGTCCGAAATCGTGGCCCTGCGCTGGGGCGACGTGAACTGGGAGCGCGGGCGGCTGACGGTGCGGAGCCCCAAGACCGCCGGGCACGAAGGCCACGCGGTTCGGGTTGTGCCGATCGCCCCGGAACTGCGCCCGATCCTGCAAGACCTGTTCGACCAAGCCGCGCCCGGGACCGAGGCGGTGGTGCCCCGCCTGCGCGACCCGGCGATGAACCTGCGGACCCAGTTTGAGCGGATCATCGCCAAGGCGGGCGTGAAGCCCTGGCCCCGGCTGTTCCACAACCTGCGGGCGTCGTGCGCGACCGATTGGGTGGAGCGGTTCCCCGCCCACGTTGTCGCGGGCTGGCTGGGGCATTCCCCGCTGATCGCGGCCCAACACTACCTGCAAACCCGCGATGCGCACTTCGACCTTGCGGCGGGCGTTGGGCGGGTCGGTGAGGCGGCAGCAAATCCGGCAGCAAATCCGGCAGCACAAGCGCGTCCAACCGATGCCACACCCGAACACGCCGACACCGGAAACCGCGAGAATCATGCGGTTTTGGCGGGGTGTGGCGTTCGGTGTGACCCGGTGGAAACCGGGCAAGTGACCCCAAGGGGATTCGAACCCCTGTTTCCAGGATGAGAACCTGGCGTCCTGGACCGGACTAGACGATGGGGCCTGTCCGAGGCGGGCATGGGGCCCCGCTCGCGCCCAAAAGATAGCCCCACCGCCCCCGGCGTCAACCGGAACGGCCTCACGATTGCCCGACCACCACCAGGGCGATCACGTCGTACACCGCGTGGGCCCCCACCACGATCCCGAACCCGCGCAGGATGAACAGCGAGGCCAGGAACAGCCCCGACAGCGCATAGAACGCCAGCAGGCGGGCGTCGATCCCGCCCCCCGACGCCGTCATGTTGTGGAACGCCGCGAACACCACCGCCGACGTCACCGCCGCCAGGACGTACCCCGCGTCCTTGTGCGTCCGCAGCAGGTCGACCGCCACGAAGTGGACCGCCGTGACCAGGATCAGCCGGAACAGCAGCTCCTCGTACAGCCCGGCCCCGATCGACAGCGTCAGGCGGGCCTGCCAGGGGAGACCGGCGATGTCCTGCCCCATCGCCAGGGCCCCGGGCTCGGCCGCCCGCGTCGCCAGCACGATCCACAGCACCAGCAGCGGCAGCGTCCAGACCGCCGACTCCAGCCACATCAGGATCAGCGTGCCCGGGCGCACACGCCAGGTGTTCCGCTCCATGACGTGCCAGACCAGGAGCACCACGCCCAGCGCAATCGCGGGCAGGTGCAGGCTCACGCCGCCGAACTCGTCGAAGAGCCGGTGCAGCATGCCCTTGGCGATCAGGGGCTCCGGTCCCTCGCGGCCCAGGCGCGCGAGGTAGAAGATCGACCCCGCCTCGTACAGAAGCATCAGCGGCAGCAGGAACGCGAGGATCGAGAGCGGACACCGCGACTCCGAGAGGTATCCCCGGGCCCCGGTGGTCGCAACTCTGCGTCTGTGTCGGGCGTCGCCCATGGCGGCCGGCCCCGGGCGAACCCGGCGTCGGGCGGCCCCCGACGCCCGGCGCATCAGGCCTTGACGCCCTTCTTGGCCTTCAGGGTCGCGCTCATGCGGCTCTTGCGCCGGGCCGCCTGGTTCTTGTGGATCACGCCCTTCTGGGCCGTCCGATCGATGATCTTCGACGCCTTGCGGAACGACGTGGTCGCCTGCTCCATCGTCCCGTGGAGGATCTGCTCGCGGAAGTCCTTTACCGCGTCGCGGAGCGTCGTCAGGCGCCACCGGTTGCGGGCCCGGGCGGCTTCGTTCTGTCGGATGCGCTTGTTCGCCGTGCGAGAGTGTGCCATCGTCGTTCCGTGTGCTCCGTCGGATTCGGTCTGCGTTCGGGCCCCCAGGAGGAATGCCCTCGGCGGGGGATGAAGAGTGTTCGCACCCTGCCGCACCGAATCAACCCCGCCCCCGACCGGTCCACGGGCCCGGGGCGGCCTTACCCGTCGTGTCCGAGCTCGACCCGTCCCCAGGAGTGGCCGCACGTGTTGCAGTACCACTGGGGCGGTGAGGGCTCGATCACACCTCCGCCGAGCACGGCCCGCCTCTCGAACGGGGGTCGGTTCGGATCGTCGACGTTCGTGGCCAAGCCGTGCACGATGCTCGCGACGTTCTTCGAGCCGCACTCAGGGCACGCCGCGGGTGGTGTGGCGGTCGGGTCGCTCTCGGGCGGTCCCCTTGGGTCGGGCCCGCGCCCGGGCGACGGCGTCCGACCGAGGCGATTCCAGGGGGGCGCCGCTTGATGCCCGACGCCGACGGGATAGGCTTTCGGTCCTCGGGGTTGCCGAACCCCGAACGGGCGGGCGTAGCTCAATTGGATAGAGCACCTGACTACGGATCAGGAGGTTAGGGGTTCGAGTCCCTTCGCCCGTGTTCTCCGGTGTCGCCAGGCGGCGAGGCCCGACGCCGACCCCCCACCGCCCATTCACTCAAGTCGGTTGCCGGTCGGGTGTCGATGACACCCGACCAGGGGAACCCGCATGGGGCATGAGGCGTGGCTGACGGCGGGGCTCATCGTGGCGATGCTGGGCGTCCTCGCGTCCGGGCGGGCCGCGACCGACACCGTCGTCCTCGCCGCGCTGGCGGTCCTTCTCGTGGCGGGGGTCCTGGAGCCGGCCGAGGCGGTCCGGGGCTTCGCCAACACCGGGCTGGTCACGATCGCCCTCCTCTACGTCGTGGCGACGGGGCTCCATGAGACCCGGGCGGTCTCGGTGCTTACGGAGCGGATGCTGGGACGACCCCGCTCGGCGCGGCAGGCCCAGTTCCGCGTGGCCCTCCCCGTTGCCGGGCTCTCTGCCTTCGTCAACAACACCCCCATCGTCGCGATGTTCCTTCCCGTGCTCCGCGACCTCTCCAACCGCACCGGGATCGCGGCGGCCAAGCTCTTCATGCCGCTCTCCTTCGCCGCCATCCTCGGCGGCACCTGCACGCTCATCGGGACCAGCACCAACCTGGTCACCCAGGGCCTGCTCATCGACCACAACCGCGGCGCGGGCGACCCGCTCCCCACCTTCGGCATGTGGACCCTCGCCAAGGCCGGGCTCCCGGTCGCCGCCGTCGGCATCGCCTACATGCTCCTCGCGGGCAACCGCCTGCTCCCGGGGCGCAACCGGGACCGACTGAAGCCCGAGGTCGCCCGCGAGTACATGACGGCGATGCGGGTCGCGCCCGGCTCGCCCATCGTCGGCAAGACCATCGAGAGCGCCGGGCTGCGCCACCTCCCCGGGCTCTTCCTCTCGCGCATCGACCGCGCCGACACCACGATCATCGCCGTGGGGCCCGAGGAGGTCCTGCACGCCGGCGACACCCTCAACTTCGTGGGGGTGCTCGATTCGGTCCTCGACCTCCAGAAGATCAAGGGGCTGGTGCCCGTCACCGACGGCGCGGATCCCGTCGGCTACCGCCCCCAGCTCAAGCTCATCGAGGCCGTCGTCTCCCCCGGCTCGCCCCTGATCGGGCGCTCCGTCCGCGACAGCGGCATCCGCACGGGCTGGGGCGCGGTCGTCATCGCCGTGCACCGGCACGGCGAGCGCGTCCCGGGCAAGATCGGCGACATCGTGCTCCGACCGGGCGACTCCCTGCTCCTCGAATCGGACGCCGGCTTTGCCCGACGCCACCGCGACTCGACCTACTTCACGCTTGTCAGCGAGCTCCCGGGCGCGGCGGCCCCGCGGCACGAGCGGGCCTACGTCGCGACCGCCATCCTCGCCGCCATGGTCCTGGCGATGACCTTCAACTGGGCGGACCACATGGTCGCCGCGGGCGCCGCCGCCGCGCTCATGGTCCTCACCCGCTGCTGCTCGGCCGGGCAGGCCCGTCAGGGCGTGGAGTGGCCCGTGCTGCTCACCATCGGGGCGTCCTTTGGCATCGCACAGGCCATGGAGAAGACGGGCCTGGCCCACGCCATCGCGATCAACGTGGTCGAGTGGGCCGGCGCCCATGGGCCCTGGGCCCTGGTCGCCGCCGCCTATCTCCTCACGCTCCTCTTCACCACCCTGATCACCAACAACGCGGCGGTCGCGCTCATGTTCCCCATCGCCCTGGGCGTCGCCCACGCCGCCGGGCTCAACTTCCTGCCCATGGCCGTCGCCATCACCATGGCCGCCTCGCTCGAGTTCATGACGCCGCTGGGCTACCAGACCAACCTCATGGTCATGGGCCCGGGCGGGTACCGCTGGTGGGACTACATGCGCTTCGGAGGCCCCCTGACTGTCCTGTGCGCCGTCACGGCCATCGCGATCATCCCGTTCATGTACGGCCCCCTCACGACGCCCCTTGACGGCGCGGTACTCCACCCCACCCAGATCGTCCCGGGGCGCTAGACCGACCCCCTTGCCCGCCCGCGAACCACCCCGGCGATCCGGCGCCCCCGGGCCCGATTCACGCGGCGGACCTCGGGCCGGCGCCCGATCCGAGGCGGGGCGACGACTCGACCACCGCGCGTGATCGCCGGCCTCGGGAATGAGCCCCGGGAGCGCCGACGACCCCGACACGCCCCCCGCGCTCGTCCGTGGCCCGCCGCGAGCACCGCCCGGCCCGAGGGTCGCGCCGGGGAGTCCGGCGGCGGCGCGCGGCTCACCCGCCGCCGCGGACCCGCCGCGACACCAAGAGCCCCACGATGAACCCGCACAGCGCCGAGGCGAAAACCAGGACGGCCTTGGGCACCACGAGCCTGGCGAGGATGAGGTTGATCTCCACGCTCCCCGTGTTCAACAGGATGACCGCCAGCATCACCAGCGACACGGCGACGATCGCCACGACTCGGGCTGTGGACATCGACCCTCCGCGCTCCGATCAGCCCAGCGACGGAATCGCGGGCACGGCGGCCGCGGGCCACAGCCACGCGAAGAACCCGGCCGTGACCAGCCCGTACACCACTCCATCGATCACGTCCATCGCCATCGCGCGGGCGGTGCGACCGAAGAACAGCCCGTGCGGAATCCCGCCCAGGCTGTACGCCATGATGGCCACCGCCCCGGCGATCCGGAACACCTTGAGGTACTCGGCCCCGGGGGCGAGCGCGGTGGACGTGACGTACGCCGTTAGGAAGCTCACCACGACGTAGAAGATGAAGACGCTGACCAAGTTCTTCACGAAGTTGGGACGGCCGGCGAGCACGGCGAGCGAGCCGTGCGGCCCCGCCTCCCAACGCGCCTTCTTCGCCGGGTCCTTCATCTCCTTCATGTCGCAGCCCGGGAACAGGTACACCCCCGGACCGATCTTCTGGCTGCGCAGCGCGTTCAGGAGGGCGTCCTCGTCGGCCAGCTTGTGGAAGTCGGGCTTGTGGTGCGGCAACGCCATCCATGCGATCCAGCTGACCAGGAAGACGGCGACCGCCGAGAGCAGGATCGGGAGCCACAGTTCAGCAAGCGAGGTCATGGCAGACTCCATGTGAGCGGCGAATGCCGCGCGAGCCCCGTCGAGCCTCAGCGCCAACGCGGCGCCGGGGGCCGGGGCGGGTGGATCGCAAGAGCCTACCGAATCGCGCCGGCGCGCGCAAGTCCGGGCCCCACCTACCCTTCGGTGCCGGAGGACGTCCGCGGGTCCCGAGGCGGGGCTTGCGCGATGATCAGGGTGGCGCTGAAAATGCTGTTCGGGGAGCGGGGGAAGTTCCTGGGGATCGTCCTCGGCGTCACCCTCGCGGCCATGGTCATCGCCCAGCAGGGCGGCATCTTCCTGGGCTTCATGGAGCGGGCCACCGGCGCCATCGCCGACGCCCCCCAAGCCGACCTCTGGATCCTCGATCGCAACGCCGAGTTCCTCGACGACCTGTCGAAGTTGCGCGAAACCCAGCTCCAGGTCGTTCGGGGCATCGAGGGCGTCGAGTGGGCCGTGCCCATGCACCGAGGCATCGGGCGGGTCCGCCTCGCCAACGGGAAGTTCCGATACATCAATCTCATCGGGATCGACGACGACTCCCTGATCGGCGGACCGGCCAAGGTTGTGGGCGGCTCGACCACCGACCTGTTCCGCGCCGACGCCGTCATCGTCGATCGCCCCTCGGCCCACGGCCTGCTCGCGGTCCCCGAACCCGACGGGGGCACTCGGCCCCTGCGCGTTGGCGACACCCTCGAACTCAACGACCGCCGAGCCATCGTCGTCGGCATCTCCGAGGGCACGCTCACCATCAACGACTTCCCGCTGGTCTACACCACGTTCCGGCGGGCGGTCTCCTACGTGCCGGCGGAGCGCAAGCAGATGACCTTCGTGCTCGCCAAGCTGGCCCCCGGCGCCGACGTGGAGCGGGTGCGCCTCGCGATCGCCGAACGCACCGGACTCTCGGCCTACACCTCCGACCAGTTCGTCGACCTGACCTACGCCTTCTACCTGCGGCACGGGCACGTCATCGTCATCTTCGGCTTCGTGGTCATGCTGGGCGTCGTGATCGGATCGCTCATCACCGGGTTCCTCTTCTTCAACTTCATCGCCGACAACCTCCGCCACTTCGCCATGCTCAAGGCCCTCGGCGCCACCGACGCCACGCTCGGGCGCATGCTCCTGGTCCAGTCCCTGGTGATCAGCGCCCTGGGCACGGGCATCGGGCTGGGCTCGGCCGCGGCCCTGGGCACGGCCCTGGGCCAGAGCGTCATCCCCTTCAGCATGCCCTGGCAACTCGCCGTCGGCGCCGCCTTCTCCGTCACCCTCATCTGCACGATCACCGCGACCATCTGCCTGCAGCGCCTCGCCTCGCTCGATCCCGCGACGGTCTTCAAGTCATAGGAACCCCGTGTTCACGCTCGCGCTCAAGATGCTCTTCGGCGACAGGGCCAAGTTCCTGGGCATCCTCATGGGCGTCACCCTCGCCAGCATGGTCATCACCCAGCAGGGCGCCATCTTCATCGGGCTCATGGCCCGCACCTTCGCCCAGATCACCGACATGGGTTTCCCCGACGTCTGGGTCATGGACCCCAAGGTCCAGTACATCGACGACGTCAAGCCCATGGCCGAGACCGAGCTCGGGCGCGTCCGCGGCGTCGAGGGCGTCGCCTGGGCCATGCCCCTCTTCAAGGGCCAGATCCGCGCCCGCCTCCCCGACGGACAGTTCCAGAACTGCGTCGTGCTCGGGCTCGACGACGCCACGCTCGTGGGCGGCCCCCCGGCGATGGCCGAGGGGCGATTGTCCGACCTCCGCCGCGCCGACGCCGTCATCGTCGACTCCATCGGCGCCAACACCCGCCTGGCACGTCCCCCGCCCCCCGGCGGCCCGCCCCACGCCGCGCCCGCGCCCCTCCGCGTGGGCGACACGATCGAACTCAACGATCGCCGCGCCGTCGTGGTCGGGATCTCCCGCAACACCCGCCCCTTCGGCTCGCAGCCCATCATCTACACCACCTACTCGCGCGCCACGCGCTTCGCCCCGCGCGAGCGCCGCATGCTCAGCTTCGTGCTCGTCAAGGCGGCCCCGGGGCTCGCCCACGCCGAACTGTGCGACCGCATCGAGTCGGCCACCGGCCTCATGGCCCTCCGCCGCGACGACTTCAAGTGGAAGACCGTCGGACACTACGTCACCAACACGGGGATCCCCGTCAACTTCGGCATCGCCGTCAGCCTCGGCTTCGTCATCGGCACCATCATCACCGGCTTCATGTTCTTCTCGTTCACCATCGACAACCTCCGCTTCCTGGGCACCCTCAAGGCCATGGGCGCCACCGACGGACGCCTCATGGCCATGGTCGTCCTGCAGTCGCTCGTGGTCGGCGCCCTCGGGTTCGGGCTGGGGACCGGGCTGGCGGCCCTGATGGGGCACTTCGCCTCACGCGGGCCCCTCGCCTTCAAGCTCCCCTGGCAGCTCCTCTTCGTCGCCGGCGGGGCCATCGCCATCATCTGTGCGCTGTCGGCGATGCTGTCGATGCACAAGGTCATCCGCCTGGAGGCCGCGGCGGTCTTCAAGGGCTGACCCTTGACCGACGAACGTCGGTAGGTAAACTTACAGCGTTCACCGGGGCACGCCATGACCTCCGCCCAACGCCGAGCTCGCGAGAAGGCCGGGACCCGCGAGCGCATCCTCGCCGCCGCCCGCGACCTGGTCGTGCGCCACGGGTTCGACGCCGTCAGCCTCCGCGACATCGCCCGCGCCATCGACTACACCGCCCCCGCCCTCTACACCCACTTCCGCGACAAGCACGACCTCCTCGCCGCCCTCTGCGACCGCGACTTCGGGCTCCTCCGCGACTCCATGCGGGCCACCGAGCGCATCAAGGACCCCGTCGCACGCCTGCGGGCCATCGGACGCCGCTACGTCGACTTCGCCTTCGAGCACCCCAACCAGTACCGCTTCATGTTCATGGAGCCCTGGCCCGCCGACGCCCCGGCCATCGACGGCCGGCCCGATGGCAGCATCCGGCACGGCGACCCCGACCAGGACGCCTACGCCTTCCTCAAGGTCGCGGTCGCCGCCTGCATCAAGGCCGGGCGACTCCGAGCGGAGTTCCGCGACACCCACATCGTCACCCAAGTCGTCTGGGCCGCGGCCCACGGCGTGGTCTCCCTCTTCCTCACCCACGGGCACGACCCCTGGGTCAGCTTCAAGCGGCCCCGCGCCACCGCCCTCAAGCTCGTCGACGCCGCCCTCCGGGGCATGGAACGCAACCCGCGGCCCCGGAGGGCCCCATGAACCTCCTGGCCCTCAAGATGCTCACGGGCGACCGACTCAAGTTCTTCGGGCTCCTCTTCGGCATGGCCTTCGCCGCCATGATGATCGCCCAGCAGGCCTCCATCTTCGTCGGGCTCGAGAGCCAGACCGGCTCCTTCATCCGCGAACTGGCCGCCGTCGACCTCTGGGTCATGGACGACCAGGTCCGCTTCAGCGAGGACTCGCAGCCCATCCCGGAGACGGCCCTGCACCGGATCCGCGGGATCGACGGCGTGGCCTGGGCCGTGCCGCTCTACAAGGGATGGCTGCGGATCCGCCTTCAGGACGGCACGCGCACCGCCGCGATCATCGTGGGCGTGGACGACGCCACCCTTGTCGGCGCCCCCGCCGAGATGGTCAGCGGTTCGCCCCTGGACCTCCGCCGCGACAAGGCGGTGTTCATCGACGAGCGCGACGCGGGGACCAAGCTCGCCCACCGCCGGTCGGGCGGCGACCCCACGCGGACGGGCGACCGCATCTCGATCAACGACCGCGAGGTCGTGGTGTCGGGGGTGTACCGTTCCAGCCCCTCGTTCTTCTGGGACCCCGTGCTCTACACCACCTACTCGCGGGCCCTGGCCTTCACGCCGCAGGAACGAAACCTGATGAGTTTCGTGCTCGTGAAGCTCCGCGCCGGCGCCGACCCCGCCCGGGTGAAGCGCCTCATCGCCGAACGCACGCCCTACGTCGCCCGCACCGGGCCCGAGTTCGAGCGGGTCACCTCGGCGTTCATCCTCAAGAGCACCGGCATCCTCGTCAACTTCGGCATGGCCGTCGGGCTCGGGTTCATCATCGGCATCCTCTCCACCGGGCAGACCCTCTTCAACTTCACGCTCGACAACCTGCGCTACATGGCCTCGCTCAAGGCCATGGGCGCCGGCTCGCTCTGCCTCATGGGCATGCTCGCGACCCAGGTCGGCGCCATGACCCTCCTGAGCTTCGGCGTCGGCGTGGGCGTCGCCGCCCTCACCGGCCGGTTCATCGAGGGCACCGACCTGGCCTTCAAGATGCCCTGGCAGATCCTCGCCGGGACGGGCGTCGCCATGTTCGCCATCGCCATGCTCGCGGGCCTCGTCAGCCTCGCCAAGGTCCTCCGCCTCGAACCCGGAATCGTCTTCAAGTGATCGCGCACACGATGATCAACGCACCGAACCACGCCACGAGCCCAGCGCACGCCGACGCACGCCACGCCGTCGTCTGCCGCGGCGTCACCAAGACCTACGGCGGCGGCGCCACCCCCGTCCGGGCCCTCCGCGGCATCGACCTCCAGGTCTCGACCGGCGAGATCGTCATGCTCGTCGGACCCTCGGGCTGCGGCAAGACCACCCTCATCTCCGTCGTCGCCGGCGTCCTCGACCGCGACGAGGGCGAGTGCACCATCTTCGGCGAAGACTTCGAGGCCATGTCCGCGGCACGCCGCGCACGCTTCCGCGGCGAGAACGTCGGATTCGTCTTCCAGGCCTTCAACCTCATCCCCACGCTCAGCGCCGCGGAGAACGTCGCCGTCCCCCTCATCATCAATGGCGTGCGCCGGGGCGAGGCCCTCCGCCGCGCCCGCGAGATGCTCGCCCGCGTGGACATGGGCGAGCGCGCCGCCGATGTGCCCAGGCGCCTCTCGGGGGGGCAGCAGCAGCGCGTCGCCATCTCCAGGGCCATGGTGCACAACCCCCGCCTCGTGGTCTGCGACGAGCCCACCTCCGCGCTCGACCACGAGACCGGCGACCGCGTCCTCACGCTCCTGCGCGACATGTGCCGCCAGCAGGGGCACGCCCTCATCGTCGTGACCCACGACAGCCGCATCTTCAAGTACGCCGACCGCATCGCCCACATGGACGACGGACGAATCGACAAGATCGCCACCGATGCGAGGGAGATCTACCGCGACACCGGGATGATCTGATCCCATCCAGGAGGCCCGCATGATCCGCACGTACCTCGTTCCGTTGCTCGCCATCGCGGGGATGATCTTCGCGGTCGCCACCGTCATCAGGACCAGCCGACCCCAGGTCGCCGCCCCCCCCGTCATCCAGCCCCCCTCGGCCCCCTTTGCCGCGTTCGTCGCCGGCTCAGGGCTCGTCGAGTCGGCGTCGCAGAACATCGCCGCGGGAACGCCCGTCCCAGGCGTCGTCACCGCCGTCGACGTGCGCGTCGGGCAGCACGTCAAGGCCGGCGACCCGCTCTTCCGCATCGACGACCGCGAGCTGCGGGCCGATCTCGAGGTCCGGCGCGCCGCACTCGCCGTCGCCCGGCAGCAGGTCGAACGCCTCCACCGCCAGCCCAGGCCCGAGGAGATCCCCACCTTCGAGGCACGCGTGCGCGAGGCCGAGGCCGCCCTGGACGACGAGAAGGCGCAGTTGGCCATCTGGGAGAAGGTCATCGATCCCCGCGCCGTCAGCGAGACCGAGCTGGTCCGAAAGCGCTTCGCCGTCAGGACCGCCCAGGCCCGCCTCCTGGCCGCCCGGGCCCAGCTCGACCTCGTCAAGGCCGGCGCCTGGGAGCCCGACCTGGCCGTCGCCCGGTCCCAGGTGGGCTCCGCCCAGGCCGCCGTCGACGCCGCCTCCACCGAGGTCGAGCGGCGCGTGGTCCGGGCTCCAATCGAAGGGCGCGTGCTGCAGGTCAACATCCGCGTGGGGGAGTTCGCCGCCGCCGGGCCCCTCCTCACGCCGCTCATGCTCCTCGGAAGCGTCGATCCGCTCCACGTCCGCGTCGACGTCGACGAGCACGAGGCCTGGCGAGTCAAGCCCGGGGCCAAGGCCGTCGTCTTCGTGCGCGGCAACCGCGAACTCCGCGCCCCCGCGACCTTCGTTCGCTTCGAGCCCTACGTCGTCCCCAAGCGATCGCTCACCGGCGAGAGCACCGAGCGCGTCGACACACGGGTCCTCCAGCTCATCTACAGCTTCGACCCCGCCGTCCTGCCCGTCTTCGTGGGGCAGCAGGTCGACGTCTACATCGAGGCCGAGCCGCTCGAGAACGCCCTCCCGCCGCCCCATGACACCCCCAAGCCCCAGACCTGATGCCATGAACCCCGCAACGTCGGTGCGACAGGCGCCCCGCCTCTCCGGCGCCGCCCACCGCCCTGTCCACCCCGAGACACCGCCATGACGATCGCGCACCCCCACCCGCCCCTCGGCCCTCGGGGCCCGTCGAACGCCCGCGCCCCGACCGGCGCCCCTTGGATCCTGCTCGCCGCCGGGGCCATCCTGCAAGCCTGCACCCTCGGACCCGACTACCTCCGCCCCGAGGTCCCCACCCCCGCGGCGTTCTCGTCTCTGCCCGCCGACCCGGCGGGGCTGGGCACCGTGCCCGCTCCCGGCGCGGCCGACATCGCCCGCTGGTGGGAATCGCTCCACGACGACACCCTGGCCTCCCTCATCCACCGCGCCCTCGACCGCAACCTCGACCTGGCCGTCGCCCGGTCGCGCGTGCGCGAGGCGCGGGCCCGGCTCGGCATCGCCGGCGCCGACGCCAGGCCCACGCTCGACGCCTCCGGCTCCTACTCGCGCTCGCGCCAGAGCGAGAACACCGTCAGCGGTCGCTTCATCCCCAGCGACGACCGTGACCTCTTCCAGCTCGGGTTCGATGCGGGGTGGGAACTCGACCTGTTCGGCCGCGCCCGCCGGGGCGTCGAGGCCGCCCGCGCCGACGCCGCCGCCGCCGACGCCGCGTACCTCGACGTGCTCGTCTCCCTCGTCGCCGAGGTCGCCCGCCACTACGTCGAGCTGCGCGTCGCCCAGCAGCGCTCCGCGATCGCCCGGGAGTCCGTCCGCATCGAGGAGGACCTGCTGGCCCTCACCTCGGCCCGCTTCCAGGCCGGGCTCACCAGCGACTTGGACGTGGCCCAGTCGCGCGCCGAGCTCGCCCGCCGCCAAGCCCAGCTCCCCCCCTTGCGCGGCGCCGAGGCGCAGTCCGCCCGCCGTCTCGCCGTCCTCCTCGGACTCAACCCCGCGGCGTTGGACCAGGAGCTCGCCGCCGCCGCCCCTCCACCCGCCGCGCCCGCGAGCGTCGCCGTCGGCATCCCCTCGGACCTGCTCCGCCGCCGACCCGACATCCGCCGCGCCGAGCGCGAACTCGCCGCCGCCACCGCCCGGATCGGCGTCGCCGAGGGCGACCTGTTCCCACGCTTCAACATCGCCGCCGCCCTCGGCCTCCAGGCCGAGAACCTCGCCGACCTGGGCAGCCTCGACAGCCGCTACTGGTCCTTCACCCCGGGGGTGCGCTGGCCCATCCTCAGCGGCGGCCGCGTGCGCGCCAACATCAACGTGCACACCGCCCGCCAGGAGCAGGCCCTGGTCGCCTACACCGCCTCGATCCTGCGCGCGCTCGAAGACACCGAGAACGCCCTCACGGGCCTCGTCCAGGCCCAGCACCAGCGGGCCTCGCTGGACGAATCGGCCCGCGCCAGCGCCCGCGCCGTCGAGCTGTCGCGCGACCTCTACCGCTCGGGGCTCGCGGACTTCCAGCGCGTCCTCGAATCCCAGCGCTCGCTCTACCAGACCCAGGACGCCCTGGCCCTCACCGACCAGCTCGTCCTCACCCAGCTCGTCGCGCTCTACAAGGCGCTGGGCGGCGGGTGGGGCCCGCCCCGACCCCCCCACGCCGACGGCGCGCCGACGGCGCCGGTCCCATAACGCGGCCGCGCCGCTCCCGGCCACTCCACCCTGCATCCGCCCGCCCCGGCGGACGATGAGACAACGCCTCGGTGCGCACCGGCACGCTCGCGTGTGTGGGCCCGGGCGGAGGTTGCCATGAGGGCTCGGACAATCCTGCTGGTGGACGACGAGACCCCGATCAGGCTGCTGGTCGGGAACCGACTGCGCTCGGTCGGGTACACCGTGCTCGAGGCCGCGGACGGCGAGCAGGCCCTCGACATGGCCCGCGACGAGCGCCCCGACCTGATCGTGACCGACCTCCAGATGCCGCACATGAGCGGGCTGGAGTTCCTGGTGCGCCTGCGGGCGGAACCGGGCCTGGCCCCGATCCCGGCCATCATGCTCACGTCGCGCGGATACGTGCTCGCCCCCGAGCAACTGGAGCTGGCCGGGGTCAAGACGATGCTGAGCAAGCCCTTCAGCATCCGCGCCGTGGTGGAGAAGATCCAGAGCATCCTCGCCCCGAACACGGGCGGCGCGGAGCAGGCGGCATGAACCTCTCTCCACGCACCGACCTGGACGTGGCCCTCGCCGCCGTCCGGCAGCGATGCTCCAGCATCCGCCTGCCCTCCTGGAGATTCGCCAGCGACGGGCAGGTGCTCGCCGAGCCCATCGAGGAGGGAACGGTCGGCCTGGTGCTGCGATCGGAGGTCTTCGCCCGCCTGCTCGCGGGCGCGATCGGCGGGCCCCCCCCGGACGCGTGGAACGAGCCCTTCCCGCTCTTCGCCGGCTGCTGGCTCATCCGCGTGCCCGAAGTTCGGCGCCGGCGCGTCGTCGGCTGCACGGTGGCCCTGGCGATGGGGCCCGAGGCCATCGAGTCGGACGAACTGATCGCCGCGTGCGGCGCGGCGCAGGTCGACCCCGTGGCCGGGCAGTGCGCCTTCCGCGAGATCGCCATGTTCAACCAGGCCTCGGTCCAGGCCCTGTCCGCGGCCCTGCGCTGGGGCCTCGAGGACCAGAACCGCGTCTCCCAGGACTCGTCCACCATCGCGGGCTTCACGCGCCAGCTCACGGAGTGCTACGAGACCATCGACCTGCTCTACTCCGTCGGGCGATCCATGACCAATCTGGGCGACCCGACGCGCACGCTGGAGCGGGCCTGCCGCATGCTCCACGAGGCCACGCCCTTCGGCTGGATCGCGGTCGTCTTCGGCGCCGAGCCGCACGTGCCGGAGCGGCTGCGGGGGCACCGGTTCCTCGCGGGCACGCCCGCGGGAGGCGCCGACCTCTCGGGCGTCCTCGGCACGATCTACGCCCGCGTGCGCGAGTCGCGGGCCGCCTGCATCCTCTCGGGCGTCGACGCCGGGGCCAGCGAGCCCTGGGCCCAGGTGGTGGCCCAGCCGCTGATGGCCGGCGCCCTGACCGCGGGCGTGCTCGTCGCCGGCCAGAAGCAGGGCGACGACCCGCACGTGAGCAGCTACGACACCCGACTGATGGAGACGGTCGCGGGCTTCGTGGGCGCCTTCATCGACAACGCCGCGCTCTTCGCGGCCCAGCACGGCCTCTTCCTGGGCACCATCGAGACGCTCGCGGCGTCGATCGACGCCAAGGACCAGTACACCGCGGGGCACTCGCGCCGCGTCTCGCTCCTGGCCGCCCAGCTCGCCCTGAAGATCGGGTTCGACGAGGAGCAGGCCGAGCGCGTCCGGATCTGCGGGCTCGTCCACGACGTGGGCAAGATCGGCGTGCCCGAGTCCGTCCTCTGCAAGGCCGGCAAGCTCACCGACGAGGAGTTCGCCCTCATCAAGAGGCACCCCGAGATCGGGCACCGGATCCTCAAGGACCTCCCCCAGTTCGA
>VGXM01000014.1 GCA_016873295.1 Phycisphaerae bacterium
TCCGCCTCACGGAGCTTCCGAACCACCTCGTCCGTCCTGTGACGCTTCCGCTTCATCGAGAACCTCCTGGGTACCTTGTACCCGAAAGCTCTCACTCAACCCGGATCAGATTCCCCAAGGCAGGTCAATCCGTCTCCGTTTCATCATGTACCGCCCGTCCAGGGTCCCGCCGTTGTTCTCGACCGCGCGGGGCCCGCCCTTCGGCCCCATCGGGGCCGCGGGGTGTAGCCACGGGTGGAGCGCAGCGCAACCCGTGGAAGGCTCGCACGCCCCGCCCCGGAGGGGCGGAGGAGGTGCCGCCAAGGCAAACGTCACATCTTCTGCACGTGCTGCTCGTCCAGGATCTCGCGCACCGTGATCGTCTTGATCACGCGTCCCGTCCGCTTGTGGAACGCCGCGCACTCCTGCTCCGCGTCGTGCGTATACGAGAACGCCACGAAGAAGCCGCGCTGGCGGTCCTCGCGCACCATCACCGCCTCGAAGGCGTCGATGTCCGGCCTCCCCACCCTCTCCGACTGCTTGACCTGGATGGGGAACCAGTCACCCGCGAACATGCTGGCGGTCTGGCCCGCCTTGGCATCGGCGTCCGACGGGCGCGCGCCGACGGGGAAGATGCGGCCGTCGATCCCCATGTCGCCCACCTGCACCTTGTTGGGGATGCCGCCCAGGCCGATGACGGCCCAGTTCTCGAACTCGAAGTGCGGGATGGCCTTGAGCTTCTCGATCGTCCACGGCAGGTCGCGGACGATGAAGCTGCGCAGATCCTTGGCGCGGTGCCCCGGCTCGCTCTCGCGCATCCCGCACACGTCCTTGAGCCGCTTGGCCATCACGCGGCAGGCGGTCGGGCTGATGTCGATCCCGACCCACTGGCGTCCGAGGTTCTGCGCGGCGACGAGCGCCGTCCCGCAGCCGCAGAAGGCGTCGAGGACGATGTCGTTGGGGTTGCTGCTGCCCTTGATGATCCGCTCCAGAAGCGCGAGGGGCTTCTGAGTGGGATACCCGAGTCGTTCCTTCGCCGTCTGATTCAGGCGGTCGATGTCTGTCCAGACGCTTCCGATCTGCACGGCTCGCGTCTTCGGCTCGAATGGCACGTCATCGAGCAGCCGCGGAAAACCGCCAGCGGCACCCTTTTTCTTGGGCCAGTGAATACGACGCGCGCGATCCCATTCATCCATCTGACCATGTGAATAACCCCAATGCCGTCCGAACGAGGTCGGATTGAAGCCCCGCCACGGTTTTCCGCTCTCGCCTGCCTTTGTGATGCCAGGGCCGGTCAGGTCTTTCGTGTTGTACTTGTCGCCATCCGGGCCGATAACCAGCGTGTGCGGCACCTTGGTGATGTCGCCCTCCACCATGGTCGGGTGGAAGGTCCAGTCGCCGCCGCCGGTGTAGACGAGAATCGTGTCGTGAAGTCGGGGCCACTGGTCGGTTTCGGTGCGCGAGTTGGTGCGACGCCAGATGATCTCGTTGAGGTGGCAGTTCTCGCCGAAGATCTGGTCGAGCATCACTCTCACGTAGTGGCTCGCGTGCCAGTCGCAGTGGTAGTAGAAGCTCCCCGTCTTCTTGAGCACGCGGGCCAGCTCAACGCACCGCGGTCGCATGTAGTCGATGTACGCCTGCGTGCTGGCGTGCCTGTCCTCGAAGGCCCGCTTCTCCTTGGTCTCGCCCCAGAAGACCTCGTAGTTCCGGTTGGAGTTGAAGGGCGGGTCGATGTAGACCAGGTCCACGCACCCGTCGGGCAGAGTCTTGAGCTGCTCCAGGCAGTCGCCGCAGTAGACGACGCGGGTGTCGACCAGGGCCGAGGGGCGGGCCTTGGGCGCGGGCGTGGCGGGCTGGCGCTTGCGTGGCACGCGGGGAGGATACCACGGCGGGCCGGGCGGACGCCGAGCGGACAGGCGGGACGCCTGTCCCACCCAACTTGAGCTCGGGCGGGACGCCTGTCCCACCGAGATCGGACACGGGCTCGGCGGGTTGCGCTGCGCTTCAGCCGCCGCTCCAGGCCTACGGCTCTCCGGGCCTGAGCATGGGCGATGCGATGGCCCCGGGGTCAGGGCGCCTGGAGGCGGAGGAGCCAGCGGGCGGTGAGGGACTGGTCGGGGGCGAGCGTGGCCATTCCCGTCCCCGGGGCGCCCCGGGCCGCGAGGTTGAACGCGTCGGTGGCGGCCGTGTACGGCTCCACGCAGAACCAGGTGGCCGGGCCGCCCGGGTCGGCGGCGACGCCCGGACGCCGGACCCGAGGCGCGTAGACCTGGGCGTGGGTGATCTCGCGGGAGCACCAGAGCGAGGCCCGCACGCCGCTCGCGGGCCACTCGATGAACGAGGCGTCGCCCTCGGTGTCGAGGCCGGCGAAGAGGTCGTCGAGTTCGAGGTCGGCGAGGGGCGTGCCGGCGCGGAGCCGGCGGGAGAGGTCCTCGTCGCGGGCGGGGCCGGTGGGGAGGGCGCGGTGGAGGGGGTAGCGCCCGGTGACGCCAAGCTTGACCAACACCTGGTCGCGGTCGTCCCAGAGGCGTCGCATGAAGTGGGGGTGCCAGCCGCAGGCGGCGGGCATGGGCTCCTTGCCGACGTTGGTGAGGGTGAGGGACATCTCCACGCGGAGGGCGTCGAGCTCGTACCGGGCCTCGCAGGCGAACGGGAAGGGGAAGTTGGCGCCCTGGAGGCCCGGGTAGTCGCGGCTGTCGTAGGCGAGGCGCGCGGAGACGGGGGAGCGGTCGAGGAGGCGCCACGGGCGGTCCTTCACCTCGCCGTGGATCGCGGTGCCGTCGGGCCAGTTGGTGCGGAGGCGGTGCTCCTTGGCGCGGAACGAGAATCGCCCCGCGGTCACCCGGTTGGTCCACGGCGCCAGGAGGAAACACGCGGTTTGGGTGAAGGCCTCTGGGGCCGAGGCGTCAAGGCCCGGGGGTGTGCGACGCCACACGGGGTAGCGCACGCCATCGGGGCCGCGGAGCGACAGGTCGGTCGCGGCGGCGCCGAGCCCAGGATCGATCTCCAGCGACAGCCGATCGTGCTCGATGTGGACTGGTGCCATGCGGGGCCCGGGACAGCATAGCCGACCCCGCGAAAAGAAAACCGCCCGCGACTGGCGGGCGGCGGAGGTGCATCGAACGGAATGGCGATCAGCCGGGGTTGGCGGGGGACGCGGGCTTGCCCGCCTCGGTGCACTCGGACTTGCCGTGGCACTCGCCCTTGCCCTCGGGGCACTCGGGCTTCGCGTCGCCGGGGCACTCGCCGGTCTTCTCGCCACAGCCCTCGGCCTTGTCGCCGCAGTTGGCCGGCGTGCAGGCCTCGCCGGCGGCCTTGCAGCACTCCTCGGCGGACTTGCCCTTGCAGCACTCGGTGTTGGCGACGGGCGTGACGGCGCCCGCCGCGGTGAGCGGGCAGCACGCGTCGCCCTTCGTCTCGGACGCGGCGGCGGCGGAGTCGCCGCACCCCGTCCCGAGCGGACACCCCGTCCTCAGGACGTTGTACCCGCCGATGCCCACGGCCGCGAGTGCCGCGACCGCGACGACCGTTCCAACCCACGAAGCGCCAGACGCCTTCTTCATCGCACGACCTCCCAAGTGGTGACCTCGAGCCCTACCCGCCGGGGGACGCCCGTGGACGGCCTATCGACCACCGCGGGGGCAGGCCATGATACGCCCCAGTCGCACCCGGGGTTCTGGCGGGCTGGAGCGGCGGCGAGGTCCGGGAACTCGCCGACGCGGCCCGATTGGGCGTGGGGGGTTCAGCGGCGAGGACGGATAACCGATCGGTCGGCGGTGGCGGGCGCGCCGAGGGCAGCGCAACCAGAGGGGTGGCATGGGGAGCGAGCACGATCAGGTCAACGAGCGCACGCCCGGCGAGCAGGCCGCCCGGGGCGACGCTCCGGCCGCGGACGACGTGTTCCAGGTGCTGGCCGAGTTCGAGCGCGGGCTGTCGGGCCTCACCAGGCTCTTCGAGCAGCGGCAGCAGCTTCAGGCGGCGCTGCAGGAACGCCTGGGGGCGGTCGAGCGGCGTGAATCGCGGAGCCGCGAGCGAGCCGAGGCCGTCGAGCGCGCCGAGAAGGAATGGTCCGCCAAGGCGGAGGAGGCGGAGCGGGCGCGTCAGTCGCTCGATGCCGAGCGCCAGCGACTGGCGGAGATCGCCCGCGAGGTCGAGACGGAGGCGCAGGCGCTCGCCGAGCGGCGGGTCGAACTCGATCGGCTCAGCACCCAGGCCGACGAGCAGCGGCAGCTGGCCGAGCGTGACGCCGAGCAGCAGCGGGCCCAGGTCGCGGTCCTCCGTGCCGAGGCCGCCAGGCTCCAGGCCGAGCTCGGCAAGCGGGAGGCGTCGCTCGACGCGCGTCGGACCGAGTGGGAGCGCCGGTCCGCCGAGCACGCCGCGTCGCTCGAATCCAGGCAAGCGGAGGTCACCGAGGCCTCGCGCCGAGTCGCCGAGCGGGACGCGGCGCTCGCCGCCGCGGCCTCGGGCCTGGAGCGAGACCGCGCGGACCTGGACGCCGGAAAGTCCCGGCTCGCGGAGCAGGCGGAGGAGCATCGGCGACAGTCCGCGCGGGCGTCGGAGTTGGCCGAGCGTCTCGCCGAGCGGACCGGCGCCTGCCAGGCGCACGAGCGCCGGATCGAGGACCTGACGAACCGGCTCGATGAGGCCGAGTCGCGGCGGGGCGAAGCCCAGGGCGAAGCCGAGCGGCGCGGAGCGCTCGCGGCGTCGTTCGAGGCCCGCTGCCAGCGCGCCGAGAAGACGCTCCAGGACTTCCAGTCCCAGATGGCGGGTGACGCCGCGGCCGCCGCCGAGCCCCTCGCCAGGCTCAGCCGAGAGCTCGAAGAGGCCTCGGCCGAGCGCGACGAACTGCGCCGGCGCGTGGTCGATGCCATGGGGCGGCTCAAGTCGTTCGAAGCCCAGCGCCAGGGCGACCAGGAGGCGCTGAGGGTCGCGATGGAGGCCAAGGAGCGGGAACTGGGCGACGCGCGGGCCCGCATGGGATCGCTCGCGGACCAGCTCGCCGAGGCGCAGCGGGCGCTGCGCGAGCAGCCGCGGAGCGCCGGCGAGGTCGGGCAGCCTCCGCCCGCGGGCGACGGGCCCGGTTCGCTCTCACCCGACGCCGCGCGGCGCCTGGAGTCCAGGCGCCGCCGACTGCATCAGTACCGGCGCATCGCCGAGGCGCACGCCCAGAAGGTGCGCAAGGCGGGCGAGGCGCTCCAGAGGCGCTACGAGTTGTGCGAGCAGGTGCTGGGCCAGCGCGCGGACCTGGCCGCGGCCAAGCAGGCCCTCGGGGCCGCCCACGCGGTCATCGAGCGCCGGCGGGCGGGCAGCAGGGCCGTGGGGCTCGTGTGCTTCCTCGTACTGACGCTGGCGACGCTGGGCGCTCTCTCATGGGCCCTGGCCTGGTCGTTCTTCCCCGGGACCTACATCGCCAGCGTGACGCTCCGGGCCGAGAACCCCTCGCGCGAGCTCAACGCCGCGGAGCTGGACGACTGGTCCAAGTACCACGCGGCTCAGCTCAGCGACCCCCAGTTCATCGCGGTGGCGGCGGAGCGCATGCAGGCCCGGGGGCTGGCCGCCCTCGCCTCGCCCGGGGCCCTCACCGAGCGGCTGAACACCGACCTCCGACAGGGATCGGTCGAGCCCGGCACCATCAGCCTCGAGCTGACGGGCCAAGGCTCGGCGGCCACCGCCCGCGAACTGTCCCAGGTCGCGTCGGCCCTCGCGTCCTTCGCCAACGACCGCCGCTTCACCCGCGCCGACGGCGCCGCCACGCTCATCGAAGGCGACGTGGGCATCGTCGGGCCTTTCGACAAGTCCCGGGTCGTCGGGGCCGGCGCCATCTTCGGCGTCCTCAGCGTGCTCGTGCTCGGGCTGACCGGCCTGGTCTGGCACCGGCTCGCGTCGGCCAAGACCAGGTTCGAGGGCGAGGCCGCCCTGAACGAGATCCTCGACGAGACACGGTGGCCCGACGTCAGGCCCGGGTCATCGCCGGGCTAGCGCGGCGCGGCCTCGGGCGAGGGTCGCTGGACCGGGTCGCGGCTCGTCCCGTACGGCGGGGCATCGACGAGCCGCGCCGACCGGATCGTGGGCGGGTCGATCGGGCGCTCGCCCTGCAGCTCGACCTGCGAGATCTTGATGATCGCATCCGCCCCGGTGACCGCCTGTCCGAACGCGCAGTAGTCGCGGTCGAGGAAGCTGGTCCCGTCGCGGCTGAGGCAGAGGAAGAACTGGGCCCCGCCGGAGTTGGGGTCGCCGGTGCGAGCCATCGAGATCACGCCGAAGTCGTGCGGGAGCGCCGACAGCTCGAGGTCGATCATGTAGCCGGGGCCGCCCGAGCCGGTGCCCGTGGGATCGCCCGCCTGCACCACGAAGGGGTTGCCGTTGGGCAGCTTCGGGACGATGCGGTGGAAGATGATCCCCGTGTAGTAGCCGCCCGCGACGAGCTGCCGGAAGTTCCACGCGGTGTTCGGCGCCACGTCGGGGCGGAGGGCGATGGCGATGTCGCCCTGCGTGGTGTCGAGAACGACCAACTGGTCGTTGTAGGCGCGGAGGCCGGAGTAGGTGCTCGAGGGGGGCGAGACAAAGTCGATCACGGCGCCGCGCGGCTGGGCCGTCGGCTGCCGCGTCGACCGGTCGACCAGGATCGCCGTCTTCGGCGTCGTCAGGGGCTGGAGCACGATCGGCGGCCCGATCCGCTCGCCGCCCACGACCAGCTGGGCGTACCGCAGCGCGGGCGCCGCGTCGGTCCAGAGCGACGGAAAGACCGCCGCCAGGTTGACGCGCCCCGCCGTGACCGGCTTGGTCTCCTTGGGCTCGGAGGCCCCGGCGGCGAACAGCGCGATCGCCACCTCCCCCTTGGTCTCCTCGGGGAGGCTCACCACGACGGGGACGTCTCGATTGAAGCCGTTGTACAGCCGCTCCGGCGTCAGCCTGGCGGCCGCGACACGGGCCTCAAGTGCGATCGGTGGGCTCGACGCGGGGCCCTGCGCCATGGCCACGCTGAGCGGCCCGGCCAGTGCGACCATGAGCAGTCCGGCGGAGTATCGGTGGAGCATGCCGGAAACGTACGCCGACCACCCGCGGGTCGCCAGGGGATCTCGGCTCAGTCGGGGTCCTTGACCGCGTCGTCGATCCAGCGCCAGGCGAGTTGGACGGCGGCGTTGCCCTCCGAACCGGGCCCGAGCAGGGGCGCCGTGGGCAAGAGGCGCTTGAGGTCGCCGTTCCGGTCCGCGAGCCAGCGGACCGACAGGTCAACGAGCGCGACGTTGATCCCGAAGTTGTGGTTGAAGTCCGACTGCCGCCGCAGCCCGTCGGCGAGGATCGCGCTGGTGGACGGCTCGATCGCGGCGAGGAAGCTGGTGCCGTTGGGCCCGACACCGCGGTAGTGGAAGTTGCCGACGAGCTTGCCCTCGCCGCCCCACACCCCCGCGTACTGCGTGTACCGGTGGTCGCCGTGATGGCTGGGGCAGTAGTAGAGCTTGGGGGCCGGCAGGTACTCGCCGGAGTACAGGAACCCGAGGCCGTCCCACGCCTGCCCATAGAGTCCGCCCAGCGGATTCTCGAGCCGAAGGGTGATCATCTCGTCGGTCTGAATCCCGCGCGACCCGAAGGTCCCCGAAGGCCTGAGGAACATGCTGGGCGGCAGCACGCCCCCCTGCTCGTCGGCGTAGATGGCGATGCCCAGGGCGATCTGGCGCAGGTTGGAGGCGCACACGACGCGCCGAGCCATGTCCTGGGCGCTGCGCAGGCTGGGCATCAGGATCGCAATCAGAACCATGACGACCGACATCGACACCAGGGTGTCGATCAGGCTGAAGCCCCCGCCTAGCGCGCTCCGCCACCCGAGGGGTTCACGCGTCGAACGAGCCCGCGTGTGCGCAGCGCACCACCCCGCTGTCCATCCCCGGTGCTGATGCCCACTGAGTCGCATCGCTGGGTGTCCGGACGGTCGGCGCCCATCGCCGACGTGGGTAGGGTACACTGAATCTTCGGACGCCGCAAGGCTCAAGTTCGAACGACCCGGGGATCTTACCTGGGATCCGCACATGACCCGAACACAGTCGAACCCGCCTCCGGAGCCCGTGGAAACCATGGGGTTCTCGGTCTGTTCTAGGGCGTTCGGAGCCGCCTCGGCGTGGATCGAGCACGCGGGAGCGGTTGTGGAGCATCCGCCGGGTGATGGGAAGCGTAAGGGCTTGCGTGAGCCGGTGTGTCGCCGGCGGTGTTGGGCCCGGGAGGTTCTCCCATGACTGGGCCGCAGCACGGGGGCGAGTCGGAGTTGGCGCTGATGCGGCGTGTCGCGTCGAGCGACGAGGCCGCGGTGGCGGAGCTCTACGACCGCTTCGGGGCGTTGGTGTTTCGGATGGCCCTCCAGGCGATGCCGACGAGGGCGGATGCGGAGGACGCGGTTCAGGAGGTCTTCGTTCGGTTGTGGAGAACCGCCGAACGCTACGACCCGGACCGGGCGGCGTTGGTGACCTGGGTCATGTTGATCGCGCGACGCCATCTCGTCGACCGGCTCCGTCGCACGCGGGCCCGCGTGCGCACGACGGGGTTGGACGCGTCGCACCCGGGCGTGCCGTCGGAGGTCGGGGTGGCGGCCCCGAACCTCGAGAGCCAAGAGCGGCTCCGCTCGCTGGAGCGGAAGATCGCCAAGCTGCCGGACCTGCAGCGGGCGGTGGTGACGCGGGCCTATTTCGGGGGTCAGACACTGCGGCAGATCGGCGAGGAGATGCACACGCCGATCGGGACGATCAAGTCCGCGCTGAGCCGGGCGCTCGTGCGGCTGCGTGAGACGACGACCGAGGAACTTTCGACATGAACACCCAGGAACTGATCGAACTGGCCCAGCTGGACGCGCTCTGCCTGCTCGACGAGCGTGAGCGGGAGGCGTTCGAGCGTGCATTCGCCGCGGCGTCGCCGGCGGTTCGGCGGCACGTCCGCGAGGAGCAGGCGAGGTTCGCGCAGCTCGACATGCTGCTGCCGATGGACGAGCCCCCCGCGATCCTGCGCGAGAAGGTCCTGGCGCGGATCCGGGCGGCCATGGCGGAGTCGTCGGGCTCGGCGGGGCCCTTGCGCCTGTCGGCGGGCGAGCTGCCGATCGGGCGGAGCCGGCGGGTGTCGCCGCTCTGGCGGGCGGCGGCCCTGGGGTTCGCGACGGCGGCGGTGCTGCTCGGCGCCGTGTCGATGCAGATGTTCCAGCAGGTCGAGGAGACCCAGCGGAACCTGCGGGACGGCGCGCTGGTCGACGAGGTGCGGCGTGCCTGGGGCACCCGATACGTCGAGGACGTGCTCTTCGACGCCGGCACCACGCGGGTCGCCTTCCGCACCGTGGGCGACCAGGGCGGGCGCGGGCAGGCGTCGGTGTTCATCAATCCCGAGTGGTCCAGCTCGCTCCTGTTCTCGATGAACCTCTCCCACAAGCAGGATGGGAGCTACCGCCTCGTGGTCGTCGACGATCGCAACCAGGTCGTGCACGAAGTCGGCGTGATCCGGTCGGAGGGCGGGCTGAGCGGGCAGGAACTCCCGTCCATGGCCGGGGCCCGCGGGTCGGGCGGCGAGGGCCGCCGGCTCGCCATCACGTTCGAGCCGATCTCGGGCGACGCCGGCCCGGTGATCGTCATGGAAGAGGCCAGCGGCTGACCGAGGGACCAGCGTCCCGAGGCGCAAGCGCGTCCGCGTGCCCGGGCGCTCGTGTTGCCGTGGGCCCCCGCGCCGCGGAGCCGGGGCGCCGACGCCGTGGGCCTACCATCGACACCGCAGGACGCAGGCCCCAACCGCGACGAGGTGATGACGTGTTCGTGGTCCGCCAAGCCAAGCCCAAGGACGTCGGCGCGCTGGTGAAGCTCGCCCGGATGGTGTACTTCGTCAACCTGCCGCCGGACGAGCGACTGCTCGGCGAGAAGATCGCGCAGAGCGCGCGGTGCTTCATCAAGGCCGGGGGCGGCGAGGGCGCGTCGGGCCTGTCTCCGAACGGGAGTTCCCGCAGGGCGGCGGAGATCCCGGGCCTGGCGCAGATGGACCAGGAGAGCGACCTGTTCGTGTTCGTGATCGAGGACACCGAGACGGGCGGCGTGGTGGGCACCGGGCAGATCCGGGCGCGCCAGGGCGGGCCCGGCAATCCGAACTGGTCGTTCCAGCTCTCGGAGAAGCGGTTCTTCAGCACGACGCTGGGGTACGGCAGCACGCACACGGTCGGGCGGCTGTACGGCGACGAGAGCGGGCCCACCGAGATCGGCGGGCTCATCCTCCAGCCCAGCCACCGCGGGCACGGGCAGAGGCCGGGGCGGCTGCTGAGCTTCTCGCGCTTCAACTTCATCGCCTGCCACCGGCGCCTCTTCGCCGACCGCGTGCTCGCGGAGATGATGGCGCCGGTGACCGCGGACGGCGACAGCCTCTTCTGGGACCACCTCGGGCGCAAGTTCATTCCCGTGAAGTACGCCGAAGCCGACCGCTTCTGCCAGCACAACCGGCGCTTCATCCCCGAGCTCTTCCCCAAGGAGGAGATCTACCTGACGCTGTTCCCGCTGGAGGTGCAGAACCAGCTGGCGACGGTGAGCAAGGAGACGGTCCCCGCGCGGCGGATGCTCGAGTCCATCGGCTTCCGCTACCACGGGCACATCGACCCGTTCGACGGCGGGCCCCACCTGGACGCCGACACCGACCGGATCCCGCTCGTGCGCGAGACGTCGATGCTGGAGGTCGGCAAGCCCATCGGGGCGGAGAAGTGCCGTCAGAGGGGGATCGTGAGCCTGCTGACGCGCGAGGGCGAGTTCCGCGCCGTCGAAGCGCCGATGGAGCGGTCCGCACGCTCGGTGCGGTTGCCCGAGGCGGTGGTCGACGCCGTGGGGGGCGCGGTCGGGGGCACCGTGGGCGTCACCCCGCTGCCCAGGCCGGCGGGGGAGGCCTCCGGGCGGCGCAAGGCGCGGGCGGGCTCGCGGCGGCGCCCGGCGCGCTAGCCCCAACCGTCGGAGGCCGCATGGAGCGCGGGAACGCCGGTCCGACCCCTCTCGCGTTCGGCGTCACGGCGTCGAACCTCATCGGCGGGCGGTGGGTCCCGATCGACGGGAGCGCGATGTGCTCGGTCGACCCGGCGAGGCCCGGGCGAACCGTCTGGAGCGGCGTCCCCAGCGTGGCCGACGTCGGTCGGGGCGTGGACGCGGCCCGGGCCGCGGGGCCGGCGTGGGCCGCGTGGCCCATCGAGCGGCGCGCGGGGGTGCTTCGGCGGTTCCGTGCGCTCGCCGACGCTCGCGCCGACGCGCTGGCGACCCTGATCCGCGACGAGGTCGGCAAACCGGGTTGGGACGCCCTGGGCGAGGCTCAGTTGCTGGCGGCGAAGATCGACCTCACCCTGGACCCCGCGGGCGGGCTGTCGCGCGTCATGGGATACGAGGTCGGCGTCGGGCCCACGCGGGTCGGGCGGTGCTCGTTCAGGCCGCACGGCGTCATGGCGGTCGTCGGGCCGTTCAACTTCCCCATGCACCTGCCCAGCGGGCACATCGCCCCGGCCCTGCTGATGGGGAACACCGTCGTGTTCAAGCCCAGCGACAAGGCGCCGGCGTGCGGGCAGGCCCTGGCCGCCCTCTACCAGGAGGCCCTCGGCGCCCAGGGAGCCCCGCCGGGCGTGCTGAACCTGGTGCACGGCGCCGGAGACGTGGCGGCGGCGCTGGTGGCCCACGACGGCATCGACGGCGTGCTCTTCACCGGCTCCTTCGCCGTCGGACGCCGCATCCTCGAGGCCAACCTCGACCGCCCGGGGCGGATCGTCGCCCTGGAGATGGGCGGGAACAACGCGGCCATCGTGATGCCCGACGCCGACCTGCGCCAGGCGGCGGTCGAGTGCGTGCGGGCCGCGTTTATCACCGCCGGGCAGCGCTGCACCTGCACGCGCCGCCTCATCGTGCACGCCGACGTCGCCGCCCGCTTCATCCCCGCGGTGTGCAAGGCGGCGTCGGCCCTGATCGTGGGCGACCCGGCGGCGGCCCACCCCGTCTTCATGGGCCCCATGGTCTCCGACCGGGCCCGCGCGGCGGTACTCGCGGCGACGGCCCGACTGGCCCGCGCGGGCGAACTCCTTGTCCAGCCCGCCGCGGGCGACGCCGGCACGGGCGGCTTCTACCTCGCCCCGGGGGTCGTCCGCGTGGAGCGGTTCTCGCGCGACGACGACGAGGAGGTCTTCGGCCCGCTGCTCCAGGTGGCGGTCGTCGGCTCGCTCGACGAGGCGCTCGAACAGGCCAACGCCACGCGCTTCGGGCTGGCGGCCTCCATCTTCACCCGCGACGGCCCCGCGACGGCGCGGTTCTTGGCCGAGGCGCGGGCCGGGTGTCTCAACGTCAACACGGGCACGGCCGGGGCGAGCGGCCGCCTCCCCTTCGGCGGCCTGGGCCTCTCCGGCAACCACCGCCCGGCGGGGGCGTTCAGCCTCGACTCCTGCGCCTACCCGGTCGCGAGCCTGATCGAAACGGGGGCGGCGGCGCAGGAGACGCCGGGCCTGACGTTCGACGATCGGTGGCTGTGACGGCGGCCGGGCCGCGAGCGCGTATGCTGCGGCCATGGGCGGTCGGTCGATCCATCCGACGCTGGTTCGATGCCTCGTGGCGATCGCGGCGCTGGGGATCGGCGTGCCCGGAGCGCTGCGCTGGTCCGTGAGCGTGCTCAGCATGTCTCGTGCCAGTCCGAGCGAGTACGGGTTGTGGTTGATGGGGCGGTGGCATCCGATCGACTTCGGCGTGATCCGGGTGCAGTGGGTGGAGGCCGCGCCGATCGTGCTGGCGATGGGCTTTGGCGTGCTCGTGGCGCTCCGGCGGGCGCCGTGGCTCTCCCCGCGGGGATCAAGGGGGCGGTTATGAGCGATCCGGGCTGGTTCCGCGCGCTGGTGCGACTGGTGGGGCTGCTGCTGGTCGGGCTGGCGGTCTCGCCGTTCGTCGCAAGTGCGGCGAGGATCGTGATCAACCTGGCCGGGGGATCGCAAGGGATGCCGATCGAATGGTCGGTGGCGTGGCTCGCGGCGCCCGCGCTGCAACTGGGATTCGGGGTCTACCTCATCGCGGGGGGCGGCATGCTGACGCGCTGGTGCCTCGGGCGGGTGCAGGGGCGGTGCGCGGTGTGTGATTACGACCTGAGCGGCGCGGGGGGCCCGGTTTGCCCCGAGTGCGGGGCCCCCGTGCCGCCGCCCCCGGCACGCGGGGCGCCGGGTCCGGGCGATGCCGCGGCGTGAGTCGTCGATGCCCCGCGTCGGCGGGCAGCCCGGTAGGATGGCGGCATGTCGGGATTCAAGACCGTGCTGCCGGACCCACGCCTCACGCCGCGCTTCGCCGGCGTGGCCACCTTCTGCCGGTTCCCGCGCCTCGACGACGTGCCGCCCGCCGCCCGACCCGTGGACTGGGCGATCTACGGCGTGCCGTTTGATTCCGGCGTCACGTTTCGGCCGGGCGCCCGCTTCGGCCCCCGGGCCATCCGCGACGCCAGCCAGTACGTCAAGCCCTACCACGTCGAGCACGCCGTCAACGTCTGCCAGAAGCTCAGCCTCGCCGACGCGGGCGACGCGCCGGTCCACCCCTATGGGCTCGAGGAGACGCTCCGGAGCGTCGCGGCGTGGGCCGGCGGACTGGGCGATCCCAAGACCACGCGCCTGCTCGCGGTCGGCGGCGACCACTCGATCGCCTACGCCAATCTCCGCGCCACCTGGGAGCGGCTGGGCAAGCCCCAGCCGGGCCTGCCGCTCATCCACCTCGACAGCCACCTCGACACCGTCGACGCCGTGTGGGGCCAGAAGTGGGGGCACGCCTCCGTCTTCATCCGCGCCATCGAGGACGGGCTGGTCGACCCGGCCCGCATGATCTCGATCGGCGTCAAGGGGCCCCTGAACCGCGCCGAGGACCTGGACTTCGCCCGTGCCAAGGGCGTCGAGGTCGTCACCTTCGGGCGCTGGCGGCACGAGGGACCCCCGGTCCTCGGCGCGTTCCTGGCCCGGCTCGGACCGTCACGCGCCTACCTGACGTTCGACGTGGACGTGGTGGATCCGGCGTTCGCGCCGGGCACGGGCACGCCCAGCGTGGGCGGGTTCACCTCCGCGGAGGTGCTCACCATCCTCCGCTCACTCCGCGGCGTGCGACTCGCGGGCGCCGACGTCGTCGAGGTGCTCCCCGACCGCGATGTCTCGCAGATCACGGCCCTGCTTGCCTCGCAGGTGATCCTCGAGGTCCTCGCGCTCGACGCCGCGGTCCGCTGACTCCCGCCCGCCACGCCGGGATTGAGGAGCCCGCGACGCATCCCGGGATTCCGGGCGCTTGGGGGCGCCGCGACGGCGCGCGTGGGGCCCTACATCGCCGAGGGCACGCGCCGCAGGTTGAGGATCAGCTCCACCTGCCCCGTCGGGAGCCCGAGGGTCCGCGCGACCTCGATCGCCGACAGCCCCTGGTCCGCCAGTTCGTACGCGCGCGCGTGCAGCGGGTCGACGGCGCGGATCGGAATGGCCTCGAGGGGACGGGGCGCCGGGGTTCCGCCCGCCGACTCCATCGCCCGGATCCTCCGGTCCGCCTGGTCGATCAGGCGCTCCAGGCGCGAGGCCCGCTCTTCGAGCTTGGCGGCCAGGCGCTCGCCCAGTTCCTCGAGGTCCGCCGCGGTCGTCGAGGCCCCGGGCCCGGGCTCGCGCGACAGTCGGGGGTACTTGCCGCTCACCTGCCGGCGGATGGTCTCCAGCCGCTCGATCCCCATGCCCTCGCTCTCGATCTGGCGTTCCGTGCGCCGCCGCATGCTGAAGACGATCAAGGCGACGCCCGCGACCATGACCAGGACGATCCAGGCCTGGTCGCCGTCGAAAAGGGTCTTGGGCGTGGGCGGCGCGCCGCCGGGGGCGGACGCGAGCGTGCAGGCGGTGAGGAGCGCGTCGGCGAGCATCGGTTCTCCGGGGCCAACCGTATCATCGGTCCGTGGCCCCCGGCCCCCACAGCCCCGCGGACCTCAAGAGGCTCGCTCCGGTGCGCGAGATCGCCCGGCGCTGGCGGGCCCGGACGGGCGGCAGGTCCACGCGCGACCCCGATCGCCGCACGCTCCTGGCCTGCTCCGGCGGGGCCGATTCCTCCGCCCTGGTCCTGGCCCTGGCTTCGGCGTCGCCCGACCTGCTCGTCGGGCACGTCGTCCACGACATGCGCCCGCCCGCGGAGGCCCGCGCCGACGCCGACGCGGTCGCCGACCTCGCGCGCCGCGTCGGGCTCCCTCATGCCGAGGGCGCCGTGCACGCCCGGGAGGCGGGCGGCAACCTCGAAGCCCAATCGCGCCGCCTCCGCTACCTCCGCCTGGAGGAGATGGCCCGCCAGCATCGCTGCCGATTCATCGCCACCGCCCACCACGCCGACGACCAGCTCGAGACGCTCCTCATGCGCCTCATGCGCGGGGCCGGGCCGCGGGGGTTGATCGGCGTGGCGCCCCGTCGCGGGGCGGGCGTCGCCGGGGTCGCCATCGTGCGCCCCATGCTCGGGGTCTCCCGGGCGGACGCAGAAGAGATCTGCGCCGCCGCGGGGTGGCGCTGGGTGCTCGATCCCACCAACGCCGACCCGGGGCGCCTGCGATCGGCGCTGCGCGAGCGGGTCATCCCCGTGCTCCAGGAACTCGCCCCCGGCGTCGAGCGCCGAGCCTCCCGGAGCGCGGACCTGCTGCGCGACGCCGCCGGGGCCGTCTGGGACCGCGCCGACGAACTGGTCGCCCTGGGCCGCCCCGACCTCCCCGCGCCCATCCACGAGTACCGCTGGACCCGCGTATCGCTGCGGGGCGAACGCGCCCTTGTCCTGGGCGAGGTGTTCCGCACCGCCTACCGCCTGCTCCACGGGGAAGCGGGGCTGGACCGCCGCACAGGCGGCCTGATCGACCAGACCGTCCGGGCCGTGCGCTCGCGCGGGACCGACCCGAAGACCTTCCGCTGGGGGCCGGTGCGCATCGACGTGACCGCGCACGACGTCCGGGCCACACGCAACGCCACGGAGGAGACGCATGGCGATCGCGACGGTTGAGCATGTCGAACGCCGGGCGCGTGTGCTCAAGGCCCTCGACGGGGCCGTCGGGCTGGTGCTGTCCGGCGACGTGGCCCAGCCCCTGCACGGGCCCTGGTCCGCCGACCCCTACTTCACCTACCTCACCGGGCTCCGGGACGAGGCGGGGGCCGGCGTGCTCTTCGACGCCAGGGCCGAGGACCCCCGCCTGGCCTGCGTGCTCCTCCTCAAGCCCCGCAACCCCGAGATGGAGGTGTGGGACGGCTACCGCGATCCGATCTCCCTCGCGCTCCGCGAGCGCCTGGGGTTCACGTCGATCAAGCGCACCGGCGAGCTGCCCCGCCTGCTGACCCAGGCCCTGCGCCTGCGCAAGCGGGCCGCGTGCCTGCACCCCTTCGCCGTGTACGACGGGCCCGTTTCCCCGGACCTGGCCCTGTTCCGCAGGGTCGCCGAGCGCGTGCCGGGCGTGGCCATCGAGGACCGCACCAACCTGCTGCGGAAGATGCGGGCGGTGAAGAGCGAGGCGGAGATCGCGCTCATGCGCCGGGCCGCCCGCGTCACCCACAAGGGCTACGCCAGGCTGCTCGCGATGCTGGCGCCGGGCGTGGGCGAGCAGCAGGTCCAGCGCGTGCTCGACGAGGTCTTCGCGAGCCAGGGCGGCGGGCACGCCTACGGGCCCATCGTCGGCTCCGGGCTCAACGGCACCGTCCTGCACTACAAGGCCAACCGCGGCCCCGTGGGCGAGGGCGACCTGGTCGTGATCGACGCCGGGGCCAGCGTCGAGGGTTACGCCTGCGACGTCACCCGCACCTTCCCCGCCTCCGGGCGCTTCACGCCCGACCAGCGCGCGGTGTACGAGGTCGTGCTGCGGGCCCAGGAGGCGGGCATCGCGGCGGTCAGGCCCGGCGCCCGCCTCAGCGACGCCGATCGGGCCGCCCGCGACGCCATCGAGGCGGCCGGGTTCGGCGACTTCTACCCCCACGGCATCGGGCATCAGCTCGGGCTGGAGGTCCACGACGCCACCCCGGACGACCCCCTCGAACCCGGCATGGTCGTCACCATCGAGCCCGGCGTCTACCTCCCCGACCGCGCCCTGGGCGTCCGCATCGAGGACGACATCCTCGTCACGCCCGCCGGCGGCGAGAACCTCACCGCCTCTATCCCCAAGTCCATCGAGGCCATCGAGTTGGCGATGAGGCGCTGAGGTGGGACCGGCCTCCGGCCGGTGTGCTTGACGCGGGACCGCCTCCTCACAAACCGGCCGGAGGCCGGTCCCGCCGGTCACCACGCCCAGCGGACGATCGTCTCGCCGGTCATCGCCAGGAGCAGCAGGGGCAGGTGGATGATGGAGCCGAAGAAGACGCCCCGGGCCGAGCTACGGTCGCGTCGGCGGACGATGCGCGCGACCAGCCAGAGGAACCCCGCGCCCGTGACGAGCGCCACGACGCCGTACACCGCGCCCACGCGCTGCGGCGCCAGCCACACGGGGGCGAGGGTCGCGGGCAGCAGGAGCGCCGCCGTGACCGCCATGACCGCCACGGTCCGCCGCCCCGACGGGTCGACGACGGTGAGCACGCGGTACCCGCCCTTGACGTAGTCGTCTCGGTACATCCACGCCAGGGCCAGGAAGTGGGGGATCTGCCACAGGGTCATGATGGCGACGAGCGCGAGGCCGGCGGGCTCGAAGAGGGCATCGACGCCGGGCAGCGCCGAGGCGCTGGTCCAGCCGATCAGCGGCGGCAGGGCGCCGGGGATGGTGCCGACGAGCGTCGACGTGGGCGTCCAGGGCTTCATGGGCGTGTAGGCGAGGATGTAGACCACCAGGCACGCAAGGGACAGGAGCGCGGGCACGACGCCGTTGATCGCCAGCAGCGTGCCGACCCCCAGCCCGCCCAGCGCGATCCCGACGCGGAGCACCCGCCTTGGGTCGACGCGTCCGGAGGGGATGGGCCGCTTCATGGTGCGGTCCATGCGGGCGTCGCGCTCGCGCTCCATGAACTGGTTGATGGCATTGGCGCCCGCGGCCGAGAGGGCCGTCCCGATCACGCACCCAAGCAGGGCGAGCGCGAACGGGGCGATCGTCCACTCGCGCGACGGGGCGGCGAGGAAAAACCCGACGACGGCGGTGATCGTGACCAGGCGCGTGATGCCCGGCTTGGTGGTCTCGTAGAGGCCCTGCAGCGAGCGCGCCATCGGCGCGATCGGTGACGGGGTCGGTGCGGTGTCCAGGGCCTGGGCCATCGGGAGGTTCGCGGGGGGGGGCGGGGCCGCCGCCACGCCACTATACGAGCACCGCGCCCGCCCACCCTCTCGGCGCGCGGCAAAGCGGGCCCGGCGGAGACCCGCCGAACCCGCCAATGAAGGCCCGAAGCCCCGTCTCTCAGCACCCGGCGTTGAAGAGGTTCATGAAGGCCAGGAAGTCGTTGAAGTCGATCGCCCCGCTGGCGTCATAGTCGACGCACAGGTCCGAAGCGTTGAAGAGGTTCATGAAGGCGAGGAAGTCGTTGAAGTCGATGGCCCCGTTCTCGTCCAGGTCCGCCGGGGAGCACGCCCCGGGGCCCTGCCCCGGGCACACGCGCCCGACGACCCAGTACCCCGCCGACAGCACGTACTGGTTCGGTCCGACGATGGCGGTGGAGACCCCCGTGTCGAACTGACCGATCGTGCCCGAGAGGCGGATCGTGTTGGGCCCGACCACGGCGAACGAGGGGTTGTTCCGCCCCACGCCGCCCGCGTCGAGCGTCGACCAGGCCATGTGCAGCCCCTGGCCCCACGCGGCCGTGCCGCACCAGGCCAGGACGCACGCGGCGATGAAGATGAGCCTGTTCATGGGTGTTCCTCCTTTCCCGCGTCAGCGGCTGGCGCTGTTGTCCGGGAACGCCTTGCGGTCCCGCGTGCCGGGCGTGCGCTGCATGGGCGCCGGGTCCGGCAGGCGGTCGACGGCGTCGCGCGGCGCTGGCGCCGGGCGATCGGTCGAGACGGGGCGGGCGCTCTCGCCGGTCATGGTGAAGGGGTCGAGCCTGAGGTTCTCCAGGCCCTTGCGCTTGGCAACCACGCGGAAGTCGAACTCCGCGTTGCTGCGCCCGCCCAGGAGCTCGCGCACGATGAAGTGATCGTCCTGCTTCTCGACCCAGACGCCCAGGGCCTCGCCGTTGAGCGTGATGAAGACCTTCATCGGGTGCTGTTGGTTGATGGTGACGGTCTCGAGGAAGAGGGGGTCCAGGTCGATGCGCGAGACGCCGTCGGTCAGTCGGCCCGAGCCGAAGTCCTCGAACCAGACCTCCGGCGACTCCTGGCAATAGAGGAGGCGCTGCCCCTGCGTGGTCTCCACCACGCCGCTCTTGGCGCCCGTCTGTCCGTTGAAGGTGATGGTGACCGCCCCCGCCGCGTTGTTGAGCGTCATGATCTTGGTCTCGGCGGAAACCTGGAAGCCGGTGGAGCCGTCGTCCTCCAAGAGCCGGATCCAGGCGCCGTTGCCGATGCCGTCGGAGCCGTCGAAGAAGCCGGTGAGGTTGCCGTTGGTGTTGCGGATGGCGACGGCGCCGCCGGTCGCGAACTGGTTCTCCGAGCCCTGGAGCTCGATGCTGGAGACGTTGACGGCGTTGCGGTTGAAGAGGATGATCTGCCCGGAGTTGGAGGCGTCGTCGCCCAGGATCTGCACCGTCTCCTGCGAGACGTCGTTGCGGACGGAGACGAGCCCGCCGTTGTTGGCCGCGTCGCCGTCGAGGAAGACGGTGCTGGAGCCGTCGGCCGCGTTCAGGGTCAGGTACCCCGCGTCGGCGGAGTCGCCGCCGAGGGTGGCGCGGATGGCGCCGCTGCTGTTCCTCAGACGGAAGAGCCCGGCGTCGGCAGAGTCGCCGAAGAGCTCGACGGTGGTCAGCGGCGAGGCGGCGCCGTTGTTCATGGTGAGCGAGCCGCCGTTCCCCGACGTACCGCCGCGGATGACGACCGTGTCCGCGCCGTCGTTGTTCTGGACGTTGACCTCCCCGCCCTGCCCGCCGGTTCCGACGGAGCGGACGTTCAGGGCGCCGGCGAAGATGCCGTTGCCGGCGCTCTGGTCGTTGTCGGCGTCCAGCCAGCACACGACCGTGCCGTCGGACGCGTGGATCTCCCAGAAGCCCGAGGAATCGGCGAACGACGTGCCTCCGATGAGCGTCTGAGTGGCCGTGGTCGTGTTGTTGATGTCGAGCACCACGCCGTTGGCTGAGGCCCTCCAGCGCGAGGCCAGCGAGCCGTCGCGGAAGAGCTGGATGTCGTTGTCGATCCCGTCGACGTCGGCGAACAGCCTCACCGCCATCCCGCCGTCGCCGTCGTAGAGCGTCAGGTTCCGCGAGGCCCCGGCCCCGTCCATCCGCAGGTTGCCCGAACGCACCTGGAACCGCTCGCTCGGCGCGCTCGTGCCCACCGCGACGAACCCGCCGTTGTAGTAGGCGCTGGTGCCGTTGAGGGACCAGGGGATGCCCGGCGGTCCGGTGGGGCCCTGGGCGCCGGCGGGCCCTGCCGGACCGGTGGGCCCGGTGGGACCTGCCGCGCCGGCGGGCCCTGCCGGACCGGTGGGCCCGGTGGGACCTGCCGCGCCGGCGGGGC
The DNA here is from genome assembly GCA_016873295.1 of Phycisphaerae bacterium. Classification (GTDB taxonomy): domain Bacteria; phylum Planctomycetota; class Phycisphaerae; order Phycisphaerales; family UBA1924; genus VGXM01. The sequence continues at coordinate 20,535 of VGXM01000014.1, forward strand.
CTGCCGGACCGGTGGGCCCGGTGGGTCCTGCCGCCCCGGCGGGGCCTGCCGGACCCGTCGGCCCGGTGGGACCCACGTTCCCGGTCAGCGCAAAGAGCGCGTACGGCGCCGCCGTCACCCGCTGATTCGGGCTCAGCGTCACGAACGCCCCCGCCCCCGCGGGCGAGCGCACCGACACCTCAAGGAACAGGGCGGTGTTGTTGAACACCGCGCCGAAGTTCAGCTCGCTGCTGAACCGCCCCTCCACGAGGTTCACGTTGTTGAGCGTCAGGGTCGGGCCCACCTGCACGCCCAGCGAGTTGAGCAGCCGGAAGCGCAGGTCCGTGAGCCCGCTCACCAGCGAGGAGTTGAGGCGCAGTTCGCCCTGGTACGTGATCTGCGTGCCGAGCCCGGCCTGCCCGAGCGCCGTCGGCGCACCCGCCGCCAGCATCAGCACGACCGCGGCGCACCCTGTCAACATCCGAGGCATTCTCATGACATCCTCCTTCTTGTGCGAGGTCAGGGGCAATAGCCGCTCGCCCTGACGTCGCGGCTCCCCGGGAGCCGGGCTCTCCCATTGACAGCCCGCTCCTGCAGGAACCGTACTTAGTGCGCACTCCCGATCGCAACGAGGAAAACTCCCCCATTCCTGCGCACGCCCTGAGGTAAGGGCCTCACGGAGCGTCGCTCGGGGCCGCGTCGTCCGGGCGCGAGGGGTGTCGATCGCGGCGAGAGCGCCCGATCCGCCGACGCGCCGCATCCGCCTGCGGGCGCACCGCGGACGGGCCAGCGCCCACGGGCGGGCAGCACGGGTCATGGCACTTAGAATGGCCCATGAAGCCCGCGGGGCCGAAGGTCCTGGTCGCGATGTCGGGCGGCGTCGATTCCTCGGTCGCCGCGGCTCTATTGCGGCGCGCCGGCTACGACGTCGTCGGGTGTTTCATGCGCCTGGGCGCGCCCGGCGAGATGCTCGACACGCTGACTCCCGACGCGGGCGACCGCCCGGCGCCAGCCGTCCGGATCGGGCGCCAGGGGTGCTGCTCGATCAACGACGCCGCCGACGCGCGCCTCGTCGCCGCCCAGCTCGGCATCCCCCTCTACGTCTGCAACTTCAAGAAGGACTTCGGGCGCGTCATCGACTACTTCGTGGGCGAGTACGTCGCGGGACGCACGCCCAACCCCTGCGTCCGCTGCAACGACTGGCTCAAGTTCGGCAGGCTGCACGCCTACGCCCGCCAGATCGGGGCCGACTTCGTCGCCTCCGGGCACTACGCCCGCGTCGAGCCCGATCCGCGCACGGGCCGCCCGCGCCTGCTCCGAGGCGTCGATCACGCCAAGGACCAGTCCTACGTCCTCTTCGGCGTGCCCCGCGCCCAACTGGCCCACGTACTGCTGCCGATCGGCGCGATGGAGAAGCCCGCCGTGCGCGACCTGGCCCGCTCGATGGGGCTCCCGGTCTTCGACAAGCCCGACAGCCAGGAGATCTGCTTCGTCCCCGACAACGACTACGCCGGGCTGGTCGAGCGGGCGGCGCCCGGAGCGGCGTCCGAGGGCCCCGTCGTCGACACCGCGGGGCGGCGCCTGGGCACCCACGCCGGGCAGCACCGCTACACCGTCGGGCAGCGACGCGGCCTGTCGCTCTCCCTCGGGCACGCGGTCTACGTGGTTGCCAAGGCCCCGGCGACGAACACCGTCGTCGTGGGCGGGCGCGACGACCTGCTCGCCGGCGCCTGCCTCGCCGACGAGGCCAACTGGCTGATCGACCCGATCGACGCCCCGCGCCCGGTGCTGGCCCGCTACCGCCACAACTCGCGGGCCGTGCCCGCCCTTGTCCGCCCCGCGCCCGACGCCGTTTGCCCCACGCCCTCGGGGCGGGCCGGCGCCTTCGAGGTCGAGTTCGACGAGCCCCAGCACGCGGTGGCGCCGGGGCAGGCGATCGTGCTCTACGACCGCGGGGAGCCCGACCTGGTCCTGGGCGGCGGCTGGATCACCTCGTGCGCCCCGCCGCGCTCGTCGGCGCGGGGCGACTCTTCCTTCTTCATGATGAAGAGGTAGTTGAACCCGCGCAGGAAGAAGTTCCCCTCCTCGGCGGCCCGGCGCCAGTTGCCGCGCCGCAGCTTCCGGTTCTGCCGAACCACGCACACGATGTCGACGGGGCGGAAGGACCGGCGCAGGACCGAGAACAGGTCGAACCCGATGGGCATGAAGCGGTCCGGGCCCGAGCCCTTGCCCTTGCGGAACGAGTCCGACACGTACATCGCCATGTAGCGCCGGTCTCGGAGCACGCGGTGGATCTCCGCGATCACCCGCTCCATGGCGGCGTAGTACTCGTTCGCCGCCCCCGGCGCCGCCGCGTCCAGCCGACCGATGCAGCGCGGGTCATCGCTGTAGTCGATGTGCGTCGAGTAGGGCGGGTCGACGAAGACGAAATCGGCCTTGGCGTCCTCCAGCGGCAGCGAGCGGGCGTCGGCCCGGAAGATGTCGGGCCGCGCCGGCGCCAGGTCGTAGCCCAGCCCGCGCCGCCCCAGGTCGCGGGCCACGTCCAGCGTCGTCCCCGACCCGCACATCGGGTCCACCACCAGGTCCCCCTCGCGCGTGTAGCGGTGGAGCAACTGCCAGACCACCCAGCTGGGCGTGGCCCCGGCGTAGTCCCTGTCCCCCTGCATCCGCCCGACGTTGGGCGAGTCGTAGTGCTGACTGGGGTACTCCCAGAGCGTGGTCGTCTCGGGGCGGAGCGGGGGGCGCTGACCGGGGCGGGCCGCGCCGCGACGCCCCGGGCCGGGCGATGGACCGGGCCCGGTCACGCCGACGTTCCGCGTGCGAGGGCGGCCCCGAGCAGCTCCACGACCCTGGCGCGGGCCTGGTCGAGCGTCAGCGCGACTCGCGCCCCCGCCGCCCCGGTGTGACCGCCGCCGCCGAGCAGGCCCGCGACGGCGTTCACGTCGATGGTCCCTTCCCCGCCCTTGCTCCGCAGGCTGAGCTTGGTCATGGGCCCCTGCCCCGCCTTGGGCTCCTGCTCCGTGAGCAGCACCGACACGCGCACGGAGGCGATCGTCGCGGGCAGGTCCACCAGCCCGCCCGTGTCGCCCGCGACCGCGCCCGATCGCGCCAGGTCCTCGCGGCTCAGCGACATCGTCGCGATCCGTCCCTGGTGGTGCAGCGCCAGCGACGACAGGGCCCGGGCCATCAGCGCCAGACGCTCCGGGCGGTCCTGCTGCTCGGTGGTCTGGTACAGCGCGACGTGATCGGCGCCGGCCTCGATCAGGTCCGCGGCGACCCGCAGCACCGCCGCCGTCAGGTTCGAGTGCCTGAACCACCCCGTGTCCGTCGCCACGCCCAGGTACAGCGGGTCCGCGACCTCCCTCGGGAGTTGGGCGATCGAGCCGAGCCGCAGCAGGAGGCGGCAGAGGTCCGCCGCGGGCTGGGCCGCCGCCGCCCACGACACGTCGATGCAGCGCCGGTCGGCGATCTCCGGGTCGCCCTGGCGGTGGTGGTCGACGATCGCGGTGTGCGCCGCCCGCGGCTTGAGCCACCCCGCCGCATGCTCCACCTGCGACCACGAGCCCGTATCGACCACGAGCACGCCGTCGGGCTCACGGTTCTCCGGGGGCGACTCGCGGTCGAAGAACCGGGCCGGGGTGGGGGCGACCAGCGCCTTGGCCCAGTGGGGCCACGGCGCCCAGTACCAGAGCTCCACGCGGCGCTCGCCGGGCATGCCCACCTTCGCCAGCGCGCGCGCCAACGCGAGCGTGCTGCCCAGGGCGTCGCCGTCGGGCTTCTCGTGGGTCAGGATGACCACGTCGCGCCGGCCGCGGAGCCAGTCCGCCAGGTCCGCCAGCGAGGTGTTGGGGGCGTAGCCGTTGGCGGGTTTCATCGGGCCGCGGCCTCCGTGGCGTCGTCGAGCATCGTGCGCACGCGTGCGACGTCCCGGTCCATCTGTCGGCACAGCGCGCCGGCGCTCTCCACCCGGACCTGGTCGCGCACGAATCCGGTGAACTCCAGGCGCATCCTCCAGCCGTACTCGGGGAGCCCCGCGATGTTGCCCCCGGCCCCGGCAGCGACGTCGAGAAGGTAGGGCTCCACGCGCCGGCCCCGCCCGTCGAAGGTCGGGCGCGTGCCGACGCTGATGGCGGCCCGCGCCCGTCGACCGTCGGGGAGGTGGGCGACCCCGGCGTACACGCCGTCGGCGGGGAGAAGGTCGTCGGTCCGCAGGTTGGCGGTCGGGAACCCCAGCGTCCGCCCGAGGCGGTCGCCCGCGATCACCTCGCCGACCAGTTCGTGGGGTCGGCCCAGGACGATCGCGGCGTCGCGCACCCGTCCGTGCCGGATGAGCCAGCGGGCGATCGTGCTCGACGCGGTGACGATCGACCGGTCGTCGAGGGCGACCTCGACCGGCGCCAGCAAGTCGACGCCGAACCCCGTCTCGGCGCCCAGGCGTTCCAGGAGCGCGACGTCCCCCGCCCGCCCCTTGCCGAACCTGAAGTCCCTCCCCTCGACGATCGCGGCGGGGCCCAGCTCGCGGGCCGTCTCGGCGATGAACTCCCGCGGCCCAAGGGCCAGCAGGCGGTCGCTCGGAGCCAGTCGCCGGACCTCGTCGGCTCCGAGCCCCTTGAGCAGTTCGACCCGGCGCTCGAATCCCCCGATCCGGTGCGGCGCCCGCCCCGGGTCGAGCACCGTCATGGGGTGGGGGTCGAAGGACAGGACGACCACGCGGTGCCCGCCCTCGTCGGCGACCCGGCGCGCGGCGCGGACCAGGGCGGCGTGCCCCACGTGCACGCCGTCGAAGTTCCCGATCGTCACCACCGTCCGTCCGGGCATAAGGGGCAAGGGTAGGGGCCGAGGGGGGCGCACCGGCGTTCGGAGGACATTCGGCGCGGCGGCGCGCACGCGGGTGAACTCATAGAGTCTGCCCCAACCGCCCGCACCCCTTCCGGACCCGCCACGATGGCACTGTTCAGCCGCAAGACCAAGCCCGCCCCGGCCCCCGCGGCGCCCCTCGAGCGCTCGGGGGAGCGCGAATCGCGGATCTTCCAGATCGGCAGCGACCTGCTGGCCCGGGCCCGGGCCGGGAAGGCGGGCCTGCTCAGCGCCAAGTTCTACTCCGACGCGTTGATGAACTGGTCCATGAAGGACCACCAGTTCAAGGTGCAGCTCTTCCGCTTCGTCGACTGCTTCCCGATGCTCAAGACGCCCGAGCAGGTCTTCGACCACCTGACGGACTACCTGGGCCAGCCGGGCGTCAGGACCCCGCCCGGCATGGACTTCCTGCTCAAGGCCGGCGGGCTGTTGAAGGGGACCGCGGCGGGGCAGATGTCCAAGCAGATCGAGGGCATGGCGTCGCGGTTCATCGCCGGGCAGGACGCGGCGGAGGCGCTCCCGGCCCTGCGCGAGCTGTGGGACGACGGCATCGCCTTCTCCGTCGATCTCCTGGGCGAGGCGTGCCTCTCGGACGAGGAGGCCGACGAGTACCAGCGCCGGTACCTGGACCTGATCCACACGCTCCCGGCGGAGGTGGCGGCGTGGAAGCCGCGGGCCCGGCTCGAGTCGGACCACCTCGGGCGGATCCCGCGGGTCAACGTGTCGATCAAGATCAGCTCCCTCTCGGCCCGCTGCGACCCGATCGACACCGAGGGGTCGATCGACGACCTGATGCGTCGCCTGGTGCCGGTGCTCGAGGCCGCCCGCGACCGGGGGGTGTTCGTCAACTTCGACATGGAGCAGTTCGCCCTCAAGGACCTGACGCTGGAGCTCTTCCAGCGGTGCTGCGAGAAGGTCGACTTCCAGGCCGGGCTGGCGATGCAGGCCTACCTCAAGAGCGGCGTGGAGGACGCCCGCCGGCTCGGCGAGTGGGCGAGGCGGACGGGGCGGGTCGTCAGCGTGCGCCTGGTGAAGGGCGCGTACTGGGACTACGAGACCATCCACGCCGAGATGAAGGGCTGGCCCTGCCCGGTGTGGAACACCAAGTGGCAGACCGACGCCTGCTTCGAGCGCATGGCCGAGGCCCTCCTGGACGCGGCCCCCGCGATGGCGACGACCGGCTCGGCGACCCGGCGTCCCCCGGGGCGGGGCGGCGTGAAGCTGGCGCTGGGGTCGCACAACGTGCGCTCCATCGCCGCGGCCCTGGCCGGGCTCGACGAGCGCGGGCTGCCGCGCGACGCCATCGAGCTCCAGATGCTCCACGGCATGGCCGACCAGCTCAAGCACGCGGCCCGCGAGCTGGGCCTGCGCGTCCGCGAGTACATCCCCGTCGGGCGGATGATCCCCGGGATGGCCTACCTGGTGCGGCGGCTGCTGGAGAACACGAGCAACGAGAGCTGGCTGCGGGCGGGCTTCGCCGAGAACGCCGACGTGGGCGCCCTGCTCCGCGCGCCCACGGCCCCCGAGGGCGGGGCGGGCGTCCCCGCCGACCTGGCCACGGTCGCGGCGGAGCGGCACCGCCTCTCGCCCGCCGCGCCGGGCGTCGGCGACGAGCGCCCGTTCTTCACCGAGCCGCCCCGCGATTTCGCGGACGCCGGGCGGCGCCAGGCCTTCGCCGGGGCCATCGCCCGCGCGACCGTGCCCAGGGTCGCCAACGACCGCACCCCCGAGCACGCGGCCCGGATGGTGGAGCTGGCGTCGGCGGCCCTGCCCCACTGGCGCGACGCCGACGTGAGGCTGCGGGCCCGGGCCCTGACGCTGGCGGCGGAGAAGATGCGCCGCCAGCGCGACGGGCTGTCGGGCGTCATGATCAAGGAGTCCGGCAAGACCTGGCGCGAGGCCGACGCCGACGTCTGCGAGGCCATCGACTTCTGCGAGTACTACGCCCGCGGCGCCGTGCCCCTCTTCGAGCGCGCCCGCATCGGGCGGTTCATCGGCGAACTGGACGAGCAGTGGCACGAGCCTCGCGGCGTCGCCGTCGTCATCAGCCCCTGGAACTTCCCCCTCGCCATCTGCTGCGGCATGACCGTCGCCGCGCTGGTCACGGGCAACCCCGCGATCGTCAAGCCCGCGGAGCAGACCCCCGGCGTAGCGTCGATCATGTGCGACATCCTCTGGGAAGCGATCGACGAGGCGCTCGCGAACCGGGGCGGTTCGGACCGGGGCGGGGGCGTTCAGCCCCCGGTGACCCTCGCCGGCGTGCCCTTCTCCCGGGCCGTGCTCCAGTTCTGCCCCGCCCCGGGCGAGACGACCGGCGCCGCCCTGGTGCGCGATCCGCGCGTCGCGCTCATCGCCTTCACGGGCAGCCGCGACGTGGGCATGGACATCGTGACGGCGGCGGCCCCGGGATCGCCCTTCGCCGACCCCTCCCTCCGCTCGGGCTTCTCGCACCTCAAGCACGTCGTGTGCGAGATGGGCGGCAAGAACGCCGTCATCATCGACACCTCCGCCGACCTCGACGAGGCGGTGCTGGGCGTGCGCTACTCGGCGTTCGGGTACCAGGGGCAGAAGTGCTCGGCGTGCTCGCGCTGCATCGTGGTGGACCCCGAGGGGCCCGATGGGCCGGCCATCCGCCAGTTCACCCACCGGCTCGTCGAGGCCACGCGGGCGCTCGTCGTCGGCGACCCCGCGCTCCCCGGCAGCGACGTGGGCCCCGTCATCGACGAGGAGGCCCAGCGCACCATCCTCGGCTTCGTCGAGCGCGCCAAGGCCTACGCCCGCCTCGAACTGGCCCTGCCCGTGCCCGACGCCCTCGAGGCCCGGACGGGGCGCCGGTTCGTGGGCCCGCACATCTTCTCCGGCGTGGGTCCCGAGCACGAGCTGGCCCGCGAGGAGGTCTTCGGCCCCGTGCTGGCGGTCATGCACGCCGCCAGCTTCGACGAGGCGCTCCGCACCGCCAACGACGTCCCGTACAAGCTGACGGGCGGGGTGTTTACGCGCAAGCCCGCGCACATCGAGCGGGCCCGGCGCCGGTTCCGCGTGGGCAACCTGTACATCAACCGCGGGTGCACCGGGGCGTTGGTGGCGCGGCAGCCCTTCGGCGGGTTCGGGGCCTCGGGGGGCGGGTCCAAGGCGGGCGGGCCGGGCTACCTGCACCACTTCGTCGTGCCGCGGGCCGTCGCCGAGAACACCATGCGCCGGGGCTTCGCGCCCGAGCTCTAGGCGGGCGGGGTCCGCTTGAGTTCGCGGTGCCGCTTGAGCGTGCGCTGGGCCCAGACGCACTCGAGCCCGAGCGGGCCGATGGACGCGAAGACCACCGCCAGCGGGGGCAGCGGCGTGAGCCAGAGCACCAGGGCGACCGCCGCCAGCGTGCCGACCAGCACCGGCGCGATGAGCCACGGGCGGGGCCTGCGCGTGAGCAGTTGGTCGGCCCGTGCCGCCAGGTGCCGGGCCTCGCGCTGCACGCGCGTGAGCAGTCGGCGGGCCCAGATGAACTCGCTGGCGAGGATCGCCATGCCGATGATGAACACGGCGATCCCGCCGGGCCCCGGCAGCAGCCCGATGGGGATCGACAGCCCGATGATCGTCAGGCCCATCACCAGCGACACGAGCTTGCGCGAGCGGACGAGCGTGGCCCGGGCCAGGCGATCGACGTCCTCGCCCAGGACCGGCTCGCTGGGCTCGCGCTCGCCGGGCGTGCGGGCCTTGAGGCGGTGCCCGAAGAGCAGCGTGCCCAGCACCGCCCCGCCCAGGAGCAGCGCGATCGCCGCCAGCGTGAACTCCACCGGGATCGGGTGCCGGTGGAGGATGAACATCTTGACGCTGAGGTACGCCAGCAGGAGCGCCAGGGCCAGCTTGATGAGCCGCGTCTTGGACTCCATGCCCTTGAGCGCGAAGAACAGGCTCCGCAGCGCGCCCATGGCCAGGGCGCTGGCGGCGAAGGCGGGCAGCGGGTCGCGCGTCACGGTGAACACCGCGGGCACGGAATCGAACGCGAGCACCGCGTCCGCGGACTCGATCATGATGAGGGCCAGGGCCAGGGGCGTGGCGGCCCGCCGACCCTCGGCCCGCGTCGCGAAGCGGCGCCCGTCGAACCCCGCGCTGACGGGGTAGAAGCGCCGCGCGACGCGCACGATCAGATTGCGCGACGGGTCGGTGTCGGGCTCGCGCGTGACGATCATCTTCAGGGCCGACAGCAGCAGCATCGCCCCCAGCGGGTAGCTCAGCCAGGCCCACCGGGAGAGAAGGTCCAGCCCCCCGAGGATCAGGCCCGCACGCAGCGCCACCGCGAAGAGCAACCCGACGAGCAGCACGCGTCGCATGGCGGCGGCGGGCACGCCCAGCACCGCGAAGATCAGCGCGAAGACGAACAGGTTGTCCAGGCTCAGCGCGAACTCGAGGAGCCAGACCCCGAGGAACTCGCGGGCGGCCTGGTCGGGCGTCGGGGTCGGCGCGGGCGAGGCGTCGGCCATCAGGAACACGCCGATCCCCGCCGCCACCGCCGCCGCCACCCAGAACCCGGTCCGCCACAGCGCCCCGGGCACGCTGGGCTCCCGGGCCCGGCGGTCGAGCACGAGCAGGTCCAGGGCGATCGCGAGCGCCAGGAACCCGCCGATCGCGATCCAGGGCCAGGGGGTCATGACCGGTCTCCGCCCGTCAGGCGTGCGGCTCCGGGGGCGGGGCGGGCCTCAGGGCCGAGGCGACGATCGCCAGCGCCAGCGTCGCGAGCACCGCGACCAGCGACACCGTGGTGTCGATCTTGACCGACTTGGCCTCGGGGACCGTCGTGCCGACGAGCCCCGCGACGTCGTTCAGGTAGGGCGGCACGCTGAGCAGCAGGAGCTTCACGCCCACGAACGCCAGGATCAGGATCAGAGCCGGCTTGAGGTACCGGAAGCGGGCGATCAGGGCCGCCAGGCAGAAGTAGAGGGCCCGCAGCCCCAGGATCGCGAAGACGTTGCTTGTGAACACGATGAACGGATCGGGCGTGATCGCGAAGATCGCGGGGATGGAGTCGACGGCGAAGACCAGGTCGGTGATCTCGACCATCACGAGCGCCAGGAACAGGGGCGTGATGTGCCGGCGCCCGTCGATCCGCGTGAAGAACCTCTGCCCGTCGAACCCGTCCGAGACGGGGTAGAGGCGCTTCACCACGCGCACGATCGGGTTCTTCGTGGGGTCCGAGTGGCTCTTGACGACCGCCATCTTGAGGCTCGTCGCCAGCAGCAGCAGCCCAAAGACGATGAGGATCCAGGTGTAGCGGACCACGAGGGCGGCGCCGGCGAAGATCATGGTGCCGCGCATGAGCAGGGCGCCCAGGATCCCCCAGAAGAGCACGCGGTGCTGGTACTTGGCGGGGATCGCGAAGAACGCGAACAGCAGCGCGATCACGAAGATGTTGTCCATCGCCAGCGACTTCTCGACGAAGTAGCCCGTGATGTACTCCTTGGCGGCCTCGGCCCCGCCCACCACGCCCTCGATGATCAGCGGCGCCGTGGGGTCGGTCTTGACCGCGGGGTTGTACAGGGGCGTGTCCAGCCCCAGCCCCAGCCAGTGGTGCTCGTACGCGTAGTACACGAACACCGCGAACGCCATCCCGCACGTCAGCCAGACCACGGACCATCCCGCGGCCTCCTTCATCGACACCTCGTGCGCGGTGCGATGGAAGACCCCCAGGTCCAGCGCCAGGAAGCACAGCACCAGGGCGACGAACCCGACGTACGCCCAGATCTTCAGGTCGTCGGCGGCCGCAAGGACCAGCAGCTCGTGCATGGAGGGGAGCCCCGCCCGCCGGGACCGCGGCGAGCCGATCGCCGACCTGACCCCCGGGCGGGAGCAGGAGGGTACGGCGGCGCCGGGCCGACGGGAGCAACCCGCTCACCGGGCGCGGACCGGGCGCCGGCTCATTCGCCGACGCCACCACTTCTCCGCGCTGATCGCCGGGAGGATCACGAGCCCCGTGACGACCGAGACCGCCACGTCCCGGGCGCTCAGCGACGCCGACCCGAACAGCCCCTGCATGAACGGCGCGTACACGAACAGCGCCTGGAGGACCGCGAGCGCCGCGATCCCGACGTAGATCAAGGGGTTGCTCCACAGCCCGATCGCCAGCACCGACGAGCGCAGCGATCGGCAGTTCAGGAGATAGAAGACCTGGAACATGACGCAGGTCGTGACCGCCATGGTCTGGGCCCGGGCCAGCGCCGCCTCGCCGCCGGCGTCGACCGCGCCGCGGTACTCCCACAGGAACAGCCCGACCGCACCGATCGTCAGCAGCGCCGCCGCCAGGACCGTGCGGTACACCACGAACGCCGACAGGACCGGCGCGTCGGGACGCCGCGGCGGGCGGGCCATGATCCCCGGCTCGCGGGCCTCGAAGGCCAGCGGCAGCGACAGGGCCACCGTCGTCACCAGGTTGATCCACAGGAGCTGTGTCGGACGCATCGGGAGCAGCAGCTCGCGGGCCCCGTCGACCTCATGGAAGGGGAAGAGCAGCACGGCGGCCGTGAGCACCAGGGCCAGCCCCAGGTTGGTCGGGAGCACGAACGCCAGGCACTTGACCAGGTTGTCGTGGACGTGCCGACCCTCCTCCACCGCCGCCGAGATCGTCTCGAAGTTGTCGTCGGCCAGGACGATCTCGGCGGCCTCCTTGCACACGCTGGTGCCGGTGACGCCCATGGCGACGCCGATGTCGGCCTGCTTCAGGGCCGGGGCGTCGTTCACGCCGTCGCCCGTCATGGCCACGACGTGCCCGTCGCGCTGCAAGGCCTGGACCAGGCGCAGCTTGTGCTCCGGCGCGACGCGGGCGAAGACGTTGCACCCCGCGACGGCGCCGGTGAGCCGCTTGTCCGAGAGGCGCTCCACGTCGTGCCCGGTGAGCGCCCTGGCGCCCGTCCCCGCGAGGTGGAGCTCGCGCCCGATGGCCTCCGCGGTCGCCGCGTGGTCGCCCGTGATCATCTTGACGACGATCCCGGCCCGGTGGCAGCGCCGCACCGCCTCGATCGCCTCGGGCCTGGGCGGGTCGATCATCCCCTGCAGCCCCAGGAAAGTCAGGCCCGCCGCGACGTCGCCCTCCCCCAGCCGCTCCGCCCCGGGCAGCGCCCGGCGCGCGAACGCGAGCACGCGCATGCCCCGGGCCGCCAGCGCGTGCACGCGGCGATGGAACTCCTCGGGGTCGATGGCCCGCCCCGACCCATCGCCGGCGCACAGCCCCAGCACCGTCTCGGGCGCGCCCTTGAGGTACACCACGCGCTCGGCGCCCTCGGCGTGCAGCGTCGCCATGTAGCGGCGGTCGCTCTCGAAGGGGATGGCGTCCAGCCGCGGGCAGGCGCCACGCTCGGCGTCGGCGTCGATCCCCCCCTTCGCCGCCGCCGTCAGCAGCGCCCCCTCCGTCGGGTCCCCCTGCACCCCCCGGCGCCCCGCCTCCAGCGTGAGGCGGCTGTCGTTGCACAGCACCCCCGCACGCAGCAGCGCCCGGATCGCCGAGTCGGGCGCCAGCGCCGTGCCGTCACGCTCGAGCGCCCCCCGCGGCTCGTACCCCACGCCCGACACGCGCACGGGGCCGGACTCCGGCGTCCAGACCTCCCGCACCGTCATCTCGTTCCGCGTCAGCGTGCCGGTCTTGTCGGAGCAGATGACGGTGGTGGCCCCGAGGGTCTCGACCGCGGGCAGCCGCCGCACCACCGCCCGCCGCGACGCCATCCGACGCACGCCCACCGCCATCACGATCGTCACGATCGCGGGCAGGACCTCGGGGATCGCGCCGACGGCCAGGGCGACGGCGAAGATGGTCATGTCCGCCGCGGCCGACCACCCGCCGGCCCCCGTCGCCGCGGTGGTCCGCCACACCCCGATCGCCAGCATCAGCACCGAGATCGCCACGACGCCCAGGCTGATGGTGCGCCCGATCGAGGCCAGCGCCTTGGTCAGGGGCGTGTCCAGCTCGGTGACCTGGCGCAGCAGGCGTCCGATCCGCCCGAGTTGCGTCCGCTCGCCGGTCTCCACCACCACGCCCAGGGCCGCCCCCCTCGTGCACAGCGTCCCCTTGAACGCCATCGAGTGCCGCTCGGCGACCTCCGCCTCGGGCGCCGCCGGCGCGGCGCTCTTCTCGACGGGTGTGCTCTCGCCGGTGAGGGCCGCCTCGTCCATCTCCAGCCCGCGCTCGCTGAGCAGGCGCACGTCGGCGGGGGCGCGCTCGCCCGGCGCCAGGCACACCACGTCGCCCGGCACCAGTTCCGATGCCGGGATCAGCGTGCGGGCCCCGTCGCGGAGCGCGGTCGCGTGGTCCGGCGCCATGCGGGCGAGGGCGGCGATCGCACGCCCGGCCCGGTACTCCTGCACGAACCCGATGACCGTGTTGATCACCACCACCGCGAGGATCACCAGCCCGTTCTTGGTGCCCTCGGACCGGTCGACCGCCACCGCCAGCACCGCCGCCCCCAGCAGCACCCAGATCAGCGGCGTGTTGACCTGCCTCCACACCAGGCGCAGCTCGTTCTCGCCGCCGCCCGTCGGGACCGCGTTGGGCCCGTGCCGCCCGAGGCGCGCCCGCGCGTCGCCGGCGGACAGCCCGCCCCGCGACGTGCCCAGCGCCCGCAGCACCTCGTCGGCGGGGTGGGCGTGCCACGCGTCGTCGCGGGCGGAGCTTGTCGGCGACCGGGTCAAGCCCCATGCCTCCCGGAGTCTGGCTACCCGCGATCGTCCTCGTCTTCATCCGCCACGACCGGGCCGTCCGGATCGTCGTCCGGATCGACGCCGATCGCATCCACCACCTCGGGCGGCGCGGCGTCAAGAGCGTCGACCCCGTCGCTCGCCGGGGCGATCGGGCCGGCGTCGGCCTCGGGCGGGAGCGCGGCGACCGTGGGCTCGCCCTTCACCTCCTTGTAGAGGCGCGTGTCGACGAACCCCTGCAGCTTGCGGGCCCGCACCGGGTGCTGCAGCTTGCGGATGGCCTTGGCCTCCACCTGACGCACGCGCTCGCGCGTGACCTTGAAGATCCGCCCGACCTCCTCCAGCGTGTAGGTATACCCGTCGCCGATCCCGTACCGCAGCTTGATGATCTCGCGCTCGCGGTAGCTCAGCGTCTTGAGCACCGCCTCGATGCGGTGACGCATCGCCTCCTGCGCCACCGTGTCGGGCGGCGCCGCCTGCCGACCGTCCTCCACGAAGTCGCCGAAGTAGCTGTCCTCGGTCTCGCCCACGGGCCGGTCCAGCGACGCCGGCTGCCGGCTGATCCTCAGCACCCGGCGGACGTCCACCGTCGACATCCCCGTGCGCTCCGCCAGCTCGTCGATCGTCGGCTCGCGCCCCGTGAGCTGCAGCAGCTCCTTCTGCACGTTCCGCAGGCGGCTCATCGTCTCGATCATGTGCACCGGGATGCGGATCGTGCGGGCGTGGTCGGCGATGGCCCGCGTGATCGCCTGGCGGATCCACCACGTCGCGTACGTGCTGAACTTGAACCCGCGCCGGTACTCGTACTTGTCCACCGCCCGCATCAGCCCCGTGTTGCCCTCCTGGATGATGTCCAGGAATGGCAGCCCGCGGTTGCGGTACTTCTTGGCGATCGACACCACCAGCCGCAGGTTCCCCCCCGACAGGTCGCGCTTCGACTGCTCGTACTCCCAGAACACCGTCGCCAGCCCCTTGATGCGCCGGGCCAGGTCCGCCGGCTCCTCCAGCACCAGCCGGCGCAGCCCGTCCAGCTCCTCGCGCATCACGCACACGTCGTCGGGGTCGTACCGCTTCGGGAACTTCTCGGCCCTCCGCAGCTCGGTCTCGAGGTCCTGCATCTTCTTCCCGATCGAGCGCAGCTTGCGCATGAGCGGGATGATCCGCCCCGTCCGCAGGCACAGCTCCTCGGTCAGCACCGCCATCCGCCGCCGCCGCGCCGCCAGGCGCCGCCGGCATTCCTCGCTCTCCCGCCCGTCGCTCGCCCGCCGCGACCGCTCGTGCCGGTCCCAGTCCTCGCGGTTCTGCGCCACCAGGGCCCGAACCGTGCGCAGGTTCGCGGGGATCCGCAGCGAGATCTTCTCCTTGCTGTTGCTCTCCGCCGTCGAGATCCGCATGGTCCGGTCGAACGGCAGGGCCCCGGTCTCGACCGCGGCGATCGTCTCCACCGCCTGTGTCACCACGTAGTCGGACTCCAGGGCCCGCCGCCGGAAGATCATCCGCGTGACTTCGATCTTCTTGGCCAGCCGCACCTCCTCCTCGCGCGTCAGCAGCGGGATCGTCCCCATCTGCGAGAGGTACATGCGGATCGGGTCGTCGATGCGCTTGCCCTGGGTCTCGTCCGCCAGCACCTGCTGGAACTCGCGCTGCAGGTCCTCGTCCTCGGGGTCCGCCTCGCGCAGCTCGCGGAGCTTCTGGCTCACCTGCTGACCGATCGCGGGGGTCGGCGGCGGCGGGGCCGATCCCTCGCCCCCCAGGATCCGCGCCCGCAGCGTCGTCGCCTCCGAGGACCGTTCCCCCCCCGCCACGCTCATGGCGCGGAACACCTTGGGAAGATCGACCCCGGCGGCGCTCGCGCTCTTGGTCGCCCGGTGCAGGCGGGCCCGGTATTCCAGCTCGTCCACCAGCTCGATGCCGTCGCGATCGAACAACGACAGGAGCTGGTCGATGTACTCCGGCTCCACCGTCTCGTCCGGCAGCGTGTTGTTCAGCTCTTCGTACGACAGCCACCCGCGCCGTCGCCCCAACTCCAGCAGCTCCGTCATGGCGGGATGAAGATCAGCGATCACCGAAGACTCCCCGGGCGGGACCCATCCGCGTGCCGACGACCCCAGACAATACGACCCCAGCCCGCCCCCCGGCGCCTAGCCCCGGGGCCTCGGGAAGCGCCGGTTGTCCCGACCCGACGCCGCCTCCTGCCGACGCCGCTGCTCCACCGCCGCGTGCAGGGCCTCGGCCGTCTCGACCGCGGGCGCCACCCGGTCCGCGTCCTCCTCCAGCCGACGCACGCAGTCCGACAGCACCTCCCGAAGCCGATCCCCGGGCCCGCCCGCCACCCGCTCGGCCTGTTGAATCAGCGCGGCCGCCGCCTCGATCCCCGCCTCGGAGCACCCGGCGTCCCGCAGCCTCGCCAGCGAGGGCGCCCCCCCCGCCCGCGACAGGTCGGCAACCACCCGCGACACCTCCCGAAGCACCTCGGATCGGACCTCCCCCGTCTTCACAAGGTCCTGCTGCCGCGCCGACAACCCCGCCCACAGCTCCCCCTGCCCCAGCACGCACCCCAGCACGATCTCGGCCCGGGTCAGCTCCCCCGAGGGCGGTGGGGGGGCGGCCTCGGGGCGGGGAGCCCGGGGGGCCGAGCGCCCGGCCGGGATCGACGCCGCGATCGTCGCCTCATCGACCCCCGAGACCGAGGCCAGGTGCTTGACGACGAGCCGCCGGCGCACGGGCGGCACCTGCCCCAGCCCCAGTTGCACCAGGCGGTCCAGTTCCTCGCGGATCAGCCGCGACATCGCCGACACCCCCGCCCCGGACGCCGACCGCCGCAGCCGGGCGAAGCGGAAGCCAAGCAGGTCCTC
Source organism: Phycisphaerae bacterium (assembly GCA_016873295.1). Lineage (GTDB taxonomy): Bacteria > Planctomycetota > Phycisphaerae > Phycisphaerales > UBA1924 > VGXM01. Next base: position 36,896 of record VGXM01000014.1, read on the forward strand.
CGACTCCTCGATGGCCCGCCTGAGGACCGCGGCCCCGTCGATCCCCGGGCGCTTCACCAGCTCGTCCGGGTCCTTGGCGTCGGTGTACCGGTTGAGCACCGCGATGCGGACGTCGATCTCGCGCGCGAAGAAGACGCCCGTGGCCCGGTCCGCCGCCCGCATGCCCGCCTCGTCCCCGTCGAACAGCAGCACCGCGGTGTCGCACAGCAGCCTCAGCTCGTCGGCGTGCTCGCCCGTCAGGGCCGTGCCCAGCGTCGCCACCACGTTCGTGATCCCGGCCTGGTGGCAGGCGATGGTGTCGGTGTACCCCTCGGTCACCACCGCCAGGCGCGCCGCCTGGATGGAGCGCTGGGCCTGGTGCAGCCCGTACAGCGTCCCCGACTTGTTGAACAGGCGGTGCTCGGGCGAGTTGATGTACTTGGGCTCGTCCTCCTCGCGGATCTTGCGCGCGCCGAAGGCGATCACCCTTCCCGCGCGGTCCTGGATCGGGAACATCAGGCGGTTCCGGAACCCGTCGTAGAAGCCCCCCGTCTCGCGCCGCCGGAGCAGCCCCGCCTCGACCAGCGGCTCGATCGGCACGCCCCGCTGCTGGGCCTTGAGCAGGAGCCCGTCCCAGCGGTCCGCGGCCGCCCCGATCCCGAACGCCTCGACCATCTCGTCGCTGATCCCCCGTCGCCGGATCACCTCCCGCGCCGCCTCGCCGTGCACCGGGTGGCGCAGCACCGAGCGGAAGAAGTCCCGGGCCATCTCGCCCGCCTGGGCGAGTTGCCGGCGCGAGACCCCGCCCCCCGTCTCGTCCCCGCCGCGCCGCGCCAGCTCGATCCCGGCCCGCTCGGCCAGGAACTCCAGGGCCTCGGGGAACTCCATCTTGTGCAGCTTCATCACGAAGGTGAAGACGTCGCCGCCCGTGTTGCACACGAAGCAGTGGAAGATCTGCTTGCCCGGCACCACCGTCATCGAGGGGCGGTGGTCGTCGTGGAAGGGGCAGAGGCACACGTACTCGCGCCCGTGGGGCTTGAGCTGGAGGTGCTCGCCGATGACGCGCTCGATCGCGCTCGCGTCGCGCACGCGATCGACGTCCTCCCGCGCGTTGCCCGCCTGCCTCGTCACCGGACCGCTCCCGCGTGCCCCGGGGCGATCGTACGTCCGGGCCCATGGCGGGGGTCCGGGGCGGGACGCGTCCACTCGGCCGGCCAACACTTCCCCGGCCCCCGATCGCCGGTCCGCACGGAGCGTTGGGCTTGGAGCGACGCCGCATCATCTTCTTCGGGCATGTTCAGGGAGTGGGGTTCCGCGCCACCGCGCGATCGGTGGCGTCGGCGCACCAGGTGACCGGATGGGTCCGCAACGAGGCGGACGCGAGCGTCGCGATGGAGGTGCAGGGTCGGCCCGCCGACGTCGAGGCCTGCCTGGCCGACCTTCGGTCCCGGATGGGCCGGTTCATCCAAGGCGAGCGCGCCCTCACGATCCCGGCGGTCCCCGACGAAGCCGCCTTCCTGGTGCGACGCTGATCCACGTGCTGATCTTCTTCGACATCGACGCCACGCTGCTGCTGACCGACGGCATGGGCATCCGCGCCATGCTCGACGCCGGCAGGGACCTCTTCGGACCCGCCTTCCGCCCCGCCGACGTGCCCTACGCCGGACGCCTCGACCCCCTCATCATCCACGACATGCTCGCCTCCTCGGGCATCGACCCGAGCCCCGCCCGCCGCGAGGCCATGCGCCGGGCCTACGCCCTCCGCCTGCGCGCGGCGTTCGAAGGGCCCCACACCGCCCGCCTGCTCCCAGGCGCCGCCGAGGTCGTCGCGGCTCTTGGTGCCTGGCCCGACGTCACCCTCGCGATCCTCACGGGCAACTTCGAGGAGACCGGGTCGCTCAAGCTCGCACGCTGCGGGCTGCCCCCCCAGCGCTTCCACCTCCACGTCTGGGGAGACCAGTCGCCCTCCGACCCGCCGACGCGCGACGACCTGCCCCGCGTCGGCATCGACCGGCACGCGGCGTCGACCGGCCGCCGACCCCGCGACGACGCCGTCTGGATCGTGGGCGACACGCCGCACGACGTGCGCGCCGCGCGGGCCAACCGGATTCGCTGCCTGGGCGTGGCGACGGGGCGGTACTCGGCGCGGGAGCTGGGCGAGTGCGGCGCCGACGCGGTGCTCCCCGACCTGGCCGACACCGCCCGCGTGCTGGCCATCCTGCGCTCCTCCCGCGCCCCCGCCTGACCCCCGCCCTCGCGTATGATCCCCCCGCCGCGGCCCCGCCCGGGCGGTGTGTCCGCGCGTCGGAGGGCTCCCCATGGCCGACAACTACCGGGCCCTGTGCTCGGACTTCTACGTCAACATGAAGCTGCAGGTGAAGATGGAACTGCCGCGCACCCGCGAGACCGTGCTCGAGTTCTTCGAGCGCGTCCGCCGCCAGTTCCCGTCCATGACCGGGTTCCGGCGCTTCCGCGACGAGTTGGCCCTCGAGGCGCCCCAGAGCGAGATGCCCCACCGCTGGCTCGCCGTCCGAGGCAGCGCCATCCGCTCCGGCGTCGTCAACGCCGCCACGCTCGCCGAGAGCTACGCCCTCCACCTCCAGATCCTCGAGTCCTGCCCGCACTACCTCTCGGTGTCCCCCCTCGACGTCGACCACCTCGAACTCCTCTTCGGGTTCGACCTGCTGGCCCACGGCAACCACGACGCCATCGTGCTCGACGCCATGCTCGCTTCCACCCCCCTGGCCTCGCTCCTGGACATCCCCGGCGCCACGCCCGTGGAGTTCCAGCCGCTCGTCGCGCTCGCCCTCCCCGCCGAGGACGGCTCGCCCGCGCTCGAGGCGGCGTTCGAGATCAAGACCCGCCCGCAGGGCCGCGGGCAGCCCCACGACCAGGACTCGCCCGGCGAGCCCATCAGCGTCTGCCTGAGCCTGCGCCGCCCGGCGCCCTTCGGCGACCTCAAGGACCTGCCCCTCTCGTTCCACGCCATGGCCCGCCGCGGAGAGGAGCTCATCGAGTCCCGCCTGGTCCCCAACCTGCTCCTGCCGCTGCGCGACGCCATCGCGTCGAACAACGGCTGACACGCCCATCCCATGGCCCCGACGCGCGCCGAACCGCAGGCCCACGAGGCGCCAACCACCGCCACCACCGTCGCGCCTCCGCCCCCCGCGCCCCGCCCCAGGCAGGCCATGGGCGACGTCCTCATCCTCGCCGTGGCCCTCATCGCGCTGGCGGTCGTGGGCGGGCTGATCTGGACCGCCGTCCGGCGCCGCCTCCTCGCCCGCGACCAGGCCGCCTCCCACCTCGGCATCGCCGAGAGCCTCCGCGACATGCACGCGCGCGGCATCCTCTCGACCGAGGAGTACGACCGCGTCCGGCGCTCCGTGGCCCGCGCGGTCGCCGACGCCGCCAAGGCCCAGCCGGGCGACCGCGCGCGGATTCCTCCGAAGTCCGGATAATCCCCGGGGCTGCGAGCGCCCGTGGCGGTCTTTGATCGCGCGACGTGGAGACGAACGGGCCCCCGGCCGATAGACTCTCCTCACGAGGGACCCGACCGGGTCGTTCCACCTTCCTGCAGGCCCCCGGTGGAGCCGGGGCCACGGAGAACGAGAGTGCCCAAGAACAGGAACGACGGCGATTCCCAGGGCCCCACGGGGGGCAACCAGGCCGGTGGCGGAGCGCCCGGGAAAGACGAAGCGTCCAACTTCCGGGGGAGGAAAGTGACCACCTGCTCGTTCTGCGGCAAGTCCAGCCGAGAGGTCGGCCCCATGGTCGAGGGCCCCTCCGAGGTCTACATCTGCGCCAACTGCACCGACCTGTGCCAGAACATCTTCCGCCAGGAACGACGCCGCGTCAGCTCCGTCAGCCACACCCTCCGCGAGGTGCCCTCGCCCAAGCAGATGCGCGAGTTCCTCGACCAGTACGTCATCGGGCAGGACATGGCCAAGAAGGCCCTCTCCGTCGCCGTCTACAACCACTACAAGCGCCTCCTCCACGTCGAGAACGCCGACGCCAACCTCGAACTCGACAAGTCCAACATCCTCATGATCGGGCCCACCGGCTCGGGCAAGACCCTCCTCGCCCGCACCCTGGCCCGCATGCTCAAGGTCCCCTTCGCCATCGGCGACGCCACCACCCTCACCGAGGCCGGCTACGTCGGCGAGGACGTCGAGAACCTCGTCCTCAAGCTCCTCCAGGCCGCCGACTTCGACCTCGAGGCCGCCCAGCGCGGCATCATCTACATCGACGAGATCGACAAGATCGGCAAGACCTCCAACAACGTCTCCATCACCCGCGACGTCTCCGGCGAGGGCGTCCAGCAGTCCCTCCTCAAGATGCTCGAGGGCACCATCGCCAACGTCCCCCCGCAGGGCGGACGAAAGCACCCCGAGCAGCAGTACATCCAGGTCGATACGTCCAACATCCTCTTCATCTGCGGCGGGTCGTTCGTGGGCCTCGAGGAGATCATCCGCCGGCGCCTCGGCAAGACCCGCATCGGCTTCGGGGCCTCCTCCCTGACGGACACGGACACCAACGATTCGGCCGCCCTCCTGCAGCGCGTCTCCGCCGACGACCTCATCGAGTTCGGCATGATCCCCGAGTTCGTGGGGCGCCTGCCCGTCATCGCCCCCCTCACGCCCCTCTCCATCGACGCCCTGATCACCTGCCTCATCCAGCCGAAGAACGCCCTGGTGCGCCAGTACCAGCACCTCTTCTCCCTCGAGGGTGCCAAGCTGACCTTCACCGACGCCGCCCTGCGGGCCATCGCCACCAGGGCCGCCGCCCGCGAGACCGGGGCCCGTGCCCTCCGCGCCGTGCTCGAGGAGATCATGCTCGACCTCATGTACGAACTCCCCGACCACAAGGAGCAGGGGGCCGAGTACGTCATCGACGAGGGCGCGGTGCAGTCCCGCAAGCGTCTGTCCGACATCCGCGTCCGCCGCAAGGAATCGGCCTGAACGCCTCCGGAGCGGGGCCTCTCCAGGCCCCGTCCGGACGCCGGGCGGTCGATCCGATCGCTCAGTTCAGCGCCCGCACCACCGGCGCCGCCGAGGGCGGCACCAGCACGTGCACCTTCACGGGCGAGTCGAGCAGGCGCAGGGCCTGCCGCGGCTCCTCCGTCACCAGGTGCAGCACGGGCTCGCTCGACGCGTCGAGGCGCTCGACCCCCGGGTCCGCCGCCCGCACCAGCTCCGCGTTGAGCCGGGCCCACGCCGACGCCGACGTCAACGCCTTGAGCGAATCCGCCGCCGACACCTCGCCCGCGAGCAGGTGCAGCCGCCCGCCGTCGTCGACGGCCATCTCCACGTCCGCCGCCACCGGGCACCGCACGCGCACCGCCCGCAGCCCATGCACCAGCGACGTCAACGCCGGGCGCCCCTTCTCGGGCGCCCGCGGGGGCGCCGCGGGCTCCGCGGGCGGCCTCGCCGCCGTCAGGCCCCGCCGGATCTCGCGCACGGTCGCCTCCTGGAATCCCCCGTCGCGCTCGCTCGCGGGTCGATCCGCCGGCGAGCCCGGGACCACGCGCGAGGCGGGCGTCGCACGCGATCGGCGTGCGGCCTCGACCACCGCCTCCGCCAGCGCCCGTCCGCCCACCCCGACCGTGCCCTGGAACAGCACCCGCAATCCCATCGCGACGTCCCCCGCCGACACCCCCACGCGCGCGATCGGCGCGCCGAACTCGATCTGTCGTTCCATGAACTCCGCCGCCGCCCCGGCGATCCTCCGCTCCGCCGACGCGGCCTTGTCGTCCCCGGCCCCCATGACCGTCACGCGCACGGGCAGCCCCGCCGACGGGCCCAGTTGCTTGAGCGCGCGATAGCACCCGACCACCGCCGCGTCGTCCGCGCCCGTCAACACCTCCACCGACCCAAGCCCGCGCACCGAGGCCCCGACCGCCGCCGCCTGGACCAGCCAGCGCCCGGCCCACTCCCCGGCCAGCGCCAGCGCCCCGTCCAGCGACCCGCATCCATCAGCCGGGAGCGCGTCGCTCGCCCCAACCAGCTCCACCGTGACCTCGTCGCCCCGCTCGCGCACGAGTGCGACGGGCACGCCCGCCTCGACCGCCGCCAGCCGCGCGTACTGGTTGACCCACGCGTTCCCCGCGATCGGAAGGTGCCCGGCGACCAGCAGTGTCACCTCGCCGCGACGACCCGGCCCGTTCCGAACCGGCGCCACGTCCCCCTCGGTCCGCTCAAGGCTCCGCTCGGGCGCCTCGCGCCGGCCCGGCGCTGCGCCGGGCCGCGGCTCGAACTCCGCCGCGGCCACCCCGGGAAACTTCAGCGTCGCGGATTCGCCCGCGTCGTGCGGGCTGGACTCGCCGCCCCCGAGGAACAGGTCCGCCAGCGCGTCGTACGACTCGCGCGACCCCCGAGGCTCCGACCCGTGGCACCACTCGGCCCCCGCGGCGATCCCCAGTCCCTTCCGACGTTCATTGTGGTCCGACACCGGTGATCCTCTCCATGGATCCCCCAAGCGGGGCTCTCTCTCGCGCCGACGCGATCCGTGCGCCGACGCCCTCGCGGGACGACGAGTTTAGTCCGCGCCCGTCGCCGTGGCGGTCAGTTCGCCGACCTCCACGATGCTGTCCGCCTCGCCATACGGGTTGACCGCCGAGTTCAGGTTGTAGGAATCCGGGCACCACACCCCGTCCACCACGAGCCGATACCGACACCGCCCGGGCTCCACCCGCACCAGCAGCTCGAAGACGCCCAGCGATTCGTTCCGTGCCATCGGGTGCGACGTCGTCGACCACCCGTTGAACTCGCCCGAGACGAAGACCCGCCGACCCAGCGTCAGCGGCTGCACGAACAGCACCCCCTGCCCCGTCTGCCTCACCCCGAAGAGCCGACGCACCGACTCCGCCGCCGCCAAGGGCTTGGCTTCGGCCTCGACCAGCAGCGTCGGGTGCATCCGCAACGAGCGCGGCGAGGCCTCGATCGTCGCCTCCGCGCCCCCCTCCGTCATCCGCTGCATCTGCAGCGCTCGCCGCGCCACCTCCTCGATCCGCGACATCACCCGGGCCGCCACCTCCGACGCCGGCTCCGCGCTCCCCTCGGCCCCCACGGGCCCGGAAGCTCCCTCCGGCGTCTCGATCGGCTCCGCCTCCGGCACGACCGCCGGCGCCGGCCAGCCCTCCGTCTCGTCCGCGTCGACCACCCGCTGACCGCCCCCGCCCACCCCCAGCTTCTCGACCACCCACGACGCCAGCGTGCGGTAGTCGATCGCCCCCTCCGCCTCCGGGGCATACTCCGCCACCGACTGCCCGAACCCGGCCGCCTCGCGAAGCCGCCCGTCGTGCCGAATCACCACCGGCGCCACCTTGGGCCCGAACCGCTTGCGCAGCTCCGAGAGCAGGTCGCACGCCACCGGGTTCGTCGGCTGGTGCAGCGTCGGAACCAGCCGCACCGCGGGCTGCACCCCCAGCCGCCTCCCCACGGTCCGAACCGTGTTCAACTGCTTGAACGCCCCCTGCATCGCGAAGAAGCTGGTCTCCACCGGGATCAGCACCGTGTCCGCCGCGACCAGCGCGTTGAACGTCAGCAGCCCGATCGCCGGCGAACAGTCGATCACCGCCACGTCATGCCCCTTCGACCACGCCCCCAGCACCTGCGCCAGCCGACGCTCCCGGTCCGGGCGATCGGCCAGCCCCCCGCGCGTCGCCTCCAGCCCCGCCAGCTTCATGCGGCTGGGGACCAGGTCCAGGTTCAGGCCCGCGCGCCACGCCAGCCGCCCCAGTTGCAGCGGCCTCCCCTCCGGCGCCATCAGCGCGTCGGAGATGTCCAGGTCGATCTTGCCCTCGGGCACGCCCAGCCCCGCCGCGCAGTGCGACTGCGGGTCCATGTCGATCAGCAGCGTCCGCAGCCCGCGCCGCCCCAGCTCCGCCGCCAGGTTGATCGCCGTCGTGGTCTTCCCGCACCCGCCCTTTTGGTTGACGATCGCGATTGTGCGCACGCGTGCACCCCAGCAGGGACGCCCGCGCGGCGAGCAGCCGATCCACGCCGGGGGCCGGCTCGACAGCCGACCTCATGCCACCCGGCGCTGGAGCCGCGGGCTCCGACGCGCACTATCGGACTCCCCAAACCGATGCCTTGAAACCCCCGACCCAACCCCACCTTTTCCCGGACCCTACACGACCGCCCGGATCGACGCCCAGCCCGCCGACACCACCCCCGCCGGCGGGCCCGCCACCACCCCCACACGCCCGGGCCCGCGAGGCAGCACCAGCCGGAGCCGACCCCCCCGCACCTTCTTGTCGCCCATCATCCGGGCCGCCAGTACCGCGTCCCCCGGCAGCCCCGCCACGCGCACCGGAAGCCCGATCCGGGAGAGCAGCCCCTCGGCCCGCGGTCGGAGCGTCGCGGGCGAAATCCCCAGCCGCTCCGCGGCGGCGCACGCCGCGATCAGGCCCAGCCCGACCGCCTCGCCGTGCTTCAGCCCGGCCGCTCGCGCCGGGCGCCCGGTCGCCGACACCCCCCGGACGCCGGGCAGTGTCTCCATGGCGTGCGCAAAGGTGTGCCCGAGGTTGAGGATCGCCCTCGCGCGCGCGCCGTCATGCTCCTCTCGCTCGTCGCCCGCCACGACCGCGGCCTTGACCGCGACGTTCCGCCGGACCAGTTCCACCAGCGTCGCCCGGTCCCGCGCCATGATCCGGTCCAGGCGCGACTCGGTCCACGGGAGCAGCCCCCGCCCCGCCCCCTCGCACGAGACCATCCCGTGCTTGACGCACTCGGCCAGCCCGCATGCGAACTCCCGCTCGGGGAGCGACTCGAGCACGCCCACGTCCGCGATCACGAGCCTGGGCTGGTGGAACGCCCCGACCAGGTTCTTGCGGAGCTGGCTCCCGACCTCGAGGTTCACCCCGGTCTTGCCCCCGACCGAGGCGTCGACCATCGCCAGCAGCGTCGTCGGGACCTGCACGACCGCCACGCCCCGCTGGTACACCGCCGCGGCGAACCCCGCCACATCCGTCACGATCCCCCCGCCCAGCCCGACCACCAGCCCGCCGCGCTCCACCCGGGCCGCGGCCATCCGCCCGAGGATCCGCGTCAGCGTCGCGATCGACTTGCCCCGCTCGGTGGCGGCGATCGAGAGGAGCGTGACCGCCCGCCCCGATCGTGCCAAAGCCCGCACCGCTGACGCGACCGTCGAGGCGGGCAGCCCCCGGTCCGCCACCACGAAGACCGCGCCGTGGTCCCCGGCCAGCGAGCCCAGGTCGCCGATCAGCCCGTCGCCGATCACGACGCTGTACGCCGACGTCCCGGCGGCGACGCGCACGCGGGCCTGGATGCGCCGCTTCATGCCCGCGCGCCTCCGCGGGGCAGGTCAACGCACCGGGCGGCTGCCCGATCCGCCATGCTTCCCCGGGGCGGGAAGCATGCCACCCGGGAGGCAGCGCTCGGGGCGTCGGTGGTGGGGGGGCTAGCGCGGCTCATAGCGCTGCACGCGGAGGGGCTGGTTGCCGGGGCCCATGACGAGCACCTTGGGGCGGTGCGAGCGGTACTCCTCGTCGCTCATGAGCGCAAAGTGCATGATGATGAGCGGGTCGCCCACCTCCACCAGGTGGGCCGCCGCCCCGTTGATCTCCAGCTTCCTCGACCCGTGCTCGCTCCAGAGGACGTAGGTCTCGAAGCGTTCGGCGTTGCGGCAGTTGGAGATGAGCACGCGGTCGCTGGCCCGCAGCCCCGTCGCCTCCATCCAGTCGGCGTCGAGGGTGATCGACCCGACGTAATCGGGCCGCGCCGCCGTCACCTCCGCCCTGTGGATCTTCGCGAACAGCACCTCGCGCAGCATCGCAGACTCCAACCCGCCGGGACGCCCGGGCCCCGCCCCGCGCCGATCATACCCGCGGCCCCCCGGCCCTCATGCCCCGTCGCTCACGGTGCTCTTCGTGCCCCGCAGACCCGCCCGGTCCCGGTTCACCTGGTCCGGGCGCTCCCAGGGCACGCGCTCGGCGTCGCCCCAGAGCATCTCCAGGTCGTAGTGCAGGCGCGTCTGGGGCTCGAAGAGGTGCACGACCACGTCGACGAAGTCCAGCAGCACCCACGTCGCCTTGCCGTCCACGCTGCCGCCGAACGTGGACCGGCCGCGCTGCTTGCCCAGCTCCTCGGCGTGGGCCAGCACGGCCCGCATCTGGCGTTCGCTGGTGCCGCTCCCGAGCACAAGGTAGTCGGTGACGGGGCTCAGTTCCCGCACGCCCAGGACCACGACGTCCTCGCACTTGGAGTCATGGATCAGCCGCGCCGCCTCGATCGCGAACTCGCGGGCCTCGTCGCGTGCCTTGGGCGCGCGGGCCTTCCCCTCCGCCGCGGCGCGACGCGCCCGCGGTTTGGCCGTCTTGCTCTTCTCTTTCGCCATGCGTCAGGATCGTAGGGGGGCAGTCGGCCGCCCCGGCACAACCACGCCGGCGCCCCGGTCCGACACCTCCACCCAGCGGATGGCCCGGTCCGGCGCCGTCACCGTCAGGGAGTACGCCGCCCCTTCGTGCAAGCCCGCGACCAGCTCGGGTCGGTTGCACTGGCGGGACAGGTGCAGGGCGACCACGTGGCGCCTGGGCCCCATCCGCCGCACCGCCTCCAGGCACTCCTGGTTCGAGAGGTGCCCGCTCCCGCCCATGATGCGGCGCTTGAGGAACTCGGGCCGTCCCGACGCCCGCTGCATCGCCGGGCAGTAGTTGCTCTCTATCGCGAGCACGTCCGTCCCGCGCAGGTGGCGCACCAGCGGCTCGGTCACCCGCCCGACGTCGGTCGCCCACCCCAGGCTCGCCCCGCAGGCGAACTCGAATCGCAACGACGCCACCCCCAGCGAGTCGTGCGCGACCAGCAGCGGGCTCACGCGGGCCGCGCCGAGGGCGAAACCGTCCTCGAACGCCTCGCACCGGGCCTTGCGCAGCAGGCCCGTCCGCTCCGCCCGCCCCAGGTGACGCCGATGCACCCACAGCGCGCAGCCCTCCGGGATCGCGCCCGCCCACCCCGGATAGGCGTGGTCGGTGTCCAGGTGCGTCAGCACCATGGCCCCCACGTCGCCCAGGGACAGCCCGAGCGCGTCCAGCTCTCGCCTCGTCCGCCGCGGTGAGAGCCCCGCGTCGATCAGCGTCACCAGCCCGCCGGCGACCAGCACCGAACAGTTCCCGCCCGAGCCGCTCGCCAGCACGCAGAGCCGCGCCCCGTTCGGCCCGCCCGTCGCTCGTGCCCGCACCGCGCCCTCCCCGCTCCCCAAGTGGCACCGGCCTCCGGCTCAGACGTACTCCGCCCCCTCCGCCGGCGCCGCGTTCTCGCGCTCGCGGGCGCCGCGGGCGGAGAGCGCCGGGCAGAACGCCCGCGTCCCGCTCGCAAGGAACTCCGCCATCTCGCCCGCCGGCGGGCACGTCGCGCCCCTTTCCCTCAGGCGCTCGATCAGCTCGCCCTTGGGCATCGTGACGCGGAAGACCTCGCGGAAGGCCCGGCGCAGCCCGGTGATGTGCTCGCGGCTCATCCCCGACCGCCTCAGCCCCACGAGGTTCAACCCCATGACCCTGTTCCGCCCCCACGCCACGCAGAAGGGCGGCACGTCCGCCGACACCATGCTCCCGCCCGACATGAATGCCAGCCGACCCACCCGCGTGAACTGGTGCACGCCCGTCATCCCGCTCAGGGTCACGCTGTCCCCGACCACGCCGTGACCGGCCACCGCCGCCCCGTTCACCATCACCACGCCGCTGCCGATCCGCGCGTCGTGCCCGGCGTGGGCCCCCGCCATCATCATCACCCGGTCGCCCACCGTGGTCGGCGCCTCCGGCCTGGTCGCCGCGTGGATCGTGACCTTCTCGCGCAGGATGCTGTCCCGCCCGATCTTCACGCCCGGCGTGGGGTCCCCGGGCTTGAACTTGAAGTCCTGCCCGGGCATCCCCAGGCAACAGAACGGATACACCACCGTCCCCGAACCGATCTCGATCGGCCCCTGGAGGTGCACGTGCGCGATCAGGCGCACGCCCGCGCCCAGCACGACCCGCCCGTCCAGCACGCAATACGGCCCGACCTCGGCCCCGTCGCCCGTCTCGATGTCGCCCGACAGCACCGCCGTCGGGTGGATCTTCGCCATGCCCGCAGGGTATCCCCGCCCGCCGCCGCCCCGCCCGCCTTCAATCCCGCGTGAGCGTCGAGATCCACGACCTGGGCACGATGCCCTACGCCGCCGCCTACGCCCGACAGGCGGAAGCCGTCCAGCGCGTGCTCCGCGACCGCGACGCCAACGCGCCGGGCGTCGGCGTGGTCTTCTTCGTCCAGCACCCCCCGGTCATCACGCTGACCCCCAGGGCCGCTCCGAACCTGCTCGCCTCGCCCGCCCAGCTCTCGTGCCTGGGGATCGAGGTCGCGGCGACCGACCGCGGCGGGGACATCACCTACCACGGGCCGGGGCAGTTGGTGGTGTATCCGATCCTCGACCTCAACCGCCTGAACCTGGGCCTGCACGCCTACATGCGCCTGCTCGAGGACACGGTGCGGCGCACGATCGCGCGGTTCGGGGTCGAGGGCGGGCGCGACCCGGCGGCGACCGGCGTGTGGGTGGGCGACGCCAAGATCTGCGCCATGGGCGTCCGCGTGCGCCAATGGGTGTCGATGCACGGGCTGGCGCTCAACGTCGACCCGGCCCTGGAACATTTCGACCTGATCGTGCCGTGCGGGCTGGGCGGGCGGGGCGTGACCAGCCTGCGCCGCCTGCTGGGGCCGGCGTGCCCGTCGATGGCGGCGGTGCAAGCGGCGCTGTGCGAGGAACTGGGCGGAGCGGTGGGGCGGGCGCGCGACGCCGCCGTCGCGATCCGGGCCGGCGGGCGGGGGACGTGATCGGAGGCGCGGGCGGTGGCGACGAGCGCTCAGGGCGTCGGGGGCGCGGGGGCCTCCGGGGCGGGCTCGACCTTGAGTTCCTTGAGCACCTCGGCGGTGATGTCGGTCCCGCCGAACAGGACGGGCCGGCGCAGCACCTCCTGCAGGGCCTCGTTGGCGTTGTTCACGCTGAAGGCGTCGGGCGCCGCGGAGGAGATCACGACCGAGAGCCCCTTGGCGGCGGCGACGCTCCGGGCGGTCTTGGAGACCAGGCCGAAGACCTCGCGGATCTGGGCGGCGACATAGACGTCCATCTGCCCGGCGAGGCCCTGCTGCCTGGTCTGGAGCTCCTGGTTCTTGGCCTGCCCGGTGGACATGAGCGGGGCGCGCTCGGGGCTGTCCTGCGCGAGCGACTCGAACTTCTTGCTCAACTCCTCGAGCTCCGTGCGCAGGGGCTGGAGGATGGCGTTGAGCTCGGCGACCTTGGCCTCGCGTGGGCCCGAGTACTCCTTGGACTGGAAGACCCGGGTCATGGCCTCGAACGTGTCGAGCGTGGCCACGCCGGAGGCGGGCTGGAGGTGCGGGGCGTCGGCCCGGGCGTGGGGCGCGCCGATCGGAACGCGGGCGCCGACCGCAAGGGCGACGGCCGCCGCCAGCCCGCCGAACACCAACACGCGCTCTGCCTTGTTCATCGCTGAGTCTCCGAGTGTGCCGGGTGGGCCGGCGGAGGGAGGGGCCCGTGGGGGCCGGTGGAGCCGGGGCGTGCCGGCGCAAAAAGGAAGGGTGCACGGGCACCCGCACAAGCGTATGCGGGCCCGCTCTCCCCCGTTCGCGGCGGGGGCGAGCGGGCCGATCACGCCCGGCGTTCGCCGCCTCCGCGCCGCACGGTCCGATCGGGCGCTGCTCGGTGCGCCGAAGCGGACCAACCCCTCCCCGGCCGCCCCCTGACTGGGAGCGTGCGGCGGCCTACAGGCGTCAAGGTCGGAACAGCTTCGCCGCGGGCCGCCGATCGGCGGGGCGTTCCGGTCGAGCCGTTCAGGACCCGCTCCGATAGTGGGTGGTCCCGCGGAGGTCCACCCGGATGACATCACGAGTTTCGTTGAGAGTGGCTCGCGGCCGCGAGCTTGCAAGGCGGTCGATCGTGCCCGTGCTGGTCGCCACGGCGGTCGGCGTCGGGCTGATCCGCCCGGCGATCGGCGCGGGCGACTCGGAGCGGGGCAAGCGCGAGTCCCGCCCCCATCCGGCGCTGAACGCGGGGCAGAGCTGCACCTCGTGCCACGACATGGACCGCGACGCGTCCCACCCGGTGGACGTGGTGCCGTCGATGCCGGTGCCGGCGACTCTGCCTCTGTTCGGCGGCGTGATGACGTGCGCGACGTGCCACGCCGAGCCGGGGAGCGAGGTGCCGACGCGGGCGATGCTGCGAGCGGTGGACTCGCCGGGCGGGATGTGCGTCCAGTGCCACACGCCGGGGGGCTCGTCGCGCGGGGCCCACGCCGATCCCCTGATCAAGGCGCACGCGATTCGCGGGGAGGAGGCCAACAGGGGTGCGAGGCCCGTGTGGGGCGGGCTCGACGGCGAGAGTCGAACGTGCCTGGCGTGCCACGACGGCGGGATCGGGGGCGACGCGGCGTACCACGGCCCGGAGCTGCGCCGCATGGCGGCGCGGGGGGTGGGCGAGCACCCCGTCGGCATCGTGTATGACGAGCGCCGGCCCTCGAACCCCGACACGAGACTCAAGCCGGCGTCGAGCCTCTCACACGCGGTTCGCCTGGTCGACGGCACGGTGTCGTGCGTGACGTGCCACAGCGTCTACTCCCGCGAGCAGAGCCTGCTGACGAAGAACAACCGCGGCAGCGAACTGTGCCTGACCTGCCACATCCAGTAGCGGGCCCGGGTCGGCGGTTCAACGGGTGGATTCGACGAACCGCACGTTTCGGGCCGCGAGGTCCGCCAGGAGGCGCTCCGCGATGCCGGGGATCATCGCGAGGTGCTCGGGCGGGTGGACGCCCGGCCGGCGGAGCGCGCCGTCGGCGATCAGGCGGGCGACGCTCGTGCACGGGAACGCCGTGGTGCGGGCCATGCTCGTGGTCCGGGTCGCGGCGTCGTAGACGTCGAGCAGGTCCCAGGTGAGTCGGCCGCCCTTGGCGCCGGCGGCGGTGACGCGCATGACGGTGAGGTCCTCTTCGCCGGGCTGGTAGGACCACTTGGGAAAGAGCAGGGCGGAGGTGAGTTCGAGGGGGACGACCCTGGCGCCGTTGAGGTCGATGGGAGTCTTGGAGAAGAGCCCGGTCTCGCGGAAGGCGCGCATGAGGTCGACGTGCCCCGGGTACCGGAGGGTCTTTTCCTTCATGAAGGGGACGCGGAGGGTGGACGCGAGGGAGCGCAGGCCGTCGGTGTTGAAGGCCTCGAGCGTCCCGACGCCCGGGAGGTCGAGGGGCTCGGGCTCGGAGAGGGCGGGGCGCGTGACGACGCGCCCGTGCTCGACCAGGCGGGCCGGGCGCGTGTACTCCTCGATGACGTCCGCGGGGCTGAAGGCGGCCTTGTACTCGAAGGGCCGGCGGCGCTCGCGGGGCAGCCCGCCCACGTAGATCTCGATCGACTCGCAGGGCGAGAGGCGATGGGCCGCCAGCCCGGCCAGCAGGTGGCTCATGCCCGGCGCGACCCCCATGTCCACGACGCACGTCACTCCCTTGCCCCGGGCATGGGCGTCGAGCTCCAGCGCGTTCTCGGGCATGAACGAGATGTCGGCGCAGGGACGCCCCGCGTCGATCACGGTCCGGAGGGCGGCGAACCCCAGGTGGCTGGCCAGCGCCCCCAGCACGACGTCAGCCCCCTCGACCAGGCGACGGATCTCGCGGGGGTTGGAGAGGTCGGCGGGCGCGGTGGCGAGCGCGACGCCCAGGCGGCGGGCCCGCTCCGCGGTCAGCTCCAGCGCGTGGGGCCTGGCGTCGGCGGCCGTCACGCGGAAGGCCGGGTCGGCGGCCAGGTCGGTGGCCATGACCGATCCCACCATCCCCGAACCGAGAACAACGGCGTGGATCATGCGGGGCTCCGTCAGCGGGGCGAGTGGGCGCCGAGGCTCTCCCAGGCGGGGGTCCACAGGTAGTAGACGCCCGAGTGCGGCAGGGCGTCGGCGCCCGCGAGGTTGAGTTGCACGAGGTTGACCTGCGCCCCCGAAGCGTCGGCGAGGGCGTAGGGCGAGCGCGGGCCCTTGTCGGAGGCCCCGGGGTACTTGACCAGCCGCGCCGAGGAAACGCCCGCGAGGTCCTTGGCCAGCGCGAAGGCCTCGCGCACGCCGCCCAGGTGGTCGACCAGCCCGGCGGCGTGGGCGGCGGCGCCCGTCACGACCCGCCCGTCGGTGAGTTCGTCGAGCCGCGCCGCGTCGATCGCCGGCCGCCGTTCCACGACGCGGGACCGGAACGAGGCGTAGAAGTCGTCGACGATCGCCTGGAGGACGGCGTAGTGACGCTCGCGGGGCGGTTCGAGGGGGTTGGCCAGGTCCTTGTTGGGCCCGCTGGTCAGGGCGCGGGAACGGACGCCGATCATGCCCAGGCCCTCGCTGAGGTTGATGGTGGGGATGATGACGCCGATGGAGCCGGTGAGGGTGGTGGGCTGGGCGACGATGGCGTCGGCGGCGAGGGCGAGGTAGTAGCCGCCGCTCGCCGCCACCTCGCCCATGGAGGCGACGACGGGCTTGCCGGAGTCGGCGCGGAAGCGCCGCACCTCGTCGTAGAGCGTTGCGGACCCCGTGACGGTCCCGCCGGGGCTGTTGATGCGGAGGACGACGGCCCGCACGGCGGGGTCGGTGCGGGCCCGCTCAAGCCGCTTGGCCGCCTCGTCCACGGGGTTCTCGCCCCGCCCCAGGAGCGAGGGGCGCGACGCATCGGCGATGAGCCCGGTCACGTCGATGAGCGCGACCTTGGCGCCCGAGGCGTGCGGTTCCAGGACGGTCTCTTCGCGCAGGCCGCGCTCCGGGCCCCCGAAGTTCACGTTGACCGTGGGCGTGCAGGCGGCGAGCAGGGCGAGCATGGAGAGCAGGAGGCGGACGGGCATGGGGTCAGGGTATCGTGGGGCCCCGACGGGATGTAGAGTCGGAGTGGTCGGAGCAACCCCCGATCTCCCCCCAAAGGAGAGCGAACACGCCCGGGATGGGCGAGTCCGCGAGCGAATCCCGGGATGGGGGGGCCGGGCGCGTCCGAACGATGCCCATGCCCCAGGGATGACCAGAGAGGCTTGGAGGTACGGTCGCGTGATCCACCTGCCTGTGATGGTCGAGCGCGTGCTCGGGGTGCTGGCGCCCCGACCGGGCGAGGTGTTCGCGGACTTGACCGCCGGGATGGGCGGGCACGCGGCGGCGGTCGCGGCGAGGCTCGGGCCAGGCGGGACCGTGGTCCTCAACGACTGCGACCCTACCCACCTTGAGTCGGCGGCGGCGCGGGTGAGGGACGCGTGCGGGTCGGCCTGCCCGCGGGTGGTGCCCGTTCGGGGCAACTTCGCGGACCTGCCCTCGACGATGGCGGAGCGCGGACTCTGCGCCGACATGGTCCTGGCGGACCTGGGCTTCTCTTCGGCGCAGATGGAGCAGGCGGCCCGGGGCTTGAGCTTCATGCGGGACGGCCCCCTGGACATGCGCCTGGACCCGGCGCTCGCGACGACCGCGGCCGACCTGGTCAACTCGCTCACCGAGGAGGAACTTGCGCAGTTGATCCGGGAGTTCGGGGAGGAACGGGCCGCCCGCCGGATCGCCAGAAAGTTGGCCCAGGAGCGGACCCGGGAACCGATATCCACGACGGGGCGGTTGGCCGAGCTGGTGCGCTCGGTCGCCGGCCCGCGGACGGGCGGCATCGACCCCGCGACCCGGACGTTCCAGGCGCTGCGGATCGCGGTGAACGACGAGCTGGGGGTCCTGTCGGCGCTGCTGGACGCGGTGTCCCGCGGCGCGAGGGGTTGGCTGGCGGCGGGAGCACGCGTGGCGATCATCAGCTTCCATTCGCTGGAGGACCGGGCCGTGAAGCGGTGCTTCGCGTCCCTGGTCGAGCACGGGCGGGCGACGGACCTGCTCGGGGGCGCGGCGGAGGCGTCGGACGCCGAGGTCGCCGCCAACCCGAGGGCCAGGTCGGCCAAGCTCCGGGCGGTCGCGCTGCGGGGTTGACCTCGTCGTCGGGCCGAGAGGCCCGGTCGGCGGATTCGGGCCGAGGGGCGTCGGTCGCCAGGACGGCGACTCGGGCGCGACGACCCTGCGTACGCTGCCGTCCCCATCGGGCAGGACATCCGGGCACCAAGGTAAGGACGCCAAGAGTGAATCGCGAACTGAAGCTGGCACTGATCATCGGGTTCTCGCTGGTTCTGCTGGTCACCGTGCTGGTGAGCGACCACCTCTCGAAGGCGCGCAAGGCCGACCTGGCCGGGGTCGAGACCGCCAGGCCCCTGGCGGCGGTCGACCCGACGGCGCACCCGTCCATGAACTCCGAGCCCACCGTGATGCGCGACCTGGGCATGGAGCCCGACCCGGCGCCGATGTCGCCCCCCGCGGCGCCGATCGCGCTGGGGCCCGCCCCGGCCGGGATGGCCGCCGGCATCGCCCTCACGCCGAGCCCGCCCCTGGTGCACTTCGACCAGAGCAGCGGGCGAGGCGTCGGCGTGGACGGCGACGCCGGGCTCGTGGAGACGATCCGGAGCATGGGCGGGCAGGTGGTCAACCGCGACGGCGATCGCGAGGTCGTGCTCCCGCCCGCGCCGCTCACCATCGTCGAGCCCAAGCCCGCGACCAATGACCTGAAGCACATCGTCGTGAACGGCGACAGCCTGTTCTCGATCGCGAAGAAGCACTACGGCGACGGGTCCGCCTGGAAGCGGATCCGCGACGCCAACCCCGACCGCGTGAGCGAGACGGGCGTCGTGCGCACGGGCGTGACGCTCAAGATCCCCGCGCCGCAGCCGGCGTTGCGCCCCGCCGGGCTCGCCATGCCCGAGCCGGAGAGGAACAAGCCGCGGACCCCCGAGGCCAGGCCTGCGTCGCGGTCGGCGGGGGACGCGGTGGCCTCCAAGGTCAAGACCGGGACCTACACCGTGCGTCGGGGCGACACGCTGGGCGAGATCGCCCAGCGCGTGCTGGGCTCCACCCGCCGCAAGGGCGAGCTGATGAAGCTCAACAACATCGACAACGAGGATTCGATCCGCGTGGGCGCGGTGCTCAGGCTGCCGGAGCGCTGATTCGGGGGAGTGATGTTCGGCAAGCTCGCCCTGCTCATCCTGTGCGTCGGGCTCGTGGCGTGTGCGCTGCTGGCGATGCGCCAGTCGCGCCTGCAGTGCGCCCACGAGCTGGCCCAGGTGCAGCTCCGCATCGCCCGCCACGACGAATCGCTGTGGCGCGAGCGGGTGCGGATCGCGCAGGCCGTCACCCCGGCCCGCGTGCAGGAGATGGCGACGCGGCTCGGCCCGCTGCGCCCCCTGCTGGCCGAGCCCCACCAGGCGCTTGTCAGGAACGCACCCCCGGGCGGCGGGCGGCGCCCCGCGCCGCCCGTGGACGCCCAGTCGGCGGGCCGAGCCCGGGCGGACGCGGCCCGCGTGCGGCGCCACGAGCCCTAGGGCCCGCATGGAGACGGAATCGTGCGGATGAACCGAAGCGAGAGCCGCGGCGATGCATCGGCGGTCGATCGGCGCTCGATCGTCGTCGCGTCCCTGGTCATGGTCGGGCTGGTGCTGGCCCTGCTGGTCATGCTGGGGCGCGTCGCGCAACTCCAGGTCAGGCCCGGCGAGGCCCTGCTGGCCCACATGCCCAACCGGACTACCACGCGCGCCGAGCCCGCGGTCCGCGGCGACCTGCTGGACCGGCGCGGACGCCTGCTCTCCGCCTCGCGCTTCGGGTACCGGATCATCGTCGACCCCGTACTGCTCCCCGACCCGCCGCACGAGTTGATCGTGAGGCTGGCCGCGGCGTGCGGGTTGCCCGAGGGCGACGTCGGGCAGGAGATCATGGGCGTCCTGGAGCAGAACCGGGCCCGCGCCGAGAAGATCGCGGCGGCGGAGGCGGCCGGCTCGCGGCCGCCCAGCGCGGCGGCGAAACTCGCCGCCGCCCTCGTCGAGGCCAAGCGACGCTTCCACGGCGAGGACGGGCCGGGCGCCGAACCGATCGCCGACTCCGGCGAGGTGATCGAGGCCGAGGGCGGGGCCGAGCCGCCCCCCAGGCTGATCCGGTACCGCGTCGTCGGGGGTGTCCTGGGAGACGCCCAGACGCGGGCGGTGCGCGAGATGCTCGCGGAACGCAACGAGAGGAAGCGGGCCAGGTTCCCCGGCGTGTACCTCGAGCGGCGCGTCGTGCGCGAGGGGGCCGGCGACGAGGCCGCGTCCATCGTCGGGAAGGTGGGGTTCGACGGGCTGTGGCTGACCGGGGCGGAGAGGCTCCTGGACCGCTCGCTCCAGGGGCAGGACGGGTTCGTGCGCTACCAGCGTGACGCCGCCGGGAATCCCCTGTGGATCGAGCCCGGGCAGGTCAGGCCCCCCGTCGCCGGCGCCGACGTGCGCCTCTCCATCGACCTGGAGATCCAGCGGATCGCCTTCGAGGAACTCAGCCGCGGCGTCTACGACTGCGACGCGGCCGGCGGGCGTCTCGTGGCGATGGACCCCGCGACCGGCGAGATCGTCGCGATGGTGGACCTGATCCGCGACGACCTCTCGGGGCTATCGCCCTATCCGTGGGAGCCGATCCCACGGGCGCCGCCCGGTGCGAAGAAGCCCGCGCCCGGGCCGCGGATCACGGTCGATCCCACGCTGCGCTACCAGACGATCAAGGACGACCCGAACCGCCGCATCCACCCCTCGCTGGCGCGGAACCGGTGCGTGGAGGACGTCTACGAGCCGGGCTCGACGTTCAAGTGCTTCGTGTGGCCCTCGATCACCGACCTGGGCCTGGCCCGCCCCGACGAGGTGTTCGACACCGAGGGCGGCCGCTGGGCGACGGCGTACGGGCGCCCGATCCAGGACGTCACCCGCCGCGACTCGATGACCTGGCGCGAGGTCCTCATCAACTCGTCCAACATCGGCATGATCAAGGGCGGGCAGCGGATGACCTTCAGGCAGCTGCACGACGCGGTGGGGCGCTTCGGGTTCGGCAGGCCCACCGGCCTCGGGTTGCCGGGCGAGGCGGCGGGCGTCGTCACCAACCTGCGGAACTGGACCAAGTACACGCATACGTCGGTGAGCTTCGGGTACGAGGTGGCGGTGACGCCGCTCCAGATGGTGCGGGCCTTCTCGGCCCTGGCCCGCGACGGGCGCGAGGCGGGAACGCTCGTGCCCCTGCGCATGACCTCGCCCCACCCCGACGACCGGGCCCCGGGCGTGGTCTACCGCGTGCTGCCCCCCGAGGTTGCCCGGCTCACGCGCCAGACCCTGGCGGGCGTCACCGCGGCCATGGAGACCAAGCTCGCCCAGTCCGACGCCAGCCAGTCCGGATGGCAGTACTCGATCTTCGGCAAGTCGGGCACGGCCAAGATCCCGCTGACGGACCCGCCCAAGGACCACCGCCGCCCCCGCGGCTCCTCCGCCTATTTCGACAACCAGTACAACTCGAGCTTCATCGCCGGCGGCCCGACGGAATCGCCCCGCCTGGTCTGCGTGGTGGTCATCGACGACCCGGGGCCGGACCTGATCCGGCGGAAGGTCCACTACGGCTCGTCGACCGCCGGTCCGGTCGCACGCCGCTTCCTCGAGCGTGCCCTGGCCTATGTCGGGGCGCCGATCTCGTCACGCGCAGCCGGCGCCGACGACGGATCGGGCTGAAACGAGCCCGGGTTTGCAGCGTGTTTGGTGCCGATAACGTGTTCCCGGCGGAGCAAGGCCGCGGCGCGGCAGGGTCGGCGCGGTATCATCCCGCGGGGCGATCAAGGTGAATGGCGCCCAACCGGAGAGACGGCCGCGCGTGAACAACGCGCGACCTATGGAGTGAGAGTCATGAGAATCAGTGCGGTGTGCGCGGCGGCGGCGATGATGGCGGCGGGCTCGGCGATGGCCCAGCCCTATGTCGTTCGCGGCGAGTTCAACGGCTGGGGCGCCGGCGGCGACATCCCCATGGTCGAAAACCCCGGCGGCAGCGGGCGCTGGACCGGACTGGTCACGGGCCTGACACCCGGCCAGCTCTACGAGTTCAAGGCGACCACCCCCGACTGGTCGTTCAACGCCCCGGGCAGCAACGCCCGCACGGCGGCCAACTCCTTCGGCGAGCTCGTCGTCCACTTCTTCCCCAACACCAGTTGGAGCGACGGCTGGATGCCCAACAACATCCAGCGCCTCGGGTACGACGACCCGGGCCAGTTTGGCTGGGACCTGATGGGCTCGGTGAACGGCTGGTCCTCGCCCTTCGGCGCCCTGTCGCTGCTGGGCGGCGTGCACACCGTCCAGGTGGCGATGCCCGCCGGGACGCACCAGTTCAAGTTCCGCAAGGCGGGCGACTGGGCCGTGAGCATCGGCGGCGACTTCGGCAACTCCGCCGGCAACGCCAGCGTGACCACCTCGGGCGTCAACCCCGTCCAGTTCGACCTCGACCTGGCCAACGGGCGCTGGCGCGCCTTCGAGGTGCCCGCGCCGGGCGCGCTGGCCCTGCTGGGGCTGGGGGCGCTGGCCGCCGCCCGTCGCCGCCGGGCCTGATCGAGCCACCATTCACGACCGCCACGAGGGGCCCCGCGGGGCCCCTCTTTGCGGCGCGCCGGGCTCGGACCGGTGGCGCCCTCAGCCCGCCGGCTTGGTGATGACCCACTGGGCGTCGGTGTGACGCACGATCGCGCCCGTCGTCAGGTAGATCACCTGCTCGGCGATGTTGGTGCAGTGGTCGGCGATCCGCTCGCACTCGGTCGCCATCTCGTGCAACTGGAACGCGAAGTCCACGTGCATCGCCCCGCGGGCGATCTGCTCCTCGGCGTCGCGGAGGAGGGCGGCCTTGAACGCCGTCACCGCGTGCTGACTCTGGAGCACCACCTTGGCCAGGGCCGCGTCACCCCGCTGCACGGCGACGTTGGTGTCGCGCAGGATCCCGATCACGCTGTTGGCCATCACGCGGAACGTGTCGGGGTAGGCCCCCGTGGTCGTCGTGTGCCGCCGGACCAGCCCGGCGACCTCGACGGCGCAATCGGCGATCCGCTCCAACTCGTTGTTCACCTTCACGACCGTCAGCACGCCCCGAAGGTCCGGCGGCTCCATCGCGGCGCCCGCCCGGGTCGCGTCGGTGAGCAACTGCACCGCGGCGCACTCGATCGCCACGTCGACCCGGTCGACCGCGTCGTCCTGCGTCTCGGCGGCGGCGGCCCGGTCCGGGTCCCGCGAGAACGCCGCGTCGAACGACGCCTCCATCATCGCCAGCACCCGCCGACCCTGGTCCACCAGGTCCGACCGGAGCGTGGCGAGTCGCTGGGACATGTCCGCGGGCGTGGTCATGCGCGTTCGATCCGTGCCCCCCGGGGGCTCTCCTCAAGGGTACCGTGCTCGCGCCCGCGGCGGCGACGCGCCAAGGGCCGCGCCCGGTCTTACCGTTGGGCGCGCGCCCGGGAGCCCCGGCGCGTCCGAGGAGGCCCCATGCTGCATCACTCGACCTTCGAGATCGCCCACGTCCACGCCCGACAGGTCCTCGATTCACGCGGCAACCCGACGCTCGAGGTGGACGTGCGCCTGGCCCTCGGCACGACCGGCCGCGCCGCCGTCCCCAGCGGCGCCAGCACGGGTGAGCACGAGGCCGTCGAACTCCGCGACGGTGACGCCAGGGTCTACCTCGGCAAGGGCGTCCTGCGGGCGGTCGAGAACGTCAACCGGCGCCTGGCCCACGAGATCATCGGCATGGACTGCCGCCAGCAGGAGCACGTCGACAAGCGCCTCTGCGACCTGGACGGGTCGGACAACAAGGGGCGGTTCGGCGCCAACGCGATCCTGGGCATCTCCATGGCGGTCGCCAAGGCCGCCGCCGAGGCCTCGGGCCTCCCGCTCTACCGATACCTGGGCGGGGCCAAGGCCCGCGTGCTGCCCGTCCCCATGTTCAACGTGCTCAACGGCGGCAAGCACGCCGACAACACCGTCGACTTCCAGGAGTTCATGGTCCAGCCCTGGGGCTTCGCCGGGTTCCACGACGCCGTGCGGGCCGGCGTCGAGATCTACCACGCCCTCCGCAAGGTCCTCCACGAGCGAGGGCTCTCCACGGCGGTGGGGGACGAGGGCGGCTTTGCCCCCAACCTCAAGGACAACGAGGACGCCCTGCGCCTCCTCGAAGAGGCCACCGCCAGGGCCGGGTACCGCTGGGGCGAGCAGGTCTTCGTCGCCCTCGACCCCGCCGCCAGCGAGTGCTGGAACGAGGCCAGGAAGAAGGGCCAGCCCGGCTACATGATGTTCAAGAGCGACCAGCGCGTGGTCTCCAGCGACCAGATGATCGACCTCTGGGAGGGCTGGTGCCGCAAGTACCCCATCCGCTCCATCGAGGACGGGCTGGCCGAGGGCGACTGGGAGGGCTGGCGCAGGCTCACCGAGCGCCTGGGCGCCAAGGTCCAGCTCGTGGGCGACGACCTGTTCGTGACCAACAGGAAGTTCCTGGCCCGCGGGCTGGCCGAGAGGTGCGCCAACGCCATCCTCGTCAAGGTCAACCAGATCGGCACGCTCTCCGAGACCTTCGAGACCGTGGAACTGGCCATGCGCAACCGGTACGCGGCGGTCATGAGCCACCGCTCCGGCGAGACCGAGGATGCCACCATCGCCGACCTGGCCGTCGCCACCAACTGCGGGCAGATCAAGACCGGAGCCCCCTGTCGCAGCGACCGCAACGCCAAGTACAACCAGCTCCTCCGGATCGCCGAGGACCTGGGCGACACGGCGATCTTCGGCGGGTCGACCTGGAGCCGCTGAGCCGGCCCACGCGCCGGATCGGGCTCAACAGGCGACCGCGGAGCGGGGCGGTTCTCCCAGCGGGCTTTCGCCGCCCCTCCACGCGCCGATCCCGCCGATCAACCCCTTGATCCGGGCCACGCTCGACCCGGACGGTCAGTCGCCGCCGGCGGGCGGTGGATGGGCCGCCCACGTCGCCGCGGCGTCGATCAGTCGCAGCACCTGGTCGAAGTTGAACCCACCCGGCTTGGTCTCGTCCCCCCACAGGACCACCTCCGTAACCCCCAGCCGAAGCAGTCCCCGGACCTTGAGCAGGAACATCCGCTCGGTCATCGCCGGCTGCCCGTTGCCGGGTACCTCGATCCACGGGATCACGGGTCGCTCACCCGCCGACGCCATGATCGCCCCGACCTCCTCCCGCACCCGCTCCACGTGCGCCTCCTCGACGCTCCTCCCGCGGAAGACCTTGGTCTCCAGCTCGCGCTTCATGTAGATCGACGGGCTGCTGAAGTCGCCCCCCATGCTCCTGACCAGGACCGGGCCCAGTTCCAGCGCGTGCCAGTCGCCCGTGCTGGTGGCGTACGCCCGCCGCGGGCGGTCCGAGTTGTCGCTGACCGCCACCCCGTAGTTGCCGAACCGGGCCCCCGGGAAGACCGCCCGGAACGGCTCGCCCCAGGCCCGCTCGAACGTCCACGACACGATCTCCTCGGCCAGCCCTTCGAACTTCAGGCGCCACTCCAGGTTGCTCGGGTGGTTGTATCGCGCCTGCTCGTTCCAGATCGGCCTCCCGCCGGCGTAGTACCCGTCCTCCTCGACCACCTGCCGCAGCGTGATCCAGCGCCCGCCGCGCTTGACGACGGGCTCGGTGTCGGCCCGCCGGTCGGCCAGGGCCTCGGGCCACCACCCCACCTGCCGCCCGCCCTCGACCAGCAGGGCCGTCCACACGGGCCAGCCCAGCCACTCCTCGTTGTCCTGCAGCAGCGTCGCCGGCTCGCACAGCCCGCGCTGCCTCAACTCGCGCCGCAGCGCCGCGGCCAGCCGACGCATCTCCTCGCGCGAGCCCTCGATCCCGCTGGCGTGGAACGGGCCCTTGAGGCGGTTGGGCCCGGTTCCCACCGCGTCGCGCGGGTCCTCGAACAGCACCGCCTCGTCAAAGCCCGGCTGACCGAGCCCGAAGAAGTACACCACCCCGTCGGCACGCCCCGACTGGTACGCCCCCGACCCCATCGTCAGCCGCTGCCGATCGAAGCAGTCGGCGATCACGCGGGCGACGTACTTCTCGCGATGCAACCCGTAGTCGGGCAGCGTGTGGTACCACAGGCCCTCGACGTACCGCCCCGTCCGCTCGTCCCACCCGATCACCCGCCGCGACCCCGCGTCGGCGTACAACTGACGCTCCGCGGGCTTGCCCACGTGCGAGATCGCCATGACCCGCGCGTTGGGGTGCGACCACAGCGGGTGATGCGCCGGCGGAGGGGCCCACACGTGGAACACCGGGTGCGACGGGCTCGGCGCCCGGCTTCGCGGAGGCAGATCCGGGATCGTCCGCGGCGCCGGCGGCACACCCCGCGGCGCGGGTGCCGGCGCCTCCGGCGTCGGCACGGGCGCCGGCGGGACACGCACCACGCCCACCTCGGCGCAGGCGCCGAGCATCAACCCCACACCCGCGGCCGCCGCGGCGATCCGCCTCGCTCCACTCCGCATGCCACCCTCCATGCCCTTCGACGCCCGCCGCAGGCCGCGGTTCACCCTACGGCAGCGGCGCGAGCCAGTCCGCGGGCGGCCAGGGGTCGCTCACGATCACGACGCGCGCCGACCCGTCGTAGAACCCCGCGTTGAGCCCCCGCCGCGACGCGTGGAACCGCCCCAGACGCTCCGACACGTGCGCCGGCTGGCGGAAGTCCACCACGCTCGCCGTGCGCGTCGCGGGCGGCTGACCCGGGCCCGGGGGCGACGCCGCCGAGTCGAAGTACGCCGGCGTGCGCGCGGGGAACTGGATCAGGTCCACGCGCACGTGCGCCGGGCGGGCCGGGTCGTCGTAGTTCCCGCGGTCGGGGGCCGGGCGCGACGGCGGATCGGCCGGGAGCCCCGCCTGCCCCGTCACGTTGGTCGCGTAGGTCCGGGTCATCTCCCGCCCGTAGAAGCGGGCGACCGTCGGGCACACGAGCGCCGAGCGCGTCACGAAGACCTCGCCCGGCCCCGTCCCCGGCGCGCCCGCGTGGACCTGGACCACGAAGGCCCAGTTGGGCACCGCCGTGTACGGCTGCCCCAGGGCCGGGCCCACGCCCTTGTGCTCGTCCGCGTAGGCGCGCACGATCGTGAAGATCGAGCGCAGGTTGGAGAGGCACGCCGTCGCCCGGCCCGACTCGCGGGCCGACCCCAGCGTCGGCAGCAGCACCGCCACCAGCACCGCGACGATCGCGATGACGACCAGCAGCTCGATGAGCGAGAACGCGCGCCGGACCACGCCCGATCGTACGGGCCCCTACCCCCCGCCCGCGGGCCTCGACGCCCAGCGCAGCTTCCCGATCAGCGTCGCCCAGTAGGTCGTGTCCGGGTTGACCACGTGCCGCACCGTGCGCTCGGCCATGCCCACCTCCACCCGGTCCCCCGGGTGCAGCGGCGCCTGCACCTGCCCGTCGAGCACGAGCGTGGTGCCCTGCCCGTTCCCGGCGTCGTTGCAGCGGAGCATCGTCAGCTCCACACGGCTGCGCTCGCCCACCACGATGGGGCGGAAGGCCAGCGAGTGCGGCGCGATGGGCGTGATCGCCAGGGCCGGCACGTCGGGCGCGATGATGGGCCCGCCCGCCGACAGGTTGTACGCCGTCGACCCCATCGGGCTCGCCACGATCAGCCCGTCGCCCGAGACCACCGGCCCGAGCTGCCCGTCGATCGAGATCGCGACGTTGATGAGGCGGTAGGGGGGCCCGGCCACCACGGCGGCCTCGTTGATCGCGATCCCCGCGAAGCGCGGGCGCGGGTCGCGGAAGGACGTCACCGTTGCCTCCAGCACGCGCAGGTCGCGCATCGGCAGCGGCGCCTCGCCGAAGAACGCCGGCGCCCGCCGCGCCAGCGACTCGGGGTCGAACTCCGCCATGAACCCCACCTTGCCGAAGTTCACGCCCAGCAGGGGCGTGGTCAGCTCGTGGCAGCGGCGCGACTGGCTCAGCAGCGTGCCATCGCCCCCCAGCACCACGAACAGGTCCGCCTCGCGTGCCGACGCCGGCAGCGGGTCCGCCGCCGCCGGGAGCGTGGCGACGACGCTGCCCCCGGCCCGCTCCACGAGCGCGCGCACGTCCTCGGCCCCCGCCACCGCCTCCGGCTTCTGCTCGTTCACGAGAACCACGACACGCCGCGGCATGGGAGGGAGTGTACGGCGGACGCCCGGGCCGACCGGGGCGGCCGCCGGGGGGCGGGTACCCTTGGTTCATGCCGGTCGAGCGCCCCGAGGGCGATCCGCTGCGGCCGCGTCGGCGTTGACGCCGGCGCGCGGTGGTGTACGGCGTGCTGATCGCCGTGCCGCTCCTGGTCTGGTGGTGGGACTGGGCCGGGCGCGTCTCGGCGGTGCCGACCAAGGTGGTGATGCTCGCCGACGGCTCGGTCGAGATCCACGTCCGCCCCATCCAACGCCCCGCGAGGGGCTGGCGGGCCTCGCCGAGGACGTCATGCGAGGGCGGATCGATGATCCGGGTTTCCCGATCCGGACAAAGCCGTGGCGCCGCGACGAATCCGGGAACGAGCATCCCGGAGCGGAGGTCCTGTCGCCCGAGCCGTCGCCCGCGTACCTGCGCGTTCTTGGGACGCACGCGCTCGGTCGAGCCTCGTCCAGGGCGATCGTTCCGGATGGCCGACTCCCTGCCCGGGGGCCACCCGAAGACCGCGGAGGAGGCTGCGGCACGGACCGAGCAGAGCGCAATGCGAATGGACACTGCCATTCGCTTCGGCGAGGTTCGCGACGCGTCCTTCTTCGCGCCCCTCACGTCGCGCCCGCGGGCCACGGTTCACGAATGGCTCGGCGTGAACGGGGGCCGCGCATCATCGTGGAGCAGCCCGCGCCGGAGATTCCGCGACGGGCGCGGCAAGCGCTGGTGCGAAGCGGAGGCGGTGCGACGCTCGCGCTGGAAGCCCTTCACACGCGCGAGGGCCTGGCCTCCGCCATCGCGATCGTGGGCTCGACCGACGCCCGCCGCGACGCCAGCACCTCGCGGATCGACCGCGCCAGCCCGGCCCAGTCCAGCCCCGCCTCGGCCAACTGGGCCCCGCGCGGGTCCTGGCGGATGAACCGGTCGGGCAGGCCCAGGCGCGTCAGGTGCAGCGACCCGGCCAGCTCGGGCTCCCCGGCCATGATCTCCGCCGCGGCCTCCGCCACCGCCGACCCGAACCCGCCCATGACGCCGTGGTCTTCGACGGTGAGGATCGGCGTGGATCGCGCCAGCAGGGACCGGACGAGCCCGGCATCGACGGGCTTGGCGAACCGGGCGTCGTAGACCGCGACCCGCCCGCGCTCGCCCAGGCCGTCCACGGCCCCAAGGGCGTCGATCGCCGGCGTGCCGAAGGCCAGCACCGCCGCGTCGGGCCTGCCGCCGCGACGCACGTCCAGGTCGGGCGTCAGGCAGCGGGCCTTGCCCGGTTCGAAGGGCGGGCAGGCCAGCCCCGCCAGCCTCGTGCTCACGATGTCGCGCGGGTAGCGGACCGCGGAGAGCCCCGCGTCGTGCTGGCGCATGAACTCCATGGCCGCGACCAGGCTGGGCTCGTCGATCGCCGCCATCAGCACCGCCCCAGGGAGCGTCCGCAGCAGGGCCACGTCGCAGAACCCGTGGTGCACGGCCCCGTCGCCGCCCACCAGTCCCGCCCGGTCCAGCAGCAGCCGCACCCCCAGCCCCTGCAGCGACACCTCCTGGAACGCCTGGTCGAAGGCCCGCTGGAGGAAGGTGCAGTACACCGCGAAGAAGGGGCGGAAGCCGGTCCGGGCCAGCCCCGCCATCATGTCCATCGCGTGGCTCTCGCAGATGCCCGTGTCCCACGCCCGATCGGGGAAGCGCGTCAGCACCTTGGAGAGCCCCGTGCCGTCCGGCATCGCCGCCGTGCACGCCACCACCTTCTCGTCGCGGGCCATGATCTCCGCCAGTGCCTCGCCCGCGGCGGAGGTGAAGGACCGCCCGTCGCTCTTGAGCTCGATGCGGCAGTCCTCGCTGTCTGGGTCGCCGTCGACCATCGAGAACGCCGACGGCGAGTGGAACCGGACCGAGTCCTGCTCGCTGAACGAGTACCCACGCCCCTTGACCGTCTTGACGTGCAGGACCATGGGGCGGTCGATCTCGCGGGCCTCGCGCAGGAACGAGAGCAGCGCGTCGAAGTCGTGACCGTCGATCGGGCCCACCGTCTTGAGCCCGAAGTGCTCGAACCACGACCCGGCGTCGGCGTCCGAGAACATCGCCTTGGCCATCTCCCCCGCCCGGTGCGCCCCCCGCTCGGCCCACTCGCCCCCCGGCAGGTGCCGCAACGCCTCCTTGGCCTGCTTCTTGAACTCCGCGTAGACGTTGGAGATCCGCAGGCGGTCGAACTGGCGGGCCATGGCGCCCTGCGGCTTGGAGATCGACATCCCGTTGTCGTTCAGGATCACAAGGAACTGCCGCGGCAGCGTGCCCGCGTTGTTCAGGCCCTCCATCGCCACCCCGTTCACGATCGACGCGTCGCCGACGAGCGTGACCACGCGCCGGCCTCCCGGGTTGCCCCTGGGGTCGAACGCCTCCCCGTTGAGCATGTCGCCCCGGGCCATCCCCACGCCCGTGGAGATCCCCGTCCCCGCGTGCCCGACGCCGAAGAGGTCGTACGCCGATTCGCGCGGGTCGGGGAACCCCGCCATCCCCTCGCGCGTGCGCAGATTCTCGAGCATCGCCAGCCGCCCCGTCAGCAGCTTGTGCGGGTAGCACTGGTGCCCCACGTCAAAGAGCAGGCGATCGTGCGCAAAGTCGAAGACGTAGTGCAGCGCGATGGTGAGCTCCACGACCCCCAGGTTCGGGGCCAGGTGCCCGCCCGAGCGGGCGACGCCGGCGTAGATCGCCGCACGCACCTCCCGCGCCAGCTCGGGGAGCTGCTCTCGCGACAGGTTCCGAAGGTCGTGGGGGCTCTTGATCGACTCGAGGATGCCCATGGTCGGGAGGTATTCCTGGGCGACGGGCCCCGAACTTTCAACGCGGACTGAAAGAAGTGTAGCGGCGTCGGTTTGCGGGCGACGCCGACACGACGTACGACCCCGCGGCGCCGCGGTTCGGGCGCCGGCCCGTTCACCGCTTATCGGGTCCGGCTCGACATGGCTCGGCACAGGTCCGCCAGCCCGCCCGACGAGGGCCCCAGCCCCGCGACCGCCGCGAGCGCCTCGCGCTCCAGCCGCTCGACCTCCGCCCGCGACCCCTCGACGCCCAGCACGCCCGGGAAGGTGAGCTTGCCGGCGACGGAGTCCTTCCCCGTGCGTTTCCCGGCGTGGTCCGCGGGCTGCTCCACGTCGATCAGGTCGTCCACGACCTGGAACATGAGCCCGACGGCGTCGCCGAAGGCGGTGATGGCGCCGAGGCGGGGCCCGGCGCCGACGCCCCCGAGCAGGGCGCCCATGCGGCAGGCGGCGCGCATGAGGGCGCCGGTCTTGTTCCGGTGCACCAGCCGCACCCGCTCGGCGCCCGCGATCTCGTGCGGGAGGCCCCCCAGGGTGTCGTACACCTGCCCGACGATCATCGCCGACGTGCCCGCCGTCAGTTCAGCGCACAGGGCCTGCCCCAGCGCCGGCGGCGGCTCGCGGGACAGCACGTCAAACGCCAGCGCGAGCAGGGCATCGCCCGCCAGGATCGCCATGGCCTCGCCCGCGTGCCGATGGAGCGTCGGGCGCCCCCGGCGCACGTCGTCGTTGTCCAGCGCGGGCAGGTCGTCGTGGACCAGGCTGAAGGCGTGGACGAACTCGACGGCGACGCCGGCGGGCAGGCTCCGCTCCCCCGGGGCCCCCGCGGCGACGCAGGCGTGCCAGGCCAGCAGCGGGCGGATCCGCTTCCCGCCCCCGAGCAGCGCGTAGCGGAGCGCCTCGGCCAGTCCCGCGGGCAGGTCGCGCGACGCGATGCGGTCGTGCAGCGCCGACTCGATCACGGGCATCGGGCTGAAGCAGTCCAAGGCGGGCATCGGTGGGGCCCGGCGTCTACTTGGCCTCTTGAGACTTGAGCAACTCGTGGATCTGCTCGGCGGTCTGGGCGGCGTAGACCTTCTCGCGGAACTCGTCCATCGTCATCAGTCGGCTGATCCGCGCCAACGCCTGGATGTGGTCGCTGGTGCGGTCGGGCGGGCTGGCCAGCAGGACGATCAAGCGGACCGGCTGCCCGTCGATCGCCTCGAAGTTCATGGGCTGGGCGGGCTTGCCGATGGCCATGGCCAGCCCGGGCATCCCCGCGCACTTGCCGTGCGGGATCGCCAGCCCGTTGCCGATGCCCGTGGTGCGGGTCTGCTCGCGGGTCCACACCGCCTCTTTGAGGGCCTTGACGTCCTTGACCTTGCCCGCGGCCCCGAGCACGTCCACCAGTTCCGCGATCACGCCCCACTTGTCGGTCGCCTGGAGCGGGGCGCGGATGCTTTCAGGGGTCAGCACGTCGAGGAGGTTCATGGCGAGGATCGGCGTCCGGGCGGAAACGGTCGTCATGCGCGTGGGGGGAGTTTACCCCCGTCGGGGGCGACCGTCCCCCGGCGGCGAAGCAGGCACCAGTACCCGCCGTCGCGGTAGCCCGAGGGGGCTTCGCCCGGCACGCCCGCCGGCAGCGCGAGCGCCGATGAATCCCGCACCAGCCCGGCGGCCGGGGGGATGGCTCCGATCCGCCCCTCGTTCTCCTCGGGCTCGATGCTGCACGTGGAATAGAGGATCGCGCCGTCGGGCGCCAGCCACCCCAGCGCCGAGCGGATCAGGTCGGCCTGGATCGCCGCCAGGCGCGCGAGCTGGTCGCGCCCCAGGGACCGCTCGAACCGGTACCGGGCCTCGACCCGGCGGGCCAGCGTGCCGCTGTTCGAGCAGGGCACGTCGAGCACGACCAGGTCCGCCTGGCCCGCCGCGGCCCGCGCCAGCTCGGCGGGGATCACCACGCGGATCCGCCCGTCCGGCGTCGCCAGGCGCGCCAGCTCCGCACGCCGGGCGTCGTCCACGTCGGTGGCGAGCACCCGGGCGTTGGGGAACACGGCGGCGAGCTGGCGGGTCTTGGTGCCGCGACCGGCGCAGGCATCGACGATGAGCCTGGGGGCGAGCCCGCGCACCGCGTCGATCGCCGCGCTCGCGCCCGGGTCCTGCACCCACACGTCGGGGCGCCGTTCCAGGTACGCCAGCAGCGCGGCCCGAGGCCCCTGGGCGACGTGGTGCCGGGGCGAGTCGTGGGGAAGCAGCGTCAGCCCGCCGCCGGGGCCCGGGTCTGCGGACGCGGCGCCCGTATAGAGGATGACCGGCGGGGCGACCAGCCCGTGCAGCGCGATGCTCCGGGCCGCGTCCTCGCCTTGGGCCGCTCGCCATCGATCGACCAGGTCGCGCGGGTGGCTGGTGGCGACCGCGAGCCAGTCGCGTTCGTCGCAGTCGAACGACCCCGGCAGGCGCATGACCCGCCCGTCCGACAGGGGCAGCGCGTCGCGGGCGCCGTCCCACGGGCCGGGCTCGATCCGGGCCCGCTCGCGCGTGCCGGCGATCTTCCTCAGCACGGCGTTGACGACGCCGCCACCCTGCCCATGGGCCTTGGCCCACTCCACCGCGCGGTCGATGGCCGCGTGGGCCGGGACGCGGTCCAGGAGCATCATCTGGGCCGCGCCCGCCAGGAGCGCCGACTTCACCGGCGCATCGAGGCGATCGAAGCTCCGCCCGGCGTGCACCCCGACGAGCCAGCGGAGCGTGAGCCACCGCCGAACGACGGCGTCGTAGATGCCGGCGGCGAAGGCCGCGTCGCGCTCCTCCAGGCCCGCCCACGCCGACGCGGTCAGCGGGGTCAGGGCCGGGTAGTCGGCGGCGTGCCGGGCCAGCACGCCGCACACGCGGTCGCGGGCGGGGTCGAGCCGGGCGATCTGGACTGGGGGGATCGGCTGGTTCACCCCGGAGTGTATTGGGTCGTCGTCGCGGCCCGGTTGCCGCGACCCGCCCGCCGCCGAACGATTCGGGCGAGCGACCCTCCCGGAGTCTCGATGGAGCCCAGGCCGCGTGCCGACATCCCGCCGACCGACGCCCCTGCCCGCCCCGCCGCGGCGCCGATGATCGCCGCCGCGGGGCGGTGGGTGCCCGTGCCGCGCCTTCGGGCGATGCGGATCCGCAAGAAGCTGCTGTTCCTCCACACGTGCTTCTCGCTGGCGATGGTGGCGCTGCTGCTGCTGACGATCCGTCCGACGGCCCAGGACGCCGTCCGCCGCGCCGAGCTCGACAAGGCCTCCACGCTGCTCCGCGCCGCCGTCGAGGGCGCCAAGGCCGACGTGCGGGGCGTCGAGCGCCGTCTGTCGGCGTTCCACAGCCCGCCCGAGGTCGTGGTACGGTTCGGCTCGGCGTCGGCGACGCGCCTCGACGACACCGACGCCGCGAGGGTCGCCGTGCGCCAGGGCGAGGTCGTCCCGATCGAGTCCGGCGACGAGGCCCGCGACGGTTCCGCCGCCGCGGCGTTCCTGCCCACCATCGGGGGCGAGCCCCTCTACGCCCTCGTCCAGGTCCGCATCGAGGGCGTGCGCCGGGCCCTGCGGGTCCAGTACGCGGCCCTGGTCCTGGCGGTGCTGGCGGCGTACGCGCTCATCGCCGCCGCCCTCGAGGTCTTCGTCCTCCCCCAGCACGTCTACCGCCCCATCCGGCGCACGCTCGAGGCCGACCGGGCCCTGCGCGAGGGACGCCGCGACGAAGAGCTCATCCCCGAGGAGCACGTCGTCCAGGACGAACTGGGCGAGATCATGCGCTCGCGGAACGAGTCGGTGCGGGCCCTCCGCGACCACGAGCGGGCCCTCGACGACGCCCTGCGCCGCTTCGAGCAGGTGGCGGCCGAACTCAAGCGCAAGAACCACCTGCTCGAGACCGCCCGCACCAGCCTGGCCCACAGCGACCGCCTCGCCAGCCTGGGCGTGATGTCCGCGGGCATCGCCCACGAGCTCAACACGCCCCTCGCGGTCGTCAAGGGCCTCACCGAGCGCATGCACGCGCACCCCG
Organism: Phycisphaerae bacterium; assembly: GCA_016873295.1. Classification (GTDB taxonomy): domain Bacteria; phylum Planctomycetota; class Phycisphaerae; order Phycisphaerales; family UBA1924; genus VGXM01. The sequence continues at coordinate 71,714 of VGXM01000014.1, forward strand.
ATCGCCCCCTCGACCCCTCGCAGGTCGCGCTCCTGCTCCGCGTCGTGCGCCGACTGGAGCGCCTGGGCGAGAGCCTCCTGCAGTTCGCCCGGGCCCAGCCTCCGCGCACCCGCCCCACCGACCTGGCCGCCGTCGCCGACGAGGCCGCCACGCTCGTCCGCCTGAACGCGGGGACGGCCGCCGAGATCGCGGCGGACGTCCCGCCGGGGACCGTCGTCGAGTGCGACGCCGACCGCATGGTGCAGGTGCTGGTCAACCTGCTCCGCAACAGCGTCGAGGCCCTGGCGGGGCGGGCCGCCCCCGCCGAATCGGCGACCCCGGGGCGGATCGAGCTCCGCGCCGATCGCGCCCGGCGCGAGGGGCGCGACTGGGTCTCCATCACCGTCCGCGACAACGGGCCCGGCATCGACCCCGACGTGCTCTCGCGCCTCTTCGAGCCCTTCGTCACCACGCGCCTCGACGCCCGGGGCACAGGGCTGGGGCTCGCCGTCGCCGACGGCATCGTGCGCGACCACGGCGGGGTGATCCTGGCCCGCAACCGCCCCGCGTCCGCCGGGGGCGGCGCGGAGTTCGAGGTGATGCTCCCCGTGCGCGGCCCGGGCCCCGTGACCGACGCCCCCCAGGAGGCCGCGCGTGCCTGACCCGTCCCCGCCCGCCCCGGCCGATCCGACCCCCGCCGCCGATGCGCCGCGCTTCCCGCTGTCGATCGTCGCCCTCGACGACGACGCCGACTTCCTCCAGTACCTCCACGAGGTGCTCGAGGACGCCGGGCACGACGCCCGCTGCGTCGCCTCGCCCCGCGCCTTCTACGAGGCGTGCGAGGCCCGACCGCCCGACGTGGCCCTCCTCGACATCAAGATGGGCCCCGCCTCGGGCATCGATGTGCTGGCCGAGGTGCGCCGGCGCTGGCCCCGCCTGTGCGTCATCGTCATCACGGGCTACCCCTCCCTCGACTCCATGCGACAGACCTTCAAGCTCGACGTCTTCGACTACCTCGCCAAGCCCTTCGGCGTCGAGGAACTGCACCGGGCCCTGGCGCAGGCGACCGTCCGTCTCGGGCTGGGACGTCGCCCCCAGGACCGACTCCGCATGGAACTGGGGCGGCAGATCCGCCTGGCGCGCGTCGAACGCGGCTGGACGCTCAAGGACCTCTCCGAGAACTCGGACCTCTCCGTCAGCCAGCTCTCCGCCGTCGAACGCGGCACGCACCTGCCCAGCCTCGAATCCCTGCTCCAGATCGCCGCGGCCCTGGGCGTGCGCCCGTCGGCGTGGATCGGGGGCGCCGGCTTCTAGGCGCGAGTCGCAAGAACATGCACCAAGGCGCCGGCGGACGCCGCGGGTGCCACGGGCGATCCGCCTTGCGGATCGCCCGTGCCGGCCTCCGGACGGGCGTTGACAGCCGCACGGGTCATCGGGCGAAGCGCCCGATGACCCGTGGCACCCGCCGTGCCACGACTGTTCGGCTCGGCGAACAGTCGTGCTCTCCCCACCAGCACGACTGTGCCCCGAGCGGCACAGTCGTGGCACCCGGCGTGGTTGGAAGAACGCGCACCAAGGCGC
>VGXM01000015.1 GCA_016873295.1 Phycisphaerae bacterium
CAGGCAGGCTCCTCCGCTCGGACTCGCTTCGCTCGCCCTCGCTCCGTCGCCCGCCTGCACGCGGGGAGAGGGGTTGGTAGACTCAGTTGCCCTCACTCAACCTGGTACATGAATCCCAGGCAGGTCACCTCGCCCCAGGCGCGACGCAGCTCGCTCCGGGCCTCCGCCCAGCGCCGTCGCAGCGGCCCAACGCCGGTCGCGACCCGCAGCCGGTCCGCGTCGAGCCGGACCACCACCGAGCCCAGCGTGCGCATCCCGATCACCGAGACGAACACGACGCACCCCAGGGCGAGCAGCGTCAACAGCCCGCCGCGCGACCAGTCCGCCCCCCGCTTCGCCCAGTCCGCCGCCGCGGTCGCCAGCCAGTAGGCGAACACCGCGAGGAGCGGCACAACGACCATCGCGGTGCGCGCGTCCCGCGTGCGGGCGATCGCGGTGATGGACGGGCCCTCGGCCCGGACCGCCCAGCCGTGCGACGAGGCCCGGGCCAGGTGGGCGGCGATGGCGCGATCCGGCTCCATGCAGCGCGATGGTAGTGGGGAAGCCAGAAAAGCAGAAGGGCCCCGCCAGGTTTACCTGACGGGGCCCAAGCTCGGCGACGACCTACTTTCCCGCGGAGCAGTATCATCGGCGGCGGAGGCTTAACTGCTGTGTTCGGGATGGGAACAGGTGTTTCCCTCCGCCTATGGTCACCGAAAACACCCGGCCGTCTTTCGACGAAACGGGCATCCGCCGCGCCGCCCGGATCGGGGGAGGCCGGCGAAGACCGGTGTATGGTCGGACGCGTGCGGTCGCCTATCGGCGGCCGCGCCCGTTGAAGGGCGAGACGAACAAGAGCACCGAACCGATGCGAGTGCGGCGTGGAGGCACGCCGCGGCGTCTGGTTGGTGTGATCGAGCTTCGACCGTTCGTACCGCTCAGCTAAGGGCCTTTCAGCCCGTGCACTTGCGGCCGATCAACCTGGTGGTCTTCCAGGGGTCTCTCGTCTTGCGACTAGCACACCTCATCTTCAGGGGGGCTTCCCGCTTAGATGCTTTCAGCGGTTATCCCTGCCGCACGTAGCTACCCAGCGGTGGACCGAGCGGTCCAACTGGATCACCAGGGGTGCGTCCAACCCAATCCTCTCGTACTAAGGTTGACTCCTGTCAAGTGTGCAGCGCCCACAGCAGATAGGGACCGACCTGGCTCACGCCGGTCTGAACCCAGCTCGCGTACCGCTTTAATGGGCGAACAGCCCAACCCTTGGGACCGCCTTCAGCCCCAGGATGCGATGGGCCGACATCGAGGTGCCAAACCGCGCCGCCGCTATGGACGCTCGGGCGCGATCAGCCTGTTATCCCCGGGGTACCTTTTATCCGATGAGCTACGACCCTTCCACACGGGATCGCAGGATCACTAGAGCCCGCTTTCGCGACTGCTCGTCCCGTCGGACTCGCAGTAAAGCCGGCTTGTGCTCTTGCACTCTTCACACGGTTTCCATCCGTGCTGAGCCGACCTTTGCACTTCTCCGTTACACTTTGGGAGAAGACCGCCCCAGTCAAACTGCCCGACACCCACTGTTCCTCGCCCGGCTTCACGGGAATCGAGGTTAGGCCACAAACTTACACAGGGTGGTATTTCACTTGGTGGCTCTTCCCGGACCGGAATCCGGGCGTCGAAGCCTCCCACCTATACTACGCAGTATATGCTCGTGGCCAATAGGGGCCTGCAGTAAAGGTCCACGGGGTCTTTCCGTCTTGCTGCGGGTAGGCGGTATCTTCACCGCCACTTCTATTTCACCGAGTCGGTCGTGGAGACAGTGCTCCAGTGATTACGCGATTCATGCGCGTCGGAACTTACCCGACAAGGAACTTCGCTACCTTAGGACCGTCATAGTTACGGCCGCCATTCGCCGGTGCTTCGGTCGCGAGCTTCGCTTGCGCTGACCCGCTTCCTTGACATTCCGGCATTGGGCACGCGTCACTCTGTATACGTCCTCTCTCGAGTTCGCACAGAGCTGTGTTTTTGATAAACAGTTCCCAGAGCCTCTTCTCTGCGGCCTCTCCTTGCGGAGGAGGCCCCCCTTCTTGCGAACTTACGGGGTGAACTTGCCTAGTTCCTTCACGACCGTTCTCTCGAGCGCCTTTGGTTATTCACCTTGCCTACCTGTGTCAGTTTGTGGTACGGGACACCCTTTGCCCCCCAGGCTCTTCTGGGAGCCCCCTCCGATGGGAATCGGCCTCAAGGGCCTGGACATCTGACAGTCCCCCCATCCTCGGAGGCCCGAACCTGGGCTTGATCTCCGGGTGTGTGCAGGAATATTGACCTGCCGGCCATCGACTACGCCTTTCGGCCTCGCCTTAGGACCCGACTAACCCTGGGCGGAATTACCTTCCCCAGGAAACCTTAGGCTTTCGGCGAACGGGATTCTCACCCGTTTTATCGTTACTTAAGCCCACATATTCACTTGCTGACGCTCCACGGACCCTTTCGGAACCGCTTCGCCGCGACAGCAACGCTCTCCTACCGCTCCTTGCGGAGCCCGCAGCTTCGGTTTTCTGCTTATTCCCGATCATTTTCGGCGCCACATTGCTCGACCGGTGAGCTGTTACGCACTCTTTAAATGGTGGCTGCTTCTAAGCCAACATCCCGGCTGTCACCGCAACGTGACTTCCTTTCGAACTGAGCAGAAATTGGGGACCTTAGCTGGCGATCAGGATTTTTCTCCTTTTGACCGCGGACATTGTCGCTCGCGGTCTATCTCCCAGGCCTTGGGTGCTGGTATTCGGAGTTTGGTTAAGCAGGGTAGTCTTGCGGACCCCACCGCTCATCCAGTCGCTCTACCCCCAGCACTTGCCGCCTGAGGCTAACCCTAAAGTTATTTCGGAGAGAACGAGCTATCTCCCAGTTTGATTGGCCTTTAACCGCCTCCCCTCAGGTCATCGCAGAACTTTTCAACGTTCATGCGTTCGGTCCTCCAGGCGGTTTTACCCGCCCTTCAACCTGCCCAAGGGTAGATCACTTAGGTTTCGCGTCTGGCCCGTGCGACTGGGCGCCCATTTCGGACTCGCTTTCGCTCCGCCTCCGGCCCGGTAGGCCTTAGGCTCGCCGCACAGACCAACTCGTGGGCTCATTATGCAAAAAGCACGCCGTCACCCCGGAGGGCTCCGACCGCTTGTAGGCGCACGGTTTCAGGTGCTCTTTCACTCCGCTCGTCGCGGAGCTTTTCATCGTTCAGTCGCCTTACTGGTTCGCTATCGGTCATCGAGGAGTATTCAGCCTTGGAGGGTGGACCCCCCATCTTCGACCCCGGTTTCCCGAGCCAGAGTCTAATCCATGGGCTTCCCGGCGGGTGGGTACAGGGCTTTCACCTTCTGTGGCGCGTCATTCAAACGCTTCGCTCACCACCACCGGTTCGTCCGCTTTCGCTCGCCGCTACTCACGGAATCGCGGTTGCTTTCTTTTCCTCCGGGTACTGAGATGTTTCACTTCCCCGGGTTCGCTCTTCACCCCTATGCATTCAGAGTGAAGCGCCCTTGCGGGCGGGTTGCCCCATTCGGAGATCCACGGATCACAGCCTGGTTACCGGCTCCTCGTGGCTTATCGCAGGTTCCTACGTCCTTCATCGCCTCTCGATGCCAAGACATTCACCGTGCGCCCTTGGCTCGATCACACCAACCTGGCGTCGCGGACACCCCTCGACCCCCCTCGCGGGAAGGGCTCGGGGCACCGAAAGCAGGTGGTGCAACCCCCGGACACGCCGACCTGGCCGGTCGTTCCGGTGTTCTTTCTTCGCCTTAGCGCTCGCATCGTCACGCGCCGATCGGGTCGGACCCGCCCGGCACGCCTCGGTGCTATTGGTCATCTACTCGCTCCGCCCGTATCCCCCGGCGGCCTGGTGGCGCGCCGCGGAACCGTGGCGAAGCTGCGTCGACCATATCCGGTTTTCAAAGAGTCGGCGAAAGACCGGGCGGGGAAGCCCCAACCGCCCTTTCACCGGCGATCGTCTCGATCGGCCAGCCGCCGCGGAGCCCGCGATCGGCAGGGGGGACTTTACGCTCCCCCCGGAAGGAGTCAACTCCCTCCCCCCAGAAGAATCTGTAAGCCGTTGCCGGAATCGGAGTTAGCCGCCTCCGCCGCCACCCCCGCCACCGCCCCCGCCGCCCGGCCGGCGGATCGGCTCGGGCTCCGGCACCGGCTCGGGCACCGGGGAGGGCTCCGGCGGGCGCTCGGGCTCGACCTTGCCGGGGATGGCTTGGCGCTCGCCCGCACGGGCCGACCTGACCAGCCGGGCGTACAGCTCGGTGCCGCGCTCCTCCTCGGGGGTGCGGGCGATGATCCGCCCGGTGAGGCTGTCGCGGAGAATCGCCTTGAATCGCTGCTCGGCGGCCTGGCCGGGGATCGCCCGGGCCGTGGTCCCGGGGACCGGGGCCACGTCCAGCAGCATGGCCCCGATATCGCCCACGGCGATGGTCTTGGGGACCGGCATCCCCGGCAGCGGGGCGGCGCCGGGCCCGACGGAGCCCGACGGCGGCGGCGGCGGGGCGGCTTCGCGCGGGCCCTTGGGCCCGCGAGGGTCGGTCGGCTCGGGCTCTCGCACGGGCTGCAGTGGCGACGTCTCCGGGGTGGCCCCCGAGGACTTGAGCGCCTCCAGATCGAAGATCATCAGTTCGGCCGGCGGCTTGATCTCGGCGGCGAGTTGATCGCCGGGCTCGGCGGAGACCACGGCCCGCCGGTCGTAGCCGTAGTAGAACTTGAAGACCTCGAACTGCGCCTTGGGCCCGCCCAGTGCCCCGCGCCCGCCCGCGGCGACCACGAACACGTTCTCCATCCGTTCCACCGCGATGTCGGTCCAATCCGACCACGGCGTCTGCCAGATCGGGGAGGCGGCCAGCGCCTGCTGCTCGGGCTTGAGCGTGCGATCGTGCCCGTAGCAGGGGTTGTTCAGCACCAGGCGCACCCGGTAGCGGTAGCTCTGCCCGGGCTCGACGGCCAAGTCATGCACCCACGCGGTGACCGACGGGTCCTCCAGGAACGTGAGCTGCTGCCCCGCCGAGGCGCCGATCAGCGCGGCCCGCTGCTCGGCGGTCATGGGCTTGCCGTCCGGGCCGAGCCCCTGCTCCGCGAGCTGGGCGTCGATGCGGTCCAGGGCCAGGCGGGTCTCGTCGAGCTGGCGCTGGAGGCGGTTGCGGCGGGCGGCGTCTTCGCTCGTCGCGGCGCCGGGATCGCGCGGACCGGGGCCCGGGCGACCGCCGGCCCCGGTCTTGCCGCCCCCGCCGGGCTGGCGGCCCGGCTCCGGGGCCCGCGACCCGCCCGCCTGCGCCAACTGCTGCTCGAGGCGCGCCGCCCTGGCCGCGAGGTCGGCCCGTCGGCGGACCACCCCGGCGGTCGTGCCTTCGCCGACGGCGCCGGGCTCGACCGCCGCCCGTGCCTCGATCGGCTCGCTCCAGGGCTCGCCCGTCAGCACGGTCAGGTACGCGGGGTGGAGCACCTGGTCCGAGGATCGGCGTGCGGTGTCGAGGATGATCGACATGTCGCCCGGGGCCGCCACGACGCGCCCCACTTCCGCGAGCAGGTCCGGGCGGCCCGGGAGGGGCCCCACGAGCGTGCTCGATCCCCAGGTGCCGTCGGGGCGGAGGACCTCGCGTTCGGCCTGCACCGCGAGCACTTCGAGGTTCCCGCGCCACCACTGCGGCGGGAGGGGCTGGATCGGGCCGTCGCTGTCCGGGTCCTCGTCGAGGGCCTGGGCCAGGGCCCGCCCGTCGAACTGGGCCTGGATGGACACGCCGGCCTTGTCGAAGGGCTGCTCCGCGGGCAGGAAGGGGCGGAGGGCCTCGTTGGCGAGCCACTCGAAGGGCGAGATGGTGTTGCGGTAGACGTGCGCGACCGGGGTGGTGGGGGCCGGGGGCGTGACGCTGGCGTAGAGGGCGTCACCCACCGCGGGCCCGGTCGCGGCCCCGATCGACACGGCGCGTCCCATGGCCGACACCCGAGGCGTCGGCGCCACGCCGGCGCTCAGGCCCGCGCGGAAGGCGCCGATGAGATCGGCGGAGGCGGCCAGTTCCGGGAGCTTGGGCGACGCGCTCTCGAGCTCGGCCCGGACCCGCGACGCCGCGTCGACGACCGGCTTGAGCGCGTGGTCCACGCTCACCGTCCGCCGGTCGACGGACACCGTGTTGCCCTGCCCCGCGAACTGCCACGCCAGGGCCGCGACGCCGACGACGGCGACGACACCGACGACGACCTTCTCGGCGTGGCGTTCGATCGTTGAAATGCCTTTGACCTTCATGGCGTGCTCTCCGTGCCGCCCATGGGCGGCGCGTGGTTGTCGTCCCTCTCACGGCGCATCGGCGGGAACCCCCAGGGCGTCGCGGATCTCCTTGGGCATCAGGGGCGTCGTCCAGGCCCGCAGCCAGAGCGACTCGATCTCGAACTCGGCGCGCACGACGTGCTCGGGCCCGTAGAAGTAGCCCTGCTCCAGGTCGGCCCAGACATCGACCTCGCTCAGGCGCAGGTGCGTCACCGTGAGGAAGTTGGTGCGCGCCAGCCCATCGATGAACTCGGGCAGCCGCGCCGAGCTCACCACCACGCGCAGGCGGGCCAGGCGGGTGTCGTACAACTGGTTCGGGGCGCCGCGCCCGCTCGGGGACAGCAGGAACAAGGGCTCGAGCAGCCCGGCGGCGGGGTCGGGCCCCGGGTCGGTGGGGCCCTGCGGCTCCACGGAAAAGGCGCTGTCGGCCCGGCGGACCACCGGCTCCACGATCACGATGGACTCCAGGCGCTTCACCGGGTTGCCGGCCAGGTCGGCGGCGTTCGCCGACCGGATCGCCGCGAGCAGGTCGGCGACGAGCCAGTAGTCCCACTGCCACTCGAAGCACTCGGCGACGCCGGGTGGCTTGTCCGGGAGCCTCGAGGGTCTGCCGTCCACCGCGTCGGGCGTCCCGTAGAAGCGCAGGCGGCGCCCGCTCTGCTGGTAGGTCGCCAGGCGGGCCTGCACCAGCCGGTGCGCGATCTCCTCCTGCTCCTCGTTGGTCAGCGCACGCTGCGGGTTGGTGCCCAGGAGGCGCTCCGTCTCGCGGGCCTGCAGGGCCTTGATCTGCTCCGCCACCGCCTGCGGATCCGCGGGCGGTCCCGCCCCCGCCGATTCGAACAGACGCTGGTACGCCCCCGCGATCCCGCGGTCGGGACGCCCCACGATCCGGTCGACGAACTCCAGCGTCCGCACCGGCAGCATCTCGCGCTTGCCCGGGGTCGGGAACAGGTCGTTGATGAGCGGGCCGTGGTCGCGGCGGTTGAACTCCACCGCCGCCTTGATCACCTCCGCCGACTGCGACTCGATCCGCTCCTTGTTCGTCTTGAACCAGTCGGTGAGCACGGGGTTGGGGGCGGCGGTCAGCGTCACGCCGGGCTCGCCCGGCGACACCGGGGGGAGCGCGAACGACACGCGCAGCCCGTTGACCTGGCGGAGCATGTCGTCGGCCTTGGCCTGCTGCTTCTGACGGATGCTCTTGCCCCAGCCCACGCTCACGACCGCCGCCGCCGGGAGCGTCGCCAGGATCACCGCGGCGAAGACCACGATCAGCACGTTCTGCCTGACCCAGCCGATGACCTTCTTCACGCCCCGCCCTCCTGCTTCTTGGGCCTCAAGACGATGGTCCACTCCACGTCGAACACCGCCGTCGCCGCGGCGCCCACTTCGGCGTCCCGCAGCGAGCCCAAAGGCGCCAACGTCGCCAGGTCCGCCGCCCCAGCCTGCGAGGAGCCCGCGGCCGCCGCGTCGCCGATCCGAATGACCGGCGCGCCGGGGCGGGTCACCGGGCGGGGGGGCATCATCGCCGTGCCCCGCCGATCGCCCTCCAGGCCGGGGGTCGCGGCCGCCCCCGAGCCCATCCGCGGGTCGCGCCCGAGCGGGCCCGCGCCGCCCGCGAGGCTGACGTCGGCGAGCCTCCACGGGTTCTCGTCGGCGAAGATCAGGTAGGGCACCCCCTCGCGGTCGCGGTTCTCGCGCAGCCACTGCTGGATCGTCGCGATCATGAACCGCTGCGGGTCGGCCTGCGCGGTCGAGACGCGGAGCCGGATCCGCACGAGCGGCTGCCTGTGCAGCTCCTCGGGGATCGGCGATTGGATCGTCGCGCCGACCGGGAGCGCCGCGACGCTGGCGCTGGCGATCAGTCCGCCGCCCTCGTACGTGGTGTCGAACAGCTTGAGCTCGTACGCCGGTCCCTCGGGCTTGGGCACGGGCTTGCCGTCGGGCCCGCGGGGCGCCCACGTCGCCGCCGCCCCGTCGGCCGCGTCGAGCATCCGCCCCAGGTCGTCCACGAGGCGGGCGTAGAGGTCTCGGTGCTGCACGAGCCCGGCCAGGTTGGCGGCCCGGTAGTCGGTCTGGGCCCCGCCCACCACGCCCGCCTCCTGGGCCAGCGTCTTGGCCCGCTGCCCGTCGGCCAGCACGCGCTGGATCGTGATCGGGTCCTGCCCCGCCGACGCCGCCTGCACCTTGACGTTGTCCTGGAAGGGCCCGATGAACATGGCCGCCGAGCCCGCGATGGCCAGCCCCGCCGCCAGCCCGAACCACTTGACCTTGTCCTTCCAGAGCGTGCGGCGCAGGACGCGGAGCGGCATGACGTTGGCGGAGAGCACCCCCAGGTCCAGGGCCTGCAGGGCCAGCCCGTACGCCGTCACCATCCCGATCGCCGACCCCTTGAACGCCTCGCGCCGGGCCGGGTCCTGCAGGTCGTCGGCACCGAGCTTCTTGAACTCCTCGACCTTGTAGACCTCCATCTGCACCTGCTGTTGCAGGAACTTGCGCAGGCCCGGGAGCTCGAAGGTGCTGCCCACCCCGATCAGACGCGTCAGCTTCGTGTCCTTGTGCAGCGACTGGTAGTACTGGATCGAACGCTGGATGTCCTGGGCCAGGTCCGTGAACACGGGCCTCATCGCCGAGAAGACCTGCTTGGCGTGGGCCGTGTCGTGCGCCTCGCGCTTGATGCGCTCGGCCTTCTGGTAGCTCACGTTGAACGCGTCCACGATCGCCTGCGTGAACTGGTGCCCGCCGATCGACAGCGTGCGGATCCACATGCGGCCCGCGTCGGCCACCACCAGGTCCGTGCTCGTGGTCCCGATGTCCACGATCACCGTCCCGGGCGACGTTTCGGTGAACTCCAGGTCGTGCGCCAGGGCGTTGAAGACCGCGATGGGCGAGAGCGTCACGATGTCCGGGCGGATCCCCGCGTCCCCCAGCATCTGAAGCCGCTCCCCGATCCGCTCCTTGGTGATCGCGAAGATCCCCACCTCGACGTCGGGAGAGTCCGGGCTCACGAACGTCTGGTAGTCCCACTCCACCTGCTCCAGCGGGAACGGGATCTGCTGCATCGCCTCGAACCGCACGATGTCCGGGACCTTCTTGGGCTCCACCGGCGGGAGCTTGGCGAACCGCGCAAAGGCCATGTGCCCCGGCACGCTCACCGCCACCGCCGCACGCGACAGGTCCACCTGCGCCCCCAGCGTGTTGATCCCCACGCGCAGCACCTCCGCAGGGTCCACGTCGGGGCTCGACGCCGGCTTGGGGTGCGGCAACACCACGAAGTCCGCGACCCGCAGGCGATCGCCCTCGTTCACCAGCTTCAGCCCCTTGATGGCCGAGGCCCCGATCTCCACACCCCACGCCGTGCTGCTCGATGGCATGTCAGTCTCCAGTCCGGACCCATCCACCCCGTGGCACCGGCCTCAGGCCGGGCTCCGCAGGACCACCGGCCCGCCCGCGCGGGCCGGGATCCTAACCGCGCGGGCCCGCCCACGTCACTCCGTCGGCACGTTGTACGCCCCCCGAACAGCACGGGATGAGCCCGGCCGCCCGCCCGTGACGCGCCCGTGACAAGGCAGGCCCACCGCACCCCGGCCCTACCCCCCGTGCCGCGATTCCAAGGCGTCGGCGCCCATCGACCCCGCCACCGCCAGCGCCGCCCCGCTCACCACCACCCACCACAGGTCCGCCGGCACGTGGATCGTCACGGACCGCAGCGGCGTCAGCCACACGCCCACGTGGTACCCGACGACCATCAGCGAGAACCCCAGCGCCGCCGCCGTGCCCCGGCTGATCGACCGCCCGAAGGGCAGCCTCATCCGCTCCAGCCCGGCCCCGCGCGACAGCGCCAGCACCACGAGCCCCGCCACCACGAGCAGCCCACCCGCCGAGTAGGCCGCCGGCTCCAGCCAACCGCCCGACGGGGGCGCGGACGGAGACGCGGTGATGGACGCGCCGGTCGCGGCGGATTGCATCGTGACTCTCCAATGGAAGCGCGGGGGCCAACCACGTCCCGAGGCCCCATCGGGCGCTCGACCGCGATCCGGGCGCCCCTCAGAACATGGCCCCGGCGATCGAGCTCACCATCCCCATCCCCTGCTCGTCCATGGCCGCGACGTAGTTGAGCACCTTCACGTCCGTCGGCTGCGCGATCAGCATCGCCGCCGTCAGGTTGCCCGTGCTGCACCACCGCGTGGGGTTCTGCTGCCAGGCCATGGCGGCGATCAGCTCCTCGGGCTTGTTCTGCCGCACCAGTTCCACCATCTCGCGGTCGTGCTGGAAGACCTTGTTGCGGTAGTCGGTCGCCTCCTGCTCTTCCCCGGCCAGCGACTTCACCTGGTCGCCGAACATGGGGCCGACGTGCGAGAGGTCCGCGGACGCCACGATGAGCGTGCGCCCCCCGAGCTTGCCCAGCGCCGCGCGCATGGCCTCGACGAAGGGCATGAGGGCGACGCCCTGCCCGTCGTAGCTCTCGCCGTTATTCACCGCGGGGTCGTGCACCAGGGCCGCGAACACCCGCGGGAACCGCCCGGATTCGCCCGCCCCCAGGCAGTGCTGGATCCACGGGATCTGCAGCTCGATCGAGTGCTCCCGCTCGTGATCGAAGCGGTTCTTGAAGAGCGCCTCGCCCAGCGACGCCCGCAGCAACGCCACCAGGTCCGCGTCGGCCTCGCACACGCCCAGGGCCGTCTGATACCCCTTGTCGCACGCCACCACGCCCGTCCCCTCGCCGAAGTGGTTCGTGCCCAGGATGATGACGCGGTCCGGGCGATCGGCGACGCGCGTCCGACCCCACGCCGCCGCGTAGTTGAACGCGCCGCGCCCGTAGTCCAGGTGCGGGGCGATCAGCACCTTCGGCAGCGCGTCGAACGCCGGGTCCTCCGCCCGCTCCAGCGCCTGCTCGATCCACCGGTCCATCAGCTCGCGCAGCTTGCCCGGCGCCTTCTCCGCCCGCTCCTGCTCCGTCGCCTTCTCCCCGAGCTCCTGCCCCAGGACCGCGTCCGTGAACGCCGCGGTCGCCGCCGGCGGCAGCACCGCCGACGAGTCGAACTCCGACCGCATCTTCACCAGCATCGCGTCGAACACCGGCCCGAAGAGCAGCCCGGCGTCGTCGAGCTGCGCCACCAGTCCCTCCAGGATCTCCCGGGTCAGCCCGTGCCCCACCGACGACACGATCTCCTCCAGCGACCTCTCCCCCGTCATGTGCGGGAAGATCAACTGGGCCGCGGGCGGGACGAAAACGACCCGGTCCGATACCTGCCGCGCATCGGCCAGCCCCAGGGCCTGCCGCCCCTCGATCTGGGCCCCGAACCCGCGGACCTGCCGGAGCTTGGGCTTCTGCTGGTGGGGGGCGCCGGGGTCGAACTTGGGAAGCCGAGGCGCCGCCGCGCCGCTGGGATCGGTGCTCATGGAGGAGTGTAGGGTCGTGCCTCCGACTTCCGGTTCCTCCGGAAGTCGGAGGGGAGGCATCGACTTCCCAATGCCCAAGTCGATGGCGCGCCGAAGTCGATGGCCCAACACGGACCGAACCTCGCCAGTGGAGTGCGGCGCGCCTAACCTCTCCGGTCACCCGAGGCCTCAGCCATGACCATCGCTCCCGGCAAGAACATCGCCTGCACCGTCACCAAGGAGCCGCTCTCCGAGGCCGACGCCAAGACCATCGCTCGCCTGATGCGCCGCGATCCATCCGCGAAGCGCAAGCTCGCCCGGGCCCAGCGCTTGCGCCGGCAGCGCATGAACGTGTTCAACCGCGGCAACCGCGACTGGATCAGTCGCGAGAAGCCCGCCGCGGTCGTCGCCGTGCGCACGGGCGCGACCTGGTCCATGACCTACACCCCCGACATCGCGGGCGACCTGGCCAAGGTCGCCAGGTGGGTCAAGGTCGACGCCAAGGGCTGAGACCGGGGCTCCTCCATGCCATGCACGACGGTCCGCATGTTCGCCTGCGCGATCGGCTTGGCTCTGGCTTCGGTCGTCGGCTGTGACAGGTCGCCGTTGCCTGCCGCGGTCAGGCCGAGCCCGGGCGACGCCGTCTACACCGTCCGTGGACGCGTGGAGAGCCTGCCGGGCACGCGTCCGGGCAGCCAGCTCCGGGTCCATCACGAACATATACCAGACTTCAGGGGGCGCGACGGGCAGGTCCACCGGAACCGCGACGGCACGGCGGGGATGCTCGAAATGAGCATGGAGTTCCCGCTGGCCCCCGGGGTTTCACTGGAAGGCATCGCGGTGGGGGACGCCGTCGAGCTGACGTTCGAGGTCGGGTGGAACCGCCCGCCGCCGTTCTTCGCGGCGACGGCGATGCACAAACTCCCACCGGGCACGCAGTTGCGCCTGACCGGGCCCTAGCGGCGCGCGAAAAAAACCCGGCACTCGGGACACATGCCCAAGCACCGGGTCTCGTGGGGGTCAGGGTTGGCGGCCCCGGCTGAACCGGTGCCGTGTGACGATTCGACGCTTGCCGCCGTCGGGTTGCAGCCTCGCGCCACTCATCACACATTTTTCTGTGTTCGTTGGCCCAAGTCCAGTCGGCAGGGTTCGGTTCGGACCGAATCCATCGGAATTGGGGGCAACCCCGGAGGCGCGGCTATGGCGACGCGGGGAGCCCCGCCAGACGGTCCACGACGAGCCTGAGGTCGGCCCACACCTTGCCGCGGACCTCGGGCGTGTACTGGCGGAGCACGTACGCCGGGTGGTAGGTGGGCATGACGGGCACGACCCGTCCTTCGCCGGTGACAATCCGGGCCCAGCGCCCGCGGAGGCGCGACATGGACTCGTCGCTCCCCAGGATCAGGCGCGTGGCGGGCAGCCCCAGCGTGACGAGCGCGTCCGGGGCCACGATGCGGATCTGGTCGTGGAGGTACGGCGCGCACAGGGCCGCCTCCTCGGGCGTGGGCGTGGCGTTGTTGGGCGGGCGCGTCTTGAGCACGTTGGCGATGTACACCCGATCGCGCGACAGCCCCATGGCCACGATCATCTTGTCGAGCAGTTGCCCCGCCCGCCCGACGAAGGGGCGGCCGGTCTTGTCCTCCTCCTCGCCCGGGGCCTCGCCCACGAACATGACGCGGGCGCAGGGGTCGCCCTCGCCGAACACGATCCGCGTGTGGCCCGTGACAAAGCGCTCGTGCGGGGCGTCCCTCTCGTAGCGACGCCGGACCTCATCCAGCAAAGCCTGGCGCCGGGACCGCTCGTCGTCGGCTTGCGGGCGCGTGTCCGCCGACGGCTTGGGCTCGACGAGCGGGGCGTGGGCCGGTGGTTCGGCGGTGACGCGGGGCGCCTCGGCGGGGGGCGGAGGCCGCGGCTCGGGCTCCTTCGGGATGAAGTCCACGCCCGAGAGCCGCAGGCCCTGGAGGTGCTGGGCGACCAGTCGGCGCGCGGAGGTCATGGCGTCTTGGGGGGCGGGGCGGGCTTCTCGGCGTCGGGCCCGGGCGCCTCCTGGGGTTCGCGCGGCGGCTCCATGGGCTCGGCGTCCGGGTGCACGGGAACCCGCGGCGCCGCCACCTTCGGGCCGGGCGACGCCGGCTGAACGGGCGCGGCGGGCCTCATGAACCCGCTCAGGAACGCCCCGGCGAACCCGCCCACCACCAGCCCGATCACCAGCCCGGGAAGGAAGACCTTGACGAACGTCCCGTTGGTCGGCGTCACCTGCTGCGGCGCGGTCTCGGGCTCTGTCATGGCGGGGCCTCGGTCGGGAGGTCAGGGCTCGCCGATGCGAGCGGTGCGCAAGCGTACCAGCCCGGGGCCCGGGGCGTCACGCGAACCGATCGAGGCGGCGCGTCACTCCGGCGGCCGCGGCACGCTCGCCGACACCAGGTTCCGCACCACCACGCGCCCGCCCTCCGTCCATAGCTCCAGCCTCGTGCTCCCGCCCCAGAGCAGCGGCACCCCGAGGGGCGGGGCCCCCGCCGGCTCCAGCCCGCGATCAAGGCCGGCGGATGGGCCTCGGTGCACCTCCTCCTGTTGGCCTGGGTCGCGCCAATGCCCCTCCGCGGGGCACCGGCGTCCCGCCCGCCCTTCCTCAGCACCCCGCGCTGAAGAGGTTGAGGAACACCAGGAAGTCGTTGAAGTCGATGGTGCCGTCGGCGTTCAGGTCGGCCCGAGGGAGGGCGGCGTTGAAGTCGTTGAGGAACGCGAGGAAATCGTTGAAGTCGACGGTGCCGTCGAGGTTCCAGTCGGCCAGGCACCCCTGGCAGGGGATCAGGCGGGCCAGCCGCTGGCACGACACCCCCCCGAAGGTCGAGAAGTCCCCGGCGATGTAGAGGCATGGGCCGAGCCCGTCGCCGGCGTTGTGGACGGCCAGGGCGTGCCCGGGGCCGTCCAGCCCGGTCAGGACGGGGGCCCAGGCGGTGCCGTCCCACTTGGCGAGGTACGGGGTGTTGAGGCCGGAGGCGGAGGAAAAATCGCCCGCGACGTAGAGCTCGGGTCCGTTGCCCGAGCCGTCGTTGAACATGGCCAGGGCCCGCACGCGCCCGTTGACGCCCTGGGCCATGAAGTGCCAGTGGTCGCCGTGCCACGGAGCGACGCGCCCGGCGGTGATCCCGCCCGCGCGCGTGATGTCGCCGCCCATGAACAGGAAGTTGGTGTGGTCGAAGGGTGTGTCGGGGACGGTGGAGGTGAGGATCTGCCCCTCCACGCCGTGGAACCCGTTGACGGCGGGGGCGTTCATGGTGCCGGTGGCGCCGTTGATGAAGAACCCGTTCTGGAGCGCGAAGGGAGCCGTGGGCCCGCCGATGCCGCCCTGGGTCAGGAGCCCGCCGCCGAAGACGTCCGGCACGCCGTCCATCGTGAAGTCGCCGCCGGCGAGCGTGTTGACGGGCCCGTTGACGGCGCCCGCGGAATGGGCCGACCATCCCGGGTTGAAGAGCGAGTACTGGGCGAAGTACGCCGGCGAGG
Source organism: Phycisphaerae bacterium (assembly GCA_016873295.1). Taxonomy (GTDB): domain Bacteria; phylum Planctomycetota; class Phycisphaerae; order Phycisphaerales; family UBA1924; genus VGXM01. The sequence goes on from VGXM01000015.1 coordinate 15,173, forward strand.
GCCCGGAGGCGCGGAAGTTCCCGCCGACGAGCACGCGGTCGGGCAGGGCGAGGATCGCGCGGACCTCGTCGCCCGCCAGCCCGGGCTCGGGCGCAAAGCGTCGCGGCGTGCCCGACAGATCGATCCCGTAGAACCGCGGGAAGGGCAGCCCGAACGCCCCGCCCACCAGCAGCAGGTCGCCCTCCTTCTCCTCCAGGCGCGCCAGGGCCGCGGGCGCCGCCGAGGGTCGCTCCGCCGCCGGGATCGCGTGGAATCGCCGCCCGTCGTATCGGACAAGCGCCGTCGCCGTCGTCGTTCCCGCCGTCGTGAAGGTGCCGGAAAGGAAGAGCTGGCGCCCCGAGAACTGGAAACCGGGATTGGCGCTCACCATGGCGCGGACCGTCACGCCGAACGAGCCCTGGAGCCCCGCGTCGAGCCCGCGGAAGGCCTGCGATGCCGGATCGAAGAGGCGGACGCTGCGTTCGTCCGCGAAAGCGCCGAGCGCGGCTGTCTCGCCCGGTCCACCCAGTCCCACGATCCGCGCCGGCGCGGACGGAAGGCCCGACCCCAGCGCCGACCACGACCCGTTCCAGCGGGCGGCGTTGGCCGCGGGCACGCCGCCGGCGGCGGCGAACCGCCCAACCACGAGCAGGTCAGCGCCCTCGAAGACCGCCGACGTCGCCTCGTCCGAGACAGTCCCCACGCCCGAGCCGAGCGCTTGAACGCCGCCGGCACTCAACCACGCGATGTTCCGCGCCGCGGTCCCCGCGATCGAATCGAAGCGGCCGGCAACCACAAGCCCCGCGGCCCCCGCGCGCAGCTCGTTCACGCGCAGGGGCGGCGCTCCCGCCAGGGCCGCGAAGGTCGAGAGCGCGGAACCATCGAACCGCAGCACCGCCGACCCCTCGCCTGCGACGAACAGAGCCGGGCCTCCCACGTCCGCTGGAGCGAGCGTCAGCACCTCGAACCCGACGCCCGCCCCCACGGGCTCCCAACCCGCGCCCCCGAGGCGTGCGAGGTTGACAACGGGCGTGGCGCCCGAGGCATCGATCAGACCACCGGCGTAGAGCACGCCATCGATCACCGCCAGAGCCCGGACCGTCGCCGGCCCGCCTCCCGAGGACAGCCCGGCCCCGACCGCGTGCCACGCCGACCCGTCCCACGCCGCAACGCTCCGCACCGGCTGCCCGCCCGCGGTGTCGAAGTGGCCCGCGACGATCAGACGCGGCGCGAGGGGCCCGGGCCCGTCGGGATCGTGCACCGTCAAGGCGTGAACGACGCCGAGCCCGCCCGAGACGCCGGACCCGAGCGGCGTGTAGTTGCGCCGGTCCGTCCACCGGACCACGCCGCCCGCGGGCACGCCGCCCGCGCTGGTGAACCCGCCGCCCAGGTACCACTGCGGGCCGCCGCCGTTGTCGTGCTCCACCGCCGCCAGCACGGCGCCGTCGAACCGCCCGGAGGCAAACCCCGGATCGACGGCGGGCTGACATGACTGACCCGCCGCGGCGCCGGCAAGTCCTGCAACCGCGACCGCCGCCGTGGCGGCGTGCGGCCCTCGGCGGGCCAGGCTCCAAGTCGCGCTCCTCATGGCCGCGCTCAGCACCCGGTGTTGAAGAGGTTCATGAACGCGAGGAAGTCATTGAAGTCAACGACGCCGTCGGCGTTCAGGTCCGCCCGGGCCGCGCCCGCGTTGAAGTCGTTGAGGAACGCGAGGAAGTCGTTGAAGTCGACCACGCCGTCGCCGTTCCAGTCCGCCTGGCAGGGCGGGACATACCGCTCGACGACCACGCGGATCACGATGTCGCCGCTGGCGCCGAACGCGCAGATGTCCGTCCACCCGCCCGGGATGGCGAAGATCGGGTTGAACCCCGGCTGGCACCCGTTGGTGTCCGTCACCAGGCTCGCGTAGTTGAGCCCGCGGATGCCGCCGCCGACGGCCGGCGCCTGCCCCTCGTCGAACCGAAGCCCGACCGTGAACGCCGTGGGCGTCTGGAAGACGATGTTCTCGCCCTCGAAGTTGAACTCGTTGAGGAACCCGTCGGCCAGCTGCGGCGGGTCGCTCTCGAAGACCAGCGTGGGCGTCACCTGCCCCAGCGGATGCCGGTAGACGATGATCGAGTGCTGGATGTTGTTGATCGACTGCCCCAGCCACGACTTCCAGAAGATCTGCACGCGCTTGAGCTTGAGCGGGAAGAGCCCGTTGGGCGCGATGAACCGCGCCGCGCCGATCTCGTGGTCATGGAACCCCATCTGGATCGCCGCCGTCCCCCCGTGGGTCAGCGAATCGTTCTGCAAAGTCTGCTCCTGCCCCAGCGCGGCCCCCGCGCTCAGGGCCAGGGCCAGCGCCGCGGTCATTCTGACTCGGTTCATCGCGTCCTCCTGCCCCGGCGAGCGGCGGCGCCCGCGCCGCCCGGGCTCCTTGCCCGCAAGTCCGGTACGCCCCAGTCTACCGCGCGGGTGCGTGATTCCGCCTGCGAATCGGGCCCGAACGACGCCGTCGGCCTTCTCGGGCGTTTCCGGGAGAAAAAGACGCCGGGGCCCGACGGGGGAGGATCGCTCCCGCGCGGGCCCCGGCGTGGGCAAGAGGCTCTTCAGCAGCCGGCGTTGTAGATGTTGAGGAACTCGAGGAAGTCGTTGAAGTCGACGACCCCGTCGCCGTTCAGGTCGGCGCAGTCGTCCAGGTTGTTGAAGTCGTTGAGGAAGGCGAGGAAGTCGTTGAAGTCGATCACGCCGTCCTCGTTCCAGTCGGCGCGGCTGCACGCGCCGGCGCCGGTGCCCGGGCAGGTGCTCACGAAGCAGGCGCCGGTCAGGTCGATGTTGTAGTTGCCCGCGGCGAAGGCCGAGCCGGTCCAGCCCGCGACGACGATGCCGCCGGAGCCGACGCCGGGGCCGTCCGGGGCGCGCTCGACGTTGAAGGGCGTGTTGAGCCAGATGAGCTCGGCGAGGCCGTTGGCGGGATCAAGGTTGTAGCCCGAGATGCCGAGCAGGTAGTCGCCCGCGGGGAGGCTCGAGGTGAAGGTGTTGGAGAGGGAGCTCTGGAGCGTGCCGGCCGGGTTGTCGTCGTTGGCGACGATGCCCGAGCCGTCCATCTGGAACAGCCAGAGCTGCGTGTCGATGCTCGTCCCGTTCCCGACCGTCGTCGCCGAGAAGCTACCGGGGTCGCAGATGCGGATGCGGTAGAGGTCCATCTCGCCCGTCGTGTAGCTGCCCTGGATGCGGTTGAGCGCGCCCGAGCCGGTCACGGGCATCTCGGAGCCCGGCAGCTGACCCGCGTCCCCGGTCTCGATAAACGTGCCGGGCGGCGGGGGCACCGGATCGATCACCGTCAGCGTGCCCGCGCCCGATGCCCCGTTGAACCCGGCGATGCGGATCAGCGCGGGCACCCCCGCGGTCACGGGGAAGGAGATCCGCGTGGTGAAGCCCGCGCAGCCGGAGGTGTCATCGGTGCAGATCAGCAGGCTGCCGCCGCAGGCGTCAAACGCCGCCAGCACCGTGTCGTACGACGCGGCGTTGCACGTCTCGACCGTCATGCTGCCGCTGATGGCCGAGACCACCTTGATCCAGCCGTCGGGGCTGGCGCTCGACGAGCCGCACGTGCCCAGGCCCCAGTGGTCGGGCGTGAAGCCCGTCGTGTCAAAGGCGTATGCGCCCGCTCCGACCGTCGGCGCCGACGCGCAGTCGTCCGTCGGCGTCTGACCCACGGCCATGCCCGCCGTCAGAGCGAGCGCGGCGATCCCAGACATTCCCCAAATACGCATGTGAAACCTCCCTATGCACTCCGGACGCGACCAGCGCCCTCAGTACCCACGCGATGCGGTTCCGCCGATTGGAACCGCCGACGCCCTCGATCCGGTGGAATCACCGGGACAATCGCCGAGAATGCGCCTTCAACCCTCAAGATACACAGGACCCCGGATCGTGCAAGCGGATTCCGCGCAGATGCCCGCACGACCCGCGAATTCCCCGGATCGCGCCGCCGCGGATCCGCGGGTTGATCGGCCGGATCCCTACCACAATCCGTACGAGCGTGCGACTCCGCAGGGTCACCCCGCTCGGGGGCCGGAGCGCGCCGCAGCCACACGGACCTGCCGGGCGGGGTCATCCCGGGTCGGCTCAGCAGCCGACATTGAACAGGTTGAGGAAGGCGAGGAAGTCGTTGAAGTCGACGGCGCCGTCCGCGTTCAGGTCGGCGCACAGGTCCTGGGCGTTGAAGGTGTTCAGGAACGCCAGCATGTCGTTGAAGTCGATCGTGCCGTCCTCGTTCCAGTCGGCCCGCGAGCAAGCCCCCGTCCCCGTGCCCGGGCAGGTGGAGACGAAGCACGCGCCGGTGAGCGCGATGGTGTAGGTGCCGGTCGTGGTGTGGGTGCCGGTCCAGGCCGAGACCACGATGTCGCCGGCGGTGGCGCCCGGGCCGTCCGGCGCCCTCTCGACGTTGAAGGGCGTGTTGGCCCAGATCAACGCCGCCGTCGAGTTGACGGGATCTCGGTTGTACCGGCTGATCCCGAGAATGTACCGCCCCGGGGTCAGGCTGCTGGTGAACAGGTTGGTCAATCGGCTCTGGAGGGTGCCCGTCGGCGCGTCGTCGTTGTGGACGATTCCCCGCCCGTCGGCGTGGAAGAGCCACAACTGCGTGTCCCACGTCACGCTGCCCACCGTGGTCGCCGAGAAGTTGCCCGGGAAGCAGATGTCGATGACGAACAGGTCGGCGTCGCTCGCGGCGTTGGTGCCCGAGAGCGAGGTCAGCGGGCCCGACCCGGCCGCGACCTGCGCGGTGCCCGGCAGATCGCCCGCGTCGCCCACTTCGGCGTAGTTCTGCCCGAACGCCGCCCCGGCCGACACAACGAGCGAGACGGCCCCGACGATTCCAGAACGAAGCATGTGTATCCCTTGAGTTGCGGGGCGCGCACGCCCCTCGCCCACCACCGCGGCCCCGACGCTCGGAGCCGCCCAACCTCGCCGGTCACCGCGGACGCGCGTTCCAACGGGCCAGTCTTATCCAAGATACCCGCTTTCTCCGGACTTGCCACTTCCTGACCGGATATTCCGCCCCAAATCGTGCCGGGCTCCGCGGGTCCGCCCCCGGGCGAGCGACACGAGTGCCTTCCACGCAAAACCCCTGGGATCGGTGCCGCTCACGGGGCGCCCGGCTCGACCAGCAGGGGAAGGCCGGACCGGTCCACGAAGTCGATCCAGCGCACGAGGTCCACGCCGGTGGGGCCTGCCCAGGCCACGAGCCCCCCCTTCCAGCGCGTCCCGAGCCCGACCCCCGCGTCCAATCCGCCCGCCAGCGACCCCGCCGGGCCCCCCGGCGCCACCAGCCGAAGGGATGCCACGTAGCGGTTTGGCTCGCCCAGCTCGAAGAGCGACACCCGCCCGCTCCCCCGCGCGATCAGGTACCCCGCCGACGCCCCGCCCCGGAGCACCGCCAGCCCGCCGATCTCTCCGCCCAGGCGGGCCCCGCCCGCCCGATCCACCAGCCGGCCCTTGGCGCTGCCCTCCGCCGGGAACCGCCACAGTCCCCGGGAGGACTCCGCGACGTAGACCGCCCCGTCGGCGTCGTCGGCGGCCAGCCCGGTCACGGGCCCGCCCACCGCCCACCGCCGCGCGACCCGGGCCGCGATCGAGCGCTCGCCGGGCCCGCCCTCGATCGGCCCCAACAGGAGGTGGACGACCGCCCCCTGGGCGTCCCCCGCGAAGCAGGACAGCGCGCCCTCGCTCCATCGCAGCGCCAGGGCCGACACGTCCGCCAGGTCGGTCGCGACCTTCCCCATGTCGCGGAGCGACCGGGAATCCGGGTCCAGCGCGAAGAGCCGCAGGGCGGGGTCGCCCGCGCCGCCCGCCGCCACCACGTCAATCCGCTCCGACCCCAGCGTCACCCCCGTGCGCACGTCGATGGCGTTGAAGGCCGGCCCCCCGAGGCCGCCGATCTCGCCGCCGTCGAGGCTCAGGAGCGTGACGCCGCGCCCGTGGGCCACGAGCACGGCGCTGCGGGACGGGTCGCGCCGGTCGATCCAGAGGGCCACGTCGCCGACGGTCCCCCGCTCGGCGTCGATCGGCAGCGACCGCGCCGGGGGCACGTCGATCAGGATGGGGCGGACGTCGTCCGGGCCCAGCGGGTCCACCTGCTCGGGGCGCGGAGCCCCCGGTGGCGGGGGCAGCCCGGGCGGCTGCCCCAACCCCACGCCCAGAAACGCCAACGCGAGCGCCTTCAACACCGGACTTCTCCCGCGCCCGAACCGCGCCGCCCGATCAACGGTACACCCACACCGGGCCCATACCCTGTCCGGTCGGCGCCCGCACCCGGATCCCCCTCATGAAGAGCACCTGGCGAGCCCTGCTGTCGGCCACCGTCCTCCTCTTCCCCGCCCCGGCCCTGGCCCAGGAGGGGCCCGGCGCCGCCGTCCTGGCCCGCGCCGAGGACCTCCGCGAAGAGATCCGCGCCATGGTCCAGTCGGCCAAGGCCCGGGTCTTCCCGGCCCTGGTCAACATCCACGTCATCAGCGTGGAGTACTGGGGCGGCAAGGAGAACAAGTCCGAATCGGTGGGCTCGGGCACCATCGTCACCCCCGACGGGCACATCCTGACCAACGCCCACGTCACCAACCGCGGCAAGCGCTTCCGCGTGCGCATGGCCGACCAGGCCGAGGTGCACGCCGACCTCGTCGGCGAGGACGTGCTGACGGACCTGGCCGTCCTCAAGATCGACCCGGCGGACCTGGCGGACCCGTCGTCGCTGCCTGTGGCGGCGGTGGGGGATTCCTCGATCGTCCGCGTGGGCGACACGGTGCTGGCCATGGGCTCGCCCTTCGCGCTCTCTCGCTCGGTCACGCTGGGCATCGTCTCCAACACCGAGCGGGTCTTCGCCTCCGCCTTCTCGGGCGACCGCGACGCGGTGGACGCCATGCAGGAGGAGCGGGGCGAGCGCTCCGGGCTCTTCACCCGCTGGATCCAGCACGACGCCCTCATCCTGCCGGGCAACTCGGGCGGGCCCCTGGTCAACCTCAAGGGCGAGGTCGTGGGCGTCAACACGCTCGGGGGCAACGGCATGGGCTTCGCCAGCCCGTCGAACCTGGCCCGGGAGGTCATGGCCGCCCTCATCGAGCACGGCAGCGTGCCCCGCTCCTGGATCGGCGCCACCTTCAAGCCCATCGAGCGCACCACGGCGGAACGCGGGGTGCTGCTCACGTCCATCGTCGCGGGCGGGCCCGCCGACCGCGCGGGCCTGAAGCCCGGCGACGTCGTCACCGCCCTCGACGGCGAGGCCGTCAACGTCCGGTTCGCCGAGCAGATCCCAGCGCTGCTCAAGCGCTTCGCCGACACGCCCATCGGGGGCGCCGTCCGCGTGGCCTACGTCCGCGGCGAGGGCGAGGGCGAGGCGCGCCTCGTCACCGAGGCCCTGCTCAAGGACCGCGGGCAGCGCACGCTCCTGCGGGCCTGGGGCGTCTCCATCGAGGAGATCACCGACAAGCTGGCCCGCGACCGGCGCCTGGATTCCAAGGAGGGCGCGCTGGTCTCCGGCGTCCGGGCCGGGTCACCCGCCGCCCTCGCCGAGCCCGCGCTCACCTGGGGCGACGTCATCCGCTCGATCGACGGCACGCCCGTCGCCTCCATCGACGCGCTGGTCGAGGCCTACCGCTCGGGCATGGCCCGCGCGGACCTGCCCGAGTACTTCCTCATCGAGTTCGACCGCCAGGGCAAGAACCAGCTCACGCTCGTCAAGTCCAGGCCCGACAAGCCCCAGGACCCGCCCCGCGAGCTGCCCAAGGCGTGGATCGGCGTGGCGACGCAGCCCGTCGGGCCCGACCTGGCCCGCCAGCTCGGGCACGAGCAGGCCACCGGCTTCCGCGTCACGCGCGTCTACCCCGGCACGCTGGCCGCGTCGTCGGGGCTGAGCGTGGGCGACGTCATCACGGCGATCGACGGCGAGGCGCTCAAGGTCCGCGGCATGCAGGACGCCGGGATCTTCAACCGGCGCGTGCGCGGGCTGAAGATCGACCAGACGGCGCGCCTGGACGTGTGGCGCGCGGGCGGCGCCCTGGAGATCCCGGTCGCCCTGGAGCGCACGCGGATCGGCACCGAGGAGGCCCGGCGCGACACCAACCGCGACTTCGAGCTGGCCGTGCGCGAACTGACCTTCTTCGACCGCGACGACAACCGCTGGGACGACTCGGTGCGGGGCGTCATCGTGCTCTCCGCCGAGTCGGGCGGGTGGGCGAGCCTGGCGGGCCTCTCGCCGGGGGACCTGATCCAGCGGATCGGCGACCGCCAGACGCCCGACCTGGAGACCTACCGGGCGGTGATGGACGACCTGACCCGGGCCCAGCCGCGCCTGGTCGAGTTCGTCGTGGTACGGAACAATCGCACGTTCTTCAACTACGCGGAGCCCGAGTGGAAGCCGCGGACCGAGGCGGAGGAGAAGGCCGACGAGGCCCACCCGCCCAAGTGACCCCACACAGGAGCCTTTCCTTGAAGCACATCGCCCTCGCCGCCCTCCTCGCCTGCACGCTCGCGCCCGCCCCGGCCCTGCCCGCTCGGGTCGAGCCGCCCGCCGGCGCCTACGCCCGCCTCATCCGGACCCACGCGCCCGCCCTCGTCACCCTCAAGTTCGTGCTCGAGGCCCCGGCGGAGTTCGGCGCGGGCGAGCAGGAGATGGAAGCCTCCGGCGTCATGGTGGAGAAGGACGGGCTCGTGCTCGCCGCCAACTCGCAGTTCGGCGGCATGATCGCCATGATGGGCGGGCCCACGCCGGCCATCAAGAACATCCGCGTCCTGATCGGCGACGACACCAAGGGCGTCGAGGCCACGCTCACCGCACGCGACAGGGAGCTGGACCTGGCCTGGATCCGCATCGCCACGCCCGACGAGGCCGGGTACGCCCACCTGGACCTCGAGGCCTCCGCCGACGCCGGCGTGGGCGACCGCATCCACATGGTCTCGCGCATGGGCAAGTTCTTCGACCGGGCCCCGCTGGTCACCGAGGCCGCGGTCGGCGGCGTCACCGCCAAGCCCCGCAGGCTGCTCGTCCCCAACGGGTTCCTGCTTCAGTTCGGCATGCCCGTCTTCGGCGAGTCGGGCCGACTCGTCGGCATCACGGTCATCCAGTCGCCCTCCGAGGAAGACCAGGACGACTCGTCCTCGGGCATGATGGGCGAGACCGACTCGCTGCGGGGCCTGATCCTGCCCGCCTCCGAGGTGCTCGCCGCCACCGCCCGCGCCAAGGAGACCGCCGCCGCCCCGACCCCCACCCCGACCCCCACCCCGCCCCCCGCTCCCTGACCCCGCGAGGCGTGCCGTCCCCGCCACGCGCCCATCCCTACCGTGCCCGCGCCACAGGGAGGCCCGCGATGGGGCAGGGCAGGCACACCTTCGACATCCACCTGCGCCTGCGCACGCTGGCGCAGCTCCTCAACTCGCTCGACCCCGCCCCCTTCCACGAGCGCGACCTCGACGACGACGCCGCCGACTTCATCATCGGGTCGGCGCTCGACGCCCCGCGCGACGCCGACCTGCGCGTCGTCATCCACCTCGACGAGCCGTCGGCCCGCCCGGAGCACGACGCGGCCCAGTCGATCCACAACTACTTCCGCTACCGCGCCGCCCAGTCCCGCCGCCAGATGCGCGAGCTGATGCGCCACGGACGCCGCACGCTCCTCATCGGGCTGGCCTTCCTGGCCGCGTGCCTCACCGCCGTGCAGCTCCTCTCGGCGATCAAGTCGACCGGCGTGATCTGGTTCACGCGCGAGGCCCTGGTGATCGTGGGGTGGGTGGCGCTGTGGAGGCCGCTGGAGATCTTCCTGTACGAGTGGTGGCCCATCCGCTGGCAGGGGCGCCTGTTCGGGCGCCTCGAGCGGGCCCCGGTCGAGGTCCGGCCGCCCTCTACGATCGCCCATGCCCCGTAGCCGCCTGCCCACGATCGTGCTCGCCCTCGCCGCGCTGTCCCTGGGCGCCTGGGCGTTCAACGCCGGCGTGCGCCCGGACCTGTTCCCCAAGCGCTTCGCGGAGGTGGAGAGGGGCGTGCTCTACCGCTCGGGCGGGCTCACGCCCGGGGCTTTCGAGCGCGTGGTCAGGGCCCACGGCATCCGGACGGTGGTGGACCTCGGGGCCTTCCCGCCGGCCTCGCGCTGCGACCTGCGGGCCCAGCACGCCGCCGACGCCCTGGGCGTCGAGCGCATCCGGCTGGACCTGCGGGGCGACTCCCGTGGCGACCCGAACCACTACGTGCGCACGCTGCGGGTGATCACCGACCCGGCCCGCCAGCCCGTGCTCGTCCACTGCGGGGCGGGGACGGAGCGGACGGGGTGTGCCGTCGCGCTCTTCCGCCGGGTCGTGCAGGGGTGGGACGCCGAGCGGGCCTACGCCGAGGCCGACGAGGCCGGGCACAGCCCCTCGCGCAACCCGGAACTCGCCAAGACCCTGGAGCGGTGGTCGGGCCCGATCGCCGAGGCGTTCCGCGCCGGCGGCGTCGTGCCCTACGCACCCGATCGCTAGGTCCAAAAACGAAGACAGCAGCCCTCTCTCTCCTCCCCGGCTCGGCTTCCCCTTGAAGGAACGAACGGGGGGCGGCGGGCGGGTTGCCCCGCGCGCCGAACTCTCCAGGCTGCTGCCTTCGGCTTTTCGAATCGTCCACGTCCGAGGCCGGAGTTCGCCCGCCCGCGGAGCCCAGACCCTACCGGATCGTCGCGGAGAATGCAAGCGATCGCGCGCACAGATTCCTCGAATTCGGCGACGAATCGCGGCACCCGCGCGCCGATGGGCCGATGCTTCAGGGCGCCCCCGCGCCGTGGGAATCTGGAGAACCTTGTTCGGGATCGGGCAGTGCCCGCCGAACCTCGAACACAAACCGAGCGACCCGTCCGCTCGCCAGCGGGGGCGTGGCCGCGCTCGGGAAGACCGTGGGTCGTTCGTCGCGCCCGCCAGCGCGCAGGAGGGCGACCAGGTCGGTCGGGGGCGGGATCCAGCCCGGGGTCCAGCGGACGTGGAGGTCGGGGTTGGCGCGGCGGGCGTACCAGAGGATCTCCGGGCGCGCGTCGATGAGGGCGTCGGCGTGGAGCGTGCCCGCGGGGAGCGCGGCGCCGAGGGCCATTCCCGCGTCGCGGCCGGAGTTGCGCGCGCGCGAGCGTTCGTAGAGGGGCAGGTAGACGGCCGCGGCGACGAGCAGGAGCGCCAGCAGGTGCGCGGGTCGGCCCAGCAGGATCCACGCGGCGATGCGCCGGCGGCGCGGGGTGAAGGTCGTGCCCCGGGCTCGCAGGGCCCAGGCCACGGCGGGCGCGGCGAGGGCGAACGCGGGCATCGTGTAGCGCGGATTGCTCACGCCCAGGGCGGCGTAGAGCGCCAGCGAGAGCAGGCAGGCGAGGGCAACGGCCCGGGCCAGGCGCAGGCGGGCCAGGTCGCCGTCGGTGCCGGCTTCGCGGCGGGCGTCGGGGCCGAAAGGAAAGAGCAGGGCGGCGGAGGTCGGCAACGCCGAGGCGAGCGCGGCGAGCGGGAGGAGCAGGACGCGGCCCACGCGATCGGCGGCCCACAGGAACTCGGAGACGCCCTGGGTGACGGGCGCGACGCCGGTCGATGAGGCCAGGTCGAGCGTGCTTCTCCAGAGCTGGGCGGCGACGCCCGCGGGGATCGCGGCGAGGAGGAAGGCGGGGAGGAGCGCGCGCCACCCGGCGGAGGAGCAGGCCCCGCAGGCGAGTGCGGCGGCGAGCAGCACGGGGGCGCCCACCGGTCCCTTGGTCCACGCGGCGGCGAGGACGGCGAGAGCGGCGCCCGCGGCGAGCAATCGGCGGGTGGCGCGCGACTCCGGGCGGCGCACGAAGAGGTCGATCGAGGCGAGGGCGGCGAGCTGGATGAACAGGTTGTGGAGGGCCTCGATCTCGGCGGCGCGCCCCGTTTGCCAGAAGAGGGGCGTGAGGGCGTGGGCCAGCCCGGCGGCCAGGGCCCAGGGCGGCCCGAACCACCGGCGCGCGAACCACCACGAGGCCAGGGCGCCGAGGGTCATCGCAAGTGCCGAGACGGCGCGAGCGGCGAACTCGGTCGGCCCGAGGACCGAGGAGGAGAGCGCGACGCCCCAGGGCATCATGGGGGGCTTGCGGAGGTAGGGCTGGTCGAAGAGCGTGGTGACGAGCAGGGCGCGGCGGGACAGGCCCTGGTCGCGGACGCGCTGCAGGAGCTCGAAGCCGGGGATGGCGCGGTGCCCCTCGGTGTAGGCCAGCCCGGCCCACGAGAGCCCGAGCCAGTAGACGGCGACACAGGCGGCGAGGACCAGCGCGACCTGGAGCGCGGCGCGGTGCAGCGGAGGGGGTGAGCCGGTCGCGTTCATCCGGTCGGATCTCCAGCATAGCCCGGCGGAGGGGGCGTGCGCGCGCTCGGGGAGGTTCGGCGGTCGCTGGGATGGAGTGTCCCCGGGTCTACGATTCACGCGTGACGAGCGAGAGGCGGGCATCACGGAAGGTGGCCGCGGGCGAGGGCCCGAGGTCGTCGGCGTACCCGCAGGCGCTGGAGCGGCTGATCGAGGAGTTCGGTCGCCTGCCGGGGATCGGTCGCAAGAGCGCCGAGCGGATGGCATTCCACGTGCTGGTGCACGACGCGGAGTCGGCGGGTCGGCTGTCCAAGGCGGTGCTGGACGTGAAGCGGGCGGTGAAGCCCTGCCCGGTGTGCTTCAACCTGACGGACGCGGCGGGGGAGGGTCGTTCGGGGTGCGGCGTGTGCGCCGACCCGCGCCGCGACGCCGGGCAGGTGCTGGTGGTGGAGCAGCCCAAGGACCTGATCGGCCTGGAGCAGACGGGGATGTACCGGGGCGTGTACCACGTGCTGATGGGGCACATCAGCCCGTTGGACGGGGTGGGGGCGGGCGACCTGACGATCGGGGCGCTGCTGGAGCGGCTGGACCGCCCGGAGACCAACCCGCGGGGGACGGCGGTCCGAGAGGTGATCCTGGGGCTGAATCCGACGATCGAGGGGGACGGGACGGGGCTGTATCTGGCCGATGAACTGCGCAAGCGCGGGGTGAAGGTGACGCGGCTGGCGCGCGGGCTTCCCGCGGGCTCGTCGCTGGAGTTTGCGAGCAAGGCGGTCTTGGCGGACGCCATCGAGTGCCGGCAGGAGGTCGGCTGAACCCCATGCGTTTCGAAGCCTCCCAATCCATGCGTCTGGGCCAGTCGATGAAGCTGGCGCCGCGGGTGATCCAGTCGATGGAGATCCTGCAGATGCCCCTGGCCGAGCTGCAGGAGCGGATCGAGGAGGAGCTGGAGAGCAACGTGGCGCTGGAGCAGGTGGAGGCGGGGCCCGAGGCCCCGTCGGCGGACGGGGCGACGGCCGAGCCGCCGCCCGACGCGCCCCTGCGGATCGACGAGCACGGCGGGGCGGAGGAGTTCGCACGGCTGGACCGGTACCAGAGTGAGAACCCGGACGCGGCGGACAACGAGTTCGCCGAGGGGTCGAGCCGGTCGGGGCTGACTCGGCAGACCGAGTGGTCCGAGGGCGGGCCGCCGCGGCGGCTAGACGGGGAGCGCGACGTCAAGATGGACGCGATGGCGGCGGCGCCGGCGCGGGGCAAGTCGCTGACGGAGCAGCTCAGCGAGCAGTGGGGCCTGGCGGACGTGGGGGAGCCGGCGCGCCGCCTGGGGGAGCTGCTGATCCAGTCGCTGGACGCGGACGGGTTTCTGCGCACGCCGCTGGCGACGGTGGCGGACCGGGCGCCGGCGGGCGAGGGGCCCGTGAGCGTGGAGGAGCTGGGGCGCGTGCTGGAGGTGCTGCAGGAGAGCCTGGAGCCGGCGGGGGTGGCGGCCCGAGACCTGCGCGAGTGCCTGCTGATCCAGTTGGGTCGGCTCGGGGAGGGCGGGCTGGAGGCCGAGCCGGAGGCGCGGTCGGCGGCGACGCGGATCGTGGACGAGCACCTGGAGGACCTGCGTCAGAACCGCCTGCCGCGGATCGCGGAGAAGACGGGGCTGAGCCTGGACCAGATCGGGTCGGCGGTGCGGCTGATCCGCCGCCTGAACCCGGCTCCGGCGCGGTCGCTGGTGGAGGACGACAACCGCCCGATCGTGCCGGACGCGATCATCGAGTACGACGCGGAGAGGGACCGCTACGTCGCGTTCCTGAACGAGCGCACGGTGCCCAACCTGCGGATCAACCAGCAGTACGCGCTCCTGAGCAAGGACCGCTCGATGGAGAAGAGCGGTCGCGAGTTCCTGCGGACCAACATCGGCAACGCCCAGTGGCTGATCGACGCGCTGGAGCTGCGGAAGGGGACGCTGCTGCGGGTGATCGGGGTGGTGATCGAGGCGCAGCGCGAGTACTTCGACTTCGGGCCCCAGTTCCTCAGGCCCCTGCCCATGACGCAGGTGGCCGAGCAGCTGGGGATCCACGTGGCGACGGTGTCGCGGGCGGTGGCGGAGAAGTACGTGCAGACGCCGCGGGGCGTGGTGCCCTTGCGGCGGTTCTTCTCCGGCGGTCTGGCGACGCGGAGCACGGGCGAGGGAGACTCGGGCGGGGAGCAGATGGCGTGGGACGCGGTGAAGGCGGCCCTCAAGGAAGTGGTCGAGGGGGAGGACCGGGCCCGCCCGCTCTCGGACGACGCCCTGGTGAAGGAACTGAAGAAGCGCGGGATCGAGATCGCGCGGCGGACGGTGGCCAAGTACCGGGATCAACTGGGCATCCCCACGGCCCGGATGCGCCGGACGTTCACGGGGGCGTGAGGGAATCGGGGCCGGCCCGCGGCCGGTGTGCGGCGCGACCCGTTCAGCGGGCTTCGCGCCTGGACGCACGCGTGGCGAGTGCGCGGCAGGAGACCGGCCAGAGGGCGGTGCCACTGTGGGGCGGTGGCATGCCGGCGGAGAGGCTGAGCTACTTGACGCCCGCGAGTCGGCGGACGGTCATGTCGAAGGTGCGGGTCATGTTGGCGCGGACGCCGTAGACCGCCGCGGCGTGGAGGATGGCCGAGAGCAGGCATCCGAGGCCCAGGCTCAGGCGGGCGCTCAGGCCGGTGGCGTCGCTCATGAAAGTCTCGGCGAGAGCGGTGTCTGGGGAGACCATGGCCCGCAGGGCGGTGGCGGGGGAGAGGGCGGCCAGGGCGGGGCCGAGGAACTGCAGATCGCTCCCGGCGTGCCAGCCGCAGAGCCCCACGATGCCTGTAATCACGCCCACCACGCCGATGGTGGTGGCGATGGCGGCGAGCATGCCCTTGCTCCTGAGGGACCACTGCAGCCCGATCATGACGACGAAGGCGAGGAAGGGGATGGTGGCCAGGGGCGCGAGCAGGATCGACTCGGGGAGCACGGTGGGGACGGTGTAGGTGACGGCGCCGACGGTGATGGTGACGTCGAGCCCGCCGGTGCGGCCCAGCCCGCCCGTGGCGACGTAGAGGGCGGCGAGGGCGAGCGTGCCGATGGGGACGGCGAGCATGGGGAGGAGGTAGGCGATCAGGCCCCGGAGCTTGCCGCCCAGGTACGAGGCGGGCGTGATGGGCGTGGTGAGGAGGAGGTCGAGGGTGCCGTCCTCGCGCTCGCGGGTGACGGCGGTGCCGGCCATGTTGATCGCGACCAGGGCGGTGATGGCGGTCTCGGTGAGGATGCTCGCGGCGAGGGCGAAGCGGAAGTCGGTGACGGCGAAGGTGCCGGTGTGGAAGAGGTAGAGCAGCGTCACGCCCCACGCGCCGCCCAGGACGATGAACGACCAGCGGGCGACGATGCGGCCGAGGGTGGCGTTGCGGGCGGCGGCCTCGCGCCAGGCGATGGGGTTGTGCCAGACGTGGCGGGGGGCGCGGTGGCGTTCGGAGGCGGCGCCCATGCCCAGGAGTCGGCGGTGCCAGGCGGCGCCCGCGCCCTCGCCGCGGATCACCGTGGAGAGCCCGCCGGCCCGCACCGTGGCGGCGGAGACGATCATGAGCGTCGCCGAGATGAGCGCCGAGCCGAGGACCCAGGCGCGGACGGGGGTCTCGAGCATCCAGGAGAGGGGCCAGGCGAGGGAGCCTGGTTCGGCGGCGGGGTAGGTGGTGGGGTTGAGCAGGGCCGCCAGGGCCAGGAACGGGTTGAGGCAGGTCATGGGGGTGACGCCCTGCCCGCCGGGTCCGGCCCCGCCCGCGGCGGCCCGGATCATGACGTCGATGGCGGCGGTGATGGCGAGGTAGCTGACCACCGCGACGTAGAAGGCAAAGACCGCCCGCTTGCCCACCAGGCGCGAGACGGAGAGGGCGATGGCGATGGCGCCGACGAGGAGGGCGGCGGAGGCGGCCACGCCGTAGCTGGCGAGGATGGTGCGCCCGGGCACGCCGCCGAAGTACTGCGTGAGGGCGAAAAGGGGCAAACTGGCGAGCAGGAGCGCGAGGATGAAGAAGAGGCGCCCGAAGAGGTTGCCCAGGACGATCTCGGTCGCGGTCAGGGGCGTGGAGAGGAGGATCTCCCAGGTGCGCGGGCTGGCCTCCTGGGCGATGGCGCCGGCCATGAAGACCGGGGCCAGCAGGCAGATCAGCACGATCTGGAGGTAGGCAACGAGCGTGAAGCTGGAGGACCCGACGGCGGCCAGCTCGCGGTAGTCGGTGGCGCCGCGGGCGATCAGCGACCACAGCAGCACGAGGATGAGCAGGGCCAGGAAGGCCGAGCGGATGTAGAGGTGCTTGCTGCGGCGCGAGGCGTTCTGCACGATGCGCACCGCCACGGGGTTGGTGGGGCCCAGGCGCAGGAGCCAGCGCAGGAGGGGGGGCATGGCGGCGGATGGTATCGGGGGGGACGCGTCTTGCGGTGGGTGTCGGAAGTCCGTGGACCGAGCGCTCCGGGTGCCACGGGTCATCGGGCGCTTCGCCCGATGACCCGTGCGGCCGTTCGAGGCCGGTCCGGACGCCGGCACGGGCGAGCCGCCGGGCGGCTCGCCCGTGGCACCCGCGGCGTCCGCCCGCGCCTTGGTAGACGTTGTTCCGACTCGCGCCACGAGTGGCGCGAGTCGGAAGAACGTGGACGGAGCGCTCCGGGTGCCACGGGTCATCGGGCGCTTCGCCCGATGACCCGTGCGGCTGTTCGAGGCCCGTCCTGACACCGGCACGGGCGATCCGCAAGGCGGATCGCCCGTGGCACCCGCGGCGTTCGCCCGCGCCTTTGGGCGCGTTCTTCCGACACACGCCGCTAACCGCCGCGTTTGATCGCCGAGCGCCACAGGTCGCGGATCGCGGACTCGAACTGGCGGGCGAACCGGGTGGAATCGCCCAGGGCGGAGCGGGCGATCCGCTCGGCGATGGCGGGCGGGCCCGGGGGGTGCGCCAGGCGGGCCGCGGCGTCGACGTAGTCGTCGACGGTGGGCGCCACCAGTTCCGGCAGGCCCGCGGCCCGCAGGAGCGACGCCCCCGCACGCCCGGCGTGCCGCTCGCCCTCGAGCGTGAGCACGGGCACGCCCATCGAGAGG
Organism: Phycisphaerae bacterium; assembly: GCA_016873295.1. Lineage (GTDB taxonomy): Bacteria > Planctomycetota > Phycisphaerae > Phycisphaerales > UBA1924 > VGXM01. The sequence goes on from VGXM01000015.1 coordinate 32,534, forward strand.
GCCTCGCAGGTCGTGGTCGTGCCGTGGTAGGGGAAGGTGTCGAGGGCAAGGTGGACGCGCCTGTAGAGGGCGCGGTGCTCGTCGGCGGAGGGGGTCCAGGCGAGCATCTCAACGCGGGCTGGGTCGACGCCCGCCGACGCGAACCGGGCCCGCACGTGGGCCCGGACTTCTTCCTCCGCCAGGGCGAAGGCCTTGAGCAGGAGCCGCGAAGCGGGTGCCCGGATCAGGATCCGCGCCCACGCCGACAGGGCGGCGTCGCCGAGCTTGCTCAGCGCGTTGAAAGAGGCGAACGTGAAGGGCCCCTCGGGCGAGGCGGGCGCGGGCGGGGTCATCGGGAAGGAGACGAAGCACGGGTCGAGGCGAACAAGCGGCTCGCTGGCGCGGGTGCCGGGCGGGTCGGTGGTCGAGTCGACGAGGCGTGCGTCGAAGCAGGCGAGCCCCGTGCTGGCCGGGTAGCCCAGGTAGGTGATCTGCACCGGCGCGGGGTGGAGTTGGAAGGTCGCCAGGCGGTGCCCGGCGGTGTGGCCGGAGAGGTCGACGAGGACGTCGATCCGGTCTTCACGGACCTGCCGGGCCAGGTCGGACGCGTTCAGGAACGGCACGTCGCGCCACAGGTCGCAGCGTGGGCGGCGCCGCTCGTCGCCGGGCGACGGCACGATCGTCGAGTAGCACACGACGCGGAAGCGGTCGCGGTCGAGGTGTTCCAGGAGCGGGGCGACGAACCGGGCCACGGAGTGCCCGACCAGGTCGGGGGAGACCAGGCCCAGCGCGAGGCGTCGTCCCGGGTCCGGGTCGGCGATGGGCGGGCGCGGCGCGGGCGGGCCGAAGCGCCGGGCCACGAGCGCGAGCGTCTCGCCGGGGTCGTCGCCCGTGTAGTTCAGCGTGCAGCAGAGTTGGGAGAGGAGCGAGAGGTCGCCGGTGGACGCACGCGGACGGAGGATGGACAGGGCTTCGTCGGCGCGTCCGAGTTCGAGGAGGCAGCCGGCGGCGGCCGCGGCCGCGTCGCGGTCCGTCGGGGCCAGGCCGAGGGCGCGCCGGGCGAGGTCGGCGGCGGTCGCGTAGCGGCGCTCCGCGACGGCCAGGGAGACGAGCCCGAGGAGGGGGCGCGGGAGGGCGGGGTCGGCGCGGGCGGCGGCCTCGAAGGCGCGGCGCGACTGATCCGGGTGGTCGCCGTGAAGGAACACCAGCCCGGCCTCGCACAGGAAGTTGGGGCCCGGCGAGGGCCCCGCGAGTGCGAGGGCCTTCTCCGCGTAATAGAGGGCCTGGGGCCGGTTCACGAGGCGGTCGTGGGCCGCCGCCAGCAGCAGGTGGAGCGTCGGGTCGGCGGGCGACGAGCGCAGGGCGCGCTGGCCTTCGGCGAGCGCCTCCCGGAGGCGCGAGGACTCGATCAGCGACTGGAGCCTGGCGACGGCGGGGCGCGCGGACACGCCGGGAGGGTACGGGCCCGCGCCAACGAAAGACCCCCGCGGCGGCGCGGGGGCCGAGGTGGGCGTGAGGCGGGGCGTCAGGTCGACGCGCTGGCGGGGCTCTGGGCCGGGGGCGAGGGGGCCTCGCCCTTGGGCTTCTTGTCGAAGAAGAGGTGTTCGGCGGGCTTGCCGTCGGCGTCGGGCCTGTGCCGCACGACGATGGTGGTGCCCGAGGCGAACTCGCCCGTGAGGAGCATCTCGGCGAGGGGGTCCTCGACGTACTGGCTGACCGCGCGCCGCAGGGGGCGGGCGCCGAAGTCCGGGTGGTACCCCTTCTCGATGAGGAAGTCGCGGGCCGACTGGTCGAACTCCAGCGTGAGGTTCTGCTGGGCCAGGCGCTTGAAGAGCTTGCCGGCCTCGTAGTCGACGATCTGGACCAGGTCCTCGCGGGTGAGGGGGCGGAAGACGATGACGTCGTCGAGGCGGTTGATGAACTCGGGGCGGAAGAAGCGCTCGATCTCCTTCATCAGGACGGACTTGATGTTGTCGTAGTCGGTGCTGGCGGTGCGCTTGCCGAACCCGAACCCGGCCCCGCCCTTGATGATGTCGGAGCCCAGGTTGCTGGTCATGATGAGGATGGTGTTGCGGAAGTCGACGTGGCGCCCGAACGAGTCGGTGAGGCGGCCCTCCTCCATGATCTGGAGGAGCATGTTGAAGACGTCGGGGTGGGCCTTCTCGACCTCGTCGAGGAGGATGACGGCGTAGGGGCGGCGGCGGATGCGCTCGGTGAGCTGCCCGCCCTCTTCGTACCCGACGTAGCCGGGGGGCGCGCCCACCAGGCGGCTGACGTTGTGCTTCTCCATGTACTCGGACATGTCCAGGTGCAGGAGCGCCTCCTCGTCCCCGAACATGAACTCGGCCAGGGCCTTGGAGAGGAGCGTCTTGCCCACGCCCGAGGGCCCCACGAAGATGAACGAGCCCATGGGGCGCTTGGGGTCCTTGAGCCCGGCGCGGGCGCGGCGGATGGCGCGGCTGATGGCCTTGATGGCCTCGTCCTGGCTGACGACCCTCTTGTGCAGCTCGGCCTCGAGCTCGAGCAGGCGGGCGGCCTCCTCCTTCTCCATGCGCTTGAGGGGGACGCCCGTCATGCGGGCCACGACCTCGCGGACGACGTCCTCGTCCACCACGCCGTCGGACTCCATGTGCCGGGCCCGCCACTCCTTGAGCGACTCGTCCTTCTTCTTGCGGAGCTGCTCGGCCCTGTCGCGGAGCTCGGCGGCCCGCTCGTAGTCGGCGGCCTTGACGGCCTCGTCCTTCTCGACGCTGAGGCGCTCGATGTCGGCCTCGATCTCGGCCAGGGCCGGGGGCTTGGTCATGCCCTTGATCCGCACGCGGGCCCCCGCCTCGTCGATGACGTCGATGGCCTTGTCGGGGTGGACGCGCCCGGTGATGTATCGGCTGGAGAGATCGACGGCGGCGCGGATGGCCTCGTCGGTGATCTGGCAGCGGTGGTGGCTCTCGTAGCGGTCGCGCAGGCCCTTGAGGATGGCGAAGGTCTGCTCGTTGGTGGGCGGGTCGACGGTGATGGGCTGGAAGCGCCGGGCCAGGGCCGCGTCCTTCTCGATGTACTTGCGGTACTCGTCGAAGGTGGTGGCGCCGATGCACTGGATCTCGCCGCGGGCCAGGGCCGGCTTGAGGACGTTGGAGGCGTCGATGGCGCCCTCGGCCCCGCCCGCGCCCACCAGGGTGTGCAGCTCGTCGATGAAGAGGATGACGTTCTTGGCGCGGCGCACCTCGTTCATGACGGCCTTGATGCGCTCCTCGAACTGCCCGCGGTACTTGGTGCCCGCGACCATCATGGCCAGGTCGAGCACGACCAGGCGCTTGTCGCACAGGATCTCGGGGACGTCGCTGGCGATGATCCGCTGGGCCAGGCCCTCGACGATGGCGGTCTTGCCCACCCCCGCCTCGCCCAGGAGCACGGGGTTGTTCTTGGTGCGCCGGCACAGGACCTGGACCACGCGCTCGATCTCCGACTCGCGCCCGATCACCGGGTCGAGCGTGTTCTCGCGGGCCAGCTCGGTCAGGTCGCGCCCGAAGGAGTCGAGCGCGGGGGTCTTGCTCTTGCCTTTGGCGGGGGCGGCGGAGGTCGATCCCCCGCCGGCGCCGGCGGCGGGCCCGCCCGCGCCGGGGGCTTCGGCGGCACCCTCGCCCCCCTCGGTGCCGGCGCCGAGCAGGTTGAGGACCTCCTCACGCACGTCCTCGAGCTTGAGCCCGAGGTTCATGAGGACCTGGGCGGCGACGCCGTCGTGCTCGCGGAGGAGCCCGAGCAGGAGGTGCTCGGTGCCGACGTAGTTGTGGTTGAGGTTGCGGGCCTCCTCGATGGCGTACTCGATGACCTTCTTGGCCCTGGGGGTCTGGGGCAGCTTGCCCATGGTGACCATCTCGGGGCCGGGCTTGACGAGCTTCTCGACCTCGAGGCGGACCTTGCGCAGGTCGACGTCGAGGTTCTTCAGGACGTTGGCGCCGACGCCCGAGCCCTCCTTGACCAGCCCGAGCAGGATGTGCTCGGTCCCGATGTACTCGTGGTTGAGGCGCTGGGCCTCCTGGTTGGCCAAGGCCATGACCTTGCGGGCGCGATCGGTGAAGCGTTCGAACATGGGCCTCTCCCGGTGGTCCGGAAACCGCGGCACGTCGGCGTGGGCGGCTCCCGGATGCTGGCCCGGACCGGGGTTATCCCCGTGCCGGGCGCCGTGTTCCCACACCCCCCGACGGATTATGGGGGCTGTGGCCTCCCATGGCTACGGCCCGGGGGACTCCGGGGGTTCACCGCGGGGCCGGATTTCGGCGATCGCGGCCCAAACGTCTGCGGCGTCTGGGGTTGCGGGTCGCCGGGCGCGGGCGCACAACACGGGCTCTGGCCGCGGGGGCGCACGCGCGCAACGTCTATCGGCATGCACAGGGCGTGCCAACGGCTTTCGACGCCGAATCGGCGTCGGGGGAGGGCGGGGCGACCCGGGCCCCACCGGGCGGGTCGGCGGGTCTGTCGAATTGGCAGCGGATCAGAGCGGGGCCATGGAGGCGATGGTGACGTCGTCGGCGAGCCCGCCCCTGGTCTGGGCGAACTGTCGGAGGGCGTCGACGAGGCGCAAGACGTCGGAATCCACGTCGGCGCTGTGGCGCACGGTGTCGGTGACGCGGCGGGAGCCGAAGCGATCGCCGGCGGGCGAGGGCTGCTCGACCAGCCCGTCGGAGTAGAGCACGAGTCGGTCGGCGCCGTCGAGGGCGAGGTGCTCGGGGTCGAAGCGCGTGTCGAGGTCGACGCCCAGGGGGAGGGTGCCCTGGCACTGGCTCCCGAGGAAGGGGTCGTCGGGCTGGGCGGCGCGTCGGAGAAGCCAGTGCCCGTGCCCGGCGTCGATGAAGCGGAGGGTGCGCGCGCCGGGGTCGAACAGGGCGCAGAAGAGGGTCATGAAGAGCGTGGGGGCGCCCGGCCCGGTGTCGCGGCGCTGCGAGAAGGCGTGGACGAAGGCGTTGACCTCGGCGACGGCGCGGGCGAGGTCGGCGGACCGGAGAAGCTCGGTGCGGAGGCGGGTCTGGGCGGCGGCCATGACGACGGCGGCGGCGGCGCCGTGCCCCGTCACGTCGCCCACGAACGCCGCCACCTGCCCGCCCGGCAGCGCCAGGACGTCGAAGAGGTCGCCCGCCAGGAAGGAGCCGGGCTCGAAGTGCCGGGCGTAGCGGAGCGGGCCCACGGCGCCGGCGGGGGGCGGGAGGAGGATCTGCTGGACGTGGTGGGCGTCGCCCAGTTCGCGCTCGAACTCGCGCTGGCTGAGCTCCAGTCGGCGGCGCTGGAGGTTGGCCAGGGCCAGCCCGCAAATGCGGGCCAGGCCCCGGCAATAGGTGGCGGCCTGGGAAAGGTCGGAGGGGGCGATCAAGCCGTCGCCGGCGCGGGCGTCGAGGTAGAGGTAGGCGACGGCGGCGTCGCCGAGCGTGATGGGGGCGCACAGGGCGGCCTGGATGCGGAGTTCGCCGATGCTGTGCCCGAAGTTGACGGCGTCGGCGTCGGCGAGGGAGACGACCTCGCCCGTGCCCTCGGAGGCGGCGGCGATCAGGGAGGTGCTGATGCGGAACTGGTCGGTGGCCTTCTGGCGGCGCGAGCGGCTGGCGATGACCTCGACCTGCTCGGCGCTGGCGGTGCGGCGGAGGAGGGCGGCCCTGGGGAAGGGCGAGGCCGCCAGCACGTGGTCGAGGACCACGCCCGCCAGGTCGGCTTCGGTGGCGGCGGCGGCGGTGGCGGCGGCGCACTCGATGAGGTGGTCGAGCTGCTCCTGGGCCCGGCGCGGGAGCACGGCCGGGGCGTGGCGCTGGATCTGGGTCATCCGGGCCGCGTCTTCGCGGACGGTGGTGACGACGGTGGAGGGGGCCCCGACGCCGACGCGGGCCCGCAGCACCCAGGGGCCGATGGTGACGGTGTCGCCGGTGCGGAGGCGGGCGGGTGTGTTGGGCTTGATGGGCGTGTCGTTGACGCGGGTGCCGTGCTTGCTTTCGAGGTCGGCGATGAGCCAGACGCCGGCGCGGGGGGTGATCAGGGCGTGCCGGCGCGAGACGGACTCGTCGAGCAGGCGGACGTCGGCCTCGGTCGAGCGGCCCAAGAGCGAGGGGTGGTCGCCCCGTGGGGTGATGGGGTCGAGGGGCGGCCCGGCGATGGGATCGAGGGTCAGGGGCGGGGCGAGGTGGGTCGTCGTCGCCGGCATCGGCCCTCAGCATACCCGACGGCGCGGGTGGGTCATGGTCCGGCGTTCATCTCGTTGAGCATCTCGAGCAGGTCATTGAAGTCGATGGCGCCGTCGAGGTTGAAGTCGGCGCGGCGGTCGCCCGCGTTGTAGAGGTTGAGGAACTCGAGGAAATCGCCGAAGTCGATGGTGCCGTCCGCGTTAAGGTCGGCGAGGTAATGGCCGCGGGTGCCGATCGAGAACACGTGCTGTCGGCAGTAGGCGACGGGGGATTCCATGGCGAGGGCGGTGAGGGCCAGGGGCGGCTCGCCGATCCCCGAAGACGGTCCGCCGGTCACGGTCCAGGGGAGGTCCTGGATGGTGAGGTCCAGGGTCATCTGGTCGAAGACGGCGGGGCCGACGTAGCGGATGAGGTACTCGCCGTCGCCGGTCATGTCGATTGGGCCGGTCTGGACGGTGGCGCGCCAGTGGACCGCGGCGACCTGGTAGCGGGAGGAGATGGGGGTCTGCTCGACGAGGCGCAGGCGCATGGCACCGGCGATGGGGCCGTTGAGGCTGTAGGTCGGGCAGGCGCAGGGCGGCAGGCACATGTGGAGCGTGTACCGCGAGGTCGGGGTGAGTTCGTGGACGATGGTGGGTCCGGGCGGGAACGACGCCGCCGCCGCCATCGCCGCGAGTGCAACGGGTGCGAGCATGATCGGTCCTCCTTGGCGGCGGCGCGTGCGGGCGCGCCGCACCCGGGATTCTAGCGGGACGTCGGCGATCCGCCATGCGAACGCGGTGCGAACCGGGCGTACGCTGGGGCCATGGCCCAAGGCACCACTCCCACGAGCCCGCTCGCCGCCGAGATCGCCCGGGTCGCGCTGCTGCGGGGGCACTTCACGCTGCGGTCGGGGCGAACCAGCCGGTACTACCTGGACAAGTACCTGTTCAGCACGCGCCCGGAGGTGCTGGCGCCGCTGGCGGACCTGTTCGCGGCGAGGATCGCGGCGGTGGAGTCGAGGCTGGGCGTCAGGGCGGCACGCCTGGCGGGGGCGGAGCTGGGGGGCATCCCGCTGGTGACCGCGGCCAGCCTCAGGACCGGGGTGCCGTGCCTGTTCGTTCGCAACCAGAAGAAGGAGTACGGGACGGGGAAGCAGTTGGAGGGAGCGGTCGAGAGCGGCGACGTGGTGGTGCTGCTGGAGGACGTGGCGACGACGGGGGGTCAGGCGCTGGAGGCGGTCGCGGTGCTGCGGGGCGCGGGGGCGCGCGTCGTGGCGGTGATCGCGACGATCGACCGCCTGGAGGGCGCCCGGGAGAACGTGGAGAAGGCGGGGCTGGCCTTCGAGGCGCTGTTCACCAGGCGCGACTTGGGCGTGGACGAGTGAGGGTCAGCAGGGCTGGCCGAAGATGTTGATGAAGAAGAGGAAGTCGTTGAAGTCGACGACGCCGTCGCCGTTGAGGTCCGCGCGCGGATCGCGGAGGGTGAAGAGGTTGATGTAGATGAGGAAGTCGTTGAAGTCGACGACGCCGTCGGCGTTGAGGTCGGCGGGGCAGGCGTCGACGTGAACGGTCCAGCACCCGCGGCCGAGGAGGCCGGCGACGAGGAGTCGGCGCGTGTCGTCGTACTCGAGGTCGCGGACGGGGGCCTTGGGGAGGAAGAGCCCGAAGGGCTGCCAGGGGTCGGAGGCCACGGAGCCCGAGGTGGGGTCCTTGGCCCAGGCGCCGCCCAGGCCGCCGATCACGAGGCGGTGGGCGTCGGAGGAGCTTGGCCTGGGGGGGATCCAGGCGAGGGAGCGGAGGGCGGTGTCGGTGAGGTTGGCGGTGATGTCGAACCAGGTGGTGCCCGCGTCGCGCGTGATGTAGGCGCGGGTGAAGGAGCAGACGACGACGGTGCGCCAGTCGTCGGGCTTGACGATGATGTCGCGGACGCCGGAGCCGGCGCCGGGGTACTCGGGGAGGAGGGCGAAGAAGCCGCCGGCGGCGGCGCGGTAGTAGAGGTTGCCGGCGGAGGTGCCGACGTAGAGGACCTCGGGGCGGGCGAGGGATCCGGCCCGGGCGCCGTAGGCGGCGGCGGTGGGGGTGCCCTCGAGAGGCTCGGGGTTGGGGTTGGGGAACACGGGCGCGAGGGTGACCTCGGCGACGGTGTCGCCGCGGGTGGTGGACTCGAAGACCTTGGAGGAGAAGAGGAAGACCAGGTGCCCGCTCTGCTGGGTGTTGTGGTAGACGGGGGTGTAGAACTGGGCGGCGTCGGCGTCGTAGGCCGTGACGCCCGGGCCGAGGCGCAGTTGCGGGAAATCGACCGAGGTGACCTGGTTGAGGGCGTTGACGCGTCGGCGCATGAAGGAGAGGAGGTACTGGGCGCTGGTGTAGCGCTCGGAGAACTGCGGGTTGAGGTCGTCGACGGCGGGCCGGCCGCCGTCGCCCGAGCCGATCACGCGCCACAGGGTGGAGTCGGTCTCGATCTGCTCGGCGGTGGCGTTGTCCTGTGAGCCGGCGAGGGCGATGGCGGAGAGGCGGTCCCAGGCGATGGAGTGGAACTCGAAGGCGCCGAGGGTGCCGTTGATGCTGATCCAGTCGCCGGAGGTGCTGGCGGGGCTGAGGCGCTTGTAGATGCCGCCGTCGTCGCCTTGGATGATGTTGCCCTGGGCGTCGAAGAAGGCGGAGCGTGAGTCGGCGTGGGGGGCGGAGTTGCGCGAGGTGCCGTTGTGGGTGGTGGGGCGCCACTGCTGCCCGGTGGGGCGGGAGGCGTCGCCGCGGAAGAGCCGCCCGGTGAAGTTCATGGCGCCGATGGAGTTGGGGAACCCGCCGCGGTCGCCGTTGCTGGTGGGCTGTCGGTCGCCGCCGACGTAAACGACGTTGGAGTTGGCGCGGTCGGCGAGCAGGGAGAGGTGGATGTGCCCCTGGCGTCCGGGGTTGATGCCGATGAAGGTGCCGTCCTCGTCGGTGCCCGGGAGGTCGAGGGCGGTCCAGAGGGAGCCGAGGGAGGAGGGCTGCTGAATGCGCCACACGCCGTTGGCGACGCTGGCGTTGGCGAAGAGGACCCAGAGGGCGTCGAAGCCGTGCGGCGAGTAGGACAGGAGGACGTTGTTGGTGGAGCCGGAGAAGCCGGTGACGTTGCGCGTGAGGTTGTGCCAGGTGGCTCCGGCGTCAAGGCTGGCGTAGACGCCGGCGTTCGAGCCTCCGATGCCGACGTAGAAGCGTTGGGGGTCGGTGGGGTGGGCGATCAGGTCGTACGCCGCGCCCGCGGGGAGGCCGGAGGTGGGGGCGCCGGAGACGACGGAGAAGGCGATGCCGCTGTCGGTGCTGCGGTAGAGTCCGACGGCGCCCTGCGAGGCCTGGTTGACCGTGGCCATGAGGAGCGAGCCGCGCTTGATGACGGCGTAGATGTTGCGGTCGAGCAGGTCGTTGAGCCCCGCGGGCTCCCAGGTCTGGCCGGCGTTCTCGGTGACGAGGAGGCCGGACCTTGGGCCGCCGTTGAGGCCCAGGGCGCTGAAGCGCCCGACGCCGGCGACGAGAGTCTGGTTAGTGGGATCGGTGGTGTCGAACTCGAGGTCACCGACGGAGAGGGACTGGTGGTAGTCGGTGAGGGGGGTCCACTCGGGCTCGTCGGCCAGGGCGTCGCGGGTGACCCACACGCCGCCATTGACGGCGCCGAGGTAGATCACCTGCGGATCGGTGGGGTGGGGCCTGACGACACGGATGGCGCCGGCGACGGGGCTCTTCTGGGGCTGCATGCCTTCGAGCTGCCCGAAGTAGGCCGGGGCCGGTCCGCGGAACTCCCAGACCTGGGCACCGGCCAGGGCCGGGAGGCCGGCGAGCGTCAGCAAGGCGGCAGTCCGCATGGTCGACTCCCTCTCGCCCGTTCCTGGGCGCGCACAACCCCCTCCCCGCTTGCAGGGCCGGGAATGGTACGGTCGGGGCGCCCGCCCGGTTGCGGGGTCAGGCGCAGCGGTTGAACTCATTGAGGAACTCGAGGAAGTCGTTGAAGTCGTTGAAGTCGATGGTGCCGTCGTTGTTGAAGTCGGCCCGGGGATCGCCGGCGTTGTAGAGGTTGAGGTACTCGAGCAGGTCGTTGAAGTCGACGATGCAGTCGCCGTTGAGGTTGGCGCGGCAGTCGAGGGTGAAGCCGGTGACGAGGATGATGCGGTCGCCGCCCCTGAAGGTCGAGAACAGGAAGTCGCCGCTGAGGGGGTCTCGCGTGCCGCCCTCGGTGCCCGACAGGCCGGTGAGGAAGATGCGCTGCGTGGCGGGGAGGGGGTCGCCGTTGGCGTCGATCTCGTAGGTCACGATCCGCCCGGTGTTGTACTCGCTGACGAGGATCGAATCGACGTCGAAGGCGGGGTTGCCGCGGGCGACGTAGACGATGCCCTCGGGTCCGCCGCCGATGAAGACGTCGACGTCGGGGTTGCGCGTGACGTCAAAGGTGCCGAACCCGTCCGGGCTGACGGTCGTGTCGTACCAGTATCCCGTGCCGTAGGAGGCGATCTTGAGGCGCCCTTCACCGGCGAACCCGGGCGGGACGAAGCGCAGCGTGCCGACCGACCCGGTCAGCCCGGGAATGGTCGAGAGGGCGATGATCCGGTCGGGGCTGGCACTGCCGGGCCTGGTCTGGCCCAGCGTGTGCGTCGGGTACCCGGTGAAGAAGAGGACGTCGCCGGGGCCGAAGTCGAGCCCGCCGTCGATGTTCGGCGCGGTCGAGTGCACCCCGGTGTTGCCGACCAGGCCCGTGATGACGTTGCCCGCACCGCGGATGAGCGGGACGCGGTAGATGGCCGCTGCGGCACTGTTGGCCGAGCCCCCGACGAGCAGGACGTTGGGGTCGGCGGGGTCGAAGGCGATGCCCCCCAGGGGCCCCGGGACGTTCGCCGGCCCGCCGAGGTCCACGATCCGGTAGCACCCGGTCTGCTGGTAGAAGGGGTCCATGACTTGGGCAAGGGCCGCGGAAGCGACGCAGGCCATGGCTGTGAGAACGACTCCCTGGTACATCACAAATCTCCCTGCTTTGGTGCGATCCCGACGCGCACGCCGAGTCGGGGTTGGTCTTCGAGCGAAGGCTCGGGCCGTCCGGTTCTGATCCGAGCCTTCGTCGCCGGGCCTCCTCAGGCTCGGCGTGCGGGCCTCCTCAGGCTGGGCGTGCGGGCCTCCTCAGGCTCGGCGTGCGGGCCTCCTCAGGCTGGGCGTGCGGGCCTCCTCAGGCTGGGCGTGCGGGCCTCCTCAGGCTCGGCGTGCGGGCCTCCTCAGGCTCGGCGTGCGGGCCTCCTCAGGCTCGGCGTGCGGGCCTCCTCAGGCTGGGCGTGCGGGCCTCCTCAGGCTCGGCGTGCGGGCCTCCTCAGGCTCGGCGTGCGGGCCTCCTCAGGCTCGGCGTGGTTGGTGAGGGGACGTCAACAGAGCATCCTCTTCCCTACTTCGTGCGGTGCGCCAACCAGGCCATGCTACCGAATCCGGGGTCTGAGTCCATACCAAAAAGCGCGCCAACGGACTGCTAACCGGGCGGCCTGGGCATCGGTTGCGGCGGCGTCCCGATGGGGCGCGGCGCGCCGGGTCCGGGCGCCCGGATCGGGTCGTCGCGGCGATCACCCCGTGCAAGGGTGATCTCGACCGTGAGCCATTCCGACCCGCCGGGGGGCGTGTACAGGAACTCGGTCCTGGTGGTCGTGTCGTTGACGATGGTGTGGACCTCCTTCCAGCGGGCCCGCCCGCCGTCGGCGGACTCCATGGTCCCGGCCAGGATGAGCGTCTTGCCGGCGCCGTCGGCCTGCCCGGTGAGGATCACCAGGCCTGGGTGGATCGGGCTGAAGAAGACCGATTCGAAGCGACCCGCGCGCGAGTCGTAGCGGATGGCGTGGAACGGGAGCGCCTCGCGCTGGGCGGGATCGACGGCGAGGGTCTGGATCAGCCCCTGGGCCTCGCGGCGTTCGACGTTGAGCGTGATCTCGCCGGGGCGGGTGCCGGGCGCCGACCACGTCCGAACCTGCGCCCGCCAGACGCCTTGGAGGGCGTCGAGCGGCGGCGTCAGCGGCGGGGCGTCGGGGGCCGCCCCCGGGATCGAGGTGAATCCGAGCCCGACCAGAGCGCCGAGTGCGAGCAGCCGCATGGTGTGCCCTCCGTGTGGTCCAGCCCGGAACGGTATCGCCGCGGGCTCGAACGCACCGACCCCCCGGGTCGGCCCGGGGGGTCGGTGATCGAGCGCGTCCCGGATGGTCGCGGAGCGGCTCAGCGCTTGCTGTCGCCGGCGTCGGTCTTCTTGACGGAGTCGGGCTTGGCGTCGCTCTTGAGCTTGCGCGTGTAGGTGATGATCATCACGCGGTCGTCGGTGCCCTCGGGCGTGCCGAAGAACTCCATGGTGTGCTTGTCGGGGGAGACGATGGTGATGACCTCGCGCTGCTTGACGGTCTTGCGGGTGGCGGCGTCGGTGTGCTCGCCGTGCATGGTGAAGACCTTGCCCGCGTCGTCCACGCTGCCGCGGTTGGTGTAGAGCCCGGTCGACATGGAGTCGATCCAGATGGCCTCGTAGCGCTGGTCGATGTTGTTGTAGCCCCAGAGGCTCAGGCCCTTGAAGGGCATGTCCATCATGGAGCCGCTGTACTTGGAGCGGAGGAAGCGGCCCTCGAACTCCATGGCGCTGGACATGCTGCCCGTGGACTTCTGGGCGTGCCCGCCGGGCATCGTCATGACCACCTCGGCGTCCCACTCGCCCACGAGCTGCTCGAGGAACTTGTGGTGCTTGCCGGGCATCGAGGCCTCCATCAACGCCTTCATCGAATCGTCCATCTCGGGCTGACCCTCCAAGGCCTTCTTAGCGCCGTCGACGATGTCGCCCGCCTTCTTCTCGATCTTCTTGGTCGTGTCCTGGACCTTGGTCGGCCCGCTGTCCTGGGCCCACGCGGGCATGGCGATCAGGCCGGCGGCGGCGACCAGTGCGAAAACGGTGCGCTTCATTCGGATCCCCTTCGTCCCCCGTGCCAAGGCAACCCCCGACCGCCACGCGCGGCGGGCCGATCGCCCCGGCGAAGGAGATGATACCCAAACAAACACCGCAAGTCGATGAGGTGGACACCCTGTTCGGTTGATTGTCGGTGCTTGCGGGCGAGAAACGCGCCGCGATTGGCCCGGTTCAGCGCGGTCCCGGCGGGGGTGCGGGCTGGATGGGGACGTATTCGCTGACGTGGACGCCGAAGGCTTCGATGCCGGGCATGGGCTTGGGGGCGTTGGTGAGGACGCGGAGGTTGGAGAGGCCCAGGTCGCGGAGGATCTGGCCCCCGATGCCGTGGTCGCGGTGCGGCTGGGCGCCGGGCGGGGGCGCGGTCGGCGCCGCGGGATCGCCGGACAAGTGCGCAAAGTCGGGGTCGTCGGGGTGCCGGTCATGCCGGCGGACCGAGTGCATGCGGGCGGCGAGGTCGGCGGCGTCGAAGGCCGCGGGCGGCGTCGTGGAACGCAGGTACACGATCGCCCCCTCGCCCGCCCGGGCGATCGCCCGCATCGCCCCGTGCAGCAACTGCCCGGATGAATAGGAAGCGCCGGGGACGGACTCCAGGTCATCGAAGATGTCGCCGAGGAGGTGCCGGCGGTGCATGCGCACGAGCGTGGGCCCTTGGACGGGGATGGGGTGCCCCGCGCCGTCGAGGCGCCCGACCTGCCCCATGACCAAGGCCATGTGGGGCAGGGGATCGACGAGGGACTCGTAGGCGATGCCGGTGAAGACGCCCAAGGGCGTGCGCACGGGTCGGCCCAGGACGGGCTCGAGTCGGCGGACGAGGGACTCGCGTTCGAGGCGGTGGGCGATGACCTGGGCGACGGAGCACATCCTGAGGCGGTGCTTGGCGCAGAACTTCTCCAGGTCCGGCACGCGGGCCATCTCGCCGTCCTCGCGCATGATCTCGATGATGACGGCGGCGGGGTGGAGCCCGGCGAGCCGGCACAGGTCGACGGAGCCCTCGGTCTGCCCGGTGCGGACGAGCACCCCGCCGTCGCGGGCCCGGAGCGGGTTGACGTGACCGGGCCGGACGAAGTCGGCGGGGGAACTGTCGGGCCTGATGGCGTGGAGGATGGTCTTGGCGCGTTCCCTGGCGGAGACGCCTGTGGTGAACCCCAGGCGCGGGTGCCCGTCGATGGAGACGGTGAAGGCGGTGCCGCGGGCGGTGGTGTTGAGGGCGGCCTGGGGGACCAGGTCGAGGCGGTCGCAGTCGGCCTGGGTCAGCGAGAGGCACAGGTACCCCATCGCCTCCTTGAGCATGAAGGCGATGGCCTCGGGCGTGACGCACTGGGCGGGGAGGACGAGGTCCCCCTCGTTCTCGCGCGACTCGTCGTCGGTGAGGACCACCATGCGCCCCGCGCGCAGCTCGTCGAGGATCTCGGGGATGGGGGAGAACGGCACGCGGGAGGTTAGGTTGGGGCGGGTCCGGGGAGCGGGCGGAGGTAGGTGAAGCGTCGCCAGAGCCACTCCATGGGGCCGTAGCGGAAGCGGCGGAGGTACAGCGTGCTGAAGGCGAGCTGGAAGGCGTAGATGGCGGCGACGATTGCGTAGCGCTCGGTGCGGTCGGTCTGTCCGTAGAGCCCCAGGCCGTAGAAGTAGAAGATGGAGGAGGCGAAGAGCGACTGCATGAGGTAGTTGGTGAGGGCGAGGCGGCCTGTGTTGGCGAGCAGGGTGGTGGCGCGCTCGGCCCGCCCGGCGTGGACGAGGAGCACCATGGCCGACAGGTACCCCAGGCTCAAGAGGGGCGCGCCCAGCGTGTGGGTCAGGCTGTGGAGCGCGAGCGTGCCGGGCGTCATGTTGAGGCCCACGAGCGTGTAGCCGACCGCGACCAGCGGCAGCCCGACGAAGAGCCCGAGGAGGGCCAGGCGCCGATGCAATCCGAGGCGCGCCGGGTCGAAGGCGCCGGACTTGAGCATGGCGGCCCCGAAGCAGAACATCGCGATGATCGTCCAGCCGAACCCGATCATCGTGAAGAGGAGCATCATGACCCAGCTGACGGCCCGGAAGAGGAAGAGGTCGAGGTAGGGGCCCCGCTGGTGGGCCTGGATGTCGAGGCGGACCCAGCCCGGGTCGGTGAAGGAATAGGCCTTGCCGTCCTTCCACAGGCCGACCAGTTGCAGGAACGGCGACGGGGCGGGTGCGGTCGACGCCGTGGGATCGCTCGGGAGGGCGGGCCCGGCGTCGGGCGTGGGCTCGGCGATGGCGGGGGCGGTGAGGGACTCGGCGGGCACGCCGCGGGCCGGGGTCTGGTCCATGGGCGTGACGAGGGCGAAGAGCGAGGCGACGAGCGCGACGAACACGAAGATCGACACCCCGATCGCGACCAGGGCCCGGGGCCTGAGCGACCCGAGGACCATGAGCAGGAGGGCCCCGGCGGCGTAGAGGAACAGGATGTCGCCGAACCAGATCCCGAGGGCATGCAGCAGGCCCAGGGCCCCGAGGAAGAAGACCCGGCGGAGGTAGACCGGGACGTAGCGTCCGGTGCCGAGCAGTCGCTGGCGCTGCATCGCAAAGCCGATCCCGAAGAGGAGCGAGAAGAGCCCGTAGAACTTCCCCTCGCAGAAGACGGCGGACGCGTAGAAGAGGATCTTGTCGCGGAGCGTGTGCTCGTTGACGGGCACAATGTCCAGGGCCATGCCCAGGGGCATCGCTGCAAAGTCGATGTTCACGATCAGGATGCCCAGGAGCGCCAGCCCGCGGGCGGCGTCGAGCGCGACGATGCGGGTGCGGGGCGGGACGGGCACTGCGGGTTGGGTCATCCCGGCATTATGCGGCATCGCGGGATTGGCTTGCACGCCCCGGGGCGCGCGGAACCCCCGGTCCGGGATCCCCAACAACAGGTCGGGCGCACCGCCCAGGGGCACCGCCATGCTCACGATCCTCAAGCTGCCGTGGTTCCTGCTCACGCTCCCCGTCCGCCTGCTGTGGCGGGTGTACATGGGGCTGTGGTGGGCGTTCGATGATTCGTCGCGGAGCCGCACGCAGAGGGCGGAGTCGGCCCGGATCGCGGCGGGGCAGGAGGCGAGCTTCGAGGTGGTCGATTCCGCGCCCCGCCCGCGCCCCGCGCCGCGGGGGCTGCTGCGGGGGGGGTTCGCCGCCAGCGCCATGATCGCGGTGCTCGCGGGCGTCGGGCTGTCGATGCTGAGCGCGGGTCGGGTGATCGACCCGGCGTCGGCGGCGCTCGGGTGGGCGTGGGCCACCGCCACGACCATGGTCGTCAGCGTGTCCCTGGTCCGACGCAAGGCGGCGAAGCAGAGGACGTTGCGCGAGCGCGTGGGGTCCTGCGCCCGCCGGGCGGCGTCGGCGTTCGCGGGGTCCGACCCGGCGGGCTCCACCAGCGGCACGAGTGCGTGGAAGCCCGGCCTCCGCGGGGCGGGGTCGTGCGCCAGACGCTGCTGCGTGGGTGCGTGGAACGGCGCGCGCAGGGGGGCGGCGTTCGTGCGCGCACGCACGCCCGAAGCCTCGCGCCGCGCCCGCGCCGCGTGGAACGCCCTGCGGAAGGGGCCCGCTCCCAGCGTGCCGCGCCGGGGCTGACCCGATCGGGCGAGAATGCAACCTCAACAGCGATCCCGGGATTCGAGGGCTCGTCCCGGGCGTGCGGGCGCGACAATGGCGCATGAGAGCGCGTGGGGGCGCAGAAGCGAAAGCTCCCGCCCGGCGGGGCGGGAGCGATGGGGATCGAAGGAAGCTCGCGGGGCCTGCAAGGCCCCGCCCCTGTCAGCGACGGAGTTCGGAGCCCGGGCCCGAGGCGGGGGTGTTGGGGTCGATGGGCTGCCCGAGCATGAAGAAGGGGAATCCGCCTCCCGTGCCGGAGCCCTGGTTGTAGATGAACTGGGCGTTGAGGGCCTGTTCGATGCGCTTGGAGGCCTCGGAGAGGTGGGCGGAGGTGTAGGGGTCGAGGGTGGTGTTCTTGAGGCCGGCGTCGATCCGCTCCTTGATCTGGCGGAGGCGTGCGACGGCGAGGTTGGAGATGGGCTTGGAGCTCTCGCCGCTGAGCCCGCCGGGGAGCGTGAGGTCGATCATGCGGTCGACGAACTCGCGCTGGAGGTTGCGTCGGAGGCTGGAGACCATGGGCTGTCTTGCGGTGTAGCGCCGGTCGGGGGAGGCGGAGAGCTCGGAGAAGATCTCGCCGATGAGGGCGTCGAAGAGCTCGGGGAGGGTGATCTGGTCCTGTGAGGCTGGGGTGCGGAACTCGTTGTCGTAGACGCGGCGGAGTCGGGTGGGGTTGACGAGGTTGGTGAGGACGGAGGCCTGGATGCCGGCGATGCGGTCGTGGACGGGCCAGGCGGGCTCCTGCATGGCCTCGGAGAAGCCGCCCCAGTCGAGCCACTTGTCGACGGTCATCTTGGCGAGGAGGTCGGGGGTGAGGCCGAAGGCCTCGTCGCGGAAGGAGTTCTCGATGACCCACTTGAGGGCGGCCCGCTGCTGCTGGGCGGTGACGGGGGTGACGGGGTCGCGTCCGTTGGGGTCGCCCTTGCGGTCGCGATGGACGAAGGAGCCGCCGATCCAGTTGGCCATCATGGAGAGGGAGCGGGTCTGGAGCCCGAGGGTGACGTTGTAGCCGCGGGTGGCGCGGGCCCAGGACTGCCCGTCCTTGACGAAGCGTGTGATGATGCGGTCGCGGTGCCACTGGGCGAGCTTCATGTTGCTCTGGGCGTAGTCGAGCGGGTCCTTGGAGAAGTCGTAGCGTCGGGCGAGGGGGTCGGGCCCGGAGGTGTCCTCGTCGGTGGCGTAGACGAGCTCGGGCTCGGCGACGCGCTTGAGGACGTCCTTGAGGTCGCCGGTGGTGTAGCCGTACTCGATGGCCCAGTAGTCGTAGGGCCCGATGTCGACCATGGCGTAGTCGCCCTGGACGGGGCCGTCGTTCATGTTGATGTTGATGGGGTTGTAGTCCATGACCGAGCCGGTGAAGGGCTTCTTGCCCTTGAGCTCGTTGGAGTTGATCTGGGCGAGGGTGTAGAGGGAGGAGGCCTTGAAGTTGTGTCGGAGGCCGAGGGTGTGCCCGACCTCGTGGGCGGTCAGGTCGGTCAGGAGGGGCCCGATGAACCACTCGGGGATGCCGTCGAGCATCTCCTGCTTGGTCTTGTCGTCCTTGGGTGCCTCGGGCTTGGGTTCGGGCTTGGGATCGGGCTGATCCTGGCGTGCCGCGCGGCGCTCGGGCTGGGCGACGTCGTTGGAGGCGAGAGTGGTCGGGGGCTCGGCGGCGCCCGCGGTGCGCGTCGCGGACCAGGTGCCCGATACCTCGCCGATCTCGAGCGTTCCGGTGATCTTGTCGGCGGCGACGGAGCCGTTGAGGGTGGCCTTGAGGGCCTCCTGGGGGACGTCGACCGTGAGGGTGAGGGCCCCGGACTTGTCGTCGAAGGTGCCGCGGGCGATGGGCATGTTGCCCAGGGGCGAGAGGATGGTGCCCGAGACGTTGCCGGCGTCGTGCTTGAGGTCGAGGCTGAAGGGGACGGTCTGGGGCTCGGGGGCGGCGATGGTGGCGGAGGCGTCCCACGTGCCGGCGATGGGGTCGGCGAGGACGAGGGCGGCGGCGTCGGCGACGCGCTCCTCCTCGATCAGTTGCAGGATGTCCAGGTGCATCCGCATGAGCAGGGTGTCGAAGGCCTTGCCGGTCGCGGCGATGCACAGCCCGTTGACCTGCGAGCGCCGGCCCACGAGCCCGTCGTACGGGTTGTCGCCGATGAGGCGCGTGGCCTCGGGCTCGGCGGCGGCGGCGAGGGGGTGCCCGCCGTACTTCATGACGCCCTGGCGCATCCGCTGGGCGACGATGGCGTCGCGATTCTCCGGGGGCGCCATGCGGACGCGCGGGTCCCACTGGGGTCGGCTGTGCAGCCAGGCGAGGGTCTCGGGGGAGGCGCCCTCGAGGGCCATCTCCGGCAGGATGTCGGAGTAGTTGACCCACCAGTGGCGGATCCAGCCGTCGGTCAGGATGATGTCGGCGTCGAGGATCTGGCCTGTGAGGGGGTGGACGCGGGAGGGCCCGATGGCGGTGCCCTGGTCGTTGGCGAGCCAGCGGATGAAGTTGTAGCGGCGGTCCTCCGGGTCCTTCTCCATGTGGGCGCCGGTGGTCTCGTCCTGCTGGTAGACCTCGATGGCGTTGGCGATGCCGACCTTCTCGAAGGCCTTGTTCCAGTCGGTCAGGCCCTCGCGGACCCAGCGGCGGTAGCGCACGGGCACGGTGTGCTCGATGTAGAAGACGATGGGTTCCTTGGGGGGGCTGGTCTTGAGGCGCGGGTCGGCCTTTTCGAGGCGCCAGCGGTTGATGTAGCGCACCCACTTCTCCTCGTCGGTG
The DNA here is from genome assembly GCA_016873295.1 of Phycisphaerae bacterium. Taxonomy (GTDB): domain Bacteria; phylum Planctomycetota; class Phycisphaerae; order Phycisphaerales; family UBA1924; genus VGXM01. The sequence continues at coordinate 51,923 of VGXM01000015.1, forward strand.
AACTTGCCCAGGTCGCGGTGGACGGTGGTGAAGTAGCCGACGCGCTCGTCGGCGGCCCGGGGCTGGTAGCCGTTGTTGTCCGGGATGAGGCTGATGGAGTAGTGGAACTCCTGGAGGCGTCCGCCGCCCGTGGGCCACTCGAAGGAGATCTCGATGTTCTCGGGGAAGGCCTTGGCGGACTTGATGGTGGCGAGGGCGGTGTTGCCGCCGGCGGCGAAGCCGAAGAAGTCGCGGGCCCGCCCGACGAGGAGGGCCTTGAGGTCGATGACGGGTCGGCCGTTGGGCCCCATGCAGGCGATGGGGACGTCGAGGATGACGCGGTCGGTGAAGAGGCGCTTGACGCTGGACTTGGACTCCTGGTCGCCCGTGGAGCGGGTGTCGATGGCCGGTTCGACGAGGGCCAGGCGGTTGCCGATGCGGCGCCAGAAGGCGTAGACCTCGCCGGCCTGGAGGCCCGCGTAGTCCTCGCCGCTGGCGACGGTCATGGCGATCATGACCCGCTGGCGATCGAAGCCCGAGGGCAGCTCGCCCAGCATCGAGTTGTCCTTCTTCTTGGTCCAGACCTCGTAGTAGGACTGGCCGTCGGCGGTGGAGATGACCTTCTCGAAGCCCTTGGAGACCTCGGCCCAGGGCTTGAGCCCGTCGGTCTCCTCGTCACCACCCTTGGCGTTGGGGCCGCCGCCCGGGGGCGGGGGCGTCGCGACCTGCTGATTCTCAGGTTGATTCGACTGCGACACGGCGTAGCCGGCGCACACCACCAACACGGCCGCGGACACCGCGACCAGACGACGATCCAGAAGCATCGACATGACCGACTCCTTGCGATTGTCCGCCGGGGAGGCCTCCCCAGGCCCGCCCGGGCTCCCACCAGCGTTCCTCGGCCGTCAGCATAGCGAGTCTTGGAGTTGGGGCCAAACACAGGGCGGCGCCGGGGGCGGCCCGGGGGACGCACGGGCGGCGGGCGGAGGCGCGGACCGAACCCGGGCGGGGGCCGGTCGTACGGGGCAGGGGGCGCCGGTCGCGGGCGCTCACCTGCCTCCCGGGGCGGCGATCGGTGTTCCCCCGCCGCCCGGGTTGAAAGCGAGGGTCGGCGCGTACAGAATCCGGGCCCTCGGTCGGAGGGCCGGTCGCCAGGACGGACCCGCCGGACGCCTCCGGGCTTCTCCCGGTCGCGAGAGACGTTGGGGAGGGAGCTGGAGCGGAGCCCTGGGCCCATGGATGGGGGCGACGGGTTCGGCGTGTTGGATCGGCCCGCGTGCGGCGTTCGCCGAGCCCGCGGGCACCCGGACCGGCGGTCCCGGGCGTCGGAGCTCCCTTGGGGAGAAGGCACGAGTGCAAGCGGACTACACGACTCAGAAGAAGGCGGTGGGGGTGGCGGCGCTGGGGCTGGTGCTCCAGGCGTCGATGGGGGTGGTGCTGCTGGTCTACGGGCTGCCGCTGACCGGCCGGGACCACCCGGCCCTGAGCGCGGCGGTGTTCGCGCTGGTCGGCGTGGTGGCGTGGCTGGCGTTGCTGATCGTGTCCGATCAACACCGTCGCGAGCGCCTGGAGGCGATGGAAGCCGAGGCGATGCAGTCGTCCGGGGCGGCGGCGAGCAGCGCGTTCGAGAGCGTGGGTGAGGAGTTCCGGGTCGCGCACAAGCGTCTGCTGGGGCTGTACCGGTACTTCATGCCCGGCACGTCGCTGCTGATCGCGTTGGCGCTGGGGTACCTGGGCTGGGCCCGCCTCGCGGGGGCCCGCGAGGTGTGGCAGTCGTCGATGCCCGAGGTGCATCCGGGGTACGGGTGGGGCATCGCGCTGGGCCTGACGTGCGCGGTGACGGGGTTCGTGTTCGGGCGGTTCGTGGCGGGGATGGCGCGCCAGGATGCGTGGAAGCACCTGCGGGCGGGGGCCGACTTCGCGGTGGGCACGGCCCTGATGGGCATGGGCCTCGCGGTGGCGCACTTCATCGACCTGGCGGGCCCGGACTGGGCGTTCCGCTACCTGCACCTGGTGATCCCGGGCCTGATGATGGTGCTGGCGGTCGAGGTCGTGCTGAACTTCCTGCTGGACCTGTACCGCCCGCGCAAGGCGGGGGTGTTCCCGCGGCCGGCGTTCGACTCGCGGCTGCTGGCGTTCGTGTCGGCGCCGGACGTGGTGGCCCGCTCGATCGGCGAGGCGCTCTCGTACCAGTTCGGGTACGACATCACGCGGAACTGGTTCTACCAGCTCCTGAGCCGCTACATCGGCCCGCTGGCGGCGGTGGCGGGGCTGGTGCTGTGGGGCATGTCGGCGATGGCGGTGGTCGATCCGCACCAGCGGGCGCTGATCACGCGGTTCGGCTCGGTGCGTCGCGAGGTGGGCCCGGGGCTGCACTTCAAGCTCCCCTGGCCCATCGACCGCGTCGAGGTGCCGCTGTACCAGTCGTTCGACGAGCGGGGGCGCGTGACGGGCGCGGCGCGGACGGCGACGGGGGTGCGGACGATCCAGCTGGCGTCGGCGGCGCCGGGGATCGACCGGAACATCCTCTGGACCAACGAGCACGCGGGCGAGGAGGTGTTCTTCATCGTCGGGCCCGCGGGGGGCGAGGGCGCGGACCGCGCGGGGGCGGACATCGCGGTGGTGGCGGCGGAGGTGCCGCTGCGGTTCCGCGTGAGGGACGTCGGGGCCTACGACCGGCTCGCGGGGGCCGAGGGCATGCGCACGAGCCTGCTCCGCGGCGTGGCGCAGCGGGAACTCCTGCGGCACCTGGCGCCGCTGACGGTGGACGACCTGCTGGGGGCCCGGCGGCTGGCGCTGCAGACCGAACTCCGCGAGCGGATGCAGTCGTCGTTCGACGCGCTCAACGCCGGCGAGGGGGCGGGGGTCGAGGTCCTGAGCGTCGAGCTGAAGGGCGTGCACCCGCCCAAGGACGTGGCGCCGGCCTACGAGCGCGTGCTCGAGGCCCAGCAGAAGCAGCAGGCCCTGGTGCTGTCGGCCCAGGCCGAGGCGATCACGACGCTGACGGGCGTGGTCGGGTCGGTGGACCTGGCCCGCCAGATCGCGGCGGAGGCGGAGAGGCTGAGGCTGCTCCCCGCGGACGCCGACGCGGCCCGGGCGGAGCAGCAGACCAGGGTGCAGCGGCTGATCGAGCAGGCGGGGGGCCAGGCGGCGGCGGCGTTGGCGGCGGCGCGGTCGCAGCGGTGGGGCACGCTGCTGGACGCGCGGGCGCGGGCGGCGCGGTACGCCGGGCACCTGGCCAACTACGGCGCGGCCCCGGAGGTCTACATGGCGTCGCTGTACTTCCAGGCGCTGAAGGACGCGATGGCGGACTCGCGCGTGTACATCGCCCCGGAGCGGGCGCGATTCGTGTGGCGTCTGGAGGACCGTGAGACGGGGGTGGACGTGTTCAACCCCGGCGCCGGATCCAAGTAGGTCGATCGATGCACCGCACCCCGCGGAGAAGTCACCCGTGAGAAGGCCCTTCACCCTCGCCGTCGCGTTCCTGTTCGTGGCGATCCTGCTGCTGTCGACCGTGACGTACACGGTTCGGTTCACGGAGCGGGCGGTGCTGACGACGTTCGGGAAGGCGGAGGAGAGCGACATCAAGCAGACGCCGGGGCTCAAGTTCAAGTGGCCCTACCCGGTGCAGTCGGTGATCAAGTACGACACGCGGCTGCGGTACGTGGCGGCGGCGAAGCAGCAGCAGCAGACGGCGGACAACCGCCAGATCGTGGTCGAGGCCTTCGCCGCCTGGCGCGTCAGCGACCCGCTGCAGTTCTACCGCGCCTTCTCCAACGCCGGGACGAGGGCGGTGGACCACTACGCGGCGGCGGAGCAGATCATCCGTTCCAGCCTGGGGGGCGGGCTGTCGGCGGTGAGCAAGTTCCGCATGGACGAGCTGTTCACGACCGCCCAGTCGGGGTCGAAGCTGTCGGAGCTGGACGGGCTGATCCTCCAGGCGATGCACACGAGCGAGGGGTCGCGGTCGGCGCTGGCGAGCTACGGGATCGAGCCGGTCTACGTGGGGATCAGCCAGGTCCGCCTGCCCGAGTCGACGATCCGGGGCGTGTTCGAGCGGATGACCGCCGACCGCGACAAGATCGTGCGCGGGATCGAGAGCCAGGGCGAGGCGACGGCGAACACGATCCGCTCGCAGGCGATGTCGCAGGCGGAGACGATCCGGTCGTTCGCGCTGCAGCGCGCGGAGGAGATCCGGGTGCAGGGGGACCGCGAGGCGGCGCCGGTGCTGGCCCAGCTGAACGAGAAGCCCGAGCTGGCGGTGTTCCTGGCGAACATCGATCTGCTGCGGAACGCGACGGGCAAGCGGGTGACGCTGGTGCTGGACGGGAGCGTGCCGGGGGTGCCGCTGTTCGGGTCCAGCGCCCTGTCGCGGCTGGCGCCGGGGCAGTTGCCGGCGTTCATCCCGCCGCGGGAGTGGCTGGAGCAAAGGCCGGCGGGCGGGGGGTCGGGCTCTGGGTCGGTGATCGACCAGGGGGGTCGCTGAGTGAGCCGGCACCACAGCGATCAACTGGGTCCGTGGTCGCCGATGCTGGCGCCTGAGGAGACGCCGGCGCCCGCGCGTCCGGCGCTGCCGCACGACGCCGAGGCGATGATGGACCCGGCGAACCGGGCGTTGGCCGAGGCGCTGCAGATCCTGCTGCGGATCCTGCAAGGGGGCCTGGTGGTGATCTTCGCCCTGTACCTGCTGAGCGGGTTTCAGTCGGTGAAGCAGGGTCAGACGGGGATCCGGCTGCTGTTCGGGGCGATCCAGTCGGAGGGGTTGGAGCCCGGGTTCCACTTCAGCCTGCCGTACCCGATCGGGGGGCTGGAGCGAGTGGACCAGGGGACGCTGATCGACCGGCTGGACACGCAGTTCTGGCAGTTCCTCAAGAGCGACGCCGAGCGGTCGATGCCGACGAACGAGCTGCCGATGATGGCGTCTCTGAATCCGGAGCGGGACGGCGCGGTGCTCACGGGGGACGGGAACGTGGCCCACACGCGGTGGCAGGTGGCGTATGTACGGGGTGACCCGACGGCGTGGGCCCGCAACGTGACGCCCGAGGCCGAGCGGCCCCTGGTGCTGGGCGCGGTGCAGCGGGGCGTGGTGCAGGCGATCGCCGAGGTGTCGGTGGACGACCTGCTCCGGCAGAGCAGCCGGGACACGGAGCAGGTGGCGCTGCGGGCCGCGGAGGTCGCGCAGGCGGCGTTGGATCGCATGGGGACGGGGATCCGGATCCAGCGGCTGGACCTGTCGGAGCGGATCCCGCCGACGTTCCTGCGGGAGCGGTTCTCGCAGGTGCAGACGGCGGAGCAGAACGCGGGCAAGGCACGGAGCGAGGCGCAAGGCGAGCGGAACACGGTGCTGTCGGACGCGGCGGGGGGCGCGGCCGAGCCGCTGCTGCGGCAGATCGACGCCTACGAGGCGGCGCTGGACCGGGGCGACCTGGAGGGGGCGTCGGGGGTGCTGGCCCGGATCAACGGGGTGCTGGACGGGGGGGCGATCGAGCTCTCGCCCGGGGGCCCGCCGGTGGAGGTCGGGGGCGATGCGGCCCGCATGATCGCGGACGCGCGGCAGTACGTGGCCCAGACGGTCAGCCGGCGCAAGTCGCAGTTGGCGCTCTTCCGGGCCAAGCTGGCCCAGTTCCGAAGCAACCCGCAGCTGCTGGTGTACGGCGAGTGGTCCGGCGCGTACAAGCAGTTCACGGGGCACGAGTACGTGCAGGTGCTGATCAACCCGCCCGGGGCCCTGGGCGTGGAGATCGTGCTGAACCAGGACCCCATGATCATCAAGGACATCCAGCGCCGGATGGCGGAGCGCGAGGGCGAGGAAGGCCGCAAGCGTCGCCTGGAGCAGCAGCGGCAGGAGCAGTTCCGGACGCAGCGCGGGACGAGCCTCTCGGGCTGAGGCGGGCGGGAGCACGATGGCGCAGCGCTTGATCAACGACCCCGCGGACCGCCCGGCGCCCGTGGTGGCGGTGCAGAACCTGACCAGGGTCTTCAAGGACTTCTGGATGCGGGACCGGGCCCGGGCCGTGGACGACCTGTCCTTCGAGATCCATCCGCGCGAGGTCTTCGGGCTGCTGGGGCCCAACGGGTCGGGCAAGAGCACGACGATCAAGATGATCCTGGGGCTGCTCAAGCCGACGCGGGGGCGGATCTCGGTCTTCGGTCGGCTCCCCAGCGACGTGGCGATCAAGAAGCGGATCGGGTACCTGCCCGAGGAGTCGTACATGTACGCGTTCCTCACGGGGCGCGAGACGCTGGAGTACTACGCCAAGCTCTTCGGGCTGGACCACGCGGTCCGCAGCCGCCGCATCGACGAGCTGCTGGAGATGGTGGGCCTCACGCACGCGCAGCACCGCCCGGTGCACGAGTACAGCAAGGGGATGCAACGGCGGATCGGGCTGGCCCAGGCGCTGGTGAACGACCCCGACCTGCTCATCCTCGACGAGCCGACCACGGGGCTGGACCCGATCGGCACGCGCCAGGTGAAGGACCTGATCAACGAGCTGGGGCGTCGCGGCAAGACGGTGCTGCTCTCCAGCCACCTGCTGGCCGACGTCGAGGACTGCGTGGATCGCATGGTGATCCTCTACGGCGGGGCCAAGCGGGCCGAGGGCACCTGCGACGAGCTGCTCGTGGAACAGGACCGCACCACCATCGAGACGGACAGCCTGGACGAGGCGACGATCTCCGCGGTGGACCGGCTCATCCGCGAGCGGTCCCGGGGCGACCGGTCGGTGCGGCGCGTCGCCAAGCCCAGGCAGCGGCTGGAGGAGTTCTTCCTCGACATCGTGGAGCGGGCCCGCGAGGCCCGGCTGTCGACGAGCGGTGCCATGTACGGCGGCGCCACCGCCCGGTTCCTGACCGAGGGCGCCGACGAGGCACCCGAGTCGATCATCGAGCGCCTGACCGCGGAGCCGGCGCCGGACGTGCCGGTCGCGCCGGATCGCCCCCCCAGCGGGCCCGACGCGTCCGTCATCGGGTCGCTGGTGTCGGAGCGCCCCGTGCCGGGGGTGCCGCGGGAGGAGCCTCCCGGGGCGGGGCGGCGCGGCGCGGACGTGGACCGCTCGCTGATCGATTCGCTGGTGGAGCGTGAGCCCGAGGAGCCCTCGCCGTGAGCTGGCGCGAGCACTTCTCGCGGCTGGACCGGATCCAGAAGGGGCGGCTGTTCAAGATCGTCGCGACGCTGGTGCTGCTCGGGTTGGCGGGGCAGGGCTTCGTCACGTTCGTGATCCTGTCCCAGGGCCGCGGGGGCGAGGTGGAGGCGATGTCGGCGCTGGAGCGTGCGGCGAGCGAGCCCGCGCCCGCGGCGCTCCCGGCGGACGCCTCGGAGGAGGCGAGGCGGGCGGCGGCGGCGGAGGAGGCGGAGCGGACGGTGCTCCGCGCGACGCGCGACCTGGTGTCCAACGTGCTGTCGGCCCGCAAGGACCGGACGGGGGCGGCGGTGGCGATCGGCGCGGCCACGGGCGTGGCCCTCGCGATCGTCTGGCTCGGGCTGGGGCTGACGTTCCTGGGGCTGGGGGCGCTGGTGCTCGGGCTGGGGTCCCCGCTGTGGGCCCTGGGCTGGACGGGGGCCGCGTCGCTGGTGGTGGGGGTGGCGGCGCTCCTGGTGAGCTTCGCGGCCCTGACGCGCGTGGGGCGCATCGGGCTGGGCGGGACGGGCCCGATCCGCGGCATCGCCCGCAACACGCTCGACGAGGCGCTCCGGGGCAAGGTCGGGCTGGTCTTCATCATCGTGCTGTTGTTCCTGCTGGCGGGGATCCCGCTGCGGCTGGACGAGGGCTCGCCCCTGCGCTACCGCGTGCAGAGCTTCCTCTCGCAGGGCACGGGCGTGTCGTTCGGCATCCTCGGGCTCTTCACGGTGCTGTTCGCGGCGGCGTCGGTGACGTTCGAGCAGCGCGACCGCATCATCTGGCAGACCATGACCAAGCCGGTGTCGGCGTGGCAGTACCTGCTGGGCAAGTGGCTGGGGATCTCGGCGCTCAACGCCGTCATGCTGGGCGTGTGCGCCTCGGGCGTCTTCCTGTTCACCGACTACCTGCGGGGGCAGCCGGCGCTCGGCGAGGTGCGGGCGTTCGTGCCCCGGTCGCCCGGCACGCTGATGACCGAGGACCGGGTCATGCTCGAGTCCCAGGTGCTGGCGGCGAACCTGAAGGTGCCCGCCGACGGCCCGACGGTCGACCAGGCCCAGTTCGAGAGGTCGGTCGAGTCCCGCCTGGAGGCCCAGAAGGCGGCGAGCCCCATGTTCGAGCCGACGGAGAAGGACCGCCAGTTCGCGCGGCGGAAGTACTACGAGGAGCTGATCCAGGCCTACCGCACCATCGAGCCCGGGCAGTACGAGTACTACCGCTTCGGCGGGCTTCAGCCCGCCCAGCGCCGGCACTCACTGCTCACCCTGCGCTTCAAGGTCCAGGCGGGCGGCAACGAGCCGGACCAGATCTACCGCATCGGCTTCATCTTCGCGGGCATGGAGCCGATCGTCCAGGAGAGCGGGCTCAACCAGCTCCAGACCATCCCGGTTCCCTCGACGCTCATCGACTCGGCGGGCAACCTCGACGTGATGATCATCAACGGGAATCCGGCCACCGGCATCGCCAACCCGCTCTCGATCACCCTGCCGCCGGACGGGCTGAGCCTCGCGTACCGTGCGGCGACCTTCGAGGGCAACTTCCTCCGCGTCGTGGGAGTCCTCTGGGTCAAGCTGGCGTTCCTGGCGATGGTGGGCCTGGCGGCGGGCACGTTCCTGTCGTTCCCCGTCGCGGCCCTGGTGGCGATCGGGATCTACCTGATCGCGGAGGGCACGCCCTTCCTCGGCCGCTCGCTCGAGAACTACTCGAGCTACACGCCGGACGGGCGGGTGATCTACTTCAACGTCGCGGTGGAGACGGTGGCGACGGGGATCGCGTGGGTGTTCCGGGTGTACGGGAACCTGAGGCCGGTGGAGCGGCTGGTGCAGGGCGAGCTCCTGGAGTGGCGGACGGTGTCGTCGGCGGTGGGCGTGCTGCTGGCGTGGACGGGGGCCCTGTACGGGGCGGGGGTGGCGATTCTGCGGCGGCGCGAACTGGCGATCTACTCGGGGCACTAGATGAGGAGGGCCGCCCGCGGGCGGCGCGTGGATGTCGCGTGACAGCCGGATCCAACTCCTCGCCGCCGCGCTGATGGCGGTCCTGTTCGCCGTCGGCGGCGTGCTGTCGGTGGCGGTGTCGACGAGCATCGGGCGGAACCGGCTGGCGTACACCGATCGCGCGGAGGAGGGGCAGCCGGTCGAGGTGAACCTGGGCATCGCCATGGGCGCCTTCCGGGGTCTGTTCGTGAACTGGCTGTGGATCCGGGCCAACGAGCTGAAGGAGGAGGGCAAGTACTTCGAGGCGATCGAGCTGGCGCGGGCGATCACGAAGCTGCAGCCGCGCTTCCCCAAGGTGTGGCAGTTCCACGCGTGGAACCTGGCGTACAACATCTCGGTGGCGACCCAGACCCGCGAGGAGCGCTGGGAGTGGGTGCAGGCGGGGATCCGGCTGCTCCGCAGCGAGGGAGTCCCCGCCAACCCCAACGACCTGCAGATCCACCGCGAGCTGGCGTGGATCTACCTGCACAAGGTGCAGGGGTGGATGGACGACGCGAACGTTTTTTACAAGAAGCGGCACGCGGAGGAGTGGACGTACGTGATGGGCCCGCCCCCGCCGCGGCTGGCCGGGAGCGAGGGGCGCGTGCGCGAGAGCGTGATCGAGCAGTACGCGCGGTGGCTGGCGCGGATCGCCGAGGCGCCCACGCCGGCGCAGCTCCGCGCGGACGATCCGCTGGTGGACGAGCTGGCGACGCGGCTGGTGCCGGGGGCGGTGGACGCGCTGGGGATGCCGCTGCTCGAGCGCTACGAGCAGACGCGGGCGGCGCGGCGTTCGGCGCGGCGGGAGTCGATGGAGCGGATGTTCGGCCCCCGCAGCCGCGCCTTCGCGGCCCTGCTCGACGACCCACGCTTCGCCGACGCCTGGGAGCGGCTCATCCCCGCCGTGCGCCGCGCGGTCCTCGAGGGCGAGTACAACATGGAGCCGCGGCGGATGATCCGCTACACGCGCAAGTACGGGCCCATCGACTGGCGTCACCCGGCGGCCCACGGGCTCTACTGGTCGGCGCGGGGCGTCGAGCAGGCGCTCACCCGCGTCACCGAGCGCAACCGCAAGGACTTCGACTTCCTCAACACCGACCGCATCGTGCTGCAGTCGGCCCAGGAGCTGTACCGCACGGGCGAGATCTACTTCGACGTGATGGAGTTCTACATCACCGACCGCCAGGGGGGGTTCTACCTCGCGGTGCCCAACGAGTGGTTCTTCCCGACCTACGGCGACCTGCTGTCGGACGTGGTGGAGCGCAGCATCATCCCGGGGACAACCGTGAAGGCCGAGGGGCTCCAGCGGGCCTACACGCTGATCGGGGCCGGGTACGAGAACTTCGTCAAGGACGCGATCCGGTTCTTCTACCGGCGCGGGCAGCGCGACGTGGCCGAGAAGTACAAGCTCGACCTGATCCGCTTTGCGGGCCAGAACATCAACGACCCGCACCGCAACGCCGAGCTGGCCCGCCCGCTCGACGAGTGGATCCAGGAGGAGCTCAAGGACCGGTTCACGTCGCCGTCGGTCGCGGTGAGCGAGGTGACGGGCGCGCTCCTGGGCGCGTTCTCGACGGGCCTGCTGGGCGGGGACAACGAGCTCTTCTCCAGGCAGATCACCTACGCCGCCGACGCCCACGCCTTCTTCATGCGCGAGCAGCGGAGGCAGGGTGTGGTGGACGCGACGGCGGCGCGGATGGACCAGATGCCCGCCGACTTCGGGCTGATGGCGGGTGGGGTGTTCGCGCAGTTCATCACGGGGCTGTCGCTCGACGACGCCCGCCTGCTCTACTCGCGGGCGCCGGACTCGCTGCGGGTCTACGCCTACGACCCGCTCAAGGCGCAGGTGGGGCAGCAGTTCGAGGAGGGCCAGCGCGTCGTCGACAAGCCCTTCGACACGCTCTTCCCCCCGCCCCCGGGGCTCGAGCAGCACCGGGTCCGCCTGCGGGCGCTGCTCGAAGAGGCGCAGCGCGGGCGCGGCACCATCGAGGCGCGGTGAGCGGGCTCACGACTCCCTGATCACCGGCACCGGGCGGTACGTCCCCTCCAGGATGCCCTTGCTGTCGCCCTTGAGCCAGCCCTCGATGATCCCGGCGTAGACGGCGCGGAAGTCGGTGGTGAAGCGCAGGTCGCCGTCGTCCAGGTCGCGGAGCGAGGGGTGCTGCCCGTGGAGCCCGGGCCGGACCATGGGCCCGGCGAGGACCATGGGGGCCGCCGTGCCGTGGTCCGTGCCCGACGAGGCGTTCTGCGAGACTCGGCGCCCGAACTCGCTGAAGGTCATCGTCAGGACGCGAGCGTCGTTGCCCTGGGCCGCCAGGTCGGCGTAGAAGGCGCGGAGGGCCCCGGCGTACTGCCCCAGGAGCTGGGCGTGCCGCCCCTGCGGTCCGCCCTGCCCGGCGTGGGTGTCGAACCCGCCCAGCGTGGCGTAGTAGACGCGGGTCTTGAGGCCCGCGCGGATCATGCTCGCGATCATCGACATCTGGCGGGCCAGGTCCGAGCCGGGGTAGGCGACCTGCGGGCGCATCGCGACCGCCTTGCGGATCAGGTCGCTGGAGACCTGGGCGTCGAGGGTGGTGCGCATGAGGTACGCCGCGGTGGACTCGGCCGGCACGCCCTCGGTCACGCCCGTGCGCGCGATCTTGTCGTAGGTCTCCTTGAGGGCGGGGTGGATCTCCTCGCCCGACCAGCGGAAGAGGTCGGCGGACTCGAAGCTCACGGGCTTGACGTAGCGGCCCTGCATGGCCAGGGGCGCGCTGCGCCCGATGGCGATGCCCGGGGGCCCGCCCGCGGCGTCCTGGGGCGCGGGCGTTTCCGGGCGCCCGGACTCGCCCTTGCCCGTGCCGCAGCACTCGCTGTCGATGTAGCGCCCGATCCAGCCGTCGCCCGTCGCGGTGGTGTCGGCGGTGTGCCAGATGTCCATGCTCTTGAAGTGGGAGCGGTTGGGGTTGGGGTAGCCGACGCCCGGCACGATGGCGACGTGCCCCTCGTCGTACATGTCCATGAGCGGGCGGAGCTGGGGGTGCAGCCCCAGCCCGTCGGCGCCGCTGAGGGGCAGGGCCTGCCCCTCGGGGATGTTGATGCCGGGGCGGGCGCGGTAGTACTCGGGGCTGGCGAAGGGGACGAGCGTGTTGAGCCCGTCGTTGCCGCCCGAGAGCTGGATGACGACGAGAATGCGGTCGTCGGGCACGCCCGGGAGCGAGCTGGTGCCCGCTTGGAGGAGTCGGCGGGTCATGGCGTGGGCCGTGCCCTCCAGGAACGCGGGGACGGTCGCGGCGGCCGAGGCGAGCATCAGCCCGTTGAACAGGAAGTGGCGGCGCGAATAGGCGGTGGGGTCGGTGGTCATGCGGGGCTCCGGGGGATCAGCAGAGCTGGTACTCGGGCATGGCGGTGATGAGGAGCAGGACGGCGATCAGCGAGTCGCGCGTGACCTGGTTGCCGGTGCTCGCCAGGAAGGCGCGGAGGGCGTCGGCGGCGTGCGAGGGGGCCTGCCCCAGCGTCAGGCGCAGCATGTAGTCGGCCACCTTGGCCGGGTCCTTGGCCGCGGCCGGGTCGGCCTTCTCCAGCTCGGCCAGCAGGGGCGTGGGGTCGTACTTCTGGGTGTCGGCGGTGGCGTCGTACCCGCGGGGGCGCTTGCCGGTCAGCAGGAACGCCAGGATGTTCTGGCGGACAAAGAGCGTGCTGGTGTTGACCCACGAGCGTCCGCCGGCCCATCCCTTGACGCTGGGTGGGAAGAGGATGCTCTGCCCCATGAGGTCGAGGGCGTCGTTGAGCACGCCCAGGTCGCGGGCGGGGCAGTTGAGGCTGCGGATGGCCCCGACGATCAGCTCCACCGGGCTCTTGACCTGCTCGTTGAGCAGGCCCGGGGAGTAGAAGTGCTCGGAGAGGAAGAGGCGGCGGAGGACGGGCTTGACCTCGTAGCGGGCCGCGAGCATGGTGGACGCCAGCGTGCGGATCGCCGCGCGGGCCGGGCCCTGGAGGTCGTCGACCCGCGGGGCGGCCTCGGCGGGGGCGACCTCGGCGGCGAAGTGGTGGTAGAGCTTGCGGCTGATGAAGTCGGCGCAGGCCCGCTGGGCGAGGATGATCTTGACGAACCCGTCGCCGTCGATCGCCCCGGAGGAGCCCAGGATCGACTTGGTGCCGGTGTCGTGGTTGTTGCGCTGGAAGACGAAGCGGTCGTCCTCGAAGGTGTAGCCGGTGAGGGCGCGGGCGCCCTCCTTGATGTCGCGCTCGGAGTAGTTGCCGATGCCCAGCGCGAAGAGCTCCATGATCTCGCGGGCGAGGTTCTCGTTGGGGCGGTTCTTGCGGCTGTCGTTGTTGTCCAGATAGGCGATCATCGCGGGGTCGCGGATGATCCCGAAGAGCAGGTCCCCGAAGTTCCCCACCGCGTGGTTGCGGAACATCTGGTTCTGCACGTACATGTGGTAGCTGTTCTCGATGGTGCGGTTGCTGGTCGCGAAGTGCCCGTGCCAGAAGAGCGTCATCTTCTCTTCGAGCGGGCGGGGCGTCTCCACCATCCGCTTGAGCCACCACTTCTGCATCTCGCGGACCTGGCGCCGGTCCTCCTGCTCGGCCATCTGGCGGAGCTGGCGGAACTTGGCGAGCGTGTCCTCGTCGGCGGTGCGCCGGGCCTCGGCGGAGGCGCGGCGCTCCTCCTCGGTGGGCGGGCGCATGATGTCCGGGTCGAACTGACGCTCGCCCGGTGAGTCGTACGCGACCTTGTCGTAGTCAAGGATGTAGTCGACGGCCTTCTCGGGGCCCCAGCCCACCAACGTCTGGATCTGGTTGGGGGTGCCGCCGAAGCCCGCGCGCCAGAGCAGGTGCCGCGCCTCGGCGTACCCGAACGCCGCGGGCTTGATCGGGCTCATGCTCTCCGTGATCCGTCGTTCGGCGGCGATGGGCATGGAGCGGCTCCTTCGGACCGGCTTGAGGGCTCCAGCATACCCGCCGGAGCCCGAACGGCCAAACGCCCGTCCCTACCGGTCGATTGCCCCCGATCAGATCACCATCGGCGGAGCCGAGACCCCCCAAACCCGGCTGGATGGCACCGCAAGGGTGGACGGCACAGGAGCCCCACGCGCGCTTCCGTCCGGCGCCACGACCATCGGTGCTCTGACCGATAGTCGTGTCCCCGACCGTGCCACGACTATCGGTGCCCTGACCGATAGTCGTGTCCCCGGCCGTGCCACGACTATCGGTGCCCTGACCGATAGTCGTGTCCCCGCGCGCAAGCACGGCTGTTCGCCGAGCCGAGCAGTCGTGGCACGGTGGTCTCGGGCGGACAGGCGGGACGCCTCGGATCCGAGCCATCGTCGCCAAGCCTCCTCCGGCTCGGCGTGGTTGGTGAGAGGAACTCACCACCGCACCCTCAGACCAGATCAGGTGATGGCTCCGGCCTCGCCGCTCACGTCCGGGGCAGCCGC
>VGXM01000016.1 GCA_016873295.1 Phycisphaerae bacterium
CAGGCAGGCTCCTCCGCTCGGACTCGCTTCGCTCGCCCTCGCTCCGTCGCCCGCCTGCACGCGGGGAGAGGGGTTGGTAGACTCAGTTGCCCTCACTCAACCTGGTACATGAATCCCAGGCAGGTCAGGATGGTCGGGTGTGGGCTCCGGTGGCATGATCGGGTCGGAACGCCCCGGCGGGGCGCTGGGCTGTAGCCACGGGTGGAGCACGGCCGCTCGGGGGCCGTGCGGAACCCGTGGGGGACGTGGTTCTTTGTATTCTCCTCTTGCCCCGTAGGGGCAAAGGAGTCCCGTGCCCGGTACTTTCTCTCAACTGCTGCTCCATGTCGTTCTCTCGACGAGGGGCCGCTCGCCCTGGATCAGCGCGGAGGTCTCGGCACGCCTCTGCCTGTACATCGGGGGCATCGTCCGGGCCGAGAAGGGCGTGCTCTACGACATCGGCGGCGTCGAAGACCACGCCCACCTGTACCTGCGGTGGAGGCCCGACGGGGCGGTCTCCGACCTGATGCGCACCGTCAAGGGCCGTTCGAGCAAGTGGGTTCACGAGGAGTTCCCCTCCCTGCGCGAGTTCGCGTGGCAGGAGGGGTACAGCGTGTTCTCGGTCAGCAAGTCGCAGGAGGGGGCGGTGAAGCAGTACATCGCCGGTCAGGCGAAGCATCACAGGAACGAGGACTTCAGGTCCGAGCTCCTTCGCATCCTCCGCGCCCACGGCGTGGAGTTCGACGAGCGGTACGTGTTTGAATGACCCGAGCCACCGACGGCTCGCCCTCCGCACCTCCGGGGCGGGGTCGTGCTCATCGTCTTTCACGGATTGCGCTGCGCTCCACCCGTGCCTACAGCCCGCGGCCCCGATGGGGCCACGAGGCAAGCCCCGCGGAATCGAACGCAACCACGAGGTCTTGGACGATGAACTCGTGAAGAAGGTGCAGCGGCGCCCGACGCCCTGCCCAACCCGCTCACGTCGCCCGCGCCCTCTTCACGCCCGCCAGCACATCCGCCTGACGGTCGGCGTGATAGCTCGACCTCACGAGCGGACCGCTCTCCACCACCGCGAACCCACGCCGCAGCCCCTCGGCCTTGAACAGGGCGAACTCGTCCGGCGTCACCCAGCGGTCGACGGGCAGGTGGTTCCGCGTGGGCTGGAGGTACTGCCCGATCGTGAGGACGTCGCAGGTTCCGGCGACGCCCTGGCGTGACACGCGCGTCGCCGACTGCACCTCGTCGATCAGGTCGAGCACCTCCCGGTCGCGCTCCCCGATCCCCACCATCACGCCGGTCTTGGCCACCAGCCCCTGCTCCTTCACGCGGCGCAGCAGTTCGAGGCTGCGGTCGAACTTGGCGCTGGGTCGGACGGCGGGGTACATGCGGCGGACCGTCTCGAGGTTGTGGTTGATGATGTGCGGGCGCGCGTCGATCACCATCTGCAGGGCGGCCCAGTTGCCCTCGAAGTCCGGGATCAGCACCTCCAGCGACATGCCCGGGCAGGCGTCCTTGACCCGGACGATCGTCTGGGCCCAGATCCCGGCCCCGCCGTCGGGCAGTTCGTCGCGGTTCACGCTCGTGATGACCAGGTGCCTGAGGCCCCCGGCCCGATGCATGAGGCGGATCGACTCGGCGACACGGGCCGGCTCGTCGCGGTCGAGCGTGGGCGGGCGACCCGTCTTGACGTTGCAGAACCCGCAGGCGCGCGTGCAGGTGTCGCCCAGGATCATGATGGTCGCGACGCCGCGGGCCCAGCACTCGCCCATGTTCGGGCAGCCCGCCTCCTCGCAGACGGTGAAGAGGCGGTGCCGGGTGAGGTTGTCCTTGAGCCTTGTGTACCCCTCGCCGCCGGGCACGCGGGCCCGCAGCCAGGGCGGCTTGTGCTTGGGGGCGATCCGGTCCTTCCCGTCCCGGTTGTTGAGCACCATGTCGGTCAGGCTGAGCACGGGGGCCGCCACGGTCTTGAGAGGGTCGCCGCCCGGCGGGCGGGGATGCCGCCCGACCTCTCCCGGCGAGCCCGCGTTGGCGTCGGATCCGATCATGACGCTGTCACCGTAGGGAGATCGGCCGTCCCCCCACCGGCGGCCGCCCCGATTCGTTGATTTCTCGGACCCAGTAAACCGCCGGGCCCCGGCTGGTCGATCCTCATAGTCCGGGAACTCGCGGCGGAGCCGTCGACCTTGCCCGCGAACCGGCCCCGTGGCCGGTTGGTATTGGCTAGCATCCCGCCCCGGCACCGCGGTATGCGGACAGGATGCGAACAGGTCGCAGTCGGGTTCGAGAGTCGTCGACACGGCAAGGAGTGCGGCGTGAGCGAGCTGGAACGAGCCACCACGGAATCAGCATCGACGTCGACCCCCGGCTGCGGAGGGCCGAGCCTGGACGTGGCCAGACTCGTCGTGATGGCCGGCGTCGCGGGCACGGCACTCACCGGGCTCGTCGGCTGCGAAACGGACAGCTTCATCGACCCGAGCGTCACCGGCCGCTGGGAATACACCCCCACCCGCGTCCCGATCCTGGACCGGATCTCCGTGATCGAGGGCGCGCCGGAAGAGACGATCGAGTACTCCGAGCCAACGCCCGAGGACCTGCTCCCGGAGGTCGGCGACTACCGGATCGGACCGGGCGATGAGCTGTCGATCACGGTGTTCGACCTGGCCGCTCAGAACGAGCGCCTTGACTTTCCCCGCGTCGTCGACCTCCGGGGCGTCATCAACATTCCGCAGTCCGGGGACGTCTCGGTGGTGGACCTCACGACCGAGCAGGCCAAGGCGGCGATCGTCGACGCCCTGCGCGCCCGCGCGGGCATTCTCGACCCGTTCGTCGCCGTGGTGGTGTCCCAGCCCCGGCAGTCGTTGTTCCACCTGGTCGGCGGCTTCGAGAGGCCGGGCCCGGCGATCCTGACCAAGCCCGATCTTCGGCTTCTCGAGGCGCTGTCGCTGGGGGGGCGCTACTCGGAGTCGATGCGCGAGGTGCTGGTGGTGCGCCAGGTCGCGCTCCGCGAGGGCGTGACCGGGGTCCCGGGCGCCGCGCCCGCACCGAGCGCCCCCGTGGCGACGCCGCCCGCGCCCGCGGCGCCGCCGCAGGGCCAGACGCTGATCGACCTCGTCGAGCAACTCTCCCGCCCGACGTCCCCCGGCGGGACGCCGCCGCCGGTGCAGCCGGAGCAGGCGCCGCCACCGGCGGAGAAGCCCGCGGCCCCACCCCCCGAGCCCAAGATCGACCTGCCCCTGGGCGGCATGTCCGTCGTCGGGCCGGCCCTCACGCAGCCGGAGCCCGCGCCGCCGCCGCCGGCGATCGATCTCCCCGACGCACGGGCGCCGCGGGCGCCCACCGGGGCAGCGCAGCCGGCGCGGCCCGTGCCGCGGTGGGTGTTCCTCAACGGCGAGTGGGTCAAGACCGGAGGTACCGCCGGCCCGACGGGCGCGGCGGGCGGGCCGTTGTTGCCGGCCATGACGCAGCGCGTGATCCGAGTCCAGCTCAGGCCGCTGCTCGCGGGCGACGCGCGGTACAACATCGTCATCCGGTCGGGCGACACCATCCGCCTGCCCCAGCCCGAGCAGGGTCTGGTGTACATGTCGGGCCAGGTCAATCGAGTCGGTCCCGTCGCGCTCCCCGAAGCAGGGCGGATGACGCTGACGCGGGCCATCGATTCGGCGGGGGGATTGGCCGGACTGGCCATCCCCGAGCGTCTCGACCTCACGCGTGTCGTCGGGGACGGGCAGCAGGCGATCATCCGTCTGAACTACCGGGCGATCGCCGAGGGCACGCAGCCCGACCTGTACCTGAAGCCGGACGATCGCATCAACGTCGGCACCAACTTCTGGGCGTTGCCGCTGGCGATTCTGCGCAACGGGTTCCGAGCCACCTACGGGTTCGGTCTGCTCGTCGACCGCAACTTCGGCTCCGACGTCTTCGGCGTTCCGCCCGAGGCCAACGCTCGCTTCGGTCGCTGACGCGCAAGTCCGGCCGAACGTCGCTCCAGGGAGCGCCGGGGCTTCACAGGGGCCATGGAACGGCCGACGGTTAGTGTCAGACCCGGCGCCACCCGACGCCGCATGCGCGTTGGCCCGCGGCGGACGGGAGATGTTCGGGTAACCATTCACCCTCCGAACCGGCGGCGTAAGGCGGGCGTAGCAGGCGGGTGGATCGGGCCCCGGCCCGTGAGGAGCAGAGCCGGAGATGATGTCAACCGCGGCGGCCCCAGCCTCAACCCGACGCGACCCGACGCGAGGCGATCGGCTCGCGCTGGCGTTGTCGCGGATCGGCGAGCCCGGCGCGCTCGCCGCCGCGGCGCTGGTGACCATCGCGTTCCTGCTGCTCTTCTATCGCTGGTTCCTGACCCAGCACCGGCACAGCATCGAGGCCATCGAGGATTGGGGGCACGCGTACGCCATCCCGGTGATCAGCGGGTTCCTCATCTGGCGGCAGCGTGACGAGCTGAAGCGCATCGCGGTGCGCGTCTTCTGGCCCGGGCTGGCCGTCATGCTGGCGGGGATCGCGGCGTACTTCTTCGCGGTCGTGGGCATCAAGAACCACATGCTCCAGGGCCTGAGCATGATCCTGGCGCTGTTCGGGCTGGCCCTGTTGCTGCTGGGCGTCGAGCCGATGAAGCGGCTGTTCCTGCCGATCGCCTACCTGGTGTTCGGCGTCACGGTGTCGGAACGGATCATGATCGAGATCACGTTCCGCCTGCAGCTCATCGCCGCCGAGGGCGGCTGGGCGATCCTGAGCATGGTCGCGCCGCTCGCCGGGTTCACGGTCGACCTCAAGGGCAACACGCTGCACCTCTTCCCGCGGGGCGGGGCGCCGATCCCGCTGGACGTGGCCGAGGCGTGCTCCGGGATGCGCATGGTGATCGCGTTCTTCGCCCTGGCGGGGGCGGTGGCGCTGGTCGCGTGTCGGCACTGGTGGCAGCGTTTCGCGGTGCTGCTGCTCGCGGCGCCGGTGGCGATCTTCCTCAACATGATCCGCGTGGCGGTGCTGGGCGTGCTGAGCCTGTGGGACCGCGACCTGGCGACCGGCGACGTGCACATGCTCATCGGCACGCTGCTGCTCGTCCCGGGGCTGGGGTTGTTCATGCTCGCGGTGTGGGTCCTGCACAGGGCGGTGAGCGACGAGCCGCCTCGGCCCGCCCGACTCCCGCCGGTCATCGGGGCGCCCTCGCCGCGGGGGACCTGGGTCGCCGCGGTCGCGGTCGCGGTCGGGGTGCTCACGGCGTCGGCGGCGGGGTTCAAGGTGGGGATCGACGCGGCGAACATCTACCTCCGCAAGCTGCCGATCCACCCGGAGAGCGGGGTGCTGGTCCGGTCGATCCCGACGGCGCTCCCCACGTGGGAGCGCGTCGGCACCGACAGGGTGGAATCGCCCGACGTCGAGAAGGCGCTGGGCACGACCAACTACGTGACGCGCACCTACCGGCGCTCGCGCCCCCTGTCGCCCGCGCGGATCATGGACGTTCACCTGGCCTACTACACGGGCATGGTCGACACCGTCCCGCACGTGCCCGACCGCTGCTTTGTCGGGGCGGGGATCCAGATCGGGCCCGAGGGCTCGCGGGTCGTCCCTGTCCCCCTCGACCGCTCCGGGTGGTCCGAGTCCGGGGACCCCGCCGACCCGCGGCGCGGCCGGGTGTGGACGGTGCCCATGCGCAACGAGTTCGGCGCCCGCGTGGGCGACGTCGCGCTCCCCCGCGACATCGACCGCCTCGGGCTCCGGGTCACGCAGTTCATCCGGCCCGACGACGGGCTCTCGATGTACGCGGGGTACTTCTTCATCGCCAACGGGGCCGCCGTGGACAGCGCCGGGGGCGTGCGCCTGCTCGCCTTCGACCTCGAGTCTCGATACGCGTACTACCTGAAGGTACAGTTCAACGGCGTGACCGCCGCCTCGGCGGAGGAGCTCGCCGCCGACGCCGGCGATCTGCTGTCGGAGTTGCTCCCCGATCTCATGAAGTGCGTCCCCGACTGGGTCAGGGTCGAGAAGGGCCTGTACCCGGGCCCGGAGGGGTCGGGGGCGAGGAAGGGCTAAACCGCCCGAGCAGGAGACAGTCACCGTGGCATCCAAGGTCAACACACGCTTCGTCGTCATTCTCTCGGTGGTGCTCGTGGTCGCGGCGGGGGCCGTGCTCGGGCTGCTGTACTCCGTGATGTACAAGAGCGCCCCGGAACTGGCGGCGTCGGGCGACAAGCTGATGGCCGCGGGGGAGTACGAGGCCGCCGCCCGCCAGTATTCCAAGGCGGTCAACAAGGAGCAGACCAACGCGGAGTGGCTGCGCAAGTGGCGTGACGCCCTGCTGCGGCTCACGCCGGAGACGACGACGGACTACGAGGCCCGCTACGACAAGGAGTACATGCAGACGCTGCGGCAGATCGCGCTCATCGAGACCGATTCGCTGCAGGCGCAGCACGACTACCTCGGGGCCTGGCTGCGGCAGTTCGGCGACACCAACGCCGGCCGCGGGTCGTGGGAGTTCCTCGCCGGCGAGGCCCGCGGGTCCATCGCGCGGGCCGAGGCCGATCCGGCGGTGTCCAAGGATCCGCGGCGGGACGCGCTCAAGCGCTACCGCGCCATCCCGCGCCTGCGCATCTACCTGTCGGGGCTCGACATGACCGCCGCCGAGCTTGACGAGGCCATCGCCGACGCCGGCGCCGCCCTCGAGGCCGATCCGACGGACTACGAGACGGCGTTCCTGCTGAGTCATACGCACCTCCAGGCTTCGAGCGCCGCGGCCCGCCGCGGCGAGGCCGCCGCCGAATCGGCCGCGTTCACGAGCGCCACGGAGGTCGCCCAGGCGTTCGCGCGGTCCTCGCCCGAGCACCCCGGCGGCGCACTGCTCGAGCTGGGCCTCGAGCTCGAGGCCCTGCGCCGGAGCGTGGTCGGCGAAGGCGGGAGCCGCCCCGAGACGCGCGGGCGCGTCGAGGCCGCGACGGAGATGATGAGGCCGCGGCTGGCCCGCGTCGCCGAGCTGGTGAAGGCCCGCGGGGCCGAGGTGTTCGACACCACGCTCCTGGCGCGCTTCCAGCAGGTCGAGTCCTATGTCGACGAGCGCGGGCAGACGCCGTTGTCGCTCGACATGGCCCGATGGGCGCTCGAGCACGCGCCGCAGAGCAGCGAATACCTGCTCGCCGTCGCCGGCATCCTGGGCGAGTCGGGGCAGTACACCGAGGCCATTCCGTTCCTGGAGCGCCAGGTCAACCTGGCGCACGTGTCGCTCTCGTGGACCGGGCTCAAGCAGCGCTACCAGACGCCCCAGGCCATGGCCATGGCCGCCGACTTTCTCTTGAGGAGGGCCGACTCCGCCGAGGACCAGGCGGAGCGTGCCGCGGCCCTGGACGAGTGCAAGACGTGGCGCGATCGGCTGGCGCAGCGCGTCGCCGCGGACCACCCGCCGCTCCTGCTCGTCGACGGCGGGCTCAAGGCGCTCCGCGGCGACTGGATGGACGCCAAGCAGCTCCTCACGCAGTACAACTCCGTCACGAACAACGCCGACGCGGAGGGCCTGCTTCGCCTGGCGGCCGTGCACATGCGCGTCAACGAGCCGGGCGAGGCCCGCCGGCGGCTCCAGCAGTCGCTGGATCGACGCCCCGACAGCCCCCGCGCCCTGTTCATGCTCGCCGAGCTCGAGCTCCAGCTCCGCAACTTCGAGGCCGCCACCACGATCTACGAGCGGATCGCCAAGCTCGACCCCGAGAACAAGGGCGCGGCAAGCCGGCTGGCGGAGATCAACGCCGCCCTGGGCAAGGGGCAGTCCGACGATCCCGTGCTCCGCGACGTCATCGCCGCCGCCCGCAAGGCCGACGGGCTCGACGGCACGCCGGGGGATCTCGACGGGGCCATCCGCGACCTGCAGGCGGCGGCCGTGGCGCACTCCCACGACATGCGCGTGGTGTCGGAGCTGATCCGTCGCCTCCTGGAGAAGAGAGATCGCGCCGGCGCCGTCGCCGCCGTCCGCGCCGCCCAGGCCGCCAGGCCCGACGACGCGGAGTTGCGGGCCATCGAGGCGGCGCTCGCCGAGACCGACCCCGTCAAGGCCCAGGCCGCCCTCATCGCCAACTCCGCGGCGAGCGACCTGGACAAGAACCGGGCCCTGTTCGAGCTGTACGCCCGCAACCGCCGGAACGAGGAAGCCGAGGCGATCCTGACGGAGGTGATCCGGGTGGCGCCCGACGAGCCCTGGGTGCTCGAGATGAGCTTCATGCGGGCCCTGGCCGCCAAGGACTACGCCAAGGCGGACGGGCTGGCCGCCAAGGCCGCCGAGAAGAACCTCGATCGCGTGGGGGGGCGGACGTTCCGGGCCCGCATCCGCGGGGCCCAGGGCGCGTGGAACGACGCGATCACGCTGCTGCGCGAGGGGCTCGAGCCGGGCGCCGCCACGCCGGAGTACTGGCGCCTGCTCGGTCGCACGCAGGTGGCGGCGGGGCGGACGTCCGAGTCGATCGAATCGTTCCAGCGGGCCGTCGCCATGCGGCCCAGCGACATCATCCTGACCAAGGACCTGATCACCGTCCTGATGCAGCAAGACCGGCGTTCCGACGCGCTCACGGCCGCGAGGGCCGCCGAGCGCTACGCCGGGTCCGACCTCGAGTTCTTCGAGATGCTGATGGTCCTGGAGCAGACCGCGGGCGACAAGGCCCGCGTGGTGCAGCTCCGCGAGCGCTACCGGGTGCGCGACCCCGACCACCGCTCGAACCTGCTCGGGCTGGCGTCGGTGTACCTCGACCTGCGGCAGTCCGACAAGGCGCGGAGCGTCATCGACGGGCTCCGGCGCGACGCCGACGGGATCGACGCCGTGGCGCTCGACGCCCGCTGGCACGCCGATCGCGCGGACTACGCCTCGGCGCGCCGCATCTTCGCCGAGTACATCTCCGCGCTCCCCGACGAGCATCGGACCGCCGAGCCCTACATGACCTACGCGACCTTCATGTACTCGATCAACGACGTCCAGACCGCCTACGTGGCCCTGCTCCAGGCCCGCAAGTACCAGTCGCCCCTGATGGAGGGCGACAAGGGCCTCGGGGACTTCCTGGTCCAGAACGGCCGCTGGGACGAGGCCATCGCCCCGTTCGAACGGATCGTCAACGCCAAGGCCGACGACGAGGTCCTCACGTACACCAAGCGACTGATCGAGTCCTGCGTCCGGGGCGGCCGCGCCGCCGAGGCCCAGACGCTCCTGGACCGCATGGGCCCCGCCGGCGTGGAGAAGGACGTGGTCTTCCTCCTCCTCACCAGCGAGGTGTCGGCGGCCAACGGCGACGCCGCCCGTCAGCGCGCCATCATCGATCGGGCGATCGAGCTCTTCCCCGCCGAGCCCATCGCCTATCTCAAGCGCGCCCAGCTGGCGAGGGGCAAGCCGGACCTCGTTCCCGAGGCCATCAACGATCTCTCCGCCGCCCTGCGCATCCAGCCCAATCACTGGCCCGCGCTCAGGCTCCGGGCCGACCTGTACCTCTCCCAGCAGAAGTGGGACGAGGCCTTCACGGACCTCCGGGCCGCGGTCCGCTCCAACCAACGCCTCGACGATCTGCGCGGGCAGCTCATGGAAGCGCTCATGGACCGCGGGCGCCTCAACGAGGCGGCCGACGTCGCCGACGAGTCCCTCCTGGCGCGGCCCAACGACCTCGCGCTCATGATCGAGGTCGGCGACCGGTTCGCCGCCATGCGTCACTGGGCCCAGTCGGTGAAGTACTACCGCCAGGCCTGGGAGCAGACCCGAAACCCGATCGCGGCCCAGAAGCTCCTCGACGGACTCCTCCTCCAGGCGCCGCCGCTCCTGGCCGAGGCCGAGGCCATCCTCCGCCAGGTCGGCGCCGACGTCGAGCGCAACCCGGGCCTGGTGATCGCGCGCGCCAAGCTCGCCGCGGCCCGGGGTCGGATGCCCGACGCCAAGAAGGACATCACCACGTCGCTGCGCCTGATCCGCAACACCGAGGTGGACGCGATGAGCGCCTGGCTCGCCGAGACGCGCCGCATCGTCACCGACCAGGCCGACCTCCTCCGCTTCTACGAGCAGCTCCAGGACTCGACCCCGTCGCACGGGAGCTGGATGCAGCTGTTCCGCGCCACCGTCATGTCCCAGGACGGCTCGGACAAGTCCAACCCCTCCAAGGCCATCGCCCTCATCGAGACCTCGTTGTCCGGCGCCGAGCCGCCCGTCGTCCGGCGGCTCATGCTCGCGCTGCAGTCCAACACCCTCTACTACATGGGCCAGTACCCGCGCGTCGTCGAGGTGTGCCGGCGCGGGCTGGAGGAGTTCACCAGCGACGGCGAGATGATGAACAACCTCGCCTTCACGCTCGCCAAGCACATGGGCAAGCCCGACGAGGCCCTCCCGCTGGCCCGGGCCGCCGTCGAGGGCAGCCCCGAGAGCGCCGAGGCCCTGGACACGCTGGGTTACACCCAGCTGCGGCTCGGGCTCCTTGACGAGGCCGAGGCCACGCTCTTCCAGGCCCTGCAGGCGTCCCGGTCGATCGCGGCACGGTTCGCCGCCACCCTGCACCAGAGCATGGTGTACGCCCAGAAGAAGGACCGCGAGCGGGCCGAGTCGCTCCTGAAAGAGGTGGAGCGCATGATCGCCCAGTATTCCTTCCTCGATTCCGAAGAGACCCGGTCGGACCTGGCGCAGCTGCGCAAGGACATCGGCGGGATCTGACCCTAACGTCCGAGAACATCGACCGCCACCCGCCTTGTATTCGTCTCAGCCCGCCGTTGGGACTGAGAACCTGAGGACACCGCCGACCCCAGCCGATGCACACCTCACCCGCGGCGATTGACCGCGGGCCCAGCCAGGGAACCCACCCATGCCCGCCCCCTCGTCAGAACCCCGCACAAGCCCCGCCCAAGCCCAGGGACCGCGACCGGCGCCCGGGCCCCAACAGGCGGGCGGCGTCTCGATCGACCCGGTCAAGCTGCTTCAGAAGTACAAGTACTGGCTCGGGGCGGCGGGCGCGGTCGGCGTGTTCCTCGGGGGCGCCTTCCACCTGGGCATGGCCCGCGTGTACCCCATCTGGACCAGCGCCGCGCAGTTCCAGGCGTACCCCCAGGCCGTCGAGCCCGGCGTCCCGCTGACGGGCGACCCCCAGAACAAGGAAGGCTTCGACCGGTTCATGCAGACGCAGGTGCGCATTATCGAGTCCGACGGCGTGCTGACGCGCGTCGCCGAGAACCCGGCCCTCGCCGTCGAGGCCCCGGGGTGGGTGCGCTCGGTGGTCGAGGGCGGGCGCGTCAACGCCGCCAAGGCGCTCAAGAAGCTCAAGAAGCGCGTGAACGCGAGCATCCTGCCCGGCACGAGCATCATCCAGGTGTCCGCGTGGGACAACAACCCGGCGGAGGCGATGGCGCTGGTGCGGCTGGTCCGCGAGGCCTACGTGGGCACGCTGCGCCGTCAGGCCAGCCAGGTGAACCAGCCCCAGACCGACGCCCTCAAGCGCAACATCGACGCCATGGGCGAGGAAGTCACGCGCATCCAGCGGGCCCGCGACAGTCTCATCACCGGCTCCACGCTCGAATCGCTCAACGAGGCCAACAACGCCACCCGCCAGCGCCTCGAGGCCATCAACAAGCTCCAGGTCGAGGTCCACGCCGACCTCGAAGGCACGCGGAAGCAGCGCGAGATGTACGAGGCCGAGGCGAACGCCCCGGCGGGCGTGACCTACCCCGAGATGCTGACCACCGAGATCGAGCGCGAGCCGACCATGGCCGAGGCGTTGCGCCAGCTCGCCGCCTACGAGGCCCGCAAGAAGGCGCTCCTCCAGATGTTCGACCCGTCGCACCGCGAGGTGCGGTCGATCGAGTTCGCCATCGACGCCCAGCAGCGCAGCGTCGACGAGATCCGCGAGCGGCTCCTCCACACGCGCTTCCGCGCCCTGCTCGAATCCGTCCGTCAGTCCGAGGCCCAGCTCCACGCGCGGATGGTCGAACTCCAGTCCGAGCGTGACAAGGAGATGGTCCGCATGGCCGAGCTGTCCAAGGCCATGGCCCAGGTCAAGGACATGGACGACCAGGTCCGCCTCATCACCGAGGAGAGGCGGAAGATGCAGACCCAGTTCGACTCCCTTCGGCTGCTCGACCAGCTCCCCACCAGCAACCGCATCGTGGTGCTCCAGGACGAGCGCAAGCCCGATGAGATGACGTTCCCCAAGCTGCTCATCACCATCCCCGCGGGCGCCCTGCTCGTGCTGGGGTTCGTGGGCACGCTGGCCGTGGTCCGCGAGCTCGTCGACCAGCGGGTCAAGGGGCCCGGCGACATCGCCCTCATCCCGCGCACCCGCGTGGCGGGGTGGATCCCTGACGCCGCCCAGGACCCGGCGGGCCCCGGCGCGGTGGAAACGGCGTTCCGCGACCGGCCCCGAGGCGCGGTCGCCGAGAGCTTCCGGCAGCTCCGCTCCAGCCTCGGCAAGCGGATGCAGGCCGCGGGGCACCGCAGCGTGCTCGTGCTCGCCGCCGCCCCGAGCTCGGGCGGCACCACCACCGCCGCCAACCTCGCCCTGGCGTGCGCCGGCGCCGACCAGCGCGTCCTCCTGATCGACGCCAACTTCCGTCGCCCCGCACTGCACCGCGTGTTCGGGCTCCCGGAGGAGGGCGGGCTGGGCGACGTCCTGGCCCAGTCGCGGTCGCTCGAGCAGGCGGTCCACAAGACGGGCGTCCCCAACCTCGATGTCCTGACCTCCGGCTCGCGGGCCTCGCGTGCGTTCGAGCGGCTCAGCAGCGATGCGATGACCCGTCTCATCGCGGACGCCAAGACCCGCTACGACGTCGTCCTGATCGACTGTTCGCCCGCGCTCGTCTCCGGCGACGGGCACTCGCTCGCCAACCGCTGCGACGCGTCGCTCCTGGTCGCGCGCGCGATGAGCGAAACCCGCGGCCTGATCGCTCGGCTCAAGAACGAGCTGCAGGACAACCGCGGCGAGTTCCTCGGCGTCGTCGTCAACGCCGTCAAGCCCTCCGCCGGCGGGTACCTCAAGGGCAACATCCGCGCCACCCATGAATACACCAGCGAGTCGGCCGGCGACCGCACGGCGGCCTAGCTCCACGGTCCCCGACGCCCCGCCCGCGACATGACCGCCCAGTCCCCCACCAACACCCCGGGCGGCGGCGCGCCCCAGCGAGCCCTCATCACGGGCGGCGCCGGCTTCATCGGTTCGCACCTCTGCGAGCGGCTGCTCGCCCGCGGCGACGCCGTCACCATCGTCGACGACCTCTCGACCGGGCGGCGCGCCAACCTGCCGCCCCCCCACCCCAACCTCCGGTTCATCGAGGCCGACCTCAAGGAGGCCCTCCGCGCCCTGGGGCGCGGCGAGCGCTTCCACGAGATCTACCACCTGGCCGCCGCCGTCGGCGTCGACCTGGTCCTCAAGGACCCCTTCAACGCCATCCGGATCAACATCGAGCAGACCCAGGCGGTCCTGGACTTTGCGCTCCACGCCTCGCCCGCCGGCGGCCCCACGCGCATCCTCGTCGCCTCGTCCTCGGAGGTTTACGGCAAGGGCATTTGCGAGCCGTTCGCCGAGGACGACGACGTTGTCCTGGGGCCCACCACGCTCGCCCGCTGGAGCTACGCCCACTCCAAGGCGATCGACGAACACCTCGCCATCGCCTGCGCCCGGCACCGCGGCCTGCCCGCCACCATCGTCCGCTTCTTCAACACCGTCGGCCCCCGCCAGGTCGGGCAGTACGGGATGGTGCTCCCGCGCTTCATCCGCGCCGCCCTCGAAGGCCGCCCCCTCGAGGTATTCGGCGACGGGCGCCAGAGCCGCTGCTTCTGCGACGTCCGCGACGTGGTCGCCGCCCTCCCCATGCTCCTGGCCTCGCCGGCTTGCGCGGGGCGGGTCTTCAACCTCGGGTCCGATCGCCCCATCACCATCGAGGAGCTGGCGTGCCTCGTGATCCGCGTGACCGGCTCCCGATCCGAGGTCCGCTTCGTCCCCTACGACAAGGCCTACCCCGAGGGCTTCGAGGATCTGCGCGCCCGCCGGCCCGACCTGACCCGCATCCGCCAGGCCATCGGCTTCTCGCCCTCGATCCCCCTGGAGCGGACGGTCCGTGACACCGCGGCGTCGGTCGCCGCGGACGCGGCGCGCCCCGTGGTCGACACGCCGCCGGCGCGCGCGCCGCGACCCGAGGAGGCGAGGCCGTGATCCTCCACCTCGCCCAGGCGCTGCCCACGGTCCCGCCCCCGGTCGCCGAGCAGATCCGCGGCCTCAGCACCGAACTGGGCCGCCTGCAGGAGCAGGTCACGTCGCTGGAGTCCGCGGCGGGGCTCGGCGACGGCGCCCACGTCGCGTCGCGCCTCTCGATTTTTCACGGCTACCTCTGGGTGCTGGTCGTCGCGTTCCTGGTCTCCCTGATCGCGACGCCCATCATGCGGCGTCTGGCGGTCACGCACGGCGTCGTCGACCGCCCGGGCGAGGCCCGGAAACTGCACCGCCAGCCCACGGCCTACCTCGGCGGAGTCGCGGTGTACCTCGGCATCATCGCCGCCGTCGCCTTCAGCTACGCCGCGCTCGTGCAACCCGGACTCATCGACTTCCACGACGTCCGCGCCGATCACGCGGGCGACAGCCTGCTGCCGGCCCCGGTCCCGCTGTCGATCGTCCTGGGCCTCACCGTGATCATGCTCGTCGGGATGATCGACGACGTGACGGGGCTGTGGCCCCGGGTCAAGGTGGGCGGGCAGCTCATGGCCGCCGCCGCGCTCGCCATCGACGACGTCGGCGTCAAGGTCGCCGCCGGCGTGATGGCCCCGATCGGTCGGCTCATCGGGAGCCCGGACCTGGTCTGGAACATCCCCCTCCCGTTCCAGGTCCCGGTGGTCGGCGTCGGGAGCATCGAGATCGACGCGGTCTACTGGACGGGCACCGCCATCATCGCCATCTTCGTGCTGGGCGCCTGCAACGCCTCGAACCTGATCGACGGGCTGGACGGGCTGCTCTCGGGCGTCACCGCCATCGCGATGATGGGGCTGCTCGTCATCGCCCTGGGGCTCGCGCTCCACGACCACAGCGCCCGCGACGCCCAGCGCATCATCCTGTGCATGGCCGTGCTGGGCGCCTGCCTCGGATTCCTCCCCCACAACTTCAACCCGGCCAACATCTTCCTGGGCGATTCGGGCTCGCTCCTCCTGGGCTTCTGCACGTGCGTGATCATCCTCACGCTGGGCGAGCAGGGCCGCACCGAGCTCGTCATCGCCGGCCTGATCATCTACGCCCTCCCGATCATCGACACCGTCCTGGCGATCGTTCGGCGGAAGATGGCCCACAAGCGCATCAGCTCCGCCGACGACCAGCACCTGCACCACATGCTCAAGCGGGCCCTGGGCGTCAAGGGCGCCGTCCTCTCCCTGTACGCCATCGCCGCGTCCTTCGCGGTCTTCGGCGTCATGATCTCCGAGGTCCGGGCCCGCGCGGTGTACGTCCTGGCCCTCGTCTTCGCCGCCTCCATCGGCGTGTACGCGATCAAGATCGCCCGCAAGAAGCAGCTCGAGGACGAGATGGCCGGCGCCGAGGCCGCCCGGGCTACGAAGGCCGGCGCGGAGCCCGCGCGCCCGAGGTCGCCGGAACCCGTCGGCACCGCGCCCAAGAGCCCCGCCTCCCCCTGACCCCGCCCCGGTTATACTCGCGCCATGACGGAGCAGACCCGGCGCGAAGGATCGCGGCAGAGGCCCCTCGTCGTTGCCCTCATGAACCAGAAGGGCGGCGTGGGCAAGACCACCACGACCGTGAACCTCGCCGCCGCGCTCGCCCACGCCGGCGTTCGCACGCTGGTCGTCGACCTGGACCCGCAGGCTCACGCCTCCCTGCACCTGGGCGTCGACCCCGCCGACCTTCCGCTCACCCTCTACGAGGCCCTCCTGGACCCGTCCCGTGCGACGCAGGACCTTGTCCGGCCCGTCTCCGCGAGGCTCGATCTCATCCCCAGCCGCACCGACATGGCGGCCGTCGAGTCCGAACTCGCCGACGCCCCCGACCGCAGCGCACGCCTGACCGAGGTGCTCGCCCGCGCCGGGGCGGCCTACGACGCCGTGCTCATCGACTGCCCGCCCTCCCTCGGGCTCCTGACGCTCAACGGGCTGGCGTCCGCCCGCCTCGTCCTGATCCCCATGCAGGCCCACTTCCTCGCCCTCCAGGGCGTGGGCAAGCTCCTGGAGACCGTGGCCGCCCTCGGCGCCGGCGTCAACCCGGGGCTCCGGGTCGATGGCGTGGTTCTCTGCATGCACGACACCTCCAGCACCCACTGCCGCGAGGTCGTCGATGACCTTGAGGGCTTCTTCTCCGCCGCCAGGGGCACGGGCGTGTCGTGGGCCGACGCCGCGGTCCTCCGCCCGGCCATCCGGCGCAACATCAAGCTCGCCGAGTGCCCGAGCTTCGGGCAGTCGATCTTCGCATACGCCCCGTCCGCCCCCGGCGCCGAGGACTACCGCGCCCTGGCCGATTCGCTTGTCGAGCGCTGGCGACGGCAGGGCCTGATCGCCGAGGCCCAGCCACCCCAGGTGTTGGTCGCCGCCCCCCGCCACGCCGCCGAGGCCGTCTGACGCCCCGGCTGGGGCCAATGCCCGCGCGTGGTCGATCTACCCCCCATGAGCCACCGACCGGAGCCGACCGCGTGAGCACCGATCCGGGCCACGCCGACGGCGTTCCCGCCCTCGGTTCGGCCGTCCGAACCACCGGCGCCGTCACGCTGGTCTCGCGCCTGGGCGGGCTGGCCCGCGATGTGATCGTGGTCCGGATCTTCGGCGATACCGCGATCGGGTCGGCCTTCGCCGCGGCCTTCGCCATCCCCAACACGTTCCGACGCCTCTTCGGCGAGGGCGCACTCTCCGCCGCCTTCCTTCCCCAATACGCCCAGGCCCAGAGGCACGACCCCGAGGTCGCGGCCCGGTTCGCCGGGCTGGTCGTCGCCGCCCTGGGGCTGGCCACCGCCGCCCTCACGATCGCGGCCGAGGTCGTGCTCCTGCTGGTCCTGCTGCTCGGTCCGCACTCCGTCGATCGGTCCCTGTCGCTGCGGCTCATCATGGTCATGCTGCCCTTCATGCCGCTGATCTGCATGGCGGCGATCCTGGGCGGCATGCTCCAGGTCCACGGGCGCTTCGGCCCCGCCGCCAGCGGCCCCATCGTTCTCAACGCCTTCATCATCGCCGTCGGCGCCTGGCACCTGGCCTTGGGCACGTTCGCGACCGAGCCCACCGCGTATCTCCTGGGCGCCGCGACGGTGCTGTCGGGCGTGACGCAGGCGGGGTGGTTCGCGCTCCTGCTCCGCGCCCATCTTCGGCGCCCCCGCCTCACGCCCGACGCCGTGCACCGCGCCCGCGTCACGCTCCGCAGGTTCGTCCCCGTGGCGCTCGGGCTGGGCACGCTCCAGCTCAACGGCTTTGTCGACATGCTCATCGCCATGTGGCCCATCTGGGTCGGCCCCAGGCTCCTCGGGCGGGCCTACCCCCTCGACGAGGCCTCCAACGTCATCCTCGCCAGCGCCCAGAAGCTCTACCAGTTCCCCCTCGGCGTCTTCGGCATCGCCGTCGCCGCCGCCGTCTTCCCCATGCTCGCCCGCGCCGCCGACGAGCCCCATCGCTTCGAGCAGATCCTCCGCCGCGGCCTCCGCCTCTCGCTGTTCATCGGGCTCCCCGCCAGCCTCGGGCTGGTGCTGGTTCGGCACGACGTCACGCTGGCGCTGTTCGGCGGCGGCTCCACGGGCTTCTCCCCCGAGGGGGTCGATCGCGCCGCCGCCGTCGTCCTCGGCTTCGCCCCCGCCGTCTGGGCCTACTCGCTCAACCACGTCTTCACCCGCGCCTTCTACGCCCGGGGCGACACGGCCACGCCCGTCTACGTCGCCATCGCCGCCGTCGGGCTCAACGTCGCCCTCAACCTCACGCTGATCTGGCCCCTCCGCGAGGCCGGGCTTGCCTGGTCCACCGCCGCCTCCGCCATGGCTCAGACCGCCGCCCTCGCCTGGCTCTGCGCGCGTCGCCTGCGCGTGGCGCCCCTCGACTGGGCGACGGCCCGCGCGGTCGCGAGGATCGCCGCCGCCTCGCTCCTCATGGGGGTCGCCGTGTGGGGCGTCGGGCGTGCCCTCCAGCAGGCCAACCTGTCCCTCTCTCCGTGGTGGGGCGCGCTGGTGCGGCTGGCCGCGATGACCGGCGTGGGCGGCGTGTCGTACCTGGCCTTCGCCCGCCTGCTCGGCGCCCCGGAGCTTGCCTGGATGCTCGCGCGCTCCGTCGCCCGCAACGGAGCCGCGACGCCATGACCATCGACCTCCGGGGCAGGCCCATCGTCATCACCGGCGCCTCGAGCGGCATCGGCGCCGCCACGGCCCTCGCCTGCGCCCGGGCCGGCATGCCCCTGATGCTCGCGGCCCGTCGCGCGGATCGGCTCCACGCCATCGCCGACCGCGCCCGGCGCCTGGGCGTCGACGCCGACCTCTTCGCCCTCGACGTCGCCGACGAGCCCCGCTGCCGCGAACTCATCGACCGCGCCTGGCGGCGCTTCGGGCGCGTCCACGCCGTCTTCGCCAACGCCGGGTTCGCCGAGGAAGCCCCGCTCACGCACGCCATGCCCGACCGCGCCGTCCGCGAGACGTTCGAGACCAACTTCTTCGGCAGCCTCAACGTCCTGCGACCCGCGATCGAGCGCCAGCTCGCCGAGTCCTGGTCCCCCGGCTCGCCCATCCGCGGGCACATGCTCATGTGCTCCAGTTGCCTGGCCAGGCTCGGTGCGCCCGCGTACGCCGCCTACTCCGCCAGCAAGGCCATGCAAGACCACTTCGCCCGCGCCATGCGCGTCGAGCTGTGGGACAGGGGCATCCGTGTCTCCGGCGTCCACCCCATCGGCACGCGCACCGAGTTCTTCGACAAGGTCGCCGACCGCGGCGGGCGCCTCGTCGGCAGGCCCCCGGGCCGCTTCATGCAGCCACCCGAGCGCGTCGCGAGCGCCGTGCTGCGCTGCCTCCGCCGCCCGCGGGGCGAGGTGTGGACCTCCCACCCCGTCCGCATCGTCCTGGCCCTCACCGGGCTGGTCCCGGGCCTGACCGACCGCGCCCTGGTCCGCGCCTACCGCCGCCGCGCTCAGCACCCGCCTTGAGGCCTCCAAACCTCGATGCCTCGATGCCTTCCAGCAGCACCACCGCGTGCACCTCGACCGCCCGCCCCTCCCCCACCGCGTCGACGCCCTCGTGCGACTTGCCCTTGACGTTCACGCGCTCCGGCGGCACGCCCAGCAGCGACGCGATGTGGGCCCGCATGCGATCCTTCAACGCCGCCAGCCTCGGTCGCTCCAGGATCACCGTCGCATCGAGGCTGGCGACCCCGAACCCGGCCTGCGCCGCCCGACGGCAGGCCTCCGCCAAGAACACCGCGGAGTCCTGCGAGCGGTGCCGAGGGTCGTCGTCCGGGAAGAGTTGCCCGATGTCAGGCTGCGCCAGCGCCCCGAGGATCGCGTCGGTGATCGCGTGGAGCAGCGCGTCGCCGTCGGAGTGGGCGATCGGGCCGCGGTCGCTTTCGAGGTGTACGCCGCCGAGCACAAGGGGCTGGCCTGGCCCGGCCGGCGGCCGCGGCTCCAGGCGGTGGAGGTCATACCCGTGCCCGATCAGCGTCCTTGGACGATCCGACCGCATCGGGGCGACTGTACGGCCGGATCGGGTCACGGTCGGGGGTCGATCTTGTCGATACCGGACGTACCGCCCGCCGGAGGGCTACATTGGCGGCGGATTCCCGGATAACGATGGTGACCCGATCAAAGACCAACCGCCGACGCCAACCCGCTCGGCAGCGCAAGGGTGATCGATGAACAACTCCCGCTCAGTCCAGCGAGGCGCCGCCACTTCAGCCCTGCTCGCCGCCTTGGCCCTCGGCGGTTGCGGCATGTGGGGAGGCGGGGCCTACCGCCCGGGCGGCTCGGGCTACTCCGACGACACGTACACCTACGTCAGCGAGGCCTGGGCGCCGACCAATGTCTCGCTGGTCGATACGCGCACGGGGCAGACGCTGTGGTCCGTCGAGATCCCCGTGGGCCAGCAGTGCGTAATCCGCTTCCACCGCGGCGCCGAGCCCGACAACGAGGTCCTCCCCGACACCATGCGCTGGCAGCTCATGACCGCGGGCAGGGAGACTGGCGACCTCTTCAGCATCGCCCCCGTCCCCCCGGCGTCGGCGCGCCGCGTCGACGTCGCCCTCCGCCGGTCGCCCGAGATGCCCACGCGCCCGCAGCCCGGACCGCTCGCCGCCGCGGATGGGCCGCCGCCGCCCCCGGCCTCGCGCCGCGAGATCGAGCCCACCCCGATGTCGCCCGCGCCGGACCCGCTCGCGCCTCGCGCGCCCCGGCCCGCGCCCGCGGCGGCGCCACCGGCCGAGCCGGCCCCCGCGCCGCAGGCGCCCGTGGTCCCGCCGGGCCGGCGCAAGATCCCGGTTCCCTGACCGGGGTGCCATCGCCGCCGGGCCGGGCCGTATACTCGCCGTTCGCGTTCCACGCCGACTCCGGAGGATGCCACATGCCCACGATCTCCAAGCTCCACCTCGACCGGTGGATCGCCAGGAACCGCAAGCACCTCAAGCCGCCGGTCTCCAACCGCCAGCTCTTCGCCGAGTCCAAGGACGCGATCGTCTTCGTGTCCGGCGGCCCCAACACCCGCAACGACTACCACGTCAACCCGACCGAGGAGCTCTTCTACCAGCTCAAGGGCGACATTGCCGTGCGCATCCGCCCGCTCGACGGCTCCAAGCCCCACGAAGTCATCATCAAGGAGGGCGAGCTGTACCTGCTGCCCCGCTGGGTGCCCCACCGCCCGCAGCGCCCCGCCGGGACGCTGGGGCTCATCATCGAGTTCCCGCGCGGCTTCGACGCCGAGGGCAACCCCCAGTTCGATGGCCTGCGCTGGTACTGCCCCACGTGCGACAGGCTGGTCCACGAGGCGCGCTGGGTCCTCAACAAGATCGACGAGGACCTGAAGGTGATCATGGAGGACTTCTGGGGCGGGCCGCCCGAACGCCGCACCTGCAAGTCCTGCGGCACCGTCATCGAGCGAGCGGGCGCGATCCAGGTCAAGGGCGGCAAGGTCAGCGCCGCTCGCGCACCCGCCAAGCCGCGCCGCAAGCGGCTCTCGCGGCGGTGACCCGGTGCCCGCCCCGCTCCGCAAGATCGACCTGCACACCCACATCCTGCCCGAGACCTGGCCGAGCTGGACGGCCCGGACCGGCTACGCGGGCTGGGTCGAACTCGCCCACGAGCAACCCGGGTGCGCACGGATGCGGCGCACCACCAGCGTCGACGGCTCCACGCCCCCCCAGCCGTTCCGCGACGTCCGGGCGGACCTCTGGGACCCCGGACGCCGGATCGAGCGCATGGACGCCACGGGCGTCTCGCTCCAGGCCCTCAGCACGGTCCCGATCATGTTCTCCTACTGGGCCCGCCCCGGCGACGCCCACGACCTGTCGCGGCTGCTCAACGACCACGTCGCCGAGGTCGTGGCCGCCCACCCCGACCGCTTCGTCGGCCTGGGCACGCTGCCCATGCAGGACCCAGACCTGGCCCGCCTGGAGCTTGACCGCTGCGCCCGCGACCTCGGCCTGCACGGGGTCCAGATCGGCACCAACGTCAACGGGCGGAACTTCGACGACCCCGGCATCGCGGCGGTGCTCGCCCACGCACAGGACCTCGGGGCCGCGGTCTTCGTGCATCCCTGGGACATGCTCCAGCACGGCCGCGGGGCGGACGGGGCCGCGATCGACCGCATGCCCCGCTACTGGCTCCCCTGGCTCGTCGGCATGCCCGCCGAGACCGCCCTGGCCATCTGCACCGCGATCTTCAGCGGGCTGCTGGACCGCCTGCCCCGCCTGCGACTCTGCTTCGCCCACGGCGGGGGCTCGTTCCCCGGCACGCTCGGGCGCATCGCCCACGGGCACGCGTGCAGGCCCGACCTGGTCGCCGTCGACAACCCGCGGCCGCCGTCGGCCTACCTGGCCAAGCCCACCGGCGAGCCCGCCCGCTTCTACGTCGACTCGCTCGTCCACGACGCCGATGCGCTCCGACTGCTGCTCCGCCTCTTCACCGACCGGCGCGTGATGCTCGGCTCCGATTTCCCCTTCCCCCTGGGCGAAGACCGCCCCGGGGCCCTCATCGAGTCGATGGGCGACCTGCCGGAGGTCACGACCCACCGCCTCCTCGCGGGCACCGCCGCCGAGTTCCTCGCGCTGGATCGCTGACCCCCGGCCCGCACCGCCACGACCCTCCCGAGAAAGGGGGCGGCCGCGGACGCAGGCACGTCGGGGGCGCACGGGGCGGCGATAATCGACGCATGGACATCGATCTGTCGGGACGCCGGGCCATGGTGTGCGGGTCGACGCAGGGCATCGGGCTGGCGGCGGCCACGGAACTCGCCGCCCTCGGCGCCGAGGTCACGCTCGTGGCACGCGACGAGGCCCGGCTCCGGGAGGCATGCGCGACCCTCCCCGCCCCCGCGGGCCAGCGCCACGGGCACCTCGCGGTTGACTTCGCCGATCCCCCCGAGGTCGGACGCCGGGTCTCCGCCCGGGCCCAGGCCGAGCGCCCCTGGCACATCCTCGTGCATAACACCGGCGGCCCGCCCGCGGGCCCGGCGTCCGAGGCCACCCCCGACGCGCTCCGGCGGGCCTTTGACATGCACGTCGTCAGCGGGCAGGCGCTCCTCACCGCCCTCCTGCCGGGCATGAAGGCCGCCGGCTGGGGCCGCATCGTCAACGTCATCTCCACCAGCGTCAAGGCGCCGATCCCGGGGCTGGGCGTCTCCAACACCATCCGCGCCGCGGTCGCCAACTGGGCCAAGACCCTCGCCGGCGAGCTCGGTCGCTTCGGCATCACCGTCAACAACGTCCTCCCGGGGTTCACCGACACCGCCCGCCTCGCCGAGCTCTTCCAGGCCAGGGCCGCCAGGTCGGGCCTGACCGTTGAGCGCGTGCGCGACGACGCCATCGCCGGGATCCCCGCCGGGCGCCTGGGGCGGCCCGACGAGATCGGCGCCGCGGTGGCCTTCCTCTGCACCAACGCCGCGGCGTACATCAACGGCGCCAACCTCGTGGTCGACGGCGGTCGCACGCCCTCCCTGTGAGCGAGGAGCACCCATGGAGCGCCTGACCAACTTCATCGCCGGTGAGCATCGACCCCCCGAGTCCGGGCAGTGGCTCGACGTCGTCGAGCCCGCCACCGGCGCCGTCTACGCCCAGGCCCCCGATTCCGACGCGAGCGACGTCGAGCGGGCGGTGTCGGCGGCGGCGGCGGCGTTCCCCGCGTGGAGCGCCGTCCCCGCGCCCGAGCGTTCCCGCGTCCTCTTCCGGCTCGCCGACCTGCTCGAATCCAACGCCGAGCGCCTCGCCCGCGCCGAGTCCGTCGACACCGGCAAGCCCATCGCGCTCGCCCGACGCGTGGACGTGCCGCGCTCGATCGCCAACCTCCGCTTCTTCGCCGGGGCCGTCCTGCACGCCGCCGGCGAGATGTTCGAGACCGACACCCCCGCCGCGGGCGGCGCCGAACGAGCCCTCAACTACACGCTCCGCCGACCGCGGGGCGTCGCCGGCCTCATCACCCCCTGGAACCTCCCGCTCTACCTGCTCACCTGGAAGATCGCCCCGGCCCTGGCGACCGGCAACACCGTCGTCGCCAAGCCCAGCGAGGTCACGCCCATGACGGCCCACCTGCTCACGGGGCTGGCCCGCGAGGCGGGCCTCCCGCCCGGCGTGCTCAACGTCGTCCACGGGCGGGGCGACCAGCCCGGCGCCGCCCTCGTCGCCCACCCCGACGTCCCCACCCTCAGCTTCACCGGCTCCACGCGCGTCGGGCGCTGGATCGCCCGCACCGCCGGCGACCTGCTCAAACGCGTCTCCCTCGAGCTGGGCGGCAAGAACCCCTTCGTCGTCTTCGACGACGCCGACCTCGACGACGCCGCACGGACCGCCGCACGCGCCGCCTTCACCAACCAGGGCCAGGTCTGCCTCTGCGGCTCGCGCCTGATCGTCCACCGCGCCGTCGCCGACCGCGTCGTCGACGCCCTCGCGGCCTGGTGCGCCCAGGTCCGCATCGGCGACCCCCTCGACGACGCCACCGACTTCGGCGCCCTCACCAGCGATGACCACCTCCACAAGGTCGCGGGCATGGTCGAGGAGGCCCGGCGCCTGGGCGGACGCGTCGTCTGCGGCGGGGCCCGCGTGCCGCCGGCCCGGCTCCCCGCCCGCTGCGGGGGCGGCGCCTTCTACCTCCCCACCGTCGTCACGGGCCTCGACCCCGCCTGCCGCGTCGAGCAGGAGGAGATCTTCGGCCCCGTGGTCACCGTGCAGACCTTCGACACCGAGGACCAGGCCATCGCGCTCGCCAACGCCACGCCCTACGGGCTCGCGGCCACGCTCTTCACCCGCGACGTCTCCCGCGCCCACCGCGCCGCCGCCGCCCTCGACGCCGGCGTCGTCTGGGTCAACTGCTGGATGCTCCGCGACCTGCGCACGCCCTTCGGCGGCACGAAGCAGTCGGGCGTCGGACGCGAGGGAGGTGCCGAGGCCCTCCGCTTCTTCACCGAGCCCCGGAACGTCTGCCTCCGCCTATAGACCCAGCCCCGGTCACACCGTCGCGATCACCTTCACCTCGAAGTGGATCGGCGTCCGCCCCGCCCGCGGCAACGCGCCGACCTCGACCGTCGTGCGGGTCGGGGAGTTCGCACCCCTGGGGAAGTACTCGCCCCACAGCGCGTTGTATGCCGCGAAGTCCCGCGCCATGTCCGTCAGGAACACCGTCACGTCGACGATGTTCTCCCAGCGTGACCCCGCCTCCTCGAGCACCGTGCGCACGTTGTCGAAGCACGCCCGGATCTCCTCCCGGATGTCGTAGTCGACCAGCGCCCCCGACGCGTCGACCACCGCCCCGGGCACCTGGTCGCTGCCCCGACGCCGCGGGCCCAGCCCCGCCAGGAACAGCAATCCACCGACGCGGCGCGCATGGGCGTAGGCCCCGACAGGCTCGGCGGCCTTGACGCTGTGATGGGCCTCCGTCATTCGCGATCCTCCTTCGACTCCCGCCCCGCTCCGTCATCCGCCCCTCAGCGGCCGCAACACCGCCCGCACCGGGCTGGCGTCGAACCCCATCAGCCGCAGCGGCAGCGCGATCAGTTCGTACGGGCCCGGCTCGACGTGCGACAGCACCAGCCCCTCCAGGATCGCGATGTCGTGCCCCAGGATCGCCCTGTGCGCCTCCAGGCCCTTGCTCTCCTGCGGGTCCACGCTGGGCGTGTCGATGCCGATCGTGATCACGCCCCGGGCCGCGAGCGCCTCGATGAGCTCCACCGACAGCGCCGAAAAGTCGGCGTTCCACCGCTCCGGGGCCGGGAACGTGCCCGTGCGGATGAGCACCCGCGGCTCGCGCAGGGCGTCCAGCCCGCGCACGTCACCGGGCGTCACGCGCACGCCCCGCCCGACCGGCGCGTCCAGCACCCGGCACGCCCCGAGGTAGTGCCGCAGCGGGCGCTCGCCGATGCCGGCGGCGTTCAGCCCGTAGTGGTTGGGCCCGTCGGCGTGGGCGCCCAGGTGCGCCGTCGCCCGGATCGTGCTCAGCGTCACCGTGTCGCCCTTGGCGATGTCGCACAGCACCTCGCGCGACAGCGCCGTGTCGCCCGGCCACACGCCCAACCCGGGTGTCAGCGCCGGCGAAATGTCGATCACGTCGGATCGGGCGGGCGGGGCCAACCCCTCCCCGGCCCCCCCCCGACGGGGGAGCGCCTCCCACGCCCTCCGCAGCGACTCGCGCCAGCGATCCTCCCCAAGCGCGCACAGGGCCGCCGCGGGAACCGCCGCGAC
Source organism: Phycisphaerae bacterium (assembly GCA_016873295.1). Taxonomy (GTDB): domain Bacteria; phylum Planctomycetota; class Phycisphaerae; order Phycisphaerales; family UBA1924; genus VGXM01. The sequence goes on from VGXM01000016.1 coordinate 25,778, forward strand.
GACCGCGTCCAGGCGGGCGTCCAGCTCGCGCCCGCGCCGGCGGGCCTCGGCGTAGGGCACCGTCGAGAAGCTCACCAGGTTGTACTGCGGGTGCACGACCCCGGGGAACATCGCGTGCAGGGCCTGCTCCGCGCGCTTCCGGTAGCGGAACGCCGGGTCCGCGACACGGTCCCGCATCTCCACGAAGTTGTCGATCGCCATGTCCGCGATCGCGTCGGCGTTGGGCTTGCGCAGCGACTGGTACTCCCCCAGCGCCGCCCCGACGCAACCCCCGTGCTGTGCCAGGCACTCGGCCAGCACCCGGCAGTCCTCGAACGCGCAGTTCATCCCCTGCCCGTAGAACGGCACGATGGCGTGCGCCGCGTCGCCCACCAGCGCCACCCGGTCACCCCACACCCAAGGCCAGCACCGCGCCGTCACCAGCGACCCGTTGGGGTTCGCGCGATAGTCCTCCGCCAGCGTCGGCATCAGCGACTCGGCGTCCGGGTAGTGCTCGCGGAAGAAGCCCCGGATCTGCCCGTCGCTCTCCAGGTGCTCCAGCCCGTGCCCCGACGCGTCGCGGAAGGGCCAGAACAGCGTGCACGTGAAGCTCCGGTCGCGGTTCGGCAGCGCGATCATCATCGCCCCGCCCCGGGGCCAGATGTGCAGCGCGTGCGGCGGCAGGGCAAAGCCCTCGTGCCCCGACACCCCCGGTTTCCCGGCGGGCGGGATCACCAGCTCCTTGTACCCGTGCGTGAGGTACGACTGCGAATACTCGAACCGGTCGGTCTTCTGCAGACGCAGGCGCACCGCCGAGTACGCCCCGTCGGCGCCGACGATCAGGGCCGCCGTCTCGCGCCGCGGGCCCCCGGGCGAGTCGAACACCGCGTGCGGGCCGCCCGCGTCGTCGAGGTCCAGGTCCAGGCACGCCCACCCGAACTCGATCTCGACCCCCGGCTCGCGCTCGGCCGCGTTCAGCAGCGTGATGTTCAGCCCGCCCCGGGAGACCGCGTTGATCGCGTCCGCCGGGTCGGCGCTGTACGGCTGAAAGACCGGCTCGCCCGCCACTCCGGGGCGGGCCAGCGGGTGGATCATCCGCCCGGGCATGGGGATCGCGTCCTGGCCGAGCACGAGGCGGTCGAGCCCGACGCCCTCCAGGCCCCACAGCCCGCGGGCCGACAGCGCCAGGTTGATCGAGCGCCCCCCCACGTAGCCCCTGGCCCGCGGGTCGGGTCGGCGCTCGCGGAGCGCCACCGAGTACCCCAGGCGCGCGAGGTAGATCGCCAGCAGCGGGCCCGCCAGCCCCGCCCCGACGATCAGCACACGCCGCCCCGTCCCGATCGCCATGCGGTCAGTCCTTGAGGATGCGCGCCAGCGTCGCCGCGAAGCGCCACACGTCGTGGAACGAGTTGTACAGCGGCACCGGCGCCGCCCGGATCACGTCGGGCTCGCGGAAGTCCGCCACGATGCCCTCCGCGGTCAGTCGTTCGAGGGTGGGCCTCCCGCCCGGCACCACCAGCGAGAGCTGGCAGCCGCGCTGGGCCGGGTCCGTCGGCGTCAGCGACGATACCCCCGGGCACCCGCCCCGCACCAGCGACTCCATGTACGCCGTCAGCCGAACCGACTTGGCCCGCAGTGCCGGCAACGTGGCTCGGTCGAACAGGGCCAGCGACGCCTTCAGGGGCGTGAGGGAGAGGATGGGCGGGTTCGACAGCGCCCAGCGGTCGGCCCGGGGCACGGGCTCGAACGCCGACGCCATCCGGAACCGCGCCGCCGGGTCGTTCCCCCACCACCCCGCCAACTGCGGCAGGGACGAGTCGCGGCAGTGACGCTCGTGCACGAACGCCCCCGCGACCGCCCCCGGCCCCGCGTTGAGGTACTTGTACGAGCACCACGCGGCGAAGTCGGCGTCCCAGTCGTGCAGACGCATCGGCACGTTCCCGATCGCGTGGGCCAGGTCCCACCCCACGCGCGCCCCCGCCGACCGCGCCCCCGCCGTGATCGCCGCCATGTCGAACCACTGCCCCGTCAGGTAGTTCACCGCCCCGAGCAGCACCAGGGCGATCGACCCCGCGCCGCGCTCGATCGCCGCCAGCACGTCCTCCGTGCGCAGCCCCTGCTCGCCCGCGCGGGGCCGAAGGCGCACGACCGCGTCGCCCGGGTCGAACCCGTGCATCGCGGCCTGGCTCGCCACCGCGTAGGAGTCGCTCGGGAACGCCGAGTCCTCGATCACGATGCGGTACCGCGCCGCCGTCGGCCTGTAGAACGTCGCCATCAGCAGGTGCAGGTTCACCGTCAGCGAGTTCATCGCGACGACTTCGTGGGCGCCGGCCCCCACCAGCCTCGACAGCGGCCCACGGAACTGCTCGTGGTACGACAGCCACGGGTCGCGCCCCTTCAGGTGCCCCTCCACGCCCAGGCGGGCCCAGTCCTCCAGCTCGCGCTCCACCAGCCCCCGCACCGCCCGGGGCTGGCACCCCAGCGAGTTGCCCGTGAGGTACACGCAGGAATCCCCGTCGGGCAGCCCCCGGATCGCGCCGGCGCCCGGGATGTGGAACTCGCCCCGCAAGGCGCGAAGCGAATCCTCGGCGTCGAGCGCGATCGCTTCGGTCTCGCGGGCGGCCAGGTCCGTCGTCATCGCCGCCATGATACTGCCGATCGGGCGGGCAGCCCGCGGGGGGCCGGAGCCCCGCTCAGCACATCGTCATCCCGCCGTCGACGCAGATCGTCTGCCCCGTGATGAACCCGGCCCCGTCCCCCGTCAGATACGCCACGATCTCGGCGATGTCCTCGGGCGTCCCGAACCTCTTCACGGCGATCATGCCCATGACCGCCTCCTTCACCTGGTCGGGCAGGTTCGCGGTCATGTCCGTCTCGATGAACCCCGGCGCCACCGCGTTGGCCGTCACGCCCTTGGCCCCCAGCTCCCGCGCGATCGTCTTGGTCAGCCCCAGCAGGCCCGCCTTGGCCGCCGCGTAGTTGGCCTGCCCCGCGTTCCCCACGACCCCCGACGTCGAACTGATGTTGACGATCCGCCCGAACCGTCCCTTCATCATCACGCGGGCCGCGGCACGGATCGCCACGAACGCGCTCGTCAGGTTCGTCTGGATCACCTGCGCCCAGTCCTCGTCGCTCATCCGCAGCGCCAGCCCGTCGCGGGTAATCCCGGCGTTGTTCACCAGGATGTCGATCCGCCCCCGCTCCGCCGCCACCCCGTCGATGGCCCCGGCCAGCGCCGCCGAGTCCCCCACGTCAACCGCCTTGAACGACGCCGAGCCACCGCTCTGCTCGATCCGCGACTTCAGGTCGGCCAGGGGCCCCGCGGTGCGGGACATCAGCACGACGTGCCGCCCGTCGCGGGCCAGGCGCAGGGCCACGCCCTTGCCGATGCCGCGCGAGGCGCCCGTCACGATCGCGACGCGGGGGGTCGTCAACGCGAGGCTCCTGTTCAACCGCCCACGGGAGCGCGGGGCGTGGAGGGCTCGGACGAGGGCGACGGGCTCCCCGGCACCGGCTCGGAACCGGGCAGGCCGAAGGCAGGACTCGAGGGAGCGGTCGGATCGCTCACACCGTCCCAGTCGCTGGCGCGGGGGCGGGTGCCCGGGGGCGAGGGGAGGGCCGAGAAGACCCAGCGCTCGCCCGGCTTGGTCGCACGCCACAGCACCGCGTACGACGACCCCGGTTCCTGCACCGCGAACCCGATGCCGAAGGCGTTGGGATCAACGGGGCCCGAGTCGCCCCCGGAACTCGCCGCCGCCAGGATCGGCTGCACCTTCGCCCCGAACTGCTGCGCCGCCAGGCGCATGGCCTCCGGGTCGGTCGGATTGGCCTTGACCGCCTCGGTCAGCTCCTGCTGGGCCTGCTCGAACGCCGCCCGCTGGTCGGCCGGCAGCGCCTCCATCAGCTTCTTCAGGGCTTCCTGCATCTTCGCCGGGTCGCCCAGCATGTCCGGCGTGATGCCCAGGCCCCCCGCCGGCGGGCGGAACTCCGGCGCGCCCTTCTGCACCCAGAAGACGCGCACGGCCTCGATCCGCCCCGTCGCCTCCTCCCACTCCCCGCCGGCGATCAGCTCCTCCAGCACCGGGCGGGCCGACGGCGCAAGCCACTCGCCGAACCCCGACTCGTCCCCCCTCGCCAGGGCGCCGGCGAACCGCACCACCGCCACGACCAACTCCTCGTCCGTCGGCGCCTTGTCCTGCGGGAACTGCACCCGCGCATCGGCCCCCACGCGCGACATCACGTCCTGCACCTGCACCGGTTCGGGCGCCTTGGGCGGGGGCGGCGGCGGCGGGGGCGGCGGCGGCGGCGCCTCCTTCTCGCACCCGGCCGGGATGATCGAGAACAGCAGCCCGGCGGTCATCGCCAACGCGGCACGCCCCGCCGAACGGCGCTTGGAAACGGGTTCACGGCTCGTCATGGGTTTCCACCTTGATGGACTTGTCGATCCGACGCATCAGCCCCGCGAGCGTTCTGCCCGGGGCCAGCTCGTGCGCCTGCCCCGCCACCCTCGTCCCCAGCCACTGGCAGCACTGCCACCAGCGAACAGGGCTCGTCAACTGCTCGACCAGCCGACGCCGGATCTGGTCCGGCGACGGGTCGTGCGGCTCCGCCGTCACGTTCGACATCACCGGGCATCGAGGCGTCGTCACCACCGCCTTGCTCAACGCGGCGGCCAGACGCTCCGCAGCCGGCGCCATCAGCGGCGAGTGGAACGCCCCCGCCACCGGCAGCACCGTCGCCCGCAGACCGCCCGCGCCCGCCCGCTCCGCCGCACGCTCGCACGCCGACCTCGACCCCGACAGCACGATCTGGCCCGGCGCGTTGAAGTTGGCGCACACCAGCACGTCCGACCCGCGGGCCCGCTCGCACACGCCCTGGGCCTGGGCCTCGTCGGCCCCGATCAGCGCCACCATGCCGCCGGGCGAGGCCTCCGCCGCGTCCTGCATCGCCCGGCCGCGCAGCGCCACCAGCTCCAGCGCTTCGTCGAACGGAATCGACCCGACCAGGCACAGCGCGGTGTACTCCCCCAGCGACAGCCCGCCCGCCGCCGCGATCGGCGTCTCCCCGTTCCCGAACCCCCACCCCGCCAGCAGCCCCCGCCAGCACGCCATCGACGCGACGAAGATCGCCGGCTGTGACACGTCCGTCCGGTTCAGCGTGTTCTCCGGGCCCTCAAAGCACAGGTCGGAGAGCGCCGACCCGCCCGGCAGACGTCCCTTCAGGACGCGGTCGGCCTCCTCGAACACCGCACGAGCCTCGGGAGACGCGCTCACCCATGCCCGCGCCATCCCCACGCCCTGGGCGCCTTGCCCCGGACAGAGCACGATCAGAGGTTGGGACGGTCCCGCCGCCATCGTCGGGCGATTCTAGCGTGAAGATCGGCGGACCACCCAGTCAGGACGCCGGCGTGCGGAACAACGCCACGCACGCGCTGTGACCGTGCAGGAAGCTCTCGCCCCCCACCGGCCCGATCTCCCCCGCCGCGAAGAACCCCGCCAGGGGAATGGGCGGCACCGCCCCCTCCGGATCCGACCCCAGCGGCACCCCGCCCCTGCTCCGCGATTCGCCCCCGGGGCCGGGCTGGAACGCCCGAACGACGCACCCGGCGTCATGCCCCGGACGCCCGAACATGCGGCTCCCCCGGGCGTTGCACGTCACCAGCAGGCCCCCCGCGGGACGCTCGTGCAGCTTCTGCGCGTCCATCAGCATCGCCAGATCCTCCGCCGCCGTCCGCGCATCCCGGATGTGGAACTGCACCGTCTGCCCCACCCGCACCAGGTCGGCGATCGCCACCGCCGAACGCTTCGGATCGACCCCCATCACCCCGCGGATCAGGAAGTCATCACGCCCGAAGCGGTCCTTGTACTCGTTGATCACCCGCCCGATCAGAAGCCCGGCCTGGAGCTGCTCCCGGTCCTGCTCCGACGTCGCCTGGATCATCTCGTTCACCACGTCGAGCGCCGGCCGGCCCCCAAGCTCGAAGATGAGGTTGTGCCGCGCGCGGGTGATGACCATGGTCGGGCCGAACGGGCGGCACCCCTGGCTCACCACCGTGTCCACGCGAACCCCCCCGGCGATCGACACGCCCACCAGCCCGCTGCTGACGGTCGCCCCGTTCAGGATCAGGCGGTTCCCGCCCGGCTTGGACGCCGCCGACGCCAGCCCGCCCAGCACGACCCCAGCGGGCCGCCCGTCGGGGCCCGCCCGCCGGGAACTGTTCAGCGCCGGCAGGAGCTTGATCAGCGGCGTCGTGAACGGGTCGCCGAAGAGCAGGGTCGCCCTCGTGTCCGGGGCCGCGTGGATGGTCTCGGCGAGCACCTCGATCGTCTCCGCGTCCGGACCGTCGTCGGGAATCGCAGGCACCCCGTCGCTTGTGAACGTGCCCAGCGACACGCCCGGCAAGCGGGCCGCCAGCAGCGACAGCCCGGCCACGCGCTCCAGCTCGCTCGCCCCGCCCACCACCGACTCGCCCGACACGCCGACGAGGCACGACGGGTCCAGACGCCGCCGGAGCACCGCCGAGATCTCCTCCACCGCAGGGGCGTGGTGCGGAGAGTAGAAGCAGAGCACCAGGTCCGTGCCGCCGACCCCCAGATCCTCCTGAACCGCGTCGCAAGCCAACTCCGCCGCCCGCGCGGTCTGAGCCGCGCCGGACAATCCGGACGCCATCTGGATCGCCGCGGCGGGTCCCGGGGAGGGCATCTCGATCTAGTCTATGACGCCGGGGTGATGGCCCAAGCCGCTCAACCGCCGCCGGGGGGCGTCGAGACCGGCCGCGACGGCACCACCTCGCCCGCCGGCGTCGGCGCGGGCTGCGGCGCCGCCCCGGGAACGGCCCGCGGCAACGACGACGCCCGCAGGACGTCCACCCGCGACGGCTCGATCACGCTGATCCGCAGCACCGGGTCGATCGCCGACTCACCCACCACCCCCACCACCAGCCCGAGCTTGGACCTGAGGTTCAGCTTCTCGTCCGGGCGGAGGTACCCGATCGTCCGCGGCGCCGACGTGCCCACCGACTGCACCCGGAACATGAGCGGCATGTTCGTCCCGTCGTAGATCGTGCTCGCCTGCAGTTCCCCCACCATGGTGTACACGTGCGAGCGCAGCGCCTCGTCGACCACCGCCTGCACCCGCTTGGCGTTCTCGTCCAGCTTGCGACGCTGGTCCTCCAGCGACCGCAGCCGGTCCCGCAGGTCGCGCTGAAGGTTCAGCACCGCCAGACGCTGCTCCAGCTGCGCCGCGATCCGCGAATCGCCCAGCGCGTTCGCCGCGTTGATCGCGTCCCGGTACTCCGTGATCAGTTCGTCGGTCTCGGCCTCCAGCGGCGGCGTCTGCCGCACCCGGTTGAACGCCGACTCCAACGCCATCCAGCGATCACGCGGGCGCACGGGCTCCTGGGGCGTCGCCACCGCCGCCGGAACCGCCGGCTCCTGCGTCAGGGGCGTGGGCTCGATGCGGACCTCCGCCGGCTGCCCCTCGGCCGGCGTCGTCACCGGCACGGGCTGGGCCGGCGCCGCGGGCGGGGCCGGCTCGGGCGCCGCCACCGGCGCCCGCGTCACCACCGACGGACCCGACTTGGCCTCCTCCGGCGTCGCCGCCCGCACCGCCTCGCGGCTCACGAACCCGCGCGCGCCCGCCGGCGCCTCGACCAGGTATCCCTGCACCGCCCCCGTCGCGTCCTTGAGCGTCTCCACCAGCTTGAGCGTCGCCCCCTCCGCCATCGGCGCCGAGAGCAGCGGCTTCCAGCTCCCGCTGATCACGTTGGCCGCGTTGGCCGCCCTCAACTGGCTCGCCGTCGTCAGCCTCACCACCGCCCCGTCCAGCGACGCCTCGCCCGCGCGCACGAACGCGGGGACGCTGATCGGGTAGACCACCCGCAGGCGCCCCGTCGTCTCGCCATCGACCCGCAGCACCGCCCCCACCGGCAGGTCGGCGACCTTGTACGCCAGCGTCTCGTGCCCCGCCCGCAGCGAGGTCGCGGTCGACACCGTCACCATGTACGCGTCCACGGTCCGAAGGTCCGTGGGCTGGGCCAGGGCCGCACCCACCGCCACCGTGCCGACCAAGACGCTACCAACCAGGGTCGAGCGGGAAAGGCTGAACATGCGCGGAAGCTCCTGCAACAGGCCGCCCCGGGGAACGGGCCACCCCGACCGGGGCCGATATCGGATGAACGAATGCGGCGCGCGCTCAACTCCGCCGATCGCGCGCCCGGAGTCTAGGCCGCGGCCCGAACACGCCCCGCCCGGATTCGCCGTCTTTCGACCGCCCCGCGTTGACGCCGACCGCCCCCGCCGCTACGTTGCCCCCCGGCATGACCATCGCCCGACCGCCCGCCTTCGCGCTCCTCCCGCTCTGCGGGCTCGCCGCGGGCCTGTCCGTCGCCGGGTGCGGAACGTCGAAACTGGGCGAGCGGTCCGCGGCCGAGCTCCGCCGGGCGCTCTCGGAGAGCACGCGGCGCGAACTCCGCGACGCCCAGTCCTCGCCGCTCCCGCGCCTCACGGAGCGTGAGGACGCGACCTCCCGCCTGGACCTCACCCCCGAGGCCCGACAGGCCCTGGACGCCCTCGCCGGGCCGCGGGCCTACGACCGCGCCCGCCTGCCCCTCCCCGCGGACCTCATGGGCCAGGCCCCGCGGACCGTGGACGTCACGCTGGAGCGGGCCGTCAAGACCGCCGCCAGCAACAACCTCGCCATCCAGTTCGCCCGCCTGGGCACGGCGATCGGGGAGGCCCAGGTCGTGCAGGCCGAGGCCGCCTTCGACTGGACCTTCTTCACGGGCGCCAGCGCCACGCGCACCGACTCGCCCCAGATCCGGCGCGGGTTCTTCGGCGACGACTTCGATCGGCGCGAGCTGGTCAACTGGCAGGCGGGGCTGCGCCGCACGCTCGTGGGCGGCGGGCGCTTCTCGATCCAGCAGGACCTGGCGAACACCGACGTCATCACCCCCGGGTTCAACGCCTTCCCCAACCCCGCCAACCAGGTCGGGGTCACGCTCCAGTACGACCAGCCGCTGCTGCGCGGCTTCGGGTCCGACGTGGCCCTCTCCGAGGTCCGCCTGGCCCGCAACGCCGAGCGCCAGGCCGTCCAGAGCCTGCGCCGCGATCTCATCCGCGTGATCACCGAGACGGAGCGCACCTACTGGGAGCTGGCCCGGGCCCAGCGCGAGCTGGTGGTGCTCCAGCGCCTCCTGGAGCGGGGCGTGCAGAAGCGGGACCAGCTGCAGGCCCGCGAGGCCGCCCAGCTCGAGGCCGCTTCCGCCGTCAAGGACGCCATCTTCCGCGTCACGGACCGGCAGTCGCAGCTGCGCCGGGCCCAGACGGTGCTCAAGATCGCCGGCGACCGCCTCAAGCAGCTCGTCAACGACCCGGAGATCCCCATCGGGTCGGAGGTCGTCCCGCTCACCACCGACGACCCGCTCGACCAGCCCCTGGCGTTCAACCTCGCCGAGGCCATGCTGTCGGCCATCGAGAACCGCCCCGAGATCCAGCAGGCGGTCCTGGCGATCGACGATGCCTCGATCCGGCACACCGTGGCGCGCTCCTCGCGCCTCCCGCAGCTCGACCTGCGCCTGCAGGCCCGCTTCGCCGAGCTCACCGACGACGTGGGGAGCGCCTACCGCGACGTCTTCGCGGGCCAGTTCGTCGACACGGTCGTCGCCATGGCCTTCGAGCAGCCCCTGGGCAACCGCCGCGGCGAGGCCGAGCTGCGCCGACGCCAGTTCGAGCGTTCCCAGGCCGGCATCGCCTACATGAACCAGGTGCAACTGGTGGTCGGCGAGGTCAAGGAAGCCCTCAACCGCGTCGTCACCAACTACCAGCTCATCGAGCTCACCCGGGCCAACCGCCTGGCCGCCGCCGAGGTACTCCGCTCCACCACCGTCGAGAGCGAGCTCATGCACGACTTCTCCGCCGTCCGCCTCGACCTCGAGCTCAACCGCCAGGAGCGCCTCGCCCAGGCCGAACGCGAGGAGATCGCGGCCATCACCGAGTACAACACCGCCGTCGCCGAGCTCTACCAGGCCATGGGCCTGACGCTGGAACGCAACCGCATCAGGCTCGACGTGCCCCGCGCCGACGACCCGCGCGACCCCGAGCCCGGGTGGCGCGGCATCCCCCCTTGGCGGCTCCCGGACGAGCCCGTCCAACGCACCCGCGCATCGCGCGGCAGGACGCCCGCCCCACCGCTGCCCGTCCCCGTCGCCCCCGGCGACGAACCCCAGGCCCCCGCCGAACCGGCGCCCGCGCGCGGGCGCAAGATCCCGGTCCCGTAGGCCGACGCCCCCCCGACCGATCCCCGCGCCACGCGGTCGCGTTCCCCAACGGGCCCCACGCGCGAGCGTGGGGCGCGACAACGCTTGTATGCTCGTGCGCCGCGATGTCATCGGCCCGCGGCGCTGCCCGGCAGCCAACGCGGGGCGCCGCAAGCACGCCACGACGGAGGAGGACTCCGATGCCCAAGCACGACCCGCTCCTGACCCTGGCCCTGGAACTGGTCGAGAAGGACCCGGCGTCGGCGGCCCGCCGGCTCGAGGCCATGCCCGCCGAGGACACCGCCGCCGCCGTACACGCCATGCCCACCCGGCACAAGGCCCGCCTCTTCCCCCTGCTCCAGACCGGCTACGCCGCCTCCCTCCTCACCGCGGTCGAACCCGCGGACTTCAACGCCATCGTCAAGTCGCTGGACCCCGAACGTGCCGCTGCGGTGTTCATGCAGTTGCCGGAAGACGCCCGCGAGCGCCTCGCCGCCCACCTCCCAGAGAGCGTCCTTCGCCACGTCCGCGAGCTGCTCACCTACCCCGAGGACAGCGTCGGTCGCCTCATGTCCCCGCAGTTCTTCTCCCTGCACCAGGCCATGACCGTGCGCGACGCGATCAAGAAGATCCGCGCCATGACCGAGAAGCGCGTCGGCGCCTCCTACGCCTACGTCGTGGGCGACGACGACGTGCTCGTCGGCATCCTCAACATGCACGACCTGCTCGTCGCCTCGCCCGACTCACACCTCGGGGCCATCATGCGCCGCGACGTCTTCACGCTCCCGGCCCACATGGACGCCGAGGAGGCCGCCGCCGAGCTGGCCCGACGGCGCTACTTCGCCGCCCCCGTCGTCGACTCCGACAACCGCATCCTCGGCGTCGTCCGCGGCGAGCGCCTCATGCGCGGCGCCCGCCAGGAACTGGGCGAGGACCTCCAGCGCATGGTCGGCGCCGGCGCCGACGAACGCGCCTTTTCACCCGTCACCTACTCACTCCGCAAACGCCTCCCCTGGCTCCACGTGAACCTGGCCACCGCGTTCCTGGCCGCCGCCGTCGTCGCCCTTTTCGAGGACACCATCGCCCGCTTTACCGTCCTCGCGGTATTCCTGCCCGTCGTCGCCGGGCAGGGCGGCAACGCCGGGGCCCAGTCCCTCGCGATCGTCATGCGCGGGCTCTTCATGCGCGAGATCCCCCGCGGCCTCGCCCGCCGCCTGGTCCTAAAGGAAATGGGCCTGGGGACCATCACGGGGACCGTGACGGGCGTCGTGACCGGCGTGATCGCCTATCTCTGGTTCGGCAACCCGGCCCTGGGCGTCGTGGTCACGCTCGCGATGATCGTCAACCTCTGCTGCGCAGGGCTGGCGGGCGGGGCCATCCCCATCCTGCTCCGGTCCATGGGCTTCGACCCGGCCCAATGCTCGAGCATCATCCTGACGACGGTCACCGACGTGGTGGGCTTCTTCGCCTTCCTGGGATTCGCCGTGCTGTTCCAGGCGTACCTGGGGTAAGCGTCACCGCCCGGCCTTGAAGAACGTGCGCAGGCTCTCGTAGATCTCGTCGCGGCTGTTGACCTTGGAGAGGACCAGGCGCGGGCCGGCCTCGTCGGGCGCGCCCCCGGGGAACGCCTCGGCCAGCACGTTGTGGAACGACCCCGACCCGTAGGCGCTGGCGACCTGGCAGTAGCCGAACATGTTGCAGATCGGCAGCAGGCTCTCCTCGAGCAGCTTGACGCACTGGCGGTTGTCCGAGTCCGACGAGTTGTCGCCGTCGGAGAAGTGGAAGAGGTAGATGTTCCAGTCGCCCGGGTCGTAGTGGGCGCCGAGCAGGTCCTTGCAGCACTCCAGGGCGGAGGAGATGCGCGTCCCGCCGTCCTCGCGCACGCTGAAGAACGTCTTGCGGTCCACCTCCGCCGCCCGCACGTCGTGCACGATGTAGCGGCTCTCGATCCCCTCGTAGTTCCGCCGCAGCCACGCGTCGATCCAGAACGCCTCCAGCCGCACCATCTCCTTCTGCTCGTCCCCCATCGACCCCGACACGTCCATCATGTAGACGATCACGGCGTTGGACTGCGGCTTCCTCACCTCCGTCCACGAGCGGAAGCGCAGGTCGTCCTTCACCGGCACGATCACCGGGTTCTCGGGGTCGTAGATCCCCATCGAGAGCTGGCGCTTGAGCGCCTCGCGGTACGTCCGCTTGAAGTGCCGCAGGCTCGCCGGGCCCACCGGGCGGATCCCCGAGTACCGGTCGCGCATCGTCGTAATGCGGTGCTCGCCCCGCGGCTTGATCCGCGGCAGCTTCAGCTCCTCCGCCATGATGTCCGCCAGCTCCTCGAGCGTGACCTCCACCTCGGTCAGGTGCCGCCCCTCGGCCTCGCCGCCGCCCTGCTTGCCGACGGCCTCGCCCTCCTCGCCCTCGCCCAGCCCCACGCCCCCGGAGTTGTTGCCGTAGCGGAACGTCGGGATGTCGATGTCGTAGACGGGGATGGAGACGTAGCGCTGACCCTCCTTGCCGATGAGGTCGCCCCGCGTGAGGAACCGCCGCAGGTCGCCGCGGATCTTGCCGCGGACGATCTGGCGGAAACGCTGGTAGTCCTGCTCGATGGTGTTGATCATCGCGGGCCCAGGCCGATCGGCTCCATCATCATGGAGGCGAATCCCCTATCCGTTCATGCGCCCCATCGGGCGCGCCGGTTCGTCACAACGGGCCCGAACCCGCGTCGGAACCCCCGTTATTGGGGCCTTCCCCCAGATGGTTCGGCGCTTCCGGCGCCCGCCTTGACCCCCGGGCGGGCGGATTGCTCCACGCGGGCCCGGCGGACCCGCGCCGACAGCCACGCCACGCCCACCAGCCCCGCCGGGATCGCCGCCGCCAGCTCCAGGGCCCGGTTGACCAGGTCCGCCGCCAGCCCCGCCGCGACCGTGACCTGGGCCCCGCGCCGCCCAACGGGCATGACCGCGGCCACTGCCCCCACGGCCCACTCGCGCAGCCCCAGCCCGTTGCCGACGATGGGGACGAGCAGCACGACCTGGCTCACCGCCGCCGCCCCCGCCGCCTGCACGAACGACACGGGCACGCCGATCGCCCGGAAGACCAGCATGTACCGCGCCACCCACATCAGCGTGTCGAGATAGCGCACGGCAAGGGCCCAGGCGCGGGCCCGGGACCGCCCTCGCAGCCCCGGCGCCACCGCCGCCACGAGCAGCCCCGGTGACACCGCCGCGCAGGCCAGCACGCTCCAGTGGGCCTGGATACGGGCCACCGCCGCACCCGCGGCCACGAGCATCGCCAGGGCCCCGGCCCCGCACGCGATCGCCTCCATCAGCACGCCGATCGACGCCTTGATCGGGATGGCGTTGACCAGCCTGTGGTACGTCACGCGCCCGACCAGCCCCGGGCGCAGCGGCAGGTAGTTGAGCAGCCACGCCGACGCCACCAGCGCCGTCATCTCCCCCCAACCCACGCGCCCGTGCCGCCGGTTGAGCAGCGTGAGCACGCCCGCCGTCGCCGCCAGGTTCCCCAGCGGCAACACGATCAGGGCCGCGATCAGCCACGCCGGCGCCGCCCGGAGGCTTGCCCACGCCGGGTCCAGCGTCTCCCGCTGCGACGCGACCGCCCACACCGCCGCGGCGAGCACGGCGACGCCCACCGCCGTCCCCGCGGCCTTGCGCCACCCCGCGCGACGCACCCGCGACTCGGCGGGGCCGAGCGCCGGGCTCGGGGCGGGTTCCCCTCCCTGTGGATTCATCGGCGGACGCCGGTCGCGGGGCTCCGATCGCCCACGGGCCCGCGCGAAGCGAGCGTGACGCGGCCCGCCCGCAGCCGCTCGATCTGGATCGTCGCCAGCCGCCCGAGGCGAGCGTCCGAACCCGCCGCCAGCTCCCCCAGACGCGCGTGCGCCGGGTCGCCCAGCCGAGTCACGATCACCAGCGGCACCAGCCCCGGGTCCGACTCCGCGGCGACGGCGGCGTCGAACACCCCCATCTCCGGCACGATCGCGGCGTTGGGCAGGATCGACAGCGCCAAGGCCCGCTCGTCGGACGTCCACCCCGCGTACAGCGCCGCCAGACGCTCGACCGCGGCCCGACGCTCCTCAGGCGTCGCCAACGACTCCGACCGCGGCCCGGCCAGCGCTGACAGCAGCGCCACCAGCGTCTCGCCCAACGCCTCACCGCGCACCGCCCCGGCCCGATCGACCAGCTCCGCCAGCCCCAGCCCCGCGATCGCCAGCCGCCCGCGCTGCACCGACGCCGTCTCCACCTCCACGCTCCAAGGCCCCGGCTCGTAGATCAGCGGCGACGCCACGAACCCCTGCAGCACGCGCCAACGCACGCTCTGCGACTGCCCGCTCGACACCCACGCCAGCCACCCCGTCAGGCCCGCGTCGGCCCACACCGCCGCCTCCACGCTCTCCCCGGGCAGCAGCCTCAGCTTCGGCAGCGACTCGACCACCTCGGGCTCCGGCTCGAACCCCTGCCCCGCCCCGGCGATCGACACCCGCGGCGCCAGCAGGATCCGCGTGTTGATCGTCCGGTCGCTGCCCAGCGAGAGCGGCATGGGCGACGAGTTGCGGATCCGCACCCGCAGCCGCGCCGGCTCCAGCGGGCCCGGCGAGACCGTCATCGGCGCCACCGTGAGCGAGACGGCCTGGCGCGGATCCCGGATCATCGCGTCCAGCCACGAAGGGACGCCCTCGCCCAGCGCCGTCAGCCGCTTCGCCAGGTCCCTCTCCTCGTCCGAGACCAGCCCCAGCTCACGCCGCTGCGCCGCCGCCCACACCCCGGCGAGCGTCGTCGGAAACCGCCGGGCGGCCGTCTCGAGGCGACGGTGCGCCTCCTCCGTCCGCCCCAGCGCGAGCAGCGCCTCGATGTACCCGACCTCCCAGGGCCCCACCGCCTTCTCCGTCGAGAAGATCGCCAAGGCGCCGACCGGGTCGCCCTCCCGAAGCCGACGCCACCCCTCGTACATCTCGAAGAGCATGCCCGTGCGCGACGGCAGCAGGTCGCGGTACTTCTGAAGGTCGCCGTCGATCTGGTCCGTGTCGACCTGGAACCACAGCCGGAACACCTGGAGCTCGATCGCCGCGGGACGCAGCGCCGCGATCAGGTCGCTGATCCTCACGTTCGGGGCCAGCCCGGCCGGCTCCAGGATCTGGCGGTGCCGCTGCGCGACCGCCGCGCCCAGGTCCGCCCCCGCCGACCGCAGCGTCTCCTGGTCCCCCAGCTCCGCCGCCGCCACCATCCGCAACTGCTCCGCCGCGGGCGTCAGGTACTGCGGCTCGGGCTTCGGGCCCGGCACCAGGTACCGCTCGCGCATCTCCAACTCGACCTTCTCGCGGTACCGCTGCGACCGAACGATGCCGTTGAGGCGCTCCACGATCTTGGCGGTCCCCTTGGCCTGCCACTCGGCGAACATGAACTCCACCTCGCTCGCCTCGTCCGCCGACCCGCCCGTCTTGAGGAACCGATCGCCCAGCTCGTAGAACCGCAGGCCCTGCCCGCCCGCCCCCGCCCCCAGCAGGAACCGCCCCATCTCCATCAGGATCTGTGGGTCCACCGGGTCGGTCATCAGCATCGCGCGCAGCAGCTCGAAGCGCCGCTCCGGGTCGTCCTGACGCTCGTCGAAGAAGCGCAGGGCCAGGTACGCCGCCTCCTTGTTCGTCGGGTCCAGCTCCAGCGCCAGCAGCACCCGGCGCGCGTGCCCCGCCACGTCGCCCCGCTCCCGCAGCAACAGGGCCGAATCCACCGCGAGCCGGCTCCGGACCGCCGCGTCCATCGACGCCCCCTCGGGCCCCAGGAAGCGCTCGTACGCCGCCAGTCGCTCCCCCACCGTCTGGAGCTGCGCGATCCGGGCCGCCACCAGCCGGAGCAGCGACACGCTGTCGGAGGGATCGGC
Organism: Phycisphaerae bacterium; assembly: GCA_016873295.1. Lineage (GTDB taxonomy): Bacteria > Planctomycetota > Phycisphaerae > Phycisphaerales > UBA1924 > VGXM01. Next base: position 41,907 of record VGXM01000016.1, read on the forward strand.
CCGGAGCAGCCGCTCCGTCGCGTCCAGGTACGCCGACGGGTCGCCCGCGTTCCACGCGATCTCCACCCGCCGCCGCAGCAGGTCGCGGTCGGAGGGCGACGACGCCAGCGCCAGGTCGATCACCGCCCCCGCCAGCGCGTAATCGTCCGCCGTGGGCACCCGGCTGTGCCGCAGGTCCAGCAGCGCCGAGCGCGCCACCGCCGCCGACACCGCCTCGTTGAACCGCCCGCTCTCCGTCGCCGCCTCGGCGCCCGTGGGGATGGCCCACAGCGCCGCCAGCATCCCGGCGAACCGAGCCAACCCCGCCGACCGCCGCCGCGTTCGTGTCGTCATACGCCGGTCACCATGAGCCCGAGCAGCAAGGCCATCCCGATGAGGAACACCGCCAGCGCCGCCACCTCGACCGGCAGCGTCACGCGCGGGCTCGCCAGCGGGAACACACGGTCCGCCACCAGCACCAGGAACACGTAGTGACCCCCCGCGACGAGCACCGTGCCCGCCAGAAGCAGGTGCGGCGCGAAGATCGGCCACCGCGAGGGCGCCGTGAACACCGCCGCCAGCCCCAGGACCTGCATCGCCCCGGCCCAGCCCGTCGCCGCCACGTTCCCCAGCGCCAGTCGCCATCCGTGCGATCCCATGACAGGCCTCACGCGGGGGCGGACCGACCCGCCCCGGGTCCGGCCCAGTGTACCGGCCCGGCCCGCGCTCAGCCCATCGCCATCGTCACCAGGAACTCCGCGTTGGTCTTGACCTTCTTCAGCCGCCCCTTGAGCAGCTCCATCGCCTCCACCACGTTCATGTCGCTCAGCACCTTCCGGAGACGGTACACCAGCTCCAGCTCCTTGGGGTCCAGCAGCAGCTCCTCGCGCCGCGTCCCCGACGCCGCGATGTCGATGCACGGGTAGATCCGCTTGTCCATCAGGCGCCGGTCCAGGTGCAGCTCGCTGTTGCCCGTCCCCTTGAACTCCTCGAAGATCACCTCGTCGGCCTTCGACCCCGTGTCCACCAGCGCCGTCCCGATGATCGTCAGCGACCCCCCGTTCTCGATGTACCGCGCCGCCCCGAAGAACTTCTTGGGACGCTGCAGCGCACCCGCGTCGATGCCGCCCGTCATGATCTTGCCCGAGTGCGGCTGCTCCGCGTTGTACGCCCGCGCCAGCCGCGTGATCGAGTCCAGCAGGATCACCACGTGGTCGCCGAACTCCACCATCCGCTTGGCCTTCTCCGTCACCATCTCCGACACCTGCACGTGACGGCTCGAGTGCTCGTCGAACGTGCTCGCCACCACCTCCACGTCCTTGACCACGTTCCGCCGGAAGTCCGTCACCTCCTCGGGACGCTCGTCCACCAGCAGCACGATGATCTTCACCTCGGGGTAGTTCCTGCTGATCGCCTTCGTCATCTTCTGCAGGATCACCGTCTTGCCCGTCCGCGGCGGGGCCACGATCAACGCCCGCTGACCCCTCCCCAGCGGCGCCACAAGGTCGATGATCCGGCACTCGATCTCGTCCGGCGTCGTCTCCAGCACGAACCGCTTCTCGGGGTGCAGCGGCGTCAGATCCTCGAAGTTCACCAGCTCGTGGATCCTCGAGGGCGCACGCCCGTTCACCGACTCCACGCTCAGGAGCGCGAAGTACCGCTCGCTCTCCTTGGGCGGGCGGATCAGCCCCTTCACCACCATCCCCCGACGCAGCCCGTGCCGACGGACCAGCATCGGCGAGACGTAGATGTCGTCCGGACCGTGCAGGTAGCTCTGCTCCGCCGAACGCAGGAACCCGAACCCGTCCGGCATGATCTCCAGCGTCCCCTCCCCGAACATCAGGCCCTGCTTCGCCGCTCGTGCCTTGAGAATCGTGAAGATCAACTCCGGCTTGGGCGTCGAGTGGAAGTCCGACAGCCCCTCCTTCTCCGCCACCTTGAAGAGCTGGTCCAGGTTCATCCGCTGCAGCTCGCCGATCGAGATCGACTGCTTGGCCGCCTCCGGGCCCGCCGCCTTCGCGATCCGCTCCAGCGCCTGCGCCTCACGCTCCAGCTCCTCATCGCTGGGCAGCGCAAAGTCGTACACCCGCGGCATGTGCTGCGGGCCCGGGCCGCCGCCCATCGGGCCGCCCATCGATCCGCCCTTGCGCTTCCGGCGCTTGCGACGGAACCCACGGTCTGCGCCGGTCTGCATCATCGAAGCTCCTCCTGACTCGTAGCCGCGCGATTCCGCCGGCCCCTGGTGGCTCCCTGTGCTCGGGCCCACGGGTGCCCGCTGAAACGCCTGACACGGCTGCGGCGGACGGGGCGCCGGCGCCCCGACACCCTCGCGAACCTCCGGGCCGCGATCCGGCTGCCCCCGCGGTGGCGCCGCCGACTCCACCGGCGCACGCGGGCCGCCCGCCGGCGCCTCGGCCGCCGACGCCTCCGCCGCCGGGACGCTGCTGAACCCCGGCGTGGGCGGACGCTTGCTCGCCATCGGGCGCGGACGATTGGCCGGCCCCGGACGAACCCCCGCCGGCAGTCCGGTCGCCGCCTTCTCGCCCTCGCCCGTGGGCCCGGGGCCCTTGCTTTCCGATTCCGCGACGTGTTGTGGCTTGGTCATGCGTGGGAGAGCTTGGTCCCGGGCCCCGCGGGCCCGGCCTGGGCGGATCGCCCCGCTCCCTGTCCTGGAGCCCGACGCCGCGACGCGGGTCGAACTCAACGCCCCGGAGAGCTCGCCCCGACCCACATGGCCCGGGGTGCCCGCCGATTCATGCAACGTCCGCGAGGTCCCTCACCCGGCGGGCCCGACGTCCGGGCCGAGCCACGCCGATGCTGTTGACGGGAACCGGGGCACTGGGGATCAACCCCGTGCCCACGACAACCACAGTATACCCGCCTCCCTCGCGTCAAGGCATCCTCGGCCCAGACGACCCCCGACTTCAGTCAATCTGCCTCCGACGGCCCGACGGCTCCCGCCCCAGCTCCTGGGCCAGCCGCTCCACGCGGGCCCGCAGCGCCTCCAGACCGCCGTCGTTGACGATCTCGATGTCGCAACGCGCCCGCTTCTCGTCCAGAGGCATCTGCGCCGCCTCCCGCCGCGAATGCTGCTCCTCCTCCCATCCCCGCGCCGCCCGCACCCGCTCCACGCGCCGCGCCCGCGGCGCCTCCACGAACACCAGCACGTCGCACTCCGCGTCCACGCCCGCCTCCAGCAGCAGCGGCGCGTCCACCACCACGCCCCGCGCGCCCGCCCGTCGCGCCTCCTCCTTCAGGTCCGAGCGCCGCCGACGCACCAGCGGGTGCACCAGCGCTTCCAGCCGCGCGCGCTCCTTCGCGTCGTTGAACACGATCGCCGCCACCGCACGCCGATCGACGCGACCGTGCGCGCCCAGCACCCGCGCCCCCCACCACTCCACGAGCCGCTCCCGAACCTCGGGCCGGTCCAGGCACGCCTTGGCCTCCGCGTCCGAATCCACCACCGCGAACCCGTGCCCGGAGAGCAGCCGCGCCACCTCGCTCTTGCCCGAGCCGATGCCCCCCACCAACCCCACCGCCAGGAACGCCGGCGCGCGCACGATCTCGACGACGCCCGGGCCACGCCCCGCCGGCGCCCGCGCCGACGCGATCGCCCCGCGGATCCGCTCCAGGCACTCCTGCGGGCTCGCGACCGTCAGCCACCAGCTCGGCACCATGGGACCCCCGGCGGTGCTCACCCCCACCGACCCCAGCCCCAGCAGCCGCTCCGCCAGCGTGCGCACGACGCCGATGTCCTGCACCCGCTCCAGCGGCACGTCGCTGACCGTCCGCGTCAGGATCCCCCGCTGGCGCAGCATCCGCCGATCCGTCAGCACGTAGCGCCGGTTGGCCCACTCCAGCAGGTCGACGAGGAGGAGGACGCCCAGGAGCCCGAAGAAGAGGCGCGCGGCCCAGGCCGGCGAGACGCCGATCGTGCCGCCCAAGGCGCGCAGGGCCCATGTGGTGGCCAGTCCGAGAACCAGCAACGTGAGGTTGCGGCGCCCGCGGTAAAAGAGGATGAGCCAGGGGCTGGGGCGGAGCGACAGGATCGTGCGCTCGCCCGGGGGGATGAGGGTCGGGGTGGATGGGGCGACCGGTGCCGGCATGGGCGGGCGGGGTCAGTCCGACTCCAGTTCGGCGATTTCGGGCAGGTTCCGGTAGTAGCCGTTGTAGTCCAGCCCGTAGCCCACCACGAAGCGGTCGGGGATGTCGAACCCGACGTGGTCGGCCTCGAAGGGGACCTTGCGGGCCGAGGGGGGCTTGCGGAGCAGCACGCACACGCGCACGCCGGCGGGGTTCTGCTCGCGGACCAGGTCGGTGACGACCGAGAGGGTCTGCCCGGTGTCGAGGATGTCGTCGACGATGACGACGCGCTTGCCGCCCAGGTTGCCGGGGAGTTCGCCGCGGATGCGGGCCCCCTTGCTCTCCACGGTGGCGCCGGGGTAGCTGGAGACGGTGACGAGGCCGAGGCTGAGGCGGACGGGCATGTGCCGGATGAGGTCGGCGACGAAGACCACGGCCCCGGTCAGGATGGGGATGAGCACCACGCCCTCGCCCGGCCCGCCGTCGGCGTCGATCCGACGCGCCACCTCTGGCCCCATCTCGGCCACGCGCCGGGCGATCCGGTCGCGGTCGATGAGGACCTTCCCCACGCGATGTCGGCCCGAATCGGTCATGGTCAGGTCCGCAGGCCCGAGAGCCTGCCCGTGCGCCGGCTCTGGAAATACCTCGTCAGGGCGTCGTCGACGATGGCGTGGGCCGCCTCCGCGGGCATGATCTCGTCGACTTCCACGGTCTTCCCCTCCAGTTGCTTGTAGTCCTCGAAGAAGCGCCGGAGCATCCGCATCAGGTGCCTGGGGAAGTCGCTGAGCTTCTGGAACTCGCTGTACACCGGGTCCTCGGCCAGCACCGCGATGATCTTGTGGTCGGGCTTGCCCTGGTCCACCATCGTCATCATGCCCACGGCCCGGGCGTTGCACAGCGTCAGGGGCGGGATCTCCTCGGTGCAGTAGACCAGCACGTCGAGGGGGTCGTCGTCCTCGGCCAGGGTCTGGGGGATGAACCCGTAGTTGGCGGGGTAGTAGACCGCCGACGCGAGCACGCGGTCGAGCTTGAGGAGGCCCGAGCCCTTGTCCAGCTCGTACTTGTTGCTGGAGCCCTTGGGGATCTCGATGACGGCCCGGAACCCCCGGGGCAGTTCGAGCCCGTCGGCGGTGGGCGACACCTCGTGCCACGGATGGATCATCGGCGGAGGGTAGGGCGCCGGCTTCGCATCCAAGGCGCTGCTTGGCCCGGCACCGGGGGCGCCGCCGCTCGACTCCCGAGCCGGGGCTACCGGGCCGTGACGTCGCGCCCGCGGATCCCATCGTGGGTGGAGAGGGGCGGAAAGCCGGTGTCGGTGATCGCCCCCGTGTGCCGCCCCGCGCCCGAGGCGTATCCCCACCGCACGGAGTGGCTGGGGGCGTGCGCGGCGCTTCCGTCGGCGAAGGCGAAGGGGAACCGCCCGTCGGCGGCGGAGCGGCTTGCACCCGTCGCCAGTCCGGAGGCGACCAGCGTCGCCTTGTGCGCCGGGAACAAGGCGTCCGAGGCGCGGACCGGGCGCCATTGCAAGGCGTACGCGTTCAGCCGGGCGGACCTGCGGTCGTCGCTGATCCCGCCGTCGTTGCCGGGGGCGACGCCGATCGCGGTGTCGTGGTCGCTGGGGGCCGTGCGGGCGTCGCGCGTGACGCAGGGCATCGTGGTGCCGCCGCCGAGCCCGCCGACCGTCCGCTTGTGGGACCCGGTGCGGTTCGTCGCGGAGAACACGCTCACCGGCGAGCAGACGCGCGGCGAGATCTTCTCGATGATGCTCGACGTCGACGGCGAGGGGGAGGCGCGTTTCACCCCGGCGGTCGGGCTGTGGATCGACGCGACGGAGGCGACGTTCGAGATGTCGTGCGGCGGGGAGTTCGTCAGGCCCGAGGGGCGGCTGCGGATCCGCGTGGTCAAGGGCGCGGTGGCGGAGGCGTTCGCCACGGGCGAGTTCGGCGCGGCGACCATGCCGCCCATCGGCGCACCGACCCCGGTCCACGTGGGCGACATCCCCGTGGGGCTCACGCTCTCGCTCGACCTGGGCGGCGTGATCCCGGACCCCTGCGTCGTGACCATCTCCGCCGACCACGCCGGGATGAACCCCGCGCAGATCCCGTGCCCCGCCGACGTCAACTTCGACGGCGTGGTGGACTTCAACGACTTCCTGGAGTTCCTGAACTACTTCAACGAGGGGAGCCCGCTGGCCGACCTGAACCACGACGGCGTCATCGACTTCAACGACCTGCTCGAGTTCCTCAACGCCTTCAACTGGCCGTGCTGAAGAACCGACCGTCTCGCCGATCCGGCGCTGTGACCACGTGACCGTAGTCCATCCCGCCTTCTGACCATCTGGTCGCTTGGCGCTCTGGTCGCTTCTCCCGCCCGGCTACCCTGCCCGCATGCTGACACTCCTGTTCGCCAACTGTCTGTCGGACCGGGTGGGGTCGCACGGGCTGGACGCGGCGCTGCTCGACCCCGGGGCCCAGCCCGCCCGGACGGTCGGCGCGCTCACCGCGAGCCTGGAGAAGACGCGCGGCACGGGGTGGGAGCGGTGGCGCTCGCTCACCGCCGAGCCGATGCGGGGCGAGCACCTCGGCGGCGTGAAGCGACTGGCGGGGGCCCTCAAGGGCAGGTTCGACAACCTGGTGGTGCTGGGGATCGGGGGCTCGGCCCTCGGCAACATCGCGCTGCAGGCGGCGCTCAACCCCGCGACGTACAACCTCATGCCCGATGGTGCCCGCCCCGGCCCCAGGCTCTTCGTGCTGGACAACGTCGACCCGGACGCTTTCGCCGCCGTGATGTCCGCCTGCGAGGACCGGGGCGGGCTCAAGCGCACGCTGTTCAACGTCATCAGCAAGTCGGGCGAGACGGCGGAGACGGCGGGGCAGTTCATGATCGTGCGCGACGCCCTGCGGAAGGCCTTGGGCCCGGCCTACTCCGCCAACATCGTCGCGGTCACCGACCCGGCCAAGGGCACCATGCGTCAGATCTGCGACGCCGAGCGGCTCGCCACGCTGCCCGTGCCCGACGGCGTGGGCGGACGCTTCAGCGTGCTCTCGCCCGTCGGGCTCTTCTCGGCGGCGATGTGCGGCATCGACGTCGACGGGCTCCTCGACGGGGCGGCGAGCATGGACCCGCTCTGCTCGCGCCCCGAACTGCTCAAGAACCCCGCGGCGATGCTGGCGTGGCTGCTGGTGGAGCTGGGGTCGAGCAAGGGAAAGCCCAACCACGTGATGATGCCCTACGCCAACTCCCTGTACCTGCTGGCGGACTGGTTCCGCCAGCTCTGGGCCGAGAGCCTGGGCAAGCGCGTCGACCGCCGGGGGCAGGAGGTCTTCGCCGGGTTCACGCCCATCAAGGCCCTGGGCGCGACCGACCAGCACAGCCAGGTCCAGCTCTACCGCGAGGGGCCCAACGACAAGGTCTTCGGGTTGGTCGAGGTCGAGCGGTTCGGTGCCGACGTGCGCATGCCGGCGGGGCTGGGGGTCAAGGCGCTGGAGTACCTCGAGAACCGCTCGATGGCCGAGCTCCTCAACGCCGAGAAGCGGGCCACGGAGTACGCCCTGACCGAGAGCCAGCGCCCCAACTTCACGATCCGGTTCCCGCGGATCGACGCCTTCCACGTGGGGCAGTTCATCCAGTTGTGGATGGTGACAACGGCGTACGCCGGGTTGATGCTGGACATCGACGCCTACGACCAGCCGGCCGTGGAGCTGGGCAAGCAGGCGACGTTCGGGCTGATGGGGCGTGCGGGGTACGAGACGTTCAAGACCAAGGTGGAACGCGGGCTGGGCCAGGGCAGGTGGGTCATCGCGGGCTGAGGGGATCGGGCATGCCGCTGTACGAGTACGTGTGCGAGGAGGACGGGACGAGGGTGGAGGCCCTGCGCCCCATGGCCCAGGCCGACGAGCCCCTGCCGGACCCGGAGGGGCGCGGGCGCGTCTTCAAGCGCGCGCTCTCGACGTTCTCGACGGGGGCCGCCGGGGCGGGCCAGAGCGCGCCCGTGGGGGGCTGCTGCCCGTGCGGCAAGCCCGGCGGCGGGTGCGGGGGTCGCTGAGCGCACAAACCGCGTGATGGCGCAAGGCCCGGCGCGGGCGAGGGCCTGGCGCCCCGGGTCGGCGGCGCTGCTCCCGCGGCACGCGGAGGCGGGGCGTCGCTGGCACGCCGCTTGCGAGCGGGCCCACGGCGTGAACTACGGGCTGTACATCTCGGCGTCGGGCGCGCTCACGGCGATGTACCGCCAGGACGTCCACGCCAACAACCTCGCGAACCTCGACACGGTCGGGTTCAAGCCCGACTTCACCGCCACCCTTCAGCGGCTCTCGGCCCGCCAGGAGGACGGGCTGACCCACCTGCCCGGCGACGCCATGCTCGAGCGGCTCGGGGGCGGGGCCCTGATGGCCCCCAACCGCGTCGGCTTCGGCCAGGGCTCGCTCGACAACACCGGGCAGCCCTTCGACCTGGCGATCCAGGGCGACGGGTTCTTCGTGACCCGGACGGACGGCACCAACATCGACTCGATCCGCCTCACGCGCGACGGGCGCTTCACGCGCGACGCCCGCGGTCGCCTCGTGACGGCCGGGTCGGGGCTGCCCGTGCTGGACACGACGAACGACACCATCCGCATCCCCGACGGGCCCGGGCTCCGGATCGAGGGGGACGGGTCGATCTTCATGGGCGAGCGGTTCATCGCGCGGATCCAGGTGACGGACGTGCTGGACCGCGCGCAACTGACCAAGGAAGGACACAGCCTCTTCCGCCCCACCGCCGCCGCCCTGGACGCCAGGTTCGGGGCGTCAGGGTCGGTCCGCCAGGGCTTCATCGAGCGCTCGGGGACGGACCCGTTCCGTGCGATGATGGCCACGACCAGCGCCGGGCGGGAGTTTGAGACGAACATGCAGTTGATCGCCCAGCAGGACCGCCTGATGGAGCGGGCGATCAACACCCTGGGCCGCACGGCCTGAGTCCCCCGCTCCCGGCGGTTCACCGCTCCCTGTTCACAGTTCCCCACTCCCCGCTGACCGTCGCCCATGGCCATCAACGCACTCCAATCCGGCGCGTCGGGCCTCTCGGCCCTGAACACCTCGCTCGACGTGATCGCCAACAACCTGGCGAACCTGAACACACCCGGGTTCAAGGCCGGGCGGGCGAACTTCCAGGACCTGCTCTACGTGGAGAAGGCCCAGCCGGGCGTGGAGAACGCGATCGGCGACCAGCGCCCCACGGGGCTGTACGTGGGGCTCGGGGTGAAGGTGTCGGGGACGCAGAGCAACTTCACGCAGGGCGCCCCCATGGCGACGGGCGAGCAGTTCGACCTGCTCATCGACGGGCAGGGGTTCTTCCGGGTGACGGTGGAGAACGAGCTGTCGGGCGGGACCGGCATCGCCTACACCCGGGCGGGCGCCTTCACGCTCAACTCGGAGGGGCAGATCGCGCTGGCCAACGACCGCGGCAGGCGCCTGCTGCCCGAGGTCACCATCCCCCCCAACGCCGAGCGCGTCGAGATCTCCTCGGACGGGCGCATCCTCATCAAGACGCCCGACAACACCGAGCCGCTGGAGGTGGGCACGCTGGAACTGGCGGGGTTCGTGAACCCGGCGGGTCTGAAGCAGATCGGCGAGAACCTGTTCGTTGAGACGCGGGCCTCCGGGGCCCCGCAGACGGGGCAGCCCGGGACCGAGGGGCGCGGGCGCCTGATGCAGGGGTTCCTTGAGTCGTCCAACGTCGACCCGACGCGCGAGCTCATCGAACTGATCCGCACCCAGCGGGCGTACGAGTTCAACAGCCAGTCGATCCGCGCGGCGGACGAGGCCCTGCGGACGGTCTCCCAGATCCGCCGCTGATCGCTGAGACGCCATGAACCGCCGGCTCGCCCAGGTCCTTGCCGTCGCGACGCTCGCCGCCGGGGCGCACGCCGACTCGATCGTCCTGCGCTCGACCGCGCGGGTGGGGTCGGCGCCCGTGCGGCTGGGGGACGTCGCGGCTTTGACGGGCCCGGCGGCGACGACGCTGGCGGACGTGCCCCTCCCCGCCGACGCGCTCGGCGCCGACGGCTGGACGCTGATCGACGCCGGCGCGGTGAGGCGGGCGCTCGAATCGCTCCCCGCCGGCCGCGTCGACTGGGTGCGCCTGACGATCCACGGCTCGGGGACGCACGTCCGGCTCTTCGCGCCCGCGGTCCCCGCCCCCCCGGCGCCCGGGACGCCGGCCGAGGCGTGCGAGCCCTCGCCGGACAGGCCCGGCACCGTCCGGGCCCTCGTCGCCCCGCGCCTGGCGGCGGTCCTGGGCGTGGACGAGAACGACCTGCGCCTCGAGTTCGACCCCCGCGACGGGCCGCTGCTGGAGACCCCGACCCAGGGACGCACCGTCGAGGTCAGGCCCACGGCGACAGGCGACCGCATGCCCTTGGCGATCACGCTCTACGAACGCGACCGGGTCGTGTCGGCGGGCGTGGCCCGCGTGAGGGCCCAGGTCCGTCGGACGGTCGCGGTGGCGAGTCGCGATCTCCGGCGCGGCGACGTGCTCGACGCCGAGTCGTTCACGTCCGACGCCCGGTGGCTCTCTCCGGGGGCCAGGCCCGCCGCCATCGACGCCCTGGAGGGCACGAGCGTGCGGACGCGGATCCGCGCGGGGCAGGTGATCGCCTCGCCGGACGTGGAGCAGCCCCTGGCCATCAGGCGCGGGGACGTGGTGTTCGTGCACGCGGTGTCGGGCTCGATGGCGCTCAAGCGACTGTCGCGGGCCCTGGCGGACGGCAAGGTGGGCGACGTCGTGCCCTTCGAGCCGGCGGACGCCCCCGCCTCGCGCCGCGGCAAGCCCGCCCGCGAGCCCTACCGCGCCCGCGTCTCGGCCCCGGGGCTGGCCGTCATCGTCGATCCCTCGGAAGGAGCCGCGCCATGAGACTGTTCGCGATCCTCGCGCTGGCGGCGATGGGCACGCCATCGGTCGGGCAGAGCCTGTTCCTGCGCGACGACCGCCCGCCCCTGAACACGGCGGGGCGACCGGACACGACGGCGTCGCTGGACGGCTTGAGCCTGCTCTTCGTCGAGCCCCCCAAGCCCAAGGTCTTCAAGCTCCACGACCAGGTGACGATCATCATCAACGAGACCAGCCGGAGCCAGAGCAAGCAGAAGCTCGACACCAAGAAGGACTACCGCCTCGACGCCGCGCTCAAGGAGTTCCCCGACCTGGCCGCCCTGCTGGACGGCGTGCTCGAGAGCGGGGCCAGCAGCCCCATCGTGGGCGTCGACGTCTCGGGCAAGAACGCCTTCAAGGGCGAGGGCACCTACGAGCGCTCCGACCGCCTGAGCGACCGCATCACCGCGACGATCATCGACGTGAAGCCCAACGGCGTGCTGGTGCTGGAGGCCCGGCGGGCGATCCGCAAGGACAAGGAGGTCCAGACCGTCGTCATCGCGGGCAACGCCCGCACCGACGACGTCACGGACGCCAACACGATCCTCTCCAGCCAGCTGGCGGACCTGGCGATCAGCGTCCAGAACGACGGGCGGGTCAAGGACTCGTCGGAGAAGGGCCTGATCCCGCGCGTGCTGGACGCGATCTTCGCGTTCTGATCCGCGCCCACCGGCACGCCGATTGCGGTGCCTCCGCCCCGGAGGTCCCGCGGATGGCGCTTCTTCGAACCTGCGTGCTGCTCGTCGCCATCGCCCTCGCCGCGGCCGGGGCGCCCGCCAGCCAGGTGCAGGACCTGGTGCGGATCAAGGGTCGGGGCGAGAGCGTGCTGCGGGGCATGGGGCTGGTGGTGGGCCTGCCCGGCACGGGAGACTCGGGCAAGGAACTGGTGGTCGCCCGCCCGCTGGCCAAGGTGCTGGAGAACGAGGGCAACGCCGTGGGCGTGCTCAAGGAGCTGGAGCGCGGCAAGTCGGTGGCGCTGGTGCTGGTGACCGCGACGATCCCCGAGGACGGGCGCGTCACCGACGACCGGGTCGACGTAAGCGTGTCGGTGGTGAACAGCGCCAGCTCGCTCAAGGGCGGACGGCTGTACCTGGCGCCGCTGCGGGGCCCCCTTCCGGGGAGCCCGGTCTTCGCCTTCGCCGAGGGCGCGGTGGAACTGGACGACCCCACGACCCCGACGGTGGGGCGCGTGCGGGGCGGGGCCCGGCTCATCCGCGACGTGACCATGCCCGAGGTGGGCGATTCGTTCGACCTCGTGCTGAACCCGTCGTTCCGGAGCTGGTCGGCGGCCCAGCAGATCGCCATGAGCATCAACAGCGACGCCCAGGCCTTCGGGGCCCCCGTCGCCACGCCCGTCAACGAGTTCACGGTGCGGGTCACGATCCCCGAGGCCGAGCGCCCCGACCGCGGCGCCTTCATCGCCGACGTGCTCTCGGCCCCCGTCAACACGTCGCTGATCGACCTGCCGGCCCAGGTGGTGGTGAACTCGCGGACCGGGGCCATCGTGGTCACGGGCGACGTGACCATCAGCCCCGGCCTCATCACCCACAAGGACCTGACCATCACCACCGTGGTGCCCGACCGCGTCCCCACGCCCCAGGAGCCCCGCATCGACCGCTCGCGCTGGGCGGGGATGCAGGCCGGGGTCCCCGACGGCGGGCGCGCCCCCATCGCCGACCTGCTCACGGCGTTCAAGCAGCTCGACATCGAGCCGCGCGAGCAGATCAACATCCTGCAGATGCTGGGCAAGGCGGGGCGCCTCAACGCCCGCCTGGTCCTCGACTGACCCCATGATCACCCCCGCCGACGCCACGCCGCCGATCGACCAGTTCCCCGCGGCGGCCCTGCGCGGGCGGCAGCACGCCTTCCTCGACGCGCTGGGGCGCGCGGCGGGCAGGCGGGCGGGCCGCGATCCCGACCAGGCCCGCGACGCCGCCGAGCAGTTCGTCGCCATGGCCTTCGTCCAGCCCCTGCTCAAGGACCTGCGGAACGCCTCCTGGGCGGCCCCGCCCTTCGGGCCCACCCCGGCGGAGAAGTCTTTCCGTGCGCTCTCCGACGCACAACTTGCGCAGGACCTGGTCCGCTCCGGGCGGTGGCCCATCGTGGACCGGTTGGCACGCGATCTGCGTAGCCGCTCCGGGTCCGGCGGCGCACAGGCGGAGCCCAGCGCATGACCCAAGCCCCCATCCACACCGACGAATCGCCCGTCCGCGGGCTGGCCGAGCGGATCGAGGGCCTGCTGACCGCCCTGATCGCCGAGCACGCCGCCCTGCTCGACCTGGCCTCGCGCCAGCGCGACGCGATCCGCGCGGCGGACACGGCGGGCATGGACGCGTGCCTGACCGAGCAGCGCGAACGCCTGGCCCGGATCGCGGGTCTGGAGGACGACCGCCGGCGGCTCGTTGACAGCGTGGCGCCCCCCGCCCCCGGGCGGAGCCGCGGCGGCGGCCCGATCACCCTGGCGCAACTGGCGGCCCTCGCCGGCGCCGCCGAACGCGACCGCCTCCTGGCCCTGGCGAGCGAGCTGCGCCACCTCATCGAGCGCGTGCGCAAGGAGTTGAGCGTCATCCGACTGGCCGCGGGCTCGCTGATGGGGCACGTGGAGGGCGTGATGAAGCAGGTCGCGCTGCGCCTGAGCCACGCCCAGACCTACGGCCGCCGAGGGGCCGTCGAAGCCCACGTCACCGTCGTCTCTTCCCTGGACCTCACGAGCTGACCATGAGCCTGACCGGCGCCCTCCATATCGGCCGCAGCGCCCTGATCGCCAGCCAGATCGGCGTCCAGGTCACCGGCAACAACATCGCCAACGTCTCGACGCCCGGATACTCGCGGGGCGTGGCCCGCCTGACCGGGATCGCCGGGCAGGGCGACGGCCGCCTCTCCGTCGGTCGGGGCGTGCAGGTCTCCGACGTGCAGCGCCAGATCGACATGGCCCTGCAGGGGCGGATCTGGGCGGGCGTGTCCAGCGAGGCCGCGTCGGGGCAGGTCTTCTCCACGCTCTCGCAGCTCGAGACGATCCTGGGCGAGCTGGGCGAGAACGACCTGTCCAGCGAGATGTCCGCCTTCTTCTCGTCGTGGTCCGAGGCGGCCAACGGGCGGCGTTCGCCGGCCCTGGTCATCCAGCAGGGCGTGCGCCTGGCCGACTTCGTCAGGTCGCGGCGCGACGACCTGTCGCGCCTGCGCTCGCAGTCCGACCGCCAGCTCGGGGCGGCGGTGGAGCGGGCCGACCAGTTGCTGACGCAGGTAGCCGACCTGAACCGGCGCATCGCCGACGCCGAGGTCGGGGGCGTGGTGGCGGGTGCGCTGCGGGACCAGCGCGACCAGCTGGTCACCGAGCTGGCCCAGTTCGCCGACGTCTCGACCATCGAGCGTGGCGGGCAGCTCGACGTCCTGATCGGCTCCGCGCCCGTCGTGCTCGGCGCCACCTCGCGCGGGTTGATGATCCGGCGCGAGACGGTCGGCGACGAGACGAGGGTGCTGGTCGCCTCGCGCGCCGACGGGCAGGTGCTCGACGTGCGCGAGGGCCAGATCGGGGCCCTGCTCTCCGGGCGCGACCGGGCCATCGACCGCACCATCGCCGACCTCGACCGCCTCGCCGCCAGCCTCATCTTCGAGGTCAACAGGCTGCACTCGACGGGCGCCAACGCGTCGCGCCTCTCGTCGGCCTCGGGCACGCTGGGCATCCCCTCCGCCGACAGGACCCGGGCCATCAACGACCCGGCCAACACGGCCTTCGCCTCCCTTCCCTTCCGCGCGGTCAACGGCGGGTTCACCGTCGACGTCCGCGACAAGGCCACCGGCGCCGTCACCACCGTCCGCATCGAGGTCGACCTCGACGGGCTCAACAACGCCCAGCAGCCCGGCACCGGCGACGACACCACCCCCGAGCAGATCAGGGCCGCTCTCGACGCCATCCCCGGCCTCAGCGCCACCTTCGCCCCCGACGGATCGCTCCGGGTCGACGCCGACTCCGGGCTCGACTTCTCCTTCCGCGACGATTCCTCGGGCGTGCTCGCGGTGCTGGGGGTCAACGCCTACTTCACCGGCACCTCCGCGAGCGACATGGGCGTGCGCGGCGAGCTCAAGGCCGACCCCGGGCTCCTGATGCTCGGGCGCTTCGACGGCACGGCCCTCATCGAGAACGGCACCGCCCTGGCGATCGTCGGACTCCAGGACCGGCGCCTGGCCTCCCTCAACGACCGCACGATCAAGGGCGCGTGGAACGACGCGGCCCAGCTCGTGGGCTCGGAGGCCGCCGGGGCACGGTCCGCCGCCCTCGCCGCCACCGTCGTCCGCGAGAGCCTCGACGCCCAGCGGGCCGCGGTCTCGGGCGTCAACCTCGACGAGGAGGCCATCAACCTCCTGAGCTTCCAGCGCCAGTACCAGGGCGCCGCCCGCCTCATCAGCACCGCCGACGAGATGTTCCAGACCCTCATCGGCCTCGTCTGACGCCATGACCATCACCCCCGCCCAGTTCGGCCGCGTCTCGACGATGATGCAGAGCACCGCCTCGCTCGCCCACATCAACCGCACGGGCCTGGCCCTTCTGCGGGCCCGCGAGCAGATCGCCACCGGCGTCGCCATCGCCCGCGTCAGCGACGACCCCATCCGGGCGGCGACCATCCTCACCCTCGACGACGAGCTCGAACGCTCCGCCCAGAGGCTCCGCAACCTCTCCCACGCCACCGCCGCCCTGGGCGCCCTCGACACCGCCCTGGGAGACGTCTCCGAACTGGCCCTCCAGGCCAAGGACATCGCCAGCCAGCAGCTCAGCATCAGTTCCAGCGCCTCCGAACGCGAGGGCCAGGCCGTCGTCATCGGGCAGATGCTCTCGGCCCTCTACCAGATCACGCGGCGCAGCGGCGTGGCGGGGCACGTCTTCGGCGGATCCACCCCCGGGGTGTTCCCCATCGAGGAGTTCCGCGGCGGCTACCGCGCCGTCGCCCAGGGAGAGGGCCTCACCACCGACCTCGGGCTGGCCTCGCAGGTCCCCCTCACCCTCGGGCCCGGCAGGGCCTTGGGCGCCCTCTCCAGGCGCGTCCAGAGCACCGTCGATTTCGACCCCGACCTCACCCCCGCCACGCGCCTGGCCGACCTCGCCGGGGGGCGCGGCGTGCCGATCGGCCTCGGGCCCGTCGAGTTCTCCTTCGGCGCCGGCCCACGCGCCACCGTCGACCTCGCCGGCGCCGACACCGTCGGCGACGTGCTCGACCGCCTCACCGCCGCCATCCGCCAGTACGAGACCGACCAGGGCGTCACCGTCCTGGGCCCCGGGGGCGTCGGCGTCTCGGGCGGCAGCATCTCGATCGACGTCGTGGGCGGCGCCCCGCCCCCGGAGCTGCGCTTCTACGACGTCGGGCCGGGCACCGTCGCCCAGGACCTGGGACTGGCCGGGGCGACGCCCATCGTCTTCACCTCGGCGTCGGCCCTTGGCGCCGACCTCAACCCCCGCCTGACGCTGCACACGCCCGTCTCGCAGATGGGCGGCGTGAGCGGCGCCCTGGGCTCCGTCCGCATCAGGAACGCCGGCGCCGCCGCGGTGGTCGACCTGTCCGCCGCCCAGACGATCGGCGACGTCAAGCGGCTGATCGAGGGGGCCAACCTGGGCGTGCGCGTGCGGATCAACGCCGCCGGCGACTCCATCGAGGTCATCAACGAGGTGTCGGCGGGGCGGACGGGCTCCCTCTCCATCGAAGAGGTCAGTGGGAGCGGGTTGACCGCGACGCGCCTGGGCATCCGCACCCTCGCCCCCGACACGCGCCTCTCCGATTTCAACTTCGGCGCGGGCGTCGGCATCGTCGACGGGCGGACCGATCCGACCACGGGCCTGCCCGCCCCCGGCCTCAACACCGACATGGCGATCACCCTGGGCGACGGACGCTCGTTCACGGTCGACCTCGGGCCGCAGGACGTGGCGACGGTGCAGACGGTCATCGACCGGATCAACGCCCAGGCCGCCGCCGCGGGGATCACGACGGCGGACTTCGAGGCTCGCCTGCTCGACGGGGCCAACGGCATCGCCTTGACGCAGAACGCCTCGTTCCCAAACCGGATCGGCGTGGTGGCGGAGAACAACTCACCGGCGGCGGGGCAACTGGGCCTGGCCGACGGGGTCTGGGACGCGACCAACGCCCGCCTCGTGGGCGAGGACCGGTCCCGAATCCGGGTGGACAGCCTCTTCAGCGACCTGATCGATCTTCGCGAATCGCTGACGACCAACGACCGGTCTGGCATCACCTTTGCGGGAGAGCGGATCGACGGCGCGGCGAGGGCCCTGGCCGAGACTCGTGGTCTGGTCGGCGCCTTCGCGCAGCGGGTCGGGTTCGCCGAGGCACGCGAGACGGACATGGCTTCACTGAGCGAGACCGTCCGCAGCCAGTTCCGCGACGTGGACTTCGCGCAGGTGGCGAGCCGCCTCTCGCTGCTGCAGACGCAGCTGGAGGCGGGGTTGAGGGTGACGAGCCAGGCAGGGTCGTTGAGCCTGCTGGACTTCCTGGGGTAGCCAGACGCCGGGCCGGGGCCGACGCCCCCGCCGCGGGATTGGATCGAAGCTCGGCGCCGCCGCGGCCGCGGCCCGGGCTCATGACAGGACGTCGCGCGCCGCGGGGCCGGAGCGGTCCCCCGGCGCGAGTCGATCCGACGGAGTCGGCCGCACCACGCGGAGCGATGTCATGGAGGTTCGAACGACCCGGTTTGGGGTGATCGAGATCGCGGACGACCGCGTGATCACCTTCCCGAAGGGACTCCTCGGGTTCGCGGAGTGCCGGCGCTACTGCCTGCTCGAGCCGGGCGAGGACGCCTGCTTCTTCTGGCTTCAGTCGCTGGACGACCCGGGCCTGGCCTTCGTGGTCACCGACCCGGCCCTCTTCGTCCAGGACTTCTCCGTGCCCATCCGCCAGGAGCAGCTCGACGAGCTCGGGCTCGCCTCGCTGACCGACGCCCAGGTCTTCATCATCGTCAACAAGGTCGACCAGCAGCTCACGGGCAACATGCAGGGCCCGCTGGTGGTCAACACGCTCACCAGAACGGGCGAGCAGTTCGTCCTCGCGGAGAAGCGCTGGACGACACGCCACGCCCTGGTCCGGATCGCGCCGGCGGCCAAGGCCGCCTCCGCGTGAGGGGCGCACCGCCCGGGACGGATTCCGGGCGCCGCCGAGGGACCGTTCGGCGTTGGTCCCCCGCCGGCTCGGACGGACATGGACGCCCGTGAGATGGGGCACGGCGCCGGCGCCCGGGTGGAAACGGCCACTCCCGCCACGCCTCGACGCGGACCCGCACGGTCCGCGCCGGCCCCGCAGTTTCCGAGGAGTTGACGCATGCTGGTGCTGTCACGGCAGCGAGACGAGACAATCATGATCGGCGACGAGATCGAGATCACCGTCGTCGACATCCGGGGCGACAAGGTCCGCCTCGGCATCAACGCACCCACGCGCATCGCCGTGCACCGCAAGGAGGTGTACGAGGCGATCCGGCGCGAGAACGAGCAGGCCGCCCGTCTGGCCGGGCCCGACGTCGCCGCCCTGGGCGCCGTGCTCTCCCCCGGGCCCCCGCGGGCCTCGGGGCGCGACCCGCGCCCCCCGGGGCGGACGGCTCGGCTGCTGGCGGAGCAGGCGACCCCGCCCCCGCCGCGACTCAAGCCCACCCCCACCGCGCTCCCGGCGGCACCCCGCCAGGCGTCCGCCACCTGAACCGTTCATGAACTCCCCCTCGAAGGCCCACGACCCGCGCACCGCTCGAACGCACGCGACCCGTCGCAATCACGGAGGATTGCCATGACCCGCATCAACACGAACATCGCCAGCGTCATCGCCCAGAACCAGCTCAACCGAACCTCGGGGGAGCTCACGCTCCGCCTCGAACGGCTGGCGACAGGCCTGCGAATCAACCGCGGCCAGGACGACCCCGCGGGGCTGATCGTCTCGGAGCGCCTCCGCTCCGACCTGCAGGGCGTGAACCAGGGCATCAAGAACGCCGAACGCGCCAACAGCGTGATCGCCACCACCGAGGCCGCCCTGGCCGAGGTGGGCGACCTGCTCAACTCCATCCGCTCGCTGATCGTCGAGGCCGCCAACACCGGGGCCAACTCCCAGGACGAACGCCGCGCCAACCAGCTCCAGATCGACTCGGCGATCGACTCGATCACCCGCATCAGCAACACCGCCAGCTTCGGCGGGCTCAAGCTGCTCAACGGCACCATGGACTACTCGCTCTCGGGGGTCCGGGCCAGCGCCATCACCAAGGCCAAGGTCTGGAACACGACGTTCACCGGCGCCCAGGCGGTCCAGGTCAACATCGACGTGGTCGCCAGCGCCCAGCGGGGCCAGCTCTTCTACCGGGGCGACACGATCCCCGCCGGCGTCATGCTCTCCGCCGTCACGCTCGAAGTCGCCGGCAACCGCGGTGTGCAGACCATCCAGATCGCCTCGGGGCAGAGCCTCGCCGCCGTCATCAACGCGATCAACCAGAACACCGCCTTCACGGGCGTCGAGGCCGTCGCCACCGCCGCCAGCGGCGTCTCCGGCATCGTCTTCCAGTCCACCGCCTACGGGCGCGACTCCTTCGTCAGCGTCCGCCGACAGAACGCCCCCAACCCCGACTTCTTCAACACCCGCCTCCTCAAGCAGGACGACACCGCGGTGGGCGGCCCGCTCACCACCTGGGCCGGCTTGACCGTCGCGGCCCGTGACAAGGGCCGCGACGTGTCCGCGCTGGTCAACGGCGTGCTCGCCGTCGGCAACGGGCTCCAGATCACGCTCAACTCCTCCAGCCTCTCCGTCGACCTCATGCTCAGCGAGGCCCTCGCGATCCGGCCCCAGGCCCCCATCAACACCTTCCACGTCACGGGCGGCGGCGCCCTCTTCCAGCTGGGCCAGGAGGTCAGCGCCCTCCAGCAGGCCAGCATCGGCATCCCCTCCATGGCCTCCTCCAACCTCGGCGCCACCCTGGTCGGCAGCGGCGTCCAGTTCCTCAACTCCCTCAAGGAGGGCGGGAGCAACGACATCCGCAACAGCGTCGACCGCGGCAACTTCTCCTCCGCCCTTGAGATCCTCGACTCCTCCATCACCGAGGTCTCGTTCATCCGGGGCCGACTGGGCGCCTTCGGCCGGAACGTCCTCGACACCAACATCCGCTCCCTCCAGGCCGCCTTCGAGAACCTCTCCGCCAGCGAGTCGGTCATCCGCGACGCCGATTTCGCCCACGAGACCAGCAAGCTCACCCGGGCCCAGATCCTCGCCAGCGCCGGCACCAGCGCCTTGGCCCTGGCCAACCAGCAGGCCCAGCAGGTCCTCCAGTTGCTGGGCTGACGGGCGATCCAACCAGGCACCCCTCGCCGCCGCGACGCCCTTGGGCGTCGCGGCGGTCGTTCTTTGCGCCCCTCGGTCCGAGAACCGCCGCCGGGGCCGGCGCACGCTCACCCCAGGGCGACGTCGAGGGGCCCCGCCACCCCCCAAAGCAAGTTGCCGCCGCAGAAACCTCCCGCCGCGCTCAAGCCGGTCCTCCTTCCTCCCGATCCGTCACGCCGAACCGAAAGCCTCGGACAAAGAGGGCCGGTTCATCCCCGGGACGGACCCCGGGGAGGGGCGGTCGAGGGCGTGTCGCCCAAGACCCGGGGCCCAAGGCCGAACCGGCCAGCCCCACACGAGACGACGCCGGCCTCTGGCCCGTCCAGTTCAGGGAGGACCTCCATGAGTCGGATCAACACGAACGTCCAGGCGCTCATCGCTCAGCGCGTCCTGGGGCAGAACCAGTTCTCGCTCGGGCAGGCGCTCGAGCGTTTGAGCACGGGCCTGCGGATCAGCCGCGGCAAGGACGACCCCGCCGGCCTCATCGCCAGCGAGCGGCTGCGCTCCGAGCTGCGCTCGATGAACACCGCCGTCTCCAACTCGGAGCGCGCCGACCAGGTCGTGAACATCGCCGAGGGCGGCCTGCAGGAGGTCAGCACGCTGCTGACCGAGCTCCAGGGCCTCCTCACCGCGACCGCCAGCAAGGCCGGCCTCTCCACCACGGAGCGCCAGGCCAACCAGCTCCAGGTCGACTCGATCCTCCAGACGATCGACCGCATCAGCGGCTCCACCAACTTCCAGGGCCTCAAGCTCCTCAACGGCACCTTCGAGTTCAAGACGTCGAGCGTCCACGCCGGCGTCACCGACTTCCGCATCAACGGCGCCAAGTTCGCCGGCAGCAACCTCCGCGTCGACGTCCAGGTCACCCAGTCGGCCCAGAACGCCGTCCTCTACATGTCGATGATGGCCAGCCAGATCGACCTCACCACCGGCTCGACCTTCCGGATCGAGGTCGGCGGCGCGCTCGGCTCCCGCGAACTCTCCTTCGCGTCGGGCACCAAGATCACCGAAATCGTCGCCGCCATCAACACCTACAAGGAAGTGACCGGCGTCTCCGCCACCACCTCCTCCGCCACCAACACACGCATCCGCCTGACCAGCACGGCGTGGGGCAAGGACCAGTTCGTCTCGGTCCGCGTCGTCAACGCGGGCGGCATCGCCGGCGGCGGCGGCATCGCCAACGCCACCGCGACCAACATGAGCACCTCCGCCGGCTCCGGCACGGTGTTCGGCAGCGCCTCCAACGGCATCCGCGACATCGGGCAGAACATGGCGGCGACCATCAACGGCATCGCGGCCACCACCGACGGACGCCGCGCCCGCGTCAGCACCGACTTCCTCGACGTCGACGTCACCCTCGACGCCAC
>VGXM01000017.1 GCA_016873295.1 Phycisphaerae bacterium
ACGCTCGCGCTGGCCGCGATCCTCATGAGCTGGGACCCCGCGCCCACGCTGGCGCAGCGGTTCGAGTCGGTGCTGTCCGTCCTCGGCGCGGCCCTGCCGCGCCGCCGGCGCACGGGCCGCACCTACCAGGGCTTGGCCAAGGCGCTGGCCCGGCGCGGCGCAGCGCTGCGGGGGCGGCTGGCCGGGCACCTGCGCGAGCAGGTCCGCCGCCTGGCCGGCCGCGACTTCACGCTCCCCGGGGGCCTGGTCCCCATCGGCGTCGACGGCAGCCGCTTCGATGTGCCGCGCACCGTTGCCAACGAGCAGCTGGGCCTGGGCGGACGCGACAAGTGCGGGCCGCAGATCGCGATGCTCCTGCTGATGCACCTGGGCGTGATGCTCCCGTGGGCCTGGCGGTGCGCGGGGGTGAACAACGCCGAGCGGACGCTCCTGCGCAGCCTGCTGGGCGTGCTGCCCGAGAACGCGCTGCTGGTCGCCGACGCGGGGTTCACGGGCTATGAACTGCTGAGCGAGCTGCGGTCGCGCGGGGTGCACACGCTGGTCCGCGTGGGCGGGCACGTGCGGCTGCTCAGGGATCTTGGCTGCTGCCGCCGCCGGGGGCCGCACACCGTCTACCTGTGGCCCGGGGACCACCGCTCACGCGAGCCGCTGACGCTGCGGCTGATCCGCGTCGGCGACGTGTACCTGGTCACGACCGTCACCGACCCGCGCGTGCTGTCGCGCCGGGCCGCGTGCGAGCTGTACCGCCGGCGCTGGGGGCTGGAGGTCGCGTTCCGCACGCTCAAGCAGACGCTCGAGCGGCGCCGGCTGCGGTCGTGCACGCCGCGCCGGGCGCTGGCGGAGCTGGACTGGTCGGTGCTGGGCGCGTGGCTGCTGGGCGTGATGGGGGCCGGGGCGCTGCGGGGGGCGCGGGTGTGCCCGCGGCGGCTGAGCTACGCGGGAGCGCTGGCGGCGGTGCGCCACGCGGCTCGCGGCCGGTGCTCGGCGGGCACGCTGCGCCGCCGACTGCGGCGGTGCGTGATCGACGACTCCCGCAGACGCGGGTCGAAGAAGGCGTACCGATGGCCGCACAAGAAGAACCCCGCGCCGCCCGGCGCGCCACGCATCACCACCGCCACCCCCGAGCAAGTCGCCGCCGCCAAAGCACTTGCGGCACACCCCACCCACGCGTAGTTCACGGCGTTGCGTGGCACCCGGCTTGGTCGCGGCGTCGGTCAGGGTGGCGATGGCCTGGTTGCGGTTGTGGCGCTTGCGATAGCCCGGGGTCTTCGGCGCGGGGGCACCTCCCGAAACTCCAGCGCGGTGCGCGCACCGCGCGGAAATCGTTTCGAGCTGCGCCCCCGACCGTCGGGGGGTACCCGTAACCCACGGGTTCAGCAAGGTTTATCGAAGCGAGGCGGACGGGACTCGAACCCGCAACCACCGGATCGACAGTCCGGTACTCTAACCAATTGAGCTACCGCCCCAGGTTGTCGCCCCCGGCTCGCCCGGCGGCGTCAGAAATCTACGCCCTCCGCGTCGGAGGTCAAGGCTGACCGGTCGGCCTTTGGGCGCCGACGCCCCCTCAGTTCGCCGCCTTGAGCGAGAGTTTCGCCGGCGGGGCGTCTTGGATCGCGAAGGGCGAGCCGTCCTTCCCGATCTTGGTCCCGGCCTGGTACACCAGCACGCACGCCGTCGCCAGGAACGCCACGGCGACGAACGCCAGGCCCGCGTAGATGTCCGGCCCGCCGCCGCGACGCACCCGCGTCCCCGGCATCTGCATCCCGATCTGACTCATGGTCGTGGCTC
Organism: Phycisphaerae bacterium; assembly: GCA_016873295.1. Classification (GTDB taxonomy): domain Bacteria; phylum Planctomycetota; class Phycisphaerae; order Phycisphaerales; family UBA1924; genus VGXM01. The sequence continues at coordinate 1,789 of VGXM01000017.1, forward strand.
CGGAGGGGGTTACTGGAGGCGGCTGAGGATCTCGTCGCCCGCCGCGACGCTGACGGCCTGCCCGAGCGTGTCGATGGTGCCCACCGCCGTGCGGGCGTCCACCCGCGTCACCACGAGGTTCCCGATGAACTGCCCGCCGCGGACGATGCGGAAGAGCATCTGCTCGCGCACGCCGTCGGACGAGCCCACGTTCACCGCCGCCAGCAGGCGGCTCGTGCCCGGGTCGGTCTGCACCTGGTCGATCTTGCCGCGGACGATCGGCCCGGTCGAGACGAAGGGCTCGGCGGCCTTGGCGGCGGCGGCGCCGCGGGCCCCGGACTCGATCACCGTGCGGGCCTCCGCCAGCTGCTCCTGCAACTCGCGGACCGACTGCTCCAGCACGTCCCGCTGGCTCTCCAGGTCGGCGATGCGGTCGTCCAGCTCGATCCGGCGCTCGCGGTCCTTCAACTCCGTGTCGCGGAGGCGGCTGACCTCCGCCGAGTAGTTCTGAATCAGCGAGTGGTAGAGCTTGATCGTCTCCCCCATCTCCTTGATCTTCGCGTCCAGGCTCTCACGCCCCGACACCGCCTGCATCTTCTCGGCGAGCAGCTTGGCGTTGTCGGTCATGAGCTGGCGGACGCGCGACTGGGCCTCGGCCATCTCCTGGCGGGCCTGCTCGAGCTGGGCGGTCATGCGGATCTGGAGGTCGCCTGCCGTAGTCTTCTCCGCCGCCGCCGCCGCCTCGGCCGCCGCCAGACGCGCGGTCTGCTGGGCGTGGTCGGAGACGATTCGGTCGGCGTTCGCGGTGTAGGCGATGGTGAGCGCCGCGAGGAAAACGCTCAGGATGCAGGCCAGCGCGACGAGGATCTTCGTGAGGATGTGCACGTGCGACTCCTAAGGACTTGACCGCCGGGGAGGGGCGTTCCGGCCCCCTCTCCCCCGGGTCCCTCCGAGAGGGCACCAGTGTAGCGGCGTCCGGCGCGGTCTGCACGACCCCCCATCGCCCGCGCCGATCGGCCTCGCCCCCTACCCGTGGGGCGTCGGGCCCCGCCGGACCTACCGGTCGGAGACCCCCGCCGCCCGGTTCACCGTCCGCAGCACCCCCGCCGCCGCGTACAGCCGCACCAGCGGGCTGGGGTCCTGCATCATCCGCTCCAGCTTGCCCAGGTTCCGCCCCTGCCCGATCCGCCCGTAGACGTCCGCCGCCTGGGCCCGGATCGCCGCCTGGCTGGCCTCCGCGAACCCGTCGGCGATGAAGTCGCCCCGGGCGATCCCGAGCTGGGCGAGCGTCGACGCGATGGCGAGCTGGATCTCCGCCGGCAGGGGGTTCCCCTGCTCGTCGCGTTGGCTCGACAGCCAGACAAGGTGGTCGGTCGACCCCTTGTCCTCGAGCTGCCCGATGATCTGCACCGCCAGGGCCGAGGCCTCCAGGTCCTCCGGGCGGGCCGCGTACAGCGCCGCCCGGATCGTCGGCAGTTCCCGCTCGTGCCCCAGCTTCACCAGGGCCTCGGCGATCTGGAGCCGGAGCAGCTGCACCTCGATCACCGACGCCCGCGGCAGGTCCACCGCCGCCGCCTCGCGCAGCATCGGCGCCGCGCTGGCGTCCCCCAACTCCCCAAGCAGCACCGCGACGTGCGCGCGAACCCGCGGCGAGGGGTCCGTGAACAGCAGGTCTGCCAGCCGGCTCACCGACCGGTCCGCCGCACGACCCAGCCGCGCCAGCGCGAACACCGCCGACGAGCGCACGAAGGGCGACGAGTCCTCCACCAGCGGCGGGATCTGATCCACCAGCGACTCGACCTGCGAGCGCCCGATCGTCACCAGGGCGCTGGCCCGGACCGCGGGCGACGGGTCGGCGAGCCCGGCGGCGAGGGCCGCGGTCATGCGCGCGGCGGCGAGGTTGGCGAACTCCATCGTGTTGCTGCGGAGCTGGGGGTCCTCCGCCCGCGCCGACTCCTCGATCAGCGTCAGGGCCCGCTCGCGCAACGTCGACGCCCGCAAGGGGGCCACGGGCTCGGCCTCCCGCAGCGAGGCGATCGGCTCCTTCCCGGTGGGCGCCGCGGGGGCCTGCGGCGCAACGGGGGCGGGTTCCTGCCCGCGCCGATCACGCCGCGACACGGGCTTGGGCTCCGCGGCGCACCCCGCCGCCAGCGCGACCGCCAGTACGCACGCCACGAACCCAGAACGCCCGATCGTCATGATGCCCCTCCTGCCGGTCGCCCGCGCGGACGCAGCCCACACGCGGCGAGCGCCACACCCGCCGCCAACACCAGCCACCCCACCAGCCTACCCGCTCGCGAGGCGGGCGTGACGCCCGACGCCAAGGGCACGTCCGCGACGAGCACGCCGTCGACACGGTAGCCGCGGGCGTCCCCGTCGACGCCGCGGGCCCGAACGCGCCCCCGCCCGTCGATGATCGCCGAGACCCCCGTGTTGGCCGCCCGGACCATGGGCGTGCCCAGTTCCAGGCAGCGCCAGCGGGAGGTGAGCAGGTGGGCCTCGCGCCCGGCGTCGGACCACAGGAACCAGCCGTCGTTGGTCGGCTTCACCATGAGGTCGGCGCGGCGCCGACCGCCCTCGAAGACCAGGCGTCGGCAGACGTCCGACACCGTCGCCTCGAAGCAGATGGGCGTGACCACGCGGACCACCCCCGCCGCGGCCCCCTCGGCCGGCACGCGGAACACCGTGGGCCCGGTCCCCGCCGAGAGGTCGAGCGTCATGTTCCCGGCGCCCACGAACTCCAGGCGCCGGCGCAGCCAGGGCCAGCGGTCGATGCCCGGCATCCGCTCGCCGAAGGCCATGATGTGCATCTTGTCGTAGCGCTCCGGCCACACGCGCCCCCCGACGAGCAGGAAGGCGCTGTTGAAACGCCGGGCGTACTTCAACTCGACCGTGCCGTCGTCGTTCACCGGCAGCGACAGCCCCTCGAAGGAGTTCTCGCCCACGATCATGGGCACGCCCAGCGTGGCCTGCAGTTCCAGCAGCTCGTCCGCGAACGCCGTCGCCGCGATCCGCCGCGTGCCCCCCCGGGCGTCGGGCACCTCGTACACCAGCCCCGCCTCGCGCTCCACGCGGTCGCTCTCGGCGTCGAGCGAGAGGCCCGGCTTCATGGTCTCGGGCCAGACGACCATGTTGGCGCCGCGGGCCGCCGCCTCCTCCGTGAGCCCCGCGAAGCGGACGAAGTCCGCGACCTGGCGCTCGATGGGCCAGGTCTCCTTGTTGCTCGACGAGAGGTTGGTCTGCACGACGCCGACGCGGATGGTGCCGGCGTCGGCGATGCCCCGCAGCGACCGCTCGCCGAGCGCCGCGAGCCCCGCCCACGCCGCGCCCGTCGCCGCCAGCCCGATCACCGCCACGCGCTTTGATCCGCCCACCCGCGCCTGCCACACGAAGCCCGCCAGGGCGGCGACCACGAGCGAAACCAGGTACTGCCCCCCCACCGCCCCCGGCATCGCCAGCCAGCCGCCCAGCCCGTCGATGAGGGGGTGCCCGACGAGGTACCACGCGTAGCCGTCGAAGACCACCTCGCCGCGGAGAACCTCGAGGGCGACCCACGCGATCGGCACCGAGGCCGCGAAGGGGATCCACGGCGCCCGCGCCCGGGCCCGGCCCACGAGCCACACGAACAGCCCCGGGTACGCCGACATGAGGGCCACGACGGGCAGGAACCCGGGCCAGGTCACGCCGATCAGGAAGCTCTCCGCCCAGAGCCAGAAGGCCGAGGCCCCGACCGCGGCCCAGAGCCCGGCGTGGGCCGCCCGCAGCCCCGGGCGCGTCGCCAGCCACGCCAGGGGCCAGATCGCCACCAAGGCCGCGGGCCAGAACCCCACCGGCGGAAAGGCAAGGGCCATCAGCCCGGCGTGGGCCAACCCGGCGACGAGCGCCCGCCTTCGAGGACCCCAACTCGCGCTTGGCCGCCAAAGTCTCAAGGCGTCAGAGTACGCCCCGGGTACCGCCAGACGCCGATTCGGGCACCTTCGCGCGCCTGACCCCCGTACAACGTCCGCCGTCTCGGCATCGTGCGCCGGGCTTGTGTCGGTACGGGGCGCACGTCGAATGTCTCGACTGCAAGCGCGACGGCAAGGGGTTAGGGCGGGCGATCGCCCGCCGCAGCACGTCATGCTCCGCGGCGATGGACACGCAAGACCATGGCCATGCCCACCTGCCGCCTGCTTCAGCTCCATGCCACGACCCTCGAAGAGTTGCGCCGCCGGGAACTCGTTCGTAGCAGCAACAACCCGGTCGCCGACTGCGCCGAGCACGTCGCTGCGCGTGCTTTGGGCTTGCGGCTGGTCGGCAATCCGGAAGCCGGGCACGATGCCAAGAACGCCAGCGGCAAGCGGTATCAGATCAAGGGGCGCACGACGGCGCACAACACGTCGCGCCAACTACCGTACTTGCGAGCCCTTGACGGCAGGCCATTCGACTACCTCGTGGGCGTCATCTTTGACGCGACCTTTGAGGTTCGTCGCGCTTGCGTCATGCCTCTCAAAGCCCTGAAAGCACGCACCAGGTAGTCGAATCACGCAGAGGCGTACCGTCTGCTTCTCACTGACAAGGTCTGGGCCATCCCGGGCGTCCGCGACGTCACCGCTGAGACGGATTCCACTCGATTCCCGCGCGCCTGGTGCGCTTCTGTTCGGGTGGCGCGACCGCGCGGGCCGCGGCGTGCCTCGATGTCAACGCACGGACGCCGCGGCGGGCGCATGGAGACGCTCAGCGCGCCTCCGCGCCGGGTGCCACGACTGTGCCGCTTGGGGCACAGTCGTGTCCGGCGAGGGACGCAGTGTCCGGCGACGGACGCACGACTGTTCGCCGAGCCGAACAGTCGTGGCACGCGAACGGGTAGGACAGGCCGGGTGCCACGACTGTGCCGCTTGGGGCACAGTCGTGTCCGGCGAAGGACGCAGTGTCCGGCGAAGGACGCACGACTGTTCGCCGAGCCGAACAGTCGTGGCACGCCCCCGGGCTTGCCGCGGCGACGCTTGGGCGCCGGCGGGCGCCGCGGGTGCCACGGGCGATCCGCCCGGCGGTCGCCCGTGCCGGCGTCCGGACGTGCGTCGAACAGCCGCTCACGCTCGACGCCGAGCGCCCCAGGAATCAGCCGCACCCCACGGCTGGAGCGCGTGAACTCACTGGCATGCGCATGAGTCGCCGGACACCCAGCCCGTCCACGGATCGGTCGAGTAGCCGGACGTCCCGCGCCCGCCGGCGGATGGCGGCGTCGCGCCGATCAGGCATGCGGGGCTCCCTCGGTCGGCGCATCGGGGATCAGCACCAGGGCCGACAGGGGCGGCAGGGTGAGGGTCAGTGACGCCGGGAAGTGCCGGTGGGGCATGGGCGAGGCCTCGGCGGCCCCGAGGTTGCCCATGCCGCTGCCGCCGTAGTGCTGGGCGTCGGTGTTGAGGGCTTCGATCCAGCGCCCGGCCAGGGGCACTCCCACGCGGTAGTTGGTGCGGGGCACGGGGGTGCAGTTGTAGACGACCAGGGCCAGTTCGCGATGGCCCCGCCCCTTGCGCAGGAACGCCAGGACGCTCTGCTGGGCGTCGTTGGCCTCGACCCACTCGAAGCCGTGGGTCTCGCAATCGCCGGCGTGGAGCGCGGGGAGCCTGCGGTAGATGGAGTTGAGGTCGGCGACGAGGCGGAGGACGCCCTTGTGTGGCTCGCGTTCGAGCAGGTGCCATTCGAGGCTGGAGTCGTGGTTCCACTCGCTCCACTGCCCGAACTCGCCGCCCATGAAGAGGAGCTTCTTGCCGGGCTGGGTCCACTGGTCGGCGAGCAGGAGGCGCAGGTTGGCGAAGCGCTGCCACTGGTCGCCCGGCATGCGCTCGACGAGGGAGCCCTTGAGGTGCACGACCTCGTCGTGCGAGAGGGGGAGCATGTAGTTCTCGGCGTACATGTAGACCCCGCGGAAGGTCAGGTCGTTGTGGTGGTAGTGGCGGTGGACGCCCTCGCGTCTGAAGTAGCGGAGGGTGTCGTGCATCCATCCCATGTCCCACTTGAGCCCGAAGCCCAGCCCGCCCACGTACGCCGGGCGCGACACCATGGGCCACGCCGTCGACTCCTCGGCGATGGTCTGGACGTCCGGGAAATCGCGGTAGACGGCGGCGTTGAGGTGGCGGAGGAAGTCGATGGCCTGGACGTTCTCCTTGCCGCCCCAGGGGTTGGGGACCCACTGGCCGTGCTTGCGCCCGTAGTCGAGGTAGAGCATGGAGGCGACGGCGTCGACGCGCAGGGCGTCGGCGTGGAACCGGTCGAGCCAGAAGATGGCGCTGGAGGTGAGGAACGAGCGGACCTCGTGGCGCCCGTAGTTGAAGATGGCGCTCTTCCAGTCCGGGTGGAAACCCTGTCGCTCGTCGGCGTGCTCGAAGAGGTGGGTGCCGTCGAAGTAGGCCAGTCCGTGCTCGTCGTTTGGGAAGTGCGAGGGGACCCAGTCGAGGATGACGCCGATCCCGTGCTGGTGGAGCAGGTCGACCAGGTACATGAAGTCCTGGGGGGTTCCGAAGCGGCTGGAGGGGGCGAAGTAGCCGGTGGTCTGGTACCCCCACGACGCGAAGAGCGGGTGCTCCATGACGGGGAGGAACTCGACGTGGGTGAACCCGCAGCGGGTGAGGTGGTCGATGAGGCGCGGGGCCAGCTCGCGGTAGGAGAGGGAGCGGTAGTGGTCCTCGGGGACGCGCATCCACGAGCCCAGGTGCACCTCGTAAACGCTCATGGGCGCGTCAAGGCGCTGGCGCGGCCCGCGCGAGGCCATCCAGTCGCGGTCGCCCCAGGCGTACTCCAGGCGGCGGACCACCGAACCGGTGCGGGGCGGCACCTCGTGCATGAAGCCGAAGGGGTCAGCCTTGTCGACGCGGTAGCCGTTGAAGCGCGACGCGACGTGGTACTTGTAGACCGTGCCCTCGCGGGCCTCGGGGACGACCAGCTCCCAGATCCCGGAGTCGCCGACCGCGCGCATGGGGTGCTTGCCGCGGTCCCACTGGTTGAAGTCGCCGACGACGGCGACGTAGTGGGCGTTGGGGGCCCAGACGGCGAAGGCGACGCCCCCCTCGGGCAGCACGTGGGCCCCGAGCCTGTCGTACAGGCGGCAGTGCGTGCCCTCGTTGAAGAGGTGGAGATCGTCGGCGGAGAACCGCGGCGGGCGGGCGTCGACGGGCTTGGCCACGGCGGCGCGGGGGGCCTTGCTCACGGGGCGCCTCCTTGCGGTGAGGAACGGGTGAGGGCCCGCACCGCCGGGAGCGGGATCGGGGCCCAGTTCGGGCGGGAGTTGAGCTCGTACACGACCTCGTACAGGGCCTTGTCGAGCGGCCGGCGGCCGAGCAGCAGCACCTGTGCGTTATGGTCCGCGCCCGGGAGCGAGGGGTTGAGCTCGTTGAGACGGGCGGCAGAGGCGCCGGCGAAGACGCGGGGCATCCACTCGCTCCAGGCCGAACGGGCCGACTCGGGGATGGCGACGGTCTCGGCGGCGTTGGGGAACATCTCGCGGTGCCGGCGCAGGCCCGCCCACGCGGCGTAGTCGAAGGATAGGTCGCCTTCACCCTCGCGATCAGCCACTCCCACAGCGCGAACGGCTTGGTGTGCGGGTTGTCCACGCGGAAGATCCGCACGCCGCGCTCGACCCACAGCACGACGACCCGGTGGACCTCGCTCCACAGCCCCTGCCAGCCGTCGCACTCGGAGTCGAACGGGACGATGTCCTGGTGCTTCTTGGGCGGGCTCTCGGCGTAGTGGATGGTGCCGTCGGGACGACGCCGGAACCACTCCGGGTGCTCGGGCACGTAGGGGTGGTCCAGCGAGCACTGGAGGGCCAGGTCGAGCGCGACCCCGAGGCCGCGGGCGTTGGCCTCCTTGACCAGAGCCGCGAAGTCCTCGGCCGTGCCCGGGCGGGGGTGGATCGCGTCGTGCCCGCCCTCGGGCCCGCCGATCGCCCACGGGCCGCCGACGTCCTCCGGCTCCGGCGACAGCGTGTTGTTCTTTCCCCTTCTGAACCGCCGCCCGATGGGGTGGATGGGTGGGAGGTAGAGCACGTCGAACCCCATCGCCGCGATGCGGTCGAGCCGCGCGGCCACGTCGCGGAAGGTCCCGTGGGTGTGCCCGTCGTTCCGGGCCGAGCGGGGGAAGAGCTCGTACCACGCGCTGAAGCGGGCCCTGGGACGATCGACCCACAGGCGCGTGGGCGCGGTCTTGACGGCGAAGCGGCGCGGGGCCTCCAGCGCCATGATCATGGCGAGTCGATCGCTCAGCGCCGCTTCGAGCCGCGACGCGTGGTCGGCCTTGCGCAGGCGCGACGCGAACGAAGTCAGGTCGATGCCGTGCCCCCCGTGCCCGTCGGCGCGGGCTCAGCGCTTGGGCGCCCGGTCGACACGCACGCAGGCCGCGCACACGCCGTTGAGCGTCAGCGTGTGCGACTCGAGCACGAACCCGGGCGGCAGCATCGGCACCATGTCGCCCGGGCAGCCGTCGATCTCGTACATGCACCCGCAGGCACGGCAGTGGAAGTGATGGTGATGCTGCTTCCCCGACAGCTCGTAGCGGGGGGCGCCGCCCGGCACCTCGACCTGCACCACCTCACCGGCCTCGAGCATCGACTTGAGCGTGCGATAGATGGTCGCCATGCCCAGGCCCGCGACCTGCTCGCTCGCGCGCGAGAGCACCTCGCGCGGGCTCATCGGTCCTTGGCTGCGCGCGATCACATCGCGGATCGCCTGGCGTTGGCGCGTCTGACGTTCCATGCTCGGGGCCGATGATAACACGCGAGCACGCCGCGGCAAGCGCCGGCTAATGGGAACAGTGTATCAGGTCCCTGTGGAAACACCCTTCGGGCGGGCCCGATGAACGCCGATCCTCATACGCATGCCAGTGAGTTCACGCGCTCCAGCCGTGGGGTGCGGCTGACGGTCCCGGGGCGCTCGGCGTCGAGGCGTGAGCGGCGGTCGGCGATCGCCGCCCGGACGTGGACACTGTCGCTGCCCGCCCGGTTGCCGAGGTCGTGGGTCCGCATCCACAGCCGGTGGCGCGAGTCGGAAGTCCGTGGACGGATGCGCTCCGGGTGCCACGGGTCATCGGGCGCTTCGCCCGATGACCCGTGCGGGTCGGGTGCCACGGGTCATCGGGCGCTTCGCCCGATGACCCGTGCGGCTGTTCGACGCACGTCCTGACGCCGGCACGGGCGACCGCCGGGCGGATCGCCCGTGGCACCCGCAGCGTCCGCCCGCGCCCAAGCGTCGCCGCGGCAAGCCCGGGGGCGTGCCACGACTGTTCGGCTCGGCGAACAGTCGTGCTCTCCCCGCCGGACACGACTGTGCCCCCAGCGGCACAGTCGTGGCACCCGGCGTGCCACGACTGTTCGGCTCGGCGAACAGTCGTGCTCTCCCCACCGGCACGACTGTGCCCCGAGCGGCACAGTCGTGGCACCCGGCGCGGAGGCGCGCTGAGCGTCTGCACGGGCCCGCCGCGGTCTCCGTGCGTTGACATCGAGGCACGCCGCAGCCCGCCCGGTCGCGCCACCCGAACAGAAGCGCACCGGGCGCGCGGGAATCAGGTGGAATCCGTCTCAGGCCTCGGCCAGCCCCTCTCGGATCGCAAACCGGGCGAGGTCGACTCGGTCATGGATGTCGAGCTTGCTCATGAGGCTCGTCGAGTGGTTGTCGACGGTCTTTGCGGACAAGTGCATCACCTGCGCGATCTCCTTCTTCGACAGCCCGCGGGCGACGTAGCGAAGCACCTCGAGCTCCCTCGGGGTAAGTGTGGAGAGGCGGGTCTGGGGTCCGTTGGCCAGGCGGGCACCGCTCGAGTCGATGACGATGCGGGCCTGAACGTCCGGTGAGAAGAAGACCCCGCCGCCGGCGACGGCGCGGATCGCCTCGGCGAGGGCCGCGGGCGGTTCGCCCTTGGTGAGGTATCCGGAAGCCTCGACCGCCAGCGCCTGTTCCACGTAGTGATCGTGCAGGAATGCGGACAAGAAGAGGATCCTGGTGTCTGGAAGGCGCACGTGGATCGTGCGCGCGGCCTCGAAGGCCAGCAGACCGGGCATGTCGATGTCGAGGAGCACCACGTCGGGTTTCAGCTCGAAGATGGCGGCGAGCCCCTCGTCGGCGCTGGACGCCTCGGCGACCACGCGGATGTCGGGGGTCGAAGCGAGCCACGAGGCGAGCGTGCTGCGCACAAGGGCGTGGTCATCGATCATCGCCACGGAGATGGTCCGGGGCGCGGCGCTTGCGGTCATCATCGCCGGTTCTCCTGTGCTGGAGGTTCGGGGTCGCGGCGTGGGCCCGGTCCATCGGGCGCACCGTCGTGGATCAGCGCGGCGAGGCGCGCGGCCAGGTCGGGCATGCGGACCGGCTTGCGGATCATCACGGTCCGTGCCGCGGGTGGGGGGTGCGCCGCGCCATCGCCGTGCAGCACCAAGATCGGGACGCCGGGGCCAACCGCCGCCAGCGCCGCGCTCGCCCCGTCGGGCATGCCGTCGAGGTCGATGATGACGGCGTGCGGGGGCCGGATGGGGCGTTCGAGCGAGCCCCCTTCGACCGGGCGCGCGACCTCGACGCGGAATCCCAGCGTCTGGAGCGAGGCGGACAGGATGCCGCGGACGTGCCCGCCCTTGGCAACCACCAGGACGCATTCGCCCGCGCCGCGGTGGGGCTCGCACGCGAGCGAATCGGCGGGCGGCGCGATCTCATCGAGCCATACGGTGAACGCCGAGCCCGCGCCCGGGCTCGACGACACGCCGATCGTCCCGCCGTGGGCGTCGATCAGCCCGTGGACCATCGAGAGCCCCAGCCCGGTGCTCTGGCCTCGGGGCTTGGTGGTGAAGAAGGGCTCGAAGATGCGGGCCTGCAGTTGGGGCGACATGCCGATGCCGGTGTCCGAAACCTGGACCCCGATCCGAGCGGCGGCGCCGTCCTCCGCCGGGGGGCGGCGCCGGACCTTGAGCACCAGTTCGCCGCCGCCGGGCATCGCGTCGCGAGCGTTCACCGCGAGGTTCATCAGCACCTGCTGCATCTGGTTGGCGTCGGCGTGCACCCACGCGGGGGCGCGTTCCGGCGGCCGGACCACCAGCCGAATCGACGCCGGGAGCAGCGGGGCGACCAGCCCGGCCAGGTCGCCCACCAGCCGCACCATGTCCACCGGCTGCTTGTGCGTGAACGTCTTGCGCCCGAACGTGAGGAGCGACTTGGTGATGGCCGCCGCCTGGCTCGCCGCTTCGTCCACCATGGCGAGCGGCTCGAGCGCGGCGTGCCCGCCCGGGAGGCGCGAGCGGGCGATGGCCACGTGCCCGAAGACGGCGGTGAGCAGGTTGTTGAAGTCGTGGGCCAGCCCGCTGGCGAACCGCCCGATCAGGTCCATCTTCTGGGCGTGGCGCAGCTCGTCCTCCAGCAGGCGGAGCTGCGACAGGTCGTGGATGACGCACTGCACCGCCGGCCGTCCCTCGTGCGAGCAGGGCGAGCGCGCGATCACCACGTCGAGCGGCTTGCCGCCGAGGCGGCACCGCGGCTCCTCGACGATGGGCCGCGGCGCCGACGAGCCCAGCGCGGCTCGCTCGCGCTCCCGCACCGTCGCGCGTGCCTCGGGCGGGACCGTGTCGAGCACCGCCGAGCCGACGAGCGCCCCGGGCTCCGCGGCCCCGAACAGGTCGCACGCGGCCCGGTTGGTGTAGACGAAGCGGCCGCCCTGCGTCACGCAGATCGGCGCGGGCGCCGATTCGACCAGCAGGCGGAACCGCTCCTCGCTGGCGCGCAGCGCCTCGTCGGCACGACGGCTCTCCGTGACGTCGTTCCCCACGATCACGTAGTTGCTCACCGACCCCGACCCCCCGAGCACCGGCTGGCAGGTAATCTCGGCCCATCGCGGGCGCCCCGCGCCGTGCTGGTGCAGCACCTCCATGCGGGCCGACTCGCCGCGCCGGATCGCGCCGCTCAGCCGGCGCCGATCCGGGGTCTCGGGGTCCGGGCCCACGAGCAGCTCGTCGGCGCGGCGCCCGACCGATCGATCGGGCCCCTGCCCCGTCAACGTCGCCGACGCCGGGTTGGCCCACAGCACCACCCCCTCCGCGTCGGTCACGAGCACGGCGTTGTCGGTCGTGGACGCCGCCAACCGCAGCCAGCCCGCCGCGACGAGCAGGTCCTCCCGCCCGAGGCGTTCGCGATTCACGCCCGTCGTGTCCTCGTGCATGACCAGCGCGTGCGGGCGGCCGCCCAGCGCGTACCGGCACAGGCGCACGTCGTAGAACTTCGCCGCGTCCGGACCGCACCGGTAGGTGAGCGATGCCCACGGGCGATCGCCCCGAATCACCTCGGCGAGCAGGGCCTGCGGGTCGCCACCGCCCGGGTCGACCCGCGCGTCCGCCGCGCGGCAGATGTCCGCGTACCTCCGCCCGATGCAGTCGCCGCCGCCGCAGCGCCCGGTGGCGGCGGCGACGCGGCGCCACGCGTCGTTCGCGGCGACGATGACACCGTCTTCGTCGACGACGATGACTTCGTGCGGCAGCGAGTCGAGCAGCGCCTGTGCGCCCGAGCCCGGCAGGGTGTGTCGTGAGGCCCGATGCAGCACGCCTCCTCCGCGGGGCGCGGGCCCCGTGCGGGTGATTCCCCGGAATCAGCGACGCCGAATCGTAGCCGACGCCCCCGGGTCAGCGGGTCGGCGCCGCGATCTTCCTGGCGACGCGCGCCCCCGACGACAGCGCCCCCTCCATGTACCCCATGAACGCAGGGGAGGTGTACTCGCCCGCGAACTCGACGGCGCCGTGCCCGCCCTCGAGCAGCGGAGCGACGCGCGTGACCTCGCCCGGCCCCGGGAACGCGTACCCCGCGCCCGCGTCCGGGTTGCCGGGCCAGTCCATGAACCGCGATTCGACGAACGCCTCCGCGAACCCGGGGAAGAGCCCGCCCAGCGGGGCGGCGAAACACGCGTCGCGATCCGCGGCGGGCCAGCCGCCGGCGGTCTCGGCGGCACTCCCGCCGCCGAACACCGTCAGCACGGCGCTGTCCAGGCCGCCCTGCGCGTCGGTGCCCTCCCACGTCATGCCCGCCGGGCCGTCCGTCAGCGCCTCGGGCGCCAGCCCCCGATCGAGCCAGAACCGCGAGCGGACCCGGCGCCGATCACGATGACGCGCTCCTCGCCACGCGCCGACCGCTCGCGCCCCGCCCCGCCCAGCACCAGCCCCGCCCCCGCCGCCAGCGACGCCCGGAGCATCCGGCGGCGCGACAGCTCCACGCGCTCCGGGTCGAACCGGGACGCCAGCCGGGCGAAGAGTGAACGCGGCACCGAGGGCTCCTTCGGGCCCGCGGTGTACCGGAAGCGGACGCGGTACAGTGCGGGCGCGGAGCCAGGCGTGACCCGGAGCGTGGCGTTGGGGATCGACGTCGGAACGTCCGCGGCCAAGGCCGTGTTCGTGGACCCGCGCGCCCGCGTGATCGCCTCGGGTGCCGCCCCCTACCCCGTCGAGTCGCCCCGCCCGGGCTGGAGCCAGCAGCGAGCCGCGTCGTGGTGGGGAGGGGTTGTGGCGGCTGTGCACGAGGCCCTGGCCCGCGCCCCGGCGGGCGTCGACGTCGCCGCCGTCGGGCTCTCCGGGCAGATGCACGGCTGCGTGCTGGTCGACGAGGGAACGCTGGCGGCGGCGCCTTCGGGGGCGATCGGGGCGCTCGGGCCCGTTCTGCTCTGGAACGACCAGCGAACGGGCCCGCAGTGCCGGGCGATCCACGAGCGCGTGGGCGGGCGGGCGCGCCTGGTCGAGGCGGTCGGCAACGCCGCCCTCCCGGGGTTCACGCTCCCCAAGCTGCTCTGGCTCGCCGAGCATCGCCCCCAGGAGGTGGCCCGGGCCGCTCGCCTGCTCCTGCCCAAGGACTTCATCGCTCTGCAGCTCACGGGACGCCCGGCGACGGACGTGGGCGATGCCTCGGGCACCCTGCTCTTCGACGCCCGCGCTCGACGCTGGCGCGACGACCTGGCGGAACTGTTCGACCTGCGCCGCGGGCTGCTCCCCGACGTGCTGGAGTCGGCGCAGGTCGTCGGGCCCCTCACGCCCTGGGCCGCCGCCGCCCTCGGGCTCCGCCCCGGCACCCCCGTCGCGATCGGCTCGGGGGACAACCAGACCGCCGCCATCGGCGCCGGCGTCACCGAGCCGGGGCACGCGCTCGCAATCCTGGGGACCAGCGGCGTCATCTACGCGCCCTCCGCCTCGCCCCGGATCGACCTGGCCGGCCAGGGGCGCGTGCAGTCCGGGTACGACGGCACGGGCCGCGACCGCCCCGGGGGGTGGTGCAACACCGGGTGCATGCTCTCGGCGGGCGGGGCCCTGGCGTGGGCCCGGAGCGTCCTCAACGCGCCCATCGAGCGCCTTCTGGAGGAGGCCGATGCCACGCCCACCGGCGCCGACGGCCTTCTCTTCGCCCCCTACCTCACGGGCGAACGCTGCCCGCACGCCGACCCAGACCTTCGCGGCGGGTGGATCGGGCTCACGTCGGCGCACGGGCGCGGGCACCTCGTGCGGGCCGTCCTCGAAGGCGTCGCCATGTCGATGACCCAGATCGTGGAGTTGATCCGCGCGATCGGGGTGCCCGTCGAATCGCTGCGGGTGACGGGGGGCGGGGCCCGCTCGCCCCTGTGGCGCCGCATCCTCGCCGACGCGGTTGGGGTCCCCGTCGAGACGCCCATGAGCCAGGAGGGCTCCGCCCTGGGGGCGGCCCTGCTGGGCGCGGTCGCCGCGGGCATGCACGCGGACGTGCGCTCGGCGTCGGCGCTCGTCGGGCCCGAGGACCGGATCGACCCCGGCCCGGGGCGCGACATCTACGCCGACCTCCGCCCGGCCTACGACCGCCTGTACGCCACGCTGAAGCCGCCCTCGGGCGGCGCCGGAGCCGAGCCATGCCCATGATCGACCTGAGGCCGCAGGCCGCCCGGCGGGACCTTGACGCGAGGATCGAACACCTGCGCACGTTCGAGCTCGACCTCAAGTTCTCCGCCGGGATCTGGTTCTTCTCGCCCTCCCCCAGCCGCTTCCACGAACCCTACTCGGACCCGCTGGAGATCGAGCGTCGCCTGGAGATCGCGGCGGGTCTGAAGGGGGCGGGGCTGGGGGCGCTCGAGGCGCACTACCCGAACGAAATCCACGAGGGGAACCTGGGGCTGTGGCGCGACTTCTGCGCGCAGACGGGGATCAAGGTGCTGACGGTGATCCCGCTGCTCTTCTGGGATCGGCGCTTCGAGTTCGGGTCGCTGTCGAGCCCGGTGGCGTCGGCGCGGAAGGACGCGATCGAGCGCACGAAGGCGGCGCTGCGATTGAATCGGGAGTTGGAGACCGAGTTCGCGGTGGTGTGGCCCGGGATTGACGGGTACGAGAACCCGTTCGGGCACGACTTTGCGTCGCTCCGCGATCGGTTCGTGGACGGGCTGGCGGAGGCGATGGACGCCGAGCCCGGGGTTCGGATCGCGTTCGAGCCCAAGCCGTACGAGCCGCGGGGGCGGATTCTGTTCGGGACGACGCCGGAGGGCGTGCTGCTGGGTCGGATGGTGGAGTCGCGCCTGCGGCACGCGGAGCACCGGGCGGCGCTGAGCGACGGGCACGCGCTGGTGTGCATGAACCCGGAGGTGGGGCACGTGCTGATGGGGTTCGAGGACCTGGCGTACGCGCTGAGCTGGCCGCTGTCGGAGGGCCGGCTGGCGCACACGCACTGGAACAGCCAGCCGCTGGGGAACTACGACCAGGACCTGAACGTGGGGGTGGTGTCGCCCGAGCAGGCGGAGGCGGGGCTCTACGCGCTCAAGATGCACGGGTACCGGGGGTGGTTCGGGATCGACATCAACCCGGAGCGGATGCCTGTGGCGACGGCGTTGCGGCTGTCCATGGACGCGCTGCGGTCGGCGAGCGACCGGATCAACGGGCTGGACCACGCCTCGATCGCGCACGCCCTGGAGCACCCGGCGGAGAGCCGGGGGTGGGTGGAGGGGCACCTGATCCGGGCGCGGTCGGCGCGGCCCGAGCGGTTCGACCCGCTGCCGCCGCTGCGGGGCTGAGGCCCCGGGGCTATGGTGGATGGCCCGAGCCCGGTGGCGGAGTGGTGACGGACGGGCGGGACGGCTGTCCCACCCCTTGCGGGCGAAGCCGGTCGCCCGATCCCGAGGGGCGGTCGGTGGACCGGGGGACGCATGGCGGGAACGTCAACAGTCTCGGCGATGCAGGGGCAGGCGCGATCGCCGGTGGCGCCGATCGCGTCGATCGCGGGTGCGGTGGGGTACAGCCGGGGGCACGAGACGCGGCCGATCGACCTTCGGCTCGAGGCGAACGAGTGCGCGTTCGCGCCGCCGGACCTGCTGGGACGGGTGTCGGCGGCGGACCTTGGGCGGTACGCCAACGCGCGGGACCTGGAGCGTCGCCTGGGGGCGCTGTGGGGCCTGGGCCCGGAGCACGTGATCGTGACGGCGGGGGCCGACGAGGCGCTGCACCGGCTGTGCATCGTGACGCTGGAGGCGGGTCGGCGGGCCATCCTGCCGGACCCAACGTTCGAGATGCTGGACCGGTACGTGAGGAACTCGGGGGCCGAGCGGGTGGCGGTGGCGTGGGTCGAGGGGGAGTTCCCGCTCGGCGCGTTCGTGGAGGAGGCGCGGAAGGGATGCCACGCGGCGTTCGTGGTAAGCCCCAACAACCCGACGGGTCTGGCGGCGAGTTTCGAGGACGTGCGCGCCGTGCGCGAGGCGGCGCCGCGGGCGGCGGTGGTGCTGGACGCGGCGTACGGGGAGTTCGGCGACGACGATCCGACGGCGCGCACGCTGGCGCTGCCGGGCACCATCGTAACGCGGACGTTCTCCAAGGCGTGGGGGCTGGCGGGGCTGCGGGTGGGGTACGCGATGGGCGACCCGGCGGTGATCGGGTGGATGCGCTCGACGTGCGAGCCGTACCCGGTCGCGGGGCCGTCGCTGGCGGCGGTGGATCGCTGGCTGGACGAGGGCGCGGGGACGGTGTCGCGGATCGTGGCGGAGGTGAGGCGGGAGCGGGCGGATCTGGCGTCCCACCTGCGGGCGCTGGGGGCCCGCCCGACGCCCTCGCAGGCGAACTTCGTGTTCTGCGGGTTCGACGACGCGGCCTGGGCGGCGGACGCGCTGGCGAGCCTTGGGATCGCGGTGAGGCGGTTCGACGACCGCCCCGGGCTGACCGACCGGCTGCGGATCACCTGCCCCGGCGATGCGAGGCTGTTCGAGCGCCTGGCCCGGGCGCTGAGCGCGTCGCTGCGCCCTGCGCGGATCGTCCTGGACCGGGCGCTGGGCGGCGTCGGCGAGGAGGCCCGGCGGGGGCTGTCGCGGCGCGGAGCGGTGAGCGCGGC
Source organism: Phycisphaerae bacterium (assembly GCA_016873295.1). Taxonomy (GTDB): domain Bacteria; phylum Planctomycetota; class Phycisphaerae; order Phycisphaerales; family UBA1924; genus VGXM01. The sequence continues at coordinate 19,083 of VGXM01000017.1, forward strand.
GGACGGGCCGACGCGGGGCGAGCCGGGCTGGTTCATCACGGCGCGGCCGGAGGCCATCGCGGAGGCGAGGTCGGCGGGGATGGTGCCGATCGTCATCGGGGCGACGCCCGGCGACCCCCGGCTGATCGCGATGGGGGCGTCGAGGGTGATTCGTGAGCCGGGTGACGCGGCGGCCCTGGGTATCGTGCGGCGTGATGCGGATTCCACCTGATTCCCGCGCGCCTGGTGCGCTTCTGTTCGGGTGGCGCGACCGGGCGGGCCGTGGCATCAGGCGGTGTCAACGCACGGAGGCCGCGGCGGGCGCGTGCAGACGCTCAGCGCGCCTCCGCGCCGGGTGCCACGACTGTGCCGCTCGGGGCACAGTCGTGCCGGCGGGGAGAGCACGACTGTTCGCCGAGCCGAACAGTCGTGGCACGCCCCCGGGCTTGCCGCGGCGACGCTTGGGCGCCGGCGGGCGCCGCGGGTGCCACGGGCGATCCGCCCGGCGGTCGCCCGTGCCGGCGTCCGGACGGGCCTCGAACAGCCGCACGGGTCATCGGGCGAAGCGCCCGATGACCCGTGGCACCCGGAGCGCATCCGTCCACGGACTCCCGACTCGCGCCACCGGCTGTGGATGCGGACCCACGACCTCGGCAACCGGGCGGACAGCGACCGCGTCCACGTCCGGGCGGCGATCGCCGACAGCCGCTCACGCTCGACGCCGAGCGCCCCGGGACCATCAGCCGCACCCCACGGCTGGAGCGCGTGAACTCACTGGCATGCGTCTGAGGCCGCGCGGGCGTCGAGGCACGTCTCAAGAGAAGCGACCGGCGGCCGCTGACGCGCAGGCCTGTCGCCGATCCTCGGCACCCTCAATGGAACATCTCCGGGCGCGGCGCTACATGCCCTTGCCGGCGTAGTCGCAGAGCCTGGCGATCTCGCTGCGCAGGCTGGCCCGCGGCGCCACCGCGTCGATCAGGCCCGACCTCAGCAGGAACTCGGCCCGCTGGAAGCCCTCGGGCAGCTCCTGGCGGATGGTCTGCTGGATCACGCGCGGGCCGGCAAAGCCGACCAGGGCCCCCGGCTCGGCGATGATCACGTCCCCCAGCATCGCGAAGCTGGCCGTCACACCGCCCGTGGTCGGGTCGGTGAGCACGCTGATGAAGAGCCCCCCGGCGTCGTCGAAGCGGGCCAGGGCGGCGCTGGTCTTGGCCATCTGCATCAGCGACAGCCCGGCCTCCTGCATCCTCGCGCCGCCCGAGCCGCTCACGATGACCAGGGGCAGGTTGTCGGCCGTGGCCTTCTCGATGGCCCGCGTGATCACCTCGCCCACCACGCTCCCCATCGACCCCATCATGAAGGTCAGGTCGAGGCAGACGAGCATGACGCTCCGACCCTTGATGAAGCAGGTCCCGGCCTTGACGGCGTCCGAGCGGCCCGTCTTGGCCTGCTCGGCCTTGAGGCGGTCCGGGTAGGCCTTGAGGTCGCGGAACTTGAGGGGGTCGGCGGGCAGGAGCCCCTCGAACAGGGCCTGGAAGGAACCCTCGTCGGCGAGTTGGCGGACCCGCTCCTCGGCCCCCACGCGGTAGTGGAACCCGCACTCCGGGCAGACGTGGAGGTGGGTCTCGAGCTGCCGGCGGTAGATCATCTTGCTGCACGAGGTGCAGCGGAGCCACAGCCCTTCGGGGATCGCCGAGCGTCGAGCCGGGCGGATCTCACTCCAGGTCCGCGATGCCGTCTGTGTCATGGTGGTTCATCCGGGGCGGGAAAGGTGCTTCCGACGCCTTCCGGGCATGCACCGCCGACCTGCGCCGACCGGCACGCCCAACACCCTCTCTGGACCGGGCCACACTCAACACCCGGCGCGGGCCCGAACCCATCCCTCCAGCACCCGCGGCGGAGAGTGTATCCGGCCGCGCCGGACATCGCCCGTCAGCCCTATCAAATACCGTATCTGGCCGAGAGACTCGTCTCATCCGCCCGACCGCAGGGTCTGGATCACCATCGGCCGTTCCGAGGGCGGTCGGCCAAAGACGGCGGACGCCGCCACCAGCACGTCGCACCCCGCCTCGCGCACGGCCCGGGCCTGCCCCGCGCCGATCCCCCCGTCCATTTGGACACGAACGCCCGGCCCGAGCAAGTCCCTGGCGGACCGGGTCTTACGCAGGACGTCCGGGATGAACGCCTGACCCGAATAGCCCGGGTTGACGCTCATCACCAGCACCAGGTCGAAGGCGTCCAGCACCGGGCGGGCCGACTCCAGCGACGTCGGCGGGTTGATCGCCAGCCCGACCGTCAGGCCCTTGCCCCGCACCCGGGCCGCCAGCGCCCGCGCGGCCTCCCCCCCCACCGCCTCGGCGTGGAACGTCAGGTGGTTGGCGCCGGCGGCGACGAAGGGCTCGACGAAGCGGGCGGGGTCCGACACCATCAGGTGCACGTCGAGGAAGGCGCCGGGGAAGGCCCGCCTGAGCCCGCGGCACATGTCCGGCCCCATGGTGAGGTTGGGGACAAAGTGCCCGTCCATGACGTCCAGGTGCAGCAGGTCCGCGCCGCCCTCCAGCACGCTTGCGCACTCGGCGCCCATCGACGCGAAATCCGCCGACAGGATCGACGGCGCGATCAGGGGCAGGCGGGGCGGGCTCTTGAACAGGTCGGGGACGGTCGCGGGCATGCTCAGAATGTACCCCGTCGGCCCGCGCGGCGGGATCGCCCGCTCGCGGCGCTGTACCATGCGGGCGTGGGAAGGCCCGAGGGCGCCGCGCGCATGACGACGAACGACCTGAAGTCGGCGCTTTCGTCCGCCGGACAGGCGCACCTCTGGCGGCACGCCGAATCGCTTCCCAGTCCGCATCGCGATGCGTTCGTCGGGCGGCTCCTCGACCTCGATTGGGAGGCCATCCCGGACCTGGTTGCGCGCTACGTCACGTCGGCCCCGCCCGTCGCCACCCACGCCGGGCTCCAGCCCGCGCCGTACTACCCCTGCGACCCCGAATCCCCCCAGCGCCCCTACGACGCCGCCCGGTTCCGCCGGGCGGGGGAGCGGCTGCTGGCCCAGGGCAAGGTCGCGGCGTTCGTGGTCGCGGGCGGGCAGGGCACGCGCCTGGGGTTCGACGGGCCCAAGGGCTGCTTTGCCGCGACGCCGGTCACGGGCAAGCCCATCTTCCAGGTCTTTGCCGAGCAGGTCCTCGCGGCCCAGCGCCGGCACCAGAGGGCCGTCCCGTGGTACATCATGACCAGCCCGCTCAACCACGACGCCACCGTCTCCTTCTTCCGGCGGCACAACTCCTTCGGGCTCTCCCCCGCCGACGTCCGCTTCTTCCAGCAGGGGGTCATGCCCACCTTCGAGCTGGGCACGGGCCGGATCCTCCTGGCCGCCCCCGGCGTCGTCGCCACCAACCCCGACGGGCACGGCGGATCGCTGCGGGCGCTCTGGGACTCCGGCGCCGTCGCCTGCATGAAGTCGCGGGGCGTCGAGCACCTCTCCTACTTCCAGGTTGACAACCCCCTGGTCAACGTCTTCGACCCGCTCTTCATCGGGCTGCACGCCGAGGCCCCGGATTCGTCGGCGCAGATGTCCAGCAAGATGATCCCCAAGGCCGGGCCCGGGGAGAAGGTGGGCGTGTTCTGCCGGGCGCCCACGCACCGCGGGCCGCGGACGGTCGTCATCGAGTACTCCGACCTTCCCGCGGCCCTGGCCCGCGAGACCAACCCCGACGGCTCGCTGCGGTTCCAGGCCGGGTCGATCGCGGTGCACCTGCTCAGCGTCGCGTTCGTGGAGCGCCTCAACACCGACCCCGCCTTCGCCCTCCCCTACCACCGCGCCGAGAAGAAGACCCCTTGCATCGACCCGGAGACGGGGTCGGCGATCAACCCGACGGCCCCCAACTCGGTCAAGCTCGAGCGCTTCGTCTTCGACGCCCTGGAGTTCTGCGGATCGTCGATCGTGCTGGAGACCCGGCGGGAGGACGAGTTCGCGCCCATCAAGAACGCCGCGGGCGTGGACAGCGCCGAATCGAGCCGGGCCCTGCAATCGGCGCGGGCGGCGCGGTGGCTGGCGTCGGCGGGGGTGGAGGTGCCGCTGAAGGACGACGGCACGCCCGACTGCACGCTGGAGATCAGCCCGCTGACGGCGGCCTCGCCGACGGACCTGCGCGGCGAACGGCTCCCCACCCGGATCGAGCGCGGCGCGTCGCTGGCGCTCTGATCTCCTTCCGAGCCGACCCGCGCGAGCGGTCGGGGCGTGCGTGGCGATCCCTGCTGCGACCGCTCGCGCGGTCGGCTCGCCATGCCTCAGATCCCCAGCAGCAGGCGCGAGGGGTCCTCGATCGCGCGCTTCACCGCGATCAGGAACTGCACCGCGTCGGCGCCGTCGAGCATGCGGTGGTCGTAGCTGAGGGCCAGGTACATCATGGGTCGCAGGGCGATCTGGCCCGGGCTTTGTGGGTCTTCGACGGGGCGGTTCCTGATGACGTGCATGCCGAGGATGGCCGACTGGGGCGGGTTGAGGATGGGCGTGCCCATGAGGGAGCCGAAGACGCCGCCGTTGCTGATCGTGAAGGTCCCGCCCTGGATCTCGTCGAGCGTGAGCTTGCCGTCGCGGGCCCGCGTCGCCAGGTCCTTGATCGCCAGCTCGACCTCCGCCAGGCTCATGCGGTCGGCGGAGCGGATCACGGGGACGACCAGGCCCTTGGGCGTGCTCACGGCAACCGCGACGTCGCAGTAGTCGTGGAACTCGACGCCCGGGCTGCCCGAGGCGTCGCTCACGATAAAGGCGTTGACCTTGGGCGCGGCCTGGAGCGCGGCGGTGACGGCCTTGACGAAGAAGCCCATGAACCCCAGGCCCACGCCGTGCTTCTTCTCGAACTCCTCCTTGAACCGAGCGCGCAGGGCCATGACGCCCGACATGTCGCACTCGTTGAAGGTGGTGAGCATCGCGGCGGTGTGCTGGGCCTCGACGAGGCGCTGGGCGACGCGCTGGCGCAGGGGCGACATGCGCTCGACGCGCACGCCCCGGGGCGGGGCGGCCTCCGCCTTGGCCGCGGGGGCCGGCGCCGCGGCGACGGCCCCGTTGGGCTTGGACTGCATGAACGCGATGACGTCCTGCTCGCGGACGCGCCCCGCGGGCCCGGTGCCGACGATGCGAGAAAGGTCGACCTGATGCTCCTCGGCCATCTTGCGGGCCAGCGGCGTCGCCTTGACGTCGGCGGGGGCCGGCTTGGGCTCGGGCGCGTGGCGGGCCTCGGGTTTCGGCGGCGCCGGGGGCGGCGCGACCGCCACCGCCGACTCGGCCTTGCCCGCCGCCTGCGTCTTCTGGGCCGGGGCGGCGGTCGGGGCCGACTCGGCCTTGGCGGCCTCGTCCAGGCGACCCACGACCTGCCCGACCTGCACGGTCTCGCCCGCCGGAACCAAGTGCTTGGCGACGACGCCGGCGACCTCGGCGCGGACCTCGATGGTGACCTTGTCGGTCTCGAACTCGAAGATGACGTCGTCGACGGCGGCGAACTGGCCCTCGCCCTTGTTCCACCGCGCGATCACGCCGCTGCTCACGCTCTCCGCCACCGGGGGGACGACAATGTCCTGCATCGATCCGCCTCGCTGTCCGTCGGCGCCCGCGCCGGGCGCCGGGGTGTGTCACGTCACGATCCAACGGCCCGCAGCGTCGCCGCGGGCTCGCCGTCCTTGGCCTGCCTGGTGGCGGCGGGCTTGGGCCCCACCGCCTCGGTCACGATCGCCTCCTGCTCCAGCTTGTGCACGCGCTTGCTGCCCACCGACGGGCTGGGCGACGCCTCGCGTCCGATGAACCGGGTCTCGGAGAGCCCGGCGCCCTTGAGGGCCTGCTGGCTCCGGAACAGGTCGCTGATGAAGGCCCAGTAGCCGTAGTTCCGCGGCTCCTCCTGCACCCAGACCTTCTCCGCCGACGCCGGGTATCGCGACAGCACGCGCAGCATCTCCTCCGTGTGGAACGGGTAGAGCTGCTCCACGCGCACGATGGCGACGTCCTGCCTCGCCAGCTCCTGCCGGCGGTGGTCCAGGTCGAAGTAGATCTTGCCCGAGCACAGGATGACGCGATTGACGCCCTTGGGCTGCGTGGCCCCCGGGTCGTCGAGGATCTCGCGGAAGCGCCCCTCCACCAGCTCGCGCAGGGTGCTCGTGGGCGTGCGCAGGGTCGCCTTCACCTGCATCACGACCAGCGGCTTGCGGAAGCTGCGCTTCACCTGCCGGCGCAGCATGTGGAAGACCTGCGACCCCGTCGTCGGGTAGACCACCTGCATGTTGTCGCCGGCGCAGAGCTGCAGGAACCGCTCGGGGCGGGCCGAGCTGTGCTCCGGCCCGGCGCCCTCGTGCCCGTGAGGCAGGAGCAGCACCATGCCCGACCGGCGCTCCCACTTGAGCTCCGCGCTGCAGAGGAACTGGTCGATGATCACCTGGGCGCCGTTGGCGAAATCGCCGAACTGCGCCTCCCAGCAGATGAGCATGTTGGGGTCGGCCAGCGAGTACCCGTAGTCGAACCCCATCACCGCCAGCTCGCTCAGCGGGCTGTTGTAGACGCAGAAGCGGGCCTGGCGCGTCCGACCGTCGGCGGCCCTGGTCTGCCCGGGCTCCAGGTCGGGCACGCCCGGCGTGCCCACCTCCCGCATGCTGTTCAGCGCCAGGAACGCCTCGCCCGACTCGAAGTCCCGCAGCATGGCGTGGCGATGGCTGAACGTCCCGCGACGGCAGTCCTGACCGCTCAGCCGCACCGGGATCCCGTCCAGCAGCAGCGTCCCGAACGCCAGTTGCTCCGCGTCCGCGTGCGTCACGATCGTCTCGTCGAGCCCGCCGGACCCGGCGGCCTGTGCGATCGCCGCCCGACCCTCCAGCACGTTCTTCAACCGCGGGTTGGGCGTGAACCCCTCGGGCAGCGTGCTCATCGCCCGCGCCACCTCCGCGATCACCTCCGCCCGCACGCCCGTCTGGGCCGGCTCGTGCGAGTACTCCTCCACGATCCCGCTCCACCGCCCGTGGAAGGGGTCCACGCGCGGGTCGAAGGGCTTGGACTTCGCCGCCTTCTGGGCCTTGTCCAGCGCCTCGTCGAGCCGGCGGGCGATCTCGCGGGCCTCGGCCTGCCCGATCACTCCCTCGCCCTGCAACTGCTGGGCGTACCGGGTCAGCACGCTGGGCTTGACCTTGATCATCGCCGCCAGCGTGGGCTGCGTGAAGCTCTGGTCGTCCTGCTCGTTGTGACCGAACTTGCGGTAGCAGTACATGTCGATGAAGATGTCGCGGTGGAAGCGCTGGCGGTACTCCATCGCCAGCCGCGCCATCGCCACGCACGCCTCGGGATCCTCCCCATTCACGTGCAGCACGGGCGCCCCGATCATCTTCGCGGCGTCCGTGCAGTACTCGCTGCTGCGCCCGTCCTGAGGCAGCGTCGTGAACCCGATGAGGTTGTTGCTCACGACGTGCACGCACCCGCCCGCCGTATACCCCTCCAACTGGCTGAAGTTCAGGCACTCGGACAGCACGCCCTGCCCGATGATCGCCGCGTCCCCGTGCACCAGCACCGGCACCACGCGTTCGCGCTTCAGGTCCGCCCGCAGGCGCTGCTTGGCCCGCGTGCGCCCCAGCACCACCGGGTTGACCGCCTCCAGGTGGCTGGGGTTGCTCGCCATGATCACGCGCATGAGTCGCCCGCCCGCGAAGGTGCGGTCCCCCGAGTGGCCCCGGTGGTACTTCACGTCGCCGCCGCTGTCGGCAAACCCGGCGTCCCAGTTGTCCTCGAACTCCGTGAAGATCTGCTCGTAGCTCTTGCCGAAGACCGTGTTGAGCACGGTGAGGCGCCCGCGGTGGGCCATGCCCAGCACCGTCTCCTCCACGCCCAGCTCCGACCCGCGCTCCATCAGGGTCTCGAGCAGCGGGATCAGCGTCTCGCCCCCCTCCACGCTGAACCGCTTCTCGCTCGGGTAGCGCTTCTGCAGGAACGTCTCGAACGTCTCGGCCTTGGTGATCAGCTCCAGGATCGCCAGCTTCCGCTCCCGCGACACCGGCTCGCGCCCCGCCCAACGCTCGTACCGCTCCAGGAACCAGCCCACTTCCTCCGGCGTCGTGGCGTGCATGAACTCGACGCCCACGGAGCCGCAGTAGACCGTCTCCAGCCTCGCGACCGCGCCCTTCAGCGGCACCGACGCCCCCAGCCCGATCGACGAACCGTCCACCGCGGCCCCCAGGTCCGACTCGCTCAACCCGTGGTGCGCCAACTGAAGCTGCACCGGTCGGCGCCGCTCGCGCCCGAACGGATCGAGCTTCGCGCCCAGGTGCCCCCAGCGCCGGTAGGCGTCAAAGAGCGCCGCCGCCCGCGCCTGCACCGGCGAGCCCTCGCCCGGCGCCGTGCTCCTCGACAGCCCCAGCTCGAACCCCTGGAAGAAGGCCCGCAGGTCGGGCGACACCGAGGATGGATCGGCCCGGAACGAAGCCAACCGCTCTTCCAGGTACTCCGCGTTCCAGGCGTTGACCGACGCGGTCACGGGTTGCACACCGGGTTTCATCGTCGATTCCGGAAAGGGCCCCCCGCGGCCGGGGGCGTGGATCCCTGGGACGCGCCGCTCGACCGCTCGGCGGGGCGGCGCCGACGCCGAGGGCGGGCGTCAGATACCTAACATGCTACGAATACTGGCCTGTAGCCGGACTGCCGATCCTAGGCCCCCGCGCCCCGAGACTATCGGCACGAACGCCGCCCGCCCGTACCTGGTTTCGGGGGTGGGACCCGCGCCGGGGTCAGCCGAACCGCCCCGTGACGTAGTCCTCGGTCTCGGGCAGGCGGGGGTTCTGGAAGATGTCCGCCGTCGGGCCGTATTCGACCAGGCGGCCCAGGTACATCAGCGCCGTGTAGTCGCTCACCCGGGCGGCCTGCTGCATGTTGTGGGTCACGATCAGCACGGTGTACCGCTGGCTGATCTCGTGGATCAGTTCCTCGATCTTGATCGTGGCGATCGGGTCGAGGGCCGAGCACGGCTCGTCCAGCAGGAGCACCTCCGGGTCGGCGACCACCGCCCGCGCGATGCACAGGCGCTGCTGCTGCCCGCCCGAGAGCCCCAGGGCCGACTCGTTCAGTCGGTCCTTGACCTCGTCCCAGATGGCGGCGGCCCGCAGGCTGCGCTCGCAGGCCTCGCGCAGCACGCCGCGCCGCGACTCCCCGTCGATCCGCAGCGGATACACCACGTTCTCGAAGATCGACATGGGGAACGGGTTGGGCTTCTGGAACACCATGCCCATGCGCTTGCGCAGGTCGATGACGTCGACCTGGTGGGCGTAGATGGGCGAGCCGTTGAGCAGCATCGCCCCCTCCACGCGGACGCCCTCGATCAGGTCGTTGAGCCGGTTGACCGCGCGCAGCAGCGTCGACTTGCCGCACCCCGAGGGACCGATCATCGCCGTCACCCGCCCGCGCGGGACGCGCATGGAGATCGAGTGCAGGGCCTGACTCCTGCCGTACCACAGGCAGAAGCCGCGCACCTCGAGCACCGCCTCCTCGCGCTGCAGGGCCTCGTGCACGACCGGCTCGACCGGGTCCCCGCGACGGATGGCGTCGATCACCTGATACTTGCGCCCGCCCCCGTGCGCCGCCGCGATGCGCTGCACCCGCACCGGCTCGCGCGGGGTCACGGTGCGGGTCGGGTCGGCGGCGTGGGTCATTCGGCGTCCGTCGTCAGAACGTCCCGCCCGAGAGCCTGGCCCGCAGCCTCGCGCGGATCGTGATCGCCGCGAGGTTCAGCGCCAGGACCACCCCGACCAGCAGGAGCGTCGTCGTCCAGACCAGCGGCTGCGCCGCCTCCGAGTCCGGACTCTGGAATCCTAGGTCGTAGATGTGGAACCCCAGGTGCATGAAGCTCCGCTGCGGGTGCAGGAAGGGCGGGTCGGCGTCCAGGGGCAGCTCGCTCGCCAGCTTCACGGCCCCCACCAGCATCAGCGGCGCCACCTCGCCCGCGCCCCGGGCCATCGCCAGGATGGTCCCGGTCATGATCCCCGGCGCCGCCGCCGGCAGCACGATCCGACGGATCGTCTGCCACTGGCTCGCCCCGCACCCGAAGCTGCCCTCGCGCATGGACCGCGGCACCGCCGACAGCGCCTCCTCCGTCGACACGATCACCACCGGAAGCGTGAGCAGGGCCAGCGTCAACGCCGCCCACAGGAGCCCGGGAGTGCCGAACGTGGGACTGGGCAGCTTGGCGCGGAAGAGCCCGTGGAAGTAGGGCGTGGTGGCGAGCGCCGCCAGCCCCAGCCCCGCCGCCGCGAGCCACGCCGCCGCCGCCACGACCCCCATGATCCGCTGCCGCCGCGTCGGGTCCTGACCCGGCTTCCGCCGCGCCAGCCCGGCGCACGACACCGCCGTCGCGACGAGCACGCACGCCGACGCCACGATCCACCACCAGGGCACGCGCGGCAGTCGCGCCGCCTCGCTCGCCCCGGCGTCGACGAACGACCCCACGCCGTAGCAGAAGAACCCCAGCCCGAACACGCCGTAGACGATGCTGGGCACCCCCGCGAGGTTGTTCACCGCGATGCGGATCAGGCTCGTCACGAACCCCTGGCGGGCGTACTCGCGCAGGTACAGGGCCGCGACCACGCCCAGCGGCACCGTCACCACCGAGAGCAGGAGCGTGAGCATCACCGTGCCGAAGATGACGGGGAAGACCCCGCCCTCGATGTTGTTCGAGCGCGGGCCGTCGAGCAGGTACTCTCGCCACCGCGACAGGTACACGCCCACGCGCCCCGCCGGCGACAGCCCGTTGGCACGCACCGCGCGGACCACCTGCGACAGCAGCAGCGGCCGCTCGGGGCGCCCCGCGCGCTCGCCCGCCGCCTGCCCGAACGTCGCCTCGACGAACTCGACGCGGTGCGCTCCGTCCTCGCGGCGCAGCTCCTCGATCCGGGCCAGCGTCCGCTCGTACCGCCCCGTCAGGTCCGCCAGGGCCGCGTCGGCCCGGGCCCGCACCCGCGCCAGCCGCGGCTCGTCCATCGAGGGCGCCGACCACGGGTGCTCCAGCGCGCCCAGCAGCGCCAGCCCCAGCGCCAGGCACCACGCCGGCGCCGCCAGCGACCTCGCCCGCCCCCGACGCGCGACGATCGCGCCGATCGCGCTCGCCAGGCACGCCGCCACCACCCCGCCCAGGAGGGGCACCGACAGCCAGGGAGCGCGGCGATCGCGCCAGCGTGCGTGCTCCAGCTCCGCCCCGCACACGCGCAGGCGCCAGTCCTCGATCCGGCGGTTGGTCGGGCCCAGCCCGTGACGATCGAGCGAACGGATCTCGCCGCGCCGGGCCGCCCCCGCTCGAATCGCCCGCGGCAGGGCCGCCCACGCCGCCTCCGGGCCCTCGGCCACGTACCGACGCTCGCGCACGAGCACCCGCCCATCCCCCTCGCCGACCTTCTCGCGGACGATCCGCCCGGCCGGCCCCGCCTCCTCCGCGGTCCACTCGGCCCCCTCGGGAAGCGACGCGATTCGCTCCTCGAAGATCGACCGCGGCACGCCCAGCCACACGCCCCACTCCACCCGCTCGACGAGGGCCGCGTCAGCGGGTCTGGTGACCCGCCGCACCTCCCACAGGGGGACCCAGCGGAAGGGCTCGGGCATCACCTCCTTGTTGGCGACGCGGTAGAGCCGCCGGACCGGTCGCCCGCGCTCGTCGAACGCCCCCTCGATGGGCGGCTCGTCGGCGGCACGGAACGCCGCGAGCGATTCCACCAGCGGCCCGATCGGCTCGAACGCCTCCTGCGCGACCGGGACGCCGAGCAGCACGCCGCCGTCGCGCATCTCCACGCGGTCGACGGGGCGGGGCCAGAACGTCGCGCTCCCCTTCACCACGATCATCGCCACCAGCCCCAGCACGAGCGCCACGCTGGCGATCAGCGCCAGCCCCAGCAGCCACACGCCCGGCTCGGCCCGGGCGGTGAGCAGCGTCCGCCGGCGCTGCACGCGGGTCGGCGGGGACGGGGGTTGGGGCTCGTGGACGGGCATGGGCTAGAGCGCGCGGCTCCGGGCCCGGAACCGCTGGCGCACCACCTCGGCGGTCGAGTTCACCAGGAACGTCATGGCGAAGAGCACGAGCCCGCACAGGAACAGCACGCGGTAGTGCGTGCTCCCCGCCGCCGCCTCGGGCAGCTCCACCGCGATGTTGGCGCTGAGCGTGCGGAACCCGGCGAAGATGTTCCAGTCCATGGCGGGCGTGTTGCCCGTGGCCATGAGCACGATCATGGTCTCGCCCACGGCCCGCCCCAGCCCGATCATGCACGCCGAGAAGATCCCCGACGCCGCCACGGGCAGCACGACGCGCCGGGCCGTCTGCCAGGGCGTCGCCCCCGCGCCCAGCGACGCGGAGCGCAGCGAGTCGGGCACCGCCCGCATGGCGTCCTCGCTGATGGTGTAGATGATCGGGATGATGGCAAAGCCCATGATGAGCGCGACCACCAGCGTGTTGCGCTGGTTGAACGTGCCGAAGAAGAGGTCGCGCGTGTCCAGGCCCAGCCCCGTCAGCACCCACCCCGCCCCGCCCGCGATCACCACCGACACGCCCAGCATGCTCACAAACCGCGCCAGCTCCAGCGTCGCGGCGACGGTCCACGACTTGCCCTGCAGCACCGCGTCCCACCGGGGCTTCACGACGCGCGCATGCCCGATCGCCGCCACGATCAGCCCCGCCGGGGCCAGCAGCAGCAGCCACCCGGGCCGGGGCGAGCCGTAGTTCCCGTCCAGCCAGCGGCGCAGGCTCGGGCGGGCCAGGTCCATCGATTCCACCCGGCGCTCAAGATCGGCGGCCCGCTCGGGCGTCGTGGGCGCGACCGGGCGCACCACCGCCCCGTCGCGGAAGTAGAGGCCCTCGCGGCGCAGTCGGCGCTCCAGGTCCGGGCTCATCACCCGACGCCCCCCCACCCACGCCGGGGGCTGAGCGACCGGCGCGACCGACCCGCCCAGCACCCACCGATCCTCCTGCGTCGGTCGGAACAGCCGGCGCTCCACGCGCGGCGCCAGCACGCCCGCCGCCACGATTCCCAGCCCGATCACCGCCACCATCGCCGCCAGCTTGAGCCTGGGCGGCACCCGGGCGGAGACGTGGGGCGGGGCGAGCTGCCAGAGGTGCGCGCCCGACAGGGCCGCCAGCGGCGCGAACAGGAGCGACAGCAGCACCGCCACCAGCGCGTCGCGCACGAACGGCGCCACCGCGATCGCCGCCACGAACCCCAGCACCACGCTCGGCAGCGACGCCATCATCTCCACGCCCGGCTTGATCAGGGCCCGCACGCGCCGGTCCACGAACTCGCTGGTGTAGACCGCCGCCAGCACCGCCAGCGGCACGGCGAAGAGCATCGCAAAGACCGTCGCCTTGAGCGTGCCGTGGATCAGCGGGACGAGGCTGAGCTTCTCCTCCGCGGCGTCCTCGCCCGACGTGGCCTGGTAGCGGAAGACCGGCTCGGGCTCGCCCTCGTAGTGCACCTTGCCGAAGAGCGCGTGCAGGCTCGCCTCGGGGCGCCCGGGGTCGAGCGACCACGTGCGCACGCCCCCGCCCTCGTCCAGCACCGCCAGCGCGTCGAGCTTGGGCGAAAGGGCGCCCGCGGCGATCGCCGCGCCCCCGCCCGCGTCCCGCGCGATCGTCTTGCCGCTCGTCGGATTCAGCACCACCAGGCGACCGCGAGCATCGCCCGCGACGATCGAACGCGTCCGCGGCGTCAGCCCGATGGACGTCACCGCCGCGTCGCCCACCGCGAACCGCCGCGCGACGACCAGCCGCCGACCGTCCGGCGTGGCCGCAGCGGGGTCCGAGGCCCCGAACGCGGTGGTGAGCCCCCCGGCGTCGTCGCCCAGCGCCACCGTCAGCCCGCCCAAGAGCATCCGCGCCGCCGTGACCCGACGTCCCGGCGTCAGCACGCGCACTTCCTCCGCGAGCGGGATCGCCCCTTCCCCCCCAGCGCCCGCGGCGTACCGCTGCACCAGCCCGTCGTCCCACGCCGCCAGCACGCTCGCCCCGTCGCCCGTCACGAACAGCCGCGACGGCCAGCCGCGCCCCTCGGGGGCCCGCCACTCGATCGCCCGGCTCTGCAGGCGGATTCGCGGCGTGCCTCCACCCAGCGGGCGGATCGTGCGCACAAGATCGAGCGTCGCCGTGCCGTCGTCGCGCCGCAGCGCGAGGAACTCCCGGTCTCCCCGTCGCCGGAAGTCGATGAGGCGGATCGCGCCGGACCCCGCCTCGATCCGCACGGGCGGGCGAACCTGCACGTCCGGACGGATGACGCGCACCTGCTCGGCATTCAGCGACTCCACCAGCGCGGGCCAGGCGCCCTCGGGGCCCTCCGCGGCCCAGACCCGCCGCTCGCCCATCCGCAGCCGCCGCAACCCCTCCGGAACCTCGGAGGGCGAGACCACGCTCGCGCTCACGCCGATCGTCGCCAGGCGCACCGTCCCGTCCGCGAACCCCAACGCCGCCAGCCCCGTCGACTCGTCGAACGACCACGCCGTCGGCGGCTCATGGGCCAGCGGCAGGGCGGCGAGCACGCCGGGCTCGTCCATCCGCATGAACAGAAGCACGCCGCCGGAATCGAGCACGAACGCCGTGGCCGCGTACTCATCGAGCGCCAGGGCCGAGGCCCCGCTCCGCGGCTCGATCCGCCCCGCGCCCGCCGGCGCCATGCTCCCGCCACGGAAGAGCGGGACCACGACCGCCGCGAGGTACGCGCAGATCCCCAGCACCGCCACGATGACCAGCACGCCCCCGACGCGGATGAGCGACGACGCCGCGCGGTCCACCGCGTACACCCGACGCCGGGTCGCCTTGCGAGCGGCCCGCGATGTCGCCCCGGCGTCGCGCGTCATCGCCGCCCTCCGCTCGCCCTACTTCGCGGACAGCCCCACCGACCGGAGCTCCTCCGACGCGATCTCCGCCGGCAGCGGAATCTCCTTGTTCTTCAGCACCGCCTCCTGCCCCTGCCGGCTGAACGTCATCCGCACGAACTCCGCCATCAGCGGGTCGAGCGGCTTGGTCGGGCTCTTGTTGACGTACACCAGCAGGAAGCGGGCCAGCGCGTACTCGCCGCTGTAGGCGTTCTCGGCGGAGGGCTCCACCGGCTCGCCTCCCGCGGCGAGCGCGACGGCCCGCACCCCCGCCGTGCGGTACCCCAGACCGCCGTAGCCGATCCCGAAGCGGTCGTTCGCCACCGCCGTCACCACCGCCGACGTCCCGGGCTGCTCCTTCACGCTCGACTTGAAGTCCTTGCCCCCCAGGGCGTGCTCCTTGAAGAACCCGTACGTCCCGCTCGCCGAGTTGCGCCCGTAGAGCTGCACCGGCTTGCCCTTGAACGAGGGGTCCGTCACGCCGAGCATGTCCCACGTCAGGTCGGTCCCCGCCACCGAGTACGCCCGCTGCACCTCCTCGACCGAGAGCGAGCGGAGCGGGTTGTCCTTGTGCACGAACACCGCCAGGCAGTCGATCGCCACCCGCAGCCCCGTCGGCTTGTACCCGAACTTCTTCTCGAACTCATCGACCTCCGACGCCTTCATCGGGCGGCTCATCGGGCCCAACTGAGCCGTGCCCGAGATCAGCGCCGCCGGGGCCGTGCTCGACCCCTTGCCCTCCATCTCCACCGTCACCGCCGGGTAGAAGCGCCGGAACGTCTCCATCCACGTCGTCATCAGGTTGTTCATGGTGTCCGAGCCGATGCTCTTGACCGACCCGGCCACGCCCTGCCCGGGCGCGTACTCGCTCAGCCCCGGATCGAGCAGGATCGCCGAAGGCTCCTGCCCCCGGACCGCCACCGACAGCATCAGCACCGCGACCGCCGCCGACAGCAACCGAACCATGCCCGACCTCCGCTGAAAGGGGGACCACGCGACCGCCGCCCGAGGCTACCGGCGACCGCGGGATCGTGCGCCAAGACCACGCCGCGGGGGCGCGAAGATTGCACTAAGACCGGACAGATTGGGCGTCGAGCCCGCGACCCACGGACCGCGATCCCGGGATTCGTCGAGGACTCCTCACCCCCGGCGTGGGGCGCCGCGAGCGTCGCGCCACTCGCGGGTTAGGAGCCCGTCAGCGGTTGGGGCGACCCAGCCAGATCGTCCCGCCACGCCCCTGGACAACCTCGCCCCGCTCGCCCCTGAAGACCACGCGGGGCTCGACCTCGAGCCGGTCGTAGCGATCGCTCCCGGCCTCCAGGAGCGAGACGCGGAACTCATACGAGGGCCCCGCCGCCGCGGGCCGCATCGCCGCCGCCGCACGCTCGCCCGCGAAGACCCACGAGGCGACGGCCTTCTCCTCCGCCGTCGCCGACCCCGGCACCACGAGGCGGACCTCGAAGGACCCGGGCAGTTGCAGCGGGGCAGCATGGAATCGCTCGTCCCACAGGTGCACCGTCACCGTGAACTGGTCCAGAAACCCGTTGCCGTCGCTGTCCGTGGGCCAGCCCGTGTACACCGCGACGTGGGTGGGCGTCGCGGCCTCGGGCTGCTTGGGGGGCTCCCGCGCCGAACCGCCCTCCTGCACGCAGCCGGACAAGGCCGCCACGACCAGCGCCGGGAATCCAACGTACCGGACCATCGTCACCTCCTGGGCGCGTCAAACGTCGGCGACCGCGACGACCCGCCGATCACGCGGGGGCGGTCCGGCGAGAGCGGCTCCTCCCCGGGCGCCGGGTCCTGCACGGGCCCCACCGGGCCCGGCTCGCGCGGCACCCACTGCTGCTCGATCATCGAGCGGATCGTCGCCGGCTCCGACATCCGGTCCAGGGCCGCGTCCGTCAGCACCCCCGCGCGCGACGAGAGCGACCCGCCCGGCACCACGTGCGGCGTCAGGATCACCAGCAGCTCCGTCTTGGTCTTGGTGTTCTGGATGGTGCGGAACGGCAGCCCCAGGATCGGGATGTCCCCCAGGATCGGCACCTTGCTCCTGCGCTTCTCGTCCTGCGTCTGGATCAGCCCGCCGATCAGCACGCTCTGCCCGTCCTTCACCGTCACCACCGTGCTCACCGTCCGCTTGCTGATGATCGGCGCCGAGAAGTCCTGGCTGATCTGCGTCGTCTTGGCCGTCACCGCCGAGATCGTCGGCTCGATCGACATGCGCACGAACCCGTCCGTCGAGATGGTGGGCGTCACGTCGAGGATGATGCCCACGTCCTCGCGCACCACGTCCGCCCGCAGGCTGCCCTGGGGCGTCCGCTCCGTCCCCGACACGATCGCCACGTTCTCGCCCACCTGGATCGACGCCTTCTCGTTGTTGTTCGCCAGCACCTGCGGGTTGCTCAGCACCTGCAGCTTCCCCTGCGCCCGCAGCGCCCGGATCAGAAGCGAGAAGTCGGCGCTCGACACCGCCAGGTTGGGCACCCCCAGGCTCGTCGCCACCCCCGACCCGCCCCCCAGGCTCGACGCCCGGTACTGGTCGCCCCCGAACGGGCCCACCTTCACGTCCATCCCCCAGTGCCCCGACTCGTCGATCGTCACCTCCGCCAGAAGCACCTGGATCATCACCTGCGGCGGGGCCGCGTCCAGCTCCTTGAGCAGCTCCATCACCTTCTCGGTGTACCGCGGCGAGGTCGAGAACACGATCTTGTTGCTCTTCTCGTCCCCCACCACCGTCACTTCCTGCTCCAGTTGCCTCGCCAGCGACCCGATCTGGCCCGGACCCAGCGTCTCACGCTTCAGGTCCGCCTCCAGCTTGAAGTAGTCCCGCAGCGTGAGCTCGACCTCCTTGGCCTTCGCGTTTCGCAGGTGAAACACGAAGCTCGTCCGCTCCGTCGCCTCGATCGAGTCCAGCTCGTTCACCAGCTGCCGCACCCGGTCCAGGTAGCGCGGCGAGCCCGACACCACGATCGAGTTCGTGCGCGCGTCCACCGCGATCGAGAGCTGCTGACGCTCGTCCGGGACCGCCGTCACCGACAGCGACCCGCTCCCGGGCGTCTCGGGCGCCGCGGGGCCCGTGCCGCCGGGCGCAGCCCCGGGCTCGGGCGCGGGCACCAGCACGTACAGGTTCCCCTCCTGCCGCAGGCTGAACACGCCCTGCAGGAGCTGGGCCATCTGCCGCGCGTCGGCGTTGACCAGCCGGAACGTCGCGATCTCGCGGATGCCCGACAGCGTCGAGTCCAGGTCCGACACGATCTCGTGCACCAGGGCCACGACGTCCGCCGGACCCGACACGATCACGCTGTTGCTGCGAAGCTCGGGCGTGATCGAGACCTGCTCGCGCACGGCGGCGTCGATGTCCGCCTCCGCGGGCCTGGCCCCCGTCTGCCCCTCGATCTGCCGCGAGATGCTCTCGCGCACGAACCGCAGGCGCGTCGCCTGCCGCGCCGCCCCGGGCGCCCCCGCCACGGGCCTGCCCGCCAGCACGTCGCGCAGGGTGTTCACGACCTCGAGCGCGTTGGCGCTGCCCAGCTCGATCCGCTTGACCTCGCGGATCGACGACACCGCCGCCCCGTCGATCCGACCGATCAGCCCGCGGATGGCGTCGATGTCCCGGGGCGTGCCGCGGACGACCACGGCGTTGAGGCGCTCGTTGGGGAAGACCGACAGGCTCGCGGCGCCGCGACGCTCGACCTCGCGGTCGACGTAGAGCTGCCGCAGGCTCGCCACCGCCTCAGCCGGGCGCGACTTCTCCAGCATGAACAGCTCGATCACGGTCCCCGCCGCCAGCCGCTCCGCGTCCCGCGTCAGGGCCGCGAGCAGCTCCTGGACCACCTGGAAGTTCTCGTCGCTGGCCGACACGATGAGCAGGTTGTTCGTGGGCTCGACCACGACGCTGAAGACGTCGAGGGGGTCGGCGACGCCGCCCGTGCCCCGCGTGGCGCGGATGCGCTCGCGCATGAGCCGCTCGACCTGGGGGGCGATGTCGGCGGCGTTGGCGCTCTCGACCGCCAGCACGTGCAGCCCCACCGAGGGGTGGGCCCGGGCGGTGTCGAGCTGTTCGACCAGCCGCTCGACCAGCGCGAAGGAGCGCGCGCTCGTGGCGACCACCAGCGAGTTGGTGCGCGTGTCCGCCGTCACCACCAGCCGGTCCTCCGCCCGCAGCGATCCGCCCTGCTGGCGCTGGTTGAAGATGTCGCGGAGCATCGCGGCGATCCGGTCCGCCGCCGCCCTTTCCAGCGCGAAGAACCGCACCCGGTTGGCCGCCGACGCCGCCTCCACGTCCAGCTGCTTGACCAGCTCGCGCACGACCTCGAGGTTGTTGGGCGTGCCCACCACCAGCAGGCTCGCCGACTCGGGCACCGGCACGATCGACAGGCTCTGCACCGGCGCGAACAGGTCCGCCTGCACCCGCGCGTCCGGGTCCTTGGCGTCGGCGCCCGAGAGCGACACCCGCAGCCGCCCGAACTGGCGCTGCAGGCCCATCGCCTCGGGGCTGGCCGCCAGCCCGCGCACGAGGACGGTGTTCAGACGCTCGGCGATCTCCGCCGGGTCCGCGTGCTCCAGCACGATGATCGCCGGCTCCACCCAGTGGCTCACCTCGTCGGAATCCAGGTCGCGGATGAGCACCTCGACCAGGGCCACCGCCTCCTCGCGCCCCGCCACGAGCAGCGAGTTGGTGCGCTCATCGGCGCTGGTCGCCAGTTCCCCGGCCAGGGCCCGACCGGTCACCGTGCTGGGCAGCCCCTGGCGCTGCGTGCCCGGGACGCGCCGCAGGCGCTCGCCCTGCGCGAAGACCTGGTCGATCACCGTCTTGGTGCGCACGGCGCTGGCGTTGGCCATGGGGAAGATCCGCACGACCACGGCCTCGCCCAGCGGCAGCACGTCCAAGGACGCCACCACTTCCCTGATCGCCTCGACGTTCCGTGGGGTCGAGCCGATCAGCATCGTGTTCGACTGCCGGTCGGGGACCAGGCGGATGGGGCTGGCCAGGTCGAGTTCGAGGGGGGGCTGTCCGGCCCCGGCGCGGTGGACGCTCAGTCGGCGGACCTGCTCGGCCAGCGCGCGGGCCGCCGCCGATCCTGCCTGGGTCTGCGGGCTGTCCACCGCCAGCATCTGGCGCAGGGTCGCGACCATGGCGTCGGCCTCGGCCAGCTTGAGGGCGACGACCGCGACGTGCTGATCCTTGAGGGACGGGTCGGCGTCGAGGGCCTCGACGAGGCTGCGCACGGCCGCGGCGTCCCCGGGGTTCACCAGGATCGCCAGGGCCCGGCGCGTGGTCATGGGCGTGATGGTCACGGGCTCGGAGACGACGCCCGGGCGGTCGGCGGCCTGCGGGCGCGTCAGGCCCAGGGCCTCCAACTGCTGGGCGACGGCCTGGGGCGCGTTGTGGCGCACATCCACGATGATCACGCTCTGGGCCAGGCCCGCAGCGCCCTCGTCCTGCCCGTCGGGCGGCGGGAGCGAGCCGTCCAGCTCCTCGATGACCTTGCGGATCTCCTCGAACAGGCGTGGGGAGCTGGCGACGACGAGGGTGTTGGTGGTGCGTTCGACCTCGACGGCGAGCTTCTCGCCGTACTGCTCGGCGGTGGCGGCGAAGGACGTGAGGATGGTCTGGCGCAGGCGCGACGCGGGGATGCGCTTGAGTCGGACGACGTGGGTGGTGAGGCGTCCCAGTTCGCCCTGCTGCTGGTAGGCGTCGGCGAGGGCCTTGATCTCGGCGAACTGCTCGTCGTCGGCGCGGACGATGAGGGCGCCGGCGGTGTCGTCGCCGATGACGACGGCGGAGCGCGGGCCCGCGGCGCGGGCCTGGGCGCCGGTCTGGCGCGAGTAGAGCTCGCGGATGGTGGTCGCCAGGGCGGAGGCCTTGCCGGCCTTGAGGGGGAGGATGCGGACGGCGGCGAGCTTGTTGAACTCGGGGACGTCGAGCTGGCTGACGATGGCCCGGATGCGCTCCAGGTCGCGGCGGCCGGCGAAGACGATCAGGGCGTTGGTCTGGGGCTCGGGGGAGACGCTGGGCGGGGCGTCGCCCTCAACGAGGACCATGGGGGCGACGGGCTCCTGCTCGCGCGCGTTGGGGCCGGGGCGTTGCTGGGTCCGGGCCTGCTGCTGGCGGATCTGGGAGTCGATGGGGACGCGGAAGCCCTCGTTGAGGGCGCGGGCGACGCTGGAGGCGTCTGCGTGGGCCAGGGGGATGACCGCCAGTTGGCGCGTGGTGTCGTACTGCTCGGTGTCGAGCGTGCCCAGCAGGGCCTTGACGCCCTCCAGTTCCTGGGCCCCGGCGTGGATGACCAGCGAGTTGCTGGCGGTGTCGGCGACGATGGTGACGTTGCGGGCGCCGGGGGTCTCGGCGGCGGCGGCGAAGGGGCCGTAGAAGACGCGCAGGGCGGCGGCGACGGCCTCGGCCTTGGCGAACTGGAGCTTGACGAACTCGATGGTGCGGGGCGTGGTCGCGGCAACGTCGAGCTCCTTGATCATCTGCTCGACGGCTTCGAGCTCGTCGGCGGTGGCCGAGACCATCAGCGTGTTGTCGGTGCGCGACCAGTCGACGGAGGGGGCGGGCTCGCCGGGCTGGCGCGGGCGCGAGCGTGCCATCTGGTTGATGGTCCAGGCGATGTCCTCGGCGAGGGCGTTGGCGAGTGGGATGCGGCGGAAGACGACGGGGCTTCGGGAGGGCTCGGTGTCGATCTTCCTGACCTGCTCGACCGCCAGCGCGATGGCCTCGTCCGACCCGGTGAGCAGGAGGGTGTTGCTGCGGGCGATGGGGGTGACGGTGATGGGGACGGTGGGCGGGATGGCGGCGCGGAGGGCGACCGCGACGTCGTTGGCGCGGGCGGTGGTGAGCGGGACGGTCTCGATGCGGTCGGCGCCGCCCTCGGCGGAGGCGAGCTGCTCGACGAGCGACAGGGCCTGTTCGAGACGGATCTGCTTGCCGACGATGATGAGCGCGCGGCGCTGCCGGTCGATCTCGACGGAGACGCCGTCGGGGTCGGGTCCGCGCCAGGGGCGCCAGCCGGGGGTCGCGAGGGCGCGCTCGATGGCGGTCTTGAGGGCCTGGGGGTCGCTCTTGCCGTAGGGCGTGACGCGGACGGCGAGCTGGGCCCCGCCGGCGTCGGGCTGGTCGAGAGACCGGATGACCTTCTCGACGGTGGCGAGCAGTTCGCCTTGCCCGAAGACCACCACCGAGTTGGTGCGTTCGTTGACCTCGATGAGGAGGGTGTCGTCGCCGCCGCCCTCGGCGCGGGGGCGGTTGCCCCAGACGCGCTCGAACTGGAACTGGCTGGCGATGTTCTGGACGGTGTTGGCGATGTCGGCGACGCGGGCGTGCTTGAGCGCGATCACCTTGAACTGGAGGTCGCGGACCTGCCCGGGGGCGTCGAAGGTGCGGACGAGGGAGACGATCTGCTCGAAGTCCTCGTCGGAGGCGGCGACCATGAGCGTGCCCGTGCGCCGATCGCCGACGATGGCCACGCGCCCGCGCTCGCCGGGGCGGAGCGCCTGGGCCCGCTCCTGGAAGAGCCGCTGGACGGCGGCGGCGACGGCGACGGCCTCGGCCCGCTCGAGCTTGATCGCGCGCACGGGCATGGAGGTCGTCTCGGTCTGGTCGATCAGGGCCACGAAGCGGTCGATGAGGGCGACCGACTCGGCGGGGGCGGCGACGATGAGCGAAGCGCCCGCGGCGTCCGCGATCGTGCGCACCTGACCCGGGTCGATGCGGCCCGAGACCGGGCCCTGCCCGGGACCGCCCTCGACGGTGACGTCGAGCCCGCGGAGGCGCCGCGCCTGGGCGCCGCGGGGCGTGGCGCTGACAAGGTCGTCGACGGATTGCTTGGCCCGGGCGGCGGGCACGTTCTGGAGGCGGTAGACCTTGACGGTGAGGGCGGAGGAGGCGTCGAGCTGGGTCAAGGACGCGATCATGGGGCCGACGACGGAGAAGTCGGTGTCGTTGGCCAGGACGATGACGGCGGAGCCCGTGGGGTCGGGCACGACGCTGACGGGGCCGGTGAACCCGCCGGGGTTGGCGGCGTTCATCTGCCCGATCTGGCCGAGGAGGGGGCGGACGATCTGGACGATGGTCTGGGCGTCGAAGGCGGGTGGGAGCGTGACGATGCGCACGCCGGCGGGTTCGCCCGGGACCTGGTTCTGGAGCTCGGCGGCGAGGCGCGCGAGGCGCTCGGTCGCCTGGGGCGAGCCCAGCAGGAGCAGCGAGTTGGTGTTGGGGTCGACGGCGATGGTCACGTCGGAGGCGGGGGGCGCCGGGGGCTGCGCCGAGAAGACCGCGGCGGCGATGGCGTGCAGCAGGCCCGCCGGGAAGCCCGGGACGGCGGGGGCGGCGTGGGAGCGGGGCTTGGCGGGCTCGGGCTCGTCGGAGGCGCGCTTGAGGAGTTCCTCGGTGGAGATGACCTCGACCTTCATCCCGCCACGCTGCTCCAGGAGCCTCTGGAGGGTGCGGGCCATGAGTTGGGCGTCGACGCGGGAGCGGTCGAGGGGGACGGTGCGGAGCTGGCGCGAGGCGGTGACGGCGGCGGCGTCGAGTCGCTGGGTCAGTTCCTCGATGGTGGTGAGCTGTTCGGGCGTGGCCCGCACGATCAGCGAGTTGCTGGAGGTGTCGACGCGGAGCGTGGGGGGCGGGCCTTCGAGCGAGGGACCCTCGGCGAACACGGCCTCGATGGCGGCGGCCAGCTCGCGGGCGTCGGCGTTCCTGAGCGTGATGACGCGCAGGGCCTGCCCGGAGGCGGACCCGGAGGCGGGGCCGGTGTCGAGCTGGGCGACGACCTGCTCGGCGATGTCGAGGATGCGCTGCGGGCCGGAGACGACGATGGCGTTGAGGCGTCGGTCGGCGGCGACGCGGACCTCGGGGGCCTGGGCGGTGTCGAGACGGCGGGCGACGATCTGGCCGCGGACCCAGTCGGGGAGGCCGGCGAGCCCGTCGTCGCGGGTGAGGACCTGTTCGAGGACGGGGGCGATGGTCTCGGCCCGCGTGTTCTTGAGGAGGAGCGTGCGCACGCCGAGGCCCTCGGGCTGGAGCGTGTTGTCGAGCTGATCGACGAGGGACTGGGCCCGGGCGAGCTGTGCGGCGGTTCCGGTAACGATGAGGGAGTTGCTGGAGGGCTCGGGGGCGACGCTGGGGGCGTCCTCGCCGGGCCTGGCGACGGCGAGCAGCGCGATGCGCAACGCCGTCGCGGCGTCCTGGGCCTTGCCCTTGGTGAGGCGGAAGACGCGGACGTCGGTGGCGGCGCTGGCGGCGGGCTGGTCGAGGCCCTTGATGATCTCGGCGGCGGCGGCCTGGGCCGGGGCGGGGACGGAGACCAGGAGGGTGTTGGAGGCGGCGTCGGCGGCGACTTCGACGAGGGCGGAGGGGTCGCCCGCGGGCAGCCCGCCGTCCTGGGCCTGGAGCTCGCGCACGCGCGAGACGAGCAGCCGCTGCACGAGGGGCAGGACGCGGTCGGCGCGGGCGTGCTGGAGCGGGTACATCGAGAGCTGGGTGGTGGGGCGGGCGGCGAGGCCCTCGAGCTGCTCGACGATCTTCTCCACGCCGGTGAACACGCCGATGGGGCCGGTCACGATCAGCGATCGCGAGACGGGCTCGATCTCGACGGTGACGGGGCCGGAGTGGGCGTCGCCCTGGGCCAGGGCGCCTGCGGCGGCGGCGGTGCGCAGGGCGTTGGCGACGGCGCTCACCTCGGCGCGCGTCACGCGGTAGGTGCGCAGGTCGATGCCCTCGGGCACCTTGCGGGTGTCGAGGCTGCGGACGAGCTGCTCGAACCCGGCCATGCGGACCCCGGGAGCGTCGACGATGATCGAGTTGGTGCCGCGGTCGGCGCGGACGACGACCTCGCGCGCGGGGCGAAGGTCGGGGCGGGCGCGCCCGGTCTGACGGTCGACGGGGATCGGCGGCTCGGGGAACATCTGGTCGAGCGTCAGGGCCAGTTCCTCGGCCCGGGCGACGCGCAGGGGGAAGATGCGGATCTCGCGCCCGGCGGTGTCCTTGGCCTGCTGCTCGTTGAGCTGCGAGACGATGTCCTCGATCTCGGTGAGGGCGTCGGCGTGTGCCGAGACCACCAGCGTGTTGGTCGATGGGTCGACGTCGATGGAGACGGGGCGCGAGGCCCTGGCCTCGGGCGAGCGGGCGTCGAAACGCGAGCGGAGGATGGTGGCGACGTTGGCGGCGTCGGTGGTGCGCAGGTTGAGGAGGCGCAGGGGCGGGCGATCGCCCACGCTGCGGGCGTCGAGCCCCCGGGCCAGTTGCTCGATGATCGGCAGTTGCCACGACTGGGCCGAGATCAGCAGCGTGTTGGTCGCCTCGACCGCCTCGAAGGCCGGGCTGGGGCCGCCGCGGGGCGAGAGGGATTCGGCGGACTTGGACCAATCCTCCAGGAACGCGACGACGCTGGCGGCCTTGGCGTTCTGGAGTTCGACGACGCGGATCTGGGCGAGGGCGGCCTCGTCGCCGTCGAGCCGGCGGAGCAGGTCGTCGACGGGCTGGAGGTGGCGCGGCTCGGCGCGGACGACGACGGCGCCGATGGAGTCGACGGGTTCGATGACGGGTCGGGTCCACGGGCCGCCGGCGGCGGGGGCGAGCATGGGCTCGACGAGGCGTGCGGCGCGCTCGACGAGGACGCTGGGACGGAGGCGGAGGCCCTGGATCAGGCGAACGCCCGACTCGGCGACGAGGTTGGACTGGACCTGGGAGAGGATCTGCTCGAAGCGCTGGAGCGCGGCGGGGGAGCCGGCGAGCCAGAGGGTGCGCGAGGGCTCGTCGACGCCGGCGGCGATCGGGTCCTTCTCCTGCTGGCCCGTGCGCGAGTCGAGGGTGCGGGCCTGTTCGAGGATCGAGGCGGGGTCGCCGGTGGGGGCCTTGACGAGGCGGACCTGGCGGTCGTGCTGGGGCGGGACGTCGACGCCCGCGATCAGATCGCGGATGGCGTTCACGTCTCCGGTGGGGCCGGAGATGACGAGCCCCTTGCCGTCGGGCGACGGGGCGACGCGGAGGGCCTGCGCCTGGCGCGGGCTCATCATGCGGGTGAGGAGGGACTCGACGGCCTGGGGCGAGGCGTGGCGCAGGGCGATGATCGCCGACGTGCGCGAGGGCTCGGCCCCCGCCGCGGCCTCGTGCCCGGGATCGACCTGGGCCAGGAGGGCGGCGGCCTGGTCGAGCATCCTGGCGGGGGCCACGACCGTGACGCGACCGAGGTCGGGCACGGGCACGATCACGGGGCGCGGCTCGGCGGCACGCCCGAAGAGGGCGTTGAGCCGCTGCACCGCCTGGTCGGTCGAGATTGAAGCCAGCGCGAACGACCGGACCTCCGACTCGGCGCCGGCGGTCTCTGGCACGTCGAGGAGCGCGATCATCTCCTCGACGACGCGGATGCGGGTCTCGGGTCCGACGGCGACGATTGAGTTCGTGCGCGGGTCGGCGGTCATGTTGAGGCCGGGGACGGTCTGGTCCTCGATGGTGCGCCGGTTGTTGTCCTTGTCGATGAC
This sequence comes from Phycisphaerae bacterium, assembly GCA_016873295.1. GTDB lineage: Bacteria > Planctomycetota > Phycisphaerae > Phycisphaerales > UBA1924 > VGXM01. The sequence goes on from VGXM01000017.1 coordinate 45,406, forward strand.
GACGGTCTGGCGGCGCTCGCCCATGAGGGCTTTGAGGGCGACGAGGACGGCGTCGGCCTTGGCGTGCCTGAGGGCGAAGAGGCGGAAGGAGGTGTCGACGGGGCGGACCGAGTCGATGGCGGTGATGATGTCGCGGAGTCGGCGGACCTGGGCCGCGGTCTCGACGAGGATGACCATGTTCTGGGTGGGGACGGCCAGGGCCCCGCCGTAGGGACCGATGAGGGGCTGGACCTGCTTGGCGACGTCCTCGGCCTTGGCGTTCTGGAGGGGGATGGTGACGTTGACGACCTCCTCGGGGCGCACGCCGTCGGGCAGGGCCTCGCCCACGATGCGGGTGGAGGTCTTCATGGCGTCTTCGAGCCTGGCGAGGTAGAGGTATTGGTTCTCGCGGCGGAGCTGGACGCCGCGGAGCCGGAGGTTGAGGTTGAGGATGGTGAGTGCGTCGTCGAAGGAGTAGTCGTCGGCGCCGATGAAGGTGAGGGTGCCCTGCGGCACCTGGGCCTCGAAGATGACGGGGAGGCCGGAGCGGCGCGCGAAGAAGTCGATGACCTGGTCGAGCGGGGCGTCCTTGAAGCTGAAGCGGAAGGTCCCGGGGGCCGGGGGCGGCTGGGCCGGGGCGGCGATGGGCGGGGCCGGCTCCTGCACGGCGTGGGCCGGCAGCGCCAGCCCGGCGGCGAGGACGAGGGCGGCGGCCCACCTCAGTCCTGTCCGGGACCCGGTGGTGCGGGACCGATCGAGCGGCGCGGGGACGGAACCGTGCTTCGCCATTGACCACCTCCGTGCAGCATCCGCGGCGCGCTCCGCGCCCGGGTCAACGAGTCTAACCGCCCGCGGGGGGGCGTGCGGCGAGGGTCTGGCCCAGGCGGACCTCGAACCGCTCGCCGTTGAGGTCGAGGACGGCGACCTCGCCGTCCTCCGTGAGTCTGCCGCCGACCAGTTTGGCGTTGAGGATGGATTCGCCCTGCCGGACCGTGAGGCCCGCCCCGCCGGCGACGGGGGCGAAGATGGCCTCGGTGCCGTGCTCGCTGATCACCAGCCCGGCGAGGCGCCACTGGGCGAGGGGCGAGGCGGCGGGATCGGGGGCGGGCTGGGACGGCGGCGGGGCCTGTGCGACCGGGGGGTCCTTGAAGAGCTCGCGGAGGGCGACGGGTCGCCAGAGCGCCTCGGCGGCGGGCGGGGTGGGGGCGACCTCCGGGGCGGGGATGTCCCTGGGCGCCAGGTCCGGCATGAGGAGCGAGGAGACCTCGGCCTTGAGGGCCAGGCGGTCGGCGCGGCGACCGATCGGGCGCAGCGAGAATCCCTCGACGCGGTGGACCCACGGCTGGCTCTGGAGGGACGCGAGCGTGGCGAGCACCTGGTCGAGCGTGCCCGTCCCTTCGAGGGAACCGGGCAGGACGACGAAGTCGGGCTTCTGGCGGAGGGTGGCGGCGGCGGTGCCGGAGAAGGAGCGGACGGCGGGGCTGACGGCGTCGCGGGCGGGCAGGTCGGTGACCTTGAGGTCGACCAGGCGCGAGGCCTGCCCGATCTGGGCCAGGAGCGTGCGCATCTGGTGTGCCGCCAGGTCGCGCTGGGGCGAGAGCCCGGACCTGGCGATGGTCTCCAGGCGCTTGCGGACCTCGAACTGGGGGGCGACCTGTTGCCGGAGGCGGTCGACCTGCTGGCGGAGGCCCGTGATCTGGGCCCGCTTCTGCGACGCGGGGGCGAGGTACAGGCGGTTGCTCGCCCACCAGGCGGCGACCACCAGCGTCGTGACGGCGCCGGCGGCGAGGACGACGCGCTTGAGGGCGGGGGAGATCACGGGCCGCCCTCCGGGTTGGCGGGCGCCGTCTCGGCGGGCGCCACGGGGCGGGGCGACGACGAGATCGCGGTGAGGTCGAAGCGGTCGTCGACGTCGGGGGAGCCGCTCTCGACGCGGTAGGAGGCGTCGGCGACCAGCCGCCCGCGGAACCCGGCGGCGATGGCGCGGGAGGCGACTTTGCCGGCCATGTCGAAGGTGATCTGGGGGAGGGCGGACCAGGCGCCGTCGGGGTAGCGGGCGCCGCGGGCCCGCGGCGTGTAGACGGGGTTGGACCGCAGGACGCCGGAGAGCGCCTCGAACTTCCCCTGCCCGGGGTCTGGGGCCAGGTCGCTGACCCGGCGGAGGTGGGCGATCCAGTCGACGCGCCCGGAGGTCCAGGCCTCGGCGTGGCTCAGGCGCGCGTGGTCGAGCAGGTGGCGGGCGTACTCGCCCGAGAGCGTGCGGTGCTGCTCGGCGAGGGCGGCGATCTCGCGATCGAGGGCGGCCAGTCGGCGGTCGGCGACAAGGTACGCCGCGCCGCCCAGCACGATGAGGGCGAACAGGGCGGCGAGGCCGAGTTGGCGGATTCGGGCCCTGCGGTCGGGGGCGCGTCGGGGGTTGACGAAATCGACGGTGGCGCGGGCCACGGCGCGATCGGCGAGCAGCCCGAAGAGCGGCGCGAGGGCCGCGCGCACGTCGTCGGGCATCGACGCCGGCGCGCCGACGGTCGGGGGGAGGCCGACCGTGGAGGCCGGTGCGCCCAGCGCCTCGCCCAGCCGGGTCGCGACGGCGTGGGAGAGCGGGTCGTCGCCGACGACGACGGCGACGTCGAGGCCGGCGGGCCCGGGCTTGAGGGCCATGGCGGTGCGCCGGGCCTCGACCAGGACGCGCTCGATGAATCCCTCGGCCTGCTCTCGGGAGGTCGGGCGGGGGAGGTCGGCGGCGCGAGCGGAGGTGAGGCAGGCGTCGCAGACGACGCCGAACTCGACGGCGGAGGGCCCGAGCGTGACCACCAGGGCAGAGCCCGCACTCCGCGAGGCCACGCCAACGGCGAGGCCGGCGGCGCCGACGCTCCGGAGGCCGGTCCCGGCGAGCTTGAGGCCGGCGGCGTCGCACCAGCGGCGCATCCACGCCATGCGATCGGCGGGGAGGGCCGCGGCCAGGACGTGCTGCTGCGATGGGTCGCCGCCCGCGGCCCGCGCGGAGAGGTCCGCGAAGTCGATGGGGGCCCCCTCGGCCATGACCGTGAGCTGGCGCGACATCTGGAGGCGGACCATCGCGAGCAGCTCGGCGGGGGCGATCTGCCCCGCATCGCCCCGCGGCAGCGAGATGGTCTTGAGCACCACGTCGCTGCGGGGCACGCAGACCAGGGCGGGCGCTCGGCGGATGCCCGCGGCGTCGAGCTCGCGGGCGGCCCAAGCGCCCATCGCCTCGGCGTCGTCGGCGGGCACGTCCTCGGGGCGGGGCGCCGAGCACCAGGCGCGGACGTCGACGCCCGCGGGCGATACGACCGCCCCCAGCGCCGAGAAGCGCCGGGCGTCGATCTCCACCGCGATCCAGGCGCGTGTCTGGCTCATGGCGCCGACCTCTCCGATTCCCCCGCCGGCCCGGGCGTCCAGCGACCGATCCTTCGATCCCGGCGCGCCGAAAGCGAATCCGGGGGCGGGGTCGGCGCGACGCCCGGCTCCTCCGCCCCCGCGGGCGGGCGGAGGCGAGAGAGCGAGAGCCCGCGCCGGATCGACAGGCGCTCGATGCGGAGCTCTCCCTCGTCCGGCTCGACCGGCTCGGGCGGCGCCGACTCCCTCTCGTCGGCGATCGGGGCCTCGGCGCTGGATTCCACGCGCTCCGCGAGCCACACCGCCAGCGGCATCGAGGTGACCTCGCGGAGGTAGGCCAGGCGGGCGCGGGGGCCGGTGAGGTCGATCACGGCGTCGATCACCACCCCGCCGGGCGTCGCCGCGGAGGAGGGCTCGGCGTCGGACGGGGGCTCGATGAGGCCGCGGACGCGGACGCGCCAGACGAGGGAGCGGGCCGCCAGCCAGTCGGCGGCCTGGGCCAGCCGGGCGGGTTCGAGCACGCCCTCGATGACGGGCCAGGCGATGGTGCCGCGGAGTGCGTCGTCGACGCTGTCGCGCCGCGCGACGATCGCCGCCGCGGTGGATTCGTCGAGCCCCGGCACCGCGGCGAGCACGTGGGCCGGGGCCTGATTCAGGTCGACCACGCCCCGAGCGAACTGGTCGTCGCCCACGGCGGCCAGGTCGAGGATGCCCGCCCAGGCCTCGACCGGCACGCCCTGCGTCTGGAGGAGCCGGACGAGGCCTGTGCGGGTATCGAACGCGCCGCGGGTGGCGGCGAGGCGTTCCAGGGCCACCGCCGAGGGCTCACCGAGGCGGTCGACGAGATCGGGGCGGTTCTCCTTGACCCACTCGGCGGTGGGCCGAACGCGATCGGCGCCGAGGAAGGCGTCGGCGTTCCGCCCCAGCCCCTGCTGGATCTCGGGGTCAAAGCCAAAGACGCCCAGGCTCGAGAGGAGCGGCGGATCGCCCGAGGGCGCGGCACCGGGTTCAGACTCCCCGGGCGAGCGCGCGGCCGAACCGAAGACCGCGCCCAAGTCGAGGCCCGACTCGAACGCAATGGCCGCGGCCTCCTCGACGCTGGTGAACCCCTTGCCCCGGGCCGCGACGAGCTTGCCCGCGAGTGCCTCGGAGAGCCCGGGCAGGCGGGCGAGCATCTCGGCGGTGGCCCGGTTGAGGTCGAGCCCGGCCAGGGCCGAGTGGGCGTGGAGGTCGCCGTCGTCGCCCAGGGGCAGGAGCGTCGCGACGCCCCGCCCGGTGGCGTCGGAGTAGAGGATCAGCTCGGCGTCGATCGAGGGCGTGCCGCCCCCGATGAGGGCCTCGCGCTGGGACTCCAGTTGCGACATGGCCGAGCGAAGGCCCGACAGGGCGACGGCCCGGAGCTGCTGACGCCGCCACGTCGCCTCCGCCGCGTCGATCCGCGTCGAGGCCGACGCCAGCATGCCCACCGCGACGGAGACGGCCAGCACCACGACCGCGAGCACGAGGGGCAGGACGGCGGCGGGCCGGCGGCGCACGGTCATGGCGTCCCCCCGTCGGGGATGGGGATCACGCGGACGCGGTCCGCGGGACGCTCGAAGGTCGGCGCTTCGGCGGGCTCGGCCAGAGCGTCGGGAGGGGCCTCGGGGTCGGGCGAGTCAGAAGCCGGAGCACCGCCCTGGGGGCGGTCCCACTGGCTTGGCGCGGCCAGCCACAGCGAAACCTCGACCGCGAGCGGAAGCCCGCGGCTCTCGACGCTGTTGAAGCGGTCGCCCCAGGACCGCCCGACGGCAAAGCGGAACCTCAGGGCCTCGACGCCGACGACCATCGGGGCGGGGGACGGAGCCCCGGACCCGTCGGGCCCGCTGCCCAGCGCGACCGCCCCGTCCTTGAACTCATGGACCGACAGGCGCAGGTCGGCGAGGCGGTCGGCGGGGGCATCGCCGGCGCCGGTCCCGACGCGCCGGGAACGGACGACGAGGCGGTCCTGCCCGCCGTCGATCCCCGGGCCGTGGCGGGTCGCGGCGACGGCGCCGAGCAGGTCGGACTCGAGTCGATCGAGCCATTCATCCAGGGCGCGGTCGCGGTCGCTGGCCGCGAGCACGGGCCCGCGGGCCTGTTCGAGGTTCCAGAGGAAGGCCAGGACGCCGGCGGCCAGCGCGAGCGTCAGGGCCGCCGCGATCATCATCTCCAGCAGCGTGAAGGCCCGTCGCGTCATGCCCCGCCCCCCCGCGACGGCACGACCTGGATCAGGCGTCGGCTGGCCCGGACCAGCCCGCTCTCGGAGAGAAGGCGGGCCTCGACGCTGACCTTGACCAGCCCATCGAGCGCCAGGGGCTCGGTCTGGATCTGGAGTTCCCAGCCGCGTTCGTCGGGGGCCGGGCCCTCGGCAACGGGTCCTTCGTCCACGGCCCCGGCGATGGAGCGCCACGAGCGCACCGGGCCGTGGAGCGACTCGGGCGTCGCCAGCCCGGCCTCAATCAGGGCCATGGCCGAGCGGGCCAGGTCGCCCGCGCGGACGGCGAGGCGCGCGTGCTCGCTCGCCATCGAGGCCCGGTCGGACGCCGACACCACCGCCAGCCCCGCCGCGACGAAGAGCGCCACCGCGAGCATGACCTCGAGCAGCACGCCCCCGTGTCGGATGCGGCGGACGTTCATGGCGCGTCACCTCCGTCCGGCGCCGCGGGCCCCTCGGCGGCGGGCGCGGGAGGATCGACCACGGGTTCCAGCAGCACGCGCCGGGCCCCGGCGTCGATCGTCAGGCGGGCCCGACGACCCGACCGATCCACCAGCACGAGCGCCTCGCCCGGGAACGCCTCGCCGTCGGAGGCGAAGACGGCGATGGGCCAGCCCTCGGCGGGCGGGGCCTCGTGGGCCGCGTCGGCGGCGGGCGGGTCCAGCTCCTCCTCGAACACGGGGCCGACGAAGCTCGGCGGGGCCTCCTCCCGACGCCGCTCGAAGCCGACGCCCTCGTGCAGTTCGAGGACGACCCGCTCGACGGGCCTCGGCGATGGTCCGGCGGGCGATTCGCCCTCGGACCAGTCCACCACGACGATCCGCCAGCGGTCGGCGTGCGGGCGAGCCAGGACCTGGCGGGCTCGGCCATCCCCGAGACACTTCAGGCGTGCCTGGGCGATCGCGGCGACGAGGGAGTCGCTCGCCTGGCGGAAGGTCGCGTCGCCGGTTCGGTCCAGGAGCGTGGGGAGCGCGATGGCCGCGAGGGCCGCGAGCCCGACGAGGACGACGATCAGTTCGATGAGGGTGAACGCCCCCGGCCGCGCGCGGACGCGCGTGGTCGAGGGCCCTGAGCCGTCATGGGCCCGGGCGGGCATGCACGGCTCCGATCAACCGCCCGTCGACGGCGAGCCCGTCGAGGGCATCTCGGACGGCGTGGAGCCGCCGGTCTCGGCGTCGGACTTGGTGTACGAAGTGACGTCGTCCTCCGTGCCCTCGATCTTGTCGGGGCCATTGGACCAGAGGTCGTAGAGGTCCTCGTCGCCGTGCTCGCTCACCGGGCGGTAGTTCCAGGCCAGGCCCCAGCGGTCGGTGGGCATGGGTTTGTCGAGGTACTTCTTGGCCTTGGACTGGTCGGCCTCGGCGTCGAGGGCGGTGGAGTCCCACAGGACGCGGAGCCCCTCCTGCTCGGTGGGCCAGCGCCCGTGGTCGAAGCGGAAGAGCTTGAGAGCCGACTGGAGATTGTTCAGGTCGATCTCGGCGAGCTTGCGGTCGGCCTCCTTCTGCCGCCCGAACACCGAGAGCGCGACAATGCCTGTCAGCGCCACGACGATCGCGATGACGATCATGACCTCGATGAGCGTGAAGCCCGCCCGCCGCCTGGAGTTGGCACCCTGATCCATTGTGAGTTCACTCCAATTCGCCTCTTCTTCGGGCGGCACGCGGAACCCGCCGCCCCACACCGGCGCCGATCCACAGCGCCCAAACGAAGCACGAACGGATCGCGCAGGCGAAGCGCGTCCTTCTTGATGAGCCTACCACGGACGCCCGGCCCCGGCAAGGGGGATTCGGGAAGACCGCGGGGCCGCTACTTGATCCCCTGGCTCATCTGGAGCATCGGCATGATGAGCCCGATCGCGACGGTGACCACCACCCCCGCCAGCAGGAGGATGAGGAGGGGTTCGACCAGGCGCACGGCGGCGGTCAGTTGCCGGTGGATCCGCTTCTCGACCGTCTCGGCGATCGCGCCCAGGACGGCGTCGAGGTTGTTGGCCGCCTCCCCCACCGCGATCATCTCCACGACGTCGGGCTCGAACAGCCCGCTCTCGGCCAGGGGCCCCGACAGGGGCTGCCCGGCCTTGACGGCCTCGGCGGCGCGGGCGACGGCCCGCTCGATGAGGAGGTTGCCGGCGGCGTCCTTGGCGGTGTGCAGCGCCTGGAGCATGGGCACGCCGCTGCTGAGCATGGTGCCGAGCATGCGGCACAGCCGCGCCGTCGCGATGCCGCGGGTCAGGGGGCCCACGATCGGCGCTCGTGTGCGCAGCTCGACGACGCGCTCGCGGACCGCGGGGCGCCGGGCGAGTCGGACGGCGACGACCACGATCGCGGCGAGGGCGACGAGGGTGATCAGGCCGTGCCGCGTGACCGCGTCGCTGATCGCCAGGACGACCTTCGTGATCGCGGGGAGCTGGTCGCCCAGCCGGGTGAACTGCTCCTTGAAGCGGGGGATGAACGCCCCGAACATGACGCCGAGGATGAGCGTGCCGACGGTGACGAGGACCGCGGGGTAGATCATGTTGCCGACGACGGTCGAACGCAGCTCGGCCTGGGCCAGCACCATCTGGGCCAGGCGCTGGAGGACCTGTTCGAGGAACCCGCCCTTCTCGCCGGCGCGGATCATGGCGACGTGGACGGCGGGGAAGGTCTCGGGTCGGCGGGCCATGGCGGAGGCGAGGTCCTCGCCCTGCCCGACGCCCTCGCCGACCTCGCGGTAGGCGGCGGCGAGGCGCGGGTTGGCCTTGCGGTTGCCCAGGACGCGGAGGGCGCGCATGAGGGGGACGCCGGCGTGCAGCAGGTCGCCGAGGGCCTGATAGCTGGTGCCCAGGGAGCGGGGGCTGACGCGCCGGCGCCGCGAGGCGGCCTGCTCGCGCGGCTGGATGGCGATGGGCGTGAGGCGCCGGGTCTCCAGCTCGCCGAGCACCGCCTGCTCGGAGGGCCCGGAGAGCAGGCCTTCGACCCGCCGACCCGCCGCGTTCAGCGCCGTGTATTGGAAGGTCGGCACGGGGATCAGTCGATGGCGAGGAGTTCATCGACCTTGGCGACGAGCGCCGGGTCGTTGGGCGTGGTCTTGGGCTCGAACCGGGCCATGACGCGGCCGGTGCGATCGACGAGGAACTTGGTGAAGTTCCACCTGGGCTCGCCGCCCAGGGGCTCGGGGAGGGCCGCCAGTTGGGCGTAGAGCGGGTGCCGGTCGTCGCCCTTGACGCTGACCTTCGAGAGCATGGGGAAGGTGACGTGGTAGGTGCCGGTGCAGAACGACTTGATGTCGGCGTCGCTCCCGGGCTCCTGCCCGCCGAAGTTGTTGGCGGGGACGCCCAGGACGACGAGCCCGGCGTCCTTCTTGGCCTCGTAGAGGGCCTGGAGTGCCTCGTATTGGGGCGTGAGCCCGCACTGGCTGGCGACGTTGACGATCAGCACGACCTTGCCCTTGAGGGTGGCGAGGTCGAGCGAGCCGCCGTCGATGTCCGGCATGGTGTAGGCGAGCACGAGGGCCGGGTCCGAGGCGGGCGCCGGGGGGGCGGCGGGAGCCGGGGTCGCCTCGGGCTTGGTCTCGGCGGGCTGCTCGGGCGGGGCCTTGCGCTTGTCCGGGGGCGGGGCGCCCCAGCGGGGCGCCTTGGCGGCCTCGTCGTTGCACGCGGACAGGCAGCACGAGGCGACAAGGGCGGCGGCGATCAGTCGGCGCATGGCGGGCACTCCCAGGGCGCCGATCGGCGCCACGGCTCATCGTACCACGCCATGATCCGGGCCTGGACGCATCCCCACTCCGGGGGAGGGGCGCCGGCGGCCCGGAGCATGCTTCCCCGCGGCGGGAGGCACGCCGCCCTTGTCGGCGTGGGGCCGGGCGCACGGGTCGGCGGTACCCTCTGGCGACGACGCCGCCATGGTTCGACTCACGCGCACAGTTCGATTCGCGGTGAACCCGGAGGGGGGGGGCGGGGCGGAGGATCCCAACACCTACGCGGGGTCGCCGGCGATCCGCGGGCTTGGGCGGCACTACGAGATCGAGGTCGCGTGCGTGGGCCGGCCGGACGGGCGCACGGGATACCTGGTGGACATCAAGGACATCGACCGGGCGACGCGGGGTGTGGTGGTGCCGGCGATCGAGCGGGCGTGCCGCGAGACGCCGGGCGCCGAAGCCGGGGTGGTGCTCGCGCCGCTGCTGGGCCCGCTCGCGGCGGCGCTGCCGGCGCGGCTGGAGTGGGTGGCGTGGAGACTCACCCCGTACCATCGGGTGCAGATGTCACCCGAGGCGCCCCAGGTCGTGCTGATCCGCCAGCGGTTTGACTTCTCGGCGGCCCACCGCCTGCACGTGCCGGGGCTGTCGGAAGCGGAGAACCGGGAGCGGTTCGGCAAGTGCAACAACCCGGAGGGGCACGGGCACAACTACCAGGTCGAGCCGTGCGTGCGCACGGCGCTCCATCCCGCCGGGCCCGGGCTGACGCTCGAAGCGCTGGAGCGGCTGGTGGAGGGCGCCGTGATCGAGAGGCTGGACCACAAGCACCTGAACCGAGACGTGCCGGAGTTCGCGCCCGGCACGGGGCTGAACCCGACGGTGGAGAACATCGCGAAGGTGTGCTTCGACCTGCTGGCCGGGCGCATCGGGCGCGAGGCCCCGGGCTCGACGCTGGTGAGCGTCACGGTGTGGGAGACCGACCGGACCAGCGCCACGTACCCGGCGTGAGGGTCGGCGGGCCCGCACTACACTTGCGCATGCCGCTGGGGCAACTGCTGGTCCAGAAGGGGATACTGACGAGCGAGGCGCTCGACCGGGCCGTCGCCGAGGAGGCGGCGTCGGGCGAGCGGCTGGACCGCGTGGTGCTCCGGCTCGGGCTGGTGTCGCGGCAGGACCTGCTGCACGCGATGGGCGAGCAGTTCCACCTGGCGGTGGTGGACCTGGGAGCGACGGAGGTCGACGCGGCGGTGCTCGCGCTCCTCCCCGCCAAGGTCGCGTACAAGCAGCGGTGCGTGCCGATCGCGCGGGAGAACGGCGTGCTGACAGTGGCCACCAGCGACCCCTACGAGCTGGCCCCGCTCGACGAGCTCCGCCTCATCACGGGCTGCATCATCGAGCCGGCCCTGGCCGACGGCGAGGAGCTGGACAAGTTCATCCGGGCCCACTACGGCGTGGGGGGCGACACGCTCGACGCGCTCTCGGGATCGGCGGCGGACGTGGCCGCGGTCCTCCCCCAGGACGAGATCGAGCAGGCCCAGGAAGCCTCGGTCATCAAGCTGGTGAACGACCTGCTCGGGGAGGCGATCAGCGAGCGGGCAACCGACGTGCACGTGGAGCCCTACGAGCACGAACTGCTGGTCCGCTACCGGATCGACGGGGTGCTGCAGCGGGCCAACGTGCCCGCGAGCATCCACCGCTTCGGGGCCGCGATCGTCAGCCGCCTGAAGATCATGGCCAACCTGAACATCGCGGAGAAGCGGCGTCCGCAGGACGGCCGCATCACGTTCAAGCACCGGACCCCGCGGGGCGTGGAGGAGTTCGACCTTCGCGTGTCCATCATCCCCATGCTGTTCGGCGAGGGCGTGGTGCTGCGGGTGCTCTCGAAGACCGCCGCCCTCATGAGCCTGAACGACCTGGGCATGCCGGCGCACCTGCTCAAGCGGTGGGACGAGCTGATCGGCCGCCCGCACGGGATCCTGCTGGTGACCGGCCCGACCGGCAGCGGCAAGTCCACGACGCTCTACGCCTCGCTCAACCGCATCATCAGCGACGAGATCAAGGCGATCACGGTGGAGGACCCGGTCGAGTACCACGTGCCGGGGGTCAACCAGATCCAGGTGAACCCCAAGGTGGGGCTGGATTTCGCCGCGGGCCTGCGCTCCATCCTGCGGCACGACCCCGACGTGGTGATGATCGGAGAAATCCGCGACAAGGAGACGGCGGACACGGCGGTGCAGGCGTCGCTCACGGGGCACCTGGTGTTCAGCACGCTTCACACCAACGACGCCGCCGGCGCCACCACGCGCCTCCTCGACATGGGCGTCGAGCCCTTCCTGGTCGCCTCGAGCGTCGAGGGGATCATGGCCCAGCGCCTGGTGCGGCGCGTGTGCCCGGAGTGCGCCGAGCCCTACGCCCCCCAGCCCGACGACCTGCCCGAGGGGTACCAGCTCCTGCCCGACGAGCGCCACGTCCGCGGCAAGGGGTGCCGCGCCTGCCGCACCACCGGGTACCGCGGACGCCTCGGCGTCTTCGAGCTCTTCAGGCTGAACGACCGCACCCGCGAGATGATCATGCACCACGCCAACGCCCGCCAGATCGCCCACGCCGCGATCGAGGACGGCGAGCTCAGCCTCCTCAAGCACGACGGGCTGGCCAAGGTCCGCGCCGGGGTCACCACGCTCGCCGAGGTGCTCCGAGCTCTCACCGCCTGAGGGGCCCGGGCTCCATGACGCCCCACCCACGCTCGCGCGTGGCGCTCGCTCGAGCCCCGGGCGCAAGCCCGGGGTGGATGACGCCCCACGCGCCGTCTCAGCGTTGATCCGCCAACGGAAGCACGGGCACAAGCCCGTTGATCCGCGCCTCGACCGTCGGGCCCCAGGACTCGCCGATCGCGGCCAGCCTCAGGGGCGAGAGGAGCATCCATCGCGGCTCCAGCCCGCGGAGGAGCCCAAGCCGCCACGCCCCGGCGTCGCCGATCCCAAGGCCGTGGTGCTCCTCTCCGTGGCGCCGTTCCCGCGACGCCGCCGCCCCGGCGATCAACGGCCCGACCTCCGCCGCCACCCCGAGCACCGCGGTCGCGCACGCCAGCACCGATCGCTCGCAGGCGACTTCGGCGACGTAGGCGTCGCCCGTCCAGTAGGTCACCTGCACGAGCGGGCGGGCGACGCGGGTCAGGTCGGCGTAGAGGGGCACGATCATCCCCGGGTCGCGGTCCGACGTCGGCGAGGCCACGCCCCGCGAGATCGCCGAGCCCACCAAGCTCATGAGCGGGTACCCCGCCCGCATGAACCCGCGCAGGTTGACCGCGGCGATGGAGGTAAGGGGGCGATCCTCGCGCCACACGCCCTTGAGCATCGGGCTGTCGGCGAACCCGGCGTTCCCCGCCGTCGCCTGCCTCACCGCCGCCAGCACGCTCTGCGGGATCAGCCCCGCGACGAGCCACTTGTCGGTGACGGCGTAGGTGAGCTCCAGCGGCACGGGCACGCCCCGGGCCGCGACCTGGTTCATCCGCACGCCGCCCTCGTCCCACGAGCGGATCGAGACATACTTGGCCCGCGGCCCGGCGTCCTCGGCGATGTGCCGACGCGCCCGCTCGACGACCTTGTCATGAGCCTCGAGGAACCGCGCCCGGTCCTTGAGAGACAGGAGCACGGCGACGGAGCCGAGGCCCCCGCCGCCCGTCGCCTCGGACGTGTAGAGGATCGCCGTGCCGCCCACGGTGTCGAGCACGTCGGCCCGCAGGTCGACGCCCGTCTCCGCCTTGAGGTGCTCGAGGGCTCCCTCGACGTCGGCGCCGGCCTTGGCGGCTTCGTCCATCACCCGCTTGAGCGCCGACAGATCCGCCTTGCTCACGCTCGCGAAGGTGGCGTCGGCGGGGATGGGGGCCAGGTCGGCGCGGGTGAGGACCGCCGTCGGAAGCGACCAGGCCTGGGCGTGCCGCTTGGCGTTGTCGATCGAGATCCGCGTCACCGATTCGGTCTTGGTGTACCCCACCTCGAATCGGCCCCGGGCCGCGTCCGGGCCCACCAGCCCCGCGTCGGTCATGGCGCGGATGGCGTTGGACGCCTGGGGGTCGTTGCCGGCCATCTGCTGGGCGAAGGTCGCGAGGGGCGTGAGGGCGGACAGATCGAACGTCGCGACCATGACCGGGTTCATGCCCTCGGCCTTCATCGCCGGGAACACCGCCATCACGGGCGCCAGCGCATCCACCGAGCCCGCGACGATCTCGAAGCGCCAGCCGTCCTCCGCCTTGCGGGCGCCGAAGGCGACCGCGCCCGCGGGCGGGAGCTGCACTTCCTTGAAGCCGTCGAACCGGAGGCTGTCCTCGGGGGGCACCGGCAGGTCCGCCTGGGCCAGCATGCCGCGGACCTGCCCGTCGATGGCGCGCGCGTCGTCCTCGCCGTCGAGAAGCACGCTCGCGACGATGCCGTAGCCCAGGAACCCGCCCGCCGGGTACCCCGCGTCGTACACCACCGCCAGCTTGCCGGGCCTGGCGAGCAGCTTGATCGCCGAGATCGCCAGCTCGATCGCCTGGGCCTGGGCGTCCGGGACCTCGCCGGGCAGCTCGCGCAGGCGGGCCGGGATCATGCCCAGGGCCTCGCCCAGCGTCCGGTCCCGCGGGTCGACCAGGCACGAGGCCAGGTCGGCCCTCTGGACGGTGAACAGGGCCTTGACGGCCGCCACGCGTTCGGTGTCGGTGGGCCCGCCCGCCATCGCGCCCGCCGCCGCCGACAGGCACAGCCCGGCCGCCAGCCACAGCCTCCGCTTGCGCACGCACGTCAACATGGGAACCCTCTCTGCGATGCGGTCGGCGCACGGCGCCGGCCTGGTGAGGAATGGTATTGGGTTGTTGGGAGCTCGGGCGGGCGGCTTTCGGGCGCGCTCCGCGCCCCATCCGATACCATCGCCACCCGTGAGCGACGCGCCCCGCTCCATCCTGATCGTCCGCCCCAGCGCCCTGGGGGACGTGTGCCGGAGCGTGCCGGTGCTCGTGAGCCTGCGCCGGGCCTTCCCCGGGGCCCGGATCGACTGGCTGGTGCAGGACTCGTTCGTCGACGCGGTGCGCGCGCACCCGGACCTGTCGGGTGTCGTGCCGTTCCCCCGTCGGGGGATGAAGGACTGGCTGGTGTCGGGGCGCCTGGCGCCGGTGGGGCGGTGGTTGCGCGACCTCGCCGAGCGCGAGTACGACCTGGCGATCGACTTCCAGGGGCTGGCCCGCTCCGGGTTCTTCACGTGGATGTCCGGGGCGCGTCGGCGCGTGGGGTTCTCCAACGCCCGCGAGGGGGGCTGGCTGGGGCTGACCGAGAGCTACTCGGTGCCCCGCGATCGGCACACCGTGGACCGCATGCTCGACCTGCTGCGGCAGATGGGCGTGGCGCCCGTGCCCGACCTGCGCCTGCACGCCCCGCCCGAGGACCGCGCGCGGGTCGGCGCCGACCCCGCCCTGGGCGAGCCCTACGCCGTGATGGCCCCCACCAGCCGCTGGCCCGCCAAGCAGTGGCCCGCCGATCGCTTCGCGCTGGTCGCGTCGGCGCTGACGGCGCGGGGTCTGAACGTCGTGTTGGTCGGCTCGGGCTCCGAGCGCGGCCAGATCGGGCCGCTGCTCGACCTGGCGTCGCGCGACCCGCGCCTGGTGGACCGCGTGGGCTCGACGGGCGTGGGGGGACTCCTGGCGGTCATCGAGCGCTCGCGCCTGGTGATCGCCAACGACTCGGCGGCCCTGCACGTGGGCGTCGGGTTCGATCGCCCCATCGTCGCCCTCTACGGCCCGACGCGGGTGGAGCTGGTCGGCCCCTACGGGCGCGAGCGCGACGTGATCCGGCACGTCGGCCCGGGCGACACGCTCGACCACAAGCGCCCCGACCGCGTCACGCTCATGCAACGGATCGGCGTGGACGAGGTCGTCGCCGCGGCCCTGGCGCGGCTGTAGCGGCGTGGCCGGGCCCGATTCCGGCCCTTCCGCCCGAACCGACCGCCCGGGTCGCCGGTCTAACTCCGCGGAGATCGCCATGACCGATCGACCGCCGGACCCGGAATCGCAGGACGACGCGCGGCTGCTGGCCCGGTTCGCCGGGGGCGACGACGGCGCGCTGGGAACGCTCGCGGATCGCTACGAGGCATACCTGTACGGGCTGGCGGTGGGGATGCTGCGCCGGGTGGATCTGGCGCACGAGGCCGTCCAGGAGACGTGGGTTCGCGTGATCCGCGCGGCGCCGAGATTCCGCGGCGAGAGCGCCTTCAGAACGTGGGTGTACCGGATCCTCGTCAACCGGTGCCTGGATCTGCGCGCGTCGGCGGCCCGACGGGCGGCGCTCGAACGCGGGCCCGCGCGTCCCGCTCCGTCCCCCGCCGGGCCGCCGGACGACGAGCGTCGCGCGCTCGACGCCGCCCTCGAATCGCTGAGCGACGCGCAGCGGACCGTGGTGCTGCTCTGCTACCACCGCGGGCTGACGCACGCGCAGGCCGCGGAGGTCCTTGGCATTCCGATCGGGACGCTCAAGTCGAGGCTTTCGGCGGCCCTGGGGGCGCTCCGGGGCGCGCTGAGCGGCGCCGATCACCTCCGCACGGAGCCGAACCCATGACCACCCCCCACCTGTCGAGCCACCAGGAGGCCGCCCTGCACGACCTGACCGCGCCCCGGGCTCCCGACCGCCCCGCGTGGCGCGTGGCGCTGGCGGAGACCCGGCGGCGCGCGCCCGGTTCCTTCCTTTCTCGCCCGATCGCGCGCCCGTGGATGGCGGCCGCCGCGGCCGTCGCCCTGGTCGCGATCCTCGCGGTGAGCCTCGCCCCGTCGCTGCGGTCGGCGCGCGTGCATGGCGGGGGCGAGCGCGTGGCGGCCCGCAGCGTCGCGCCCTCCACCGCGGCCTCAGGCTCGGAGGGCTTCGGCACGGGGCTCGGCGCGCTCGCGGCCCCGACGCCCGACCAGCCCGAGTCGGTCGGCCCGCGCCGGATCGCGCGCCGGGCCTCGGTGGACCTGGTCGCCGAGGACGTTGGCGCGACGTTCTCCAAGGCGGCGCTCCTGGTCACCGAGGCGCTGGGCGAGTTCGTCGAGTCGGCGTCCCTGAGCGGGCCCGAGGGGGCGCTGCAGGGCACGCTCCTCCTCCGCGTGCAGCAGCAGCGGCTGGACGGCGTGCTGGCCCGCCTGCGCCAGCTCGGCGCCGTCGCCGCCGAATCCGCCGAGGGGATCGACGTCACCGACCGCATGATCGACCTCGACGCCACCATCCGCAACGAGCAGCGCGTGGAGCGGGAGCTCCTCGAACTCCTCACGGCGCGCAAGGACGCCGACCTGGCCGACATCCTCCTGCTCCGCAAGTCCCTGGACGAGGTCCGCCTGCGGATCGAGCGCCTGCAGGCCCAGCGCGAGCAGGTGTCGCGATCGGTGGAGCTGGCCTCGGTGCTGGTGAACATCCGCGCGGGCGACGCGCCCGACGGGGCGAAGGACGGCCTGGGCGCGTTCTTCGCCTCTCAGCTGGGCAAGGCGTGGGAGCAGGGCGCGCGCACGCTCGCGTCCACCGCCGCGGCGATCGTGCGCGGCTTCATCGGATGGCTCCCCGGGTGGATCGTCGTCTTCACGGCGGTCGCGATCCTCTGGCGCTACGCCCGCTGGCTGACGGCCCGCCCCGTGCACGAGCCGACGCCGAGGATCTAACGGCAGGTGTCGGAAGTCCGTGGATGGATGCGCCGCGGGTGCCACGGGTCATCGGGCGCTTCGCCCGATGACCCGTGCGGCTGTTCGACGCCGGTCCGGGCGCCGGCACGGGCGATCCGCAAGGCGGCTCGCCCGTGGCACCCGCGGCGCCCGCGCGCGCCTTGGTGCGCGTTCTTCCAACCACGCCGGGTGCCACGACTGTGCCGCTCGGGGCACAGTCGTGCTGGTGGGGAGAGCACGACTGTTCGCCGAG
>VGXM01000018.1 GCA_016873295.1 Phycisphaerae bacterium
GGCGGCGCGGCAGGAGGCCGGCACCCCGGAGGCGCGGAGCCGGGCGCAGGAGCGCGTGGACCGGCTGCTCGACGCCCGGCACGCGCTGCCCGACTGCTTCCTGTGGATGTTCCTCCCCGATTCGAGGGTGACGCCCGCCGACCTGCGGGCCATGAAGCCCTGCTACGAAAACCTGGCGCTGGCGTGCGGGATCGTCGAGCGGGCGCCTCGGAAAGACGCGGCGGAGTTCAAGCGGGCGGTCGAGCTTCTCGCCGAGGCCCAGTCCGCCGTGCGCCGGGCGCTGGAGAACGCCTGGCTGAGCGAGACCGACCGCGATCAGAACGACGCCTTCTTCTGGCTGCGCCGCGTCACCGAAGCCGAGCGGATCTACGTGCAGCACTACATGCGTGTCGGCGATCCGGCCGATCCGGGGAAGCACGCAGACCTGCGCGCGCGCCTGGAGACGTTCGAGCGAGGCCTGCGGGAGGGGGACAACCGCGCCCGCGAGGGCGCCAAGCTCCTCAAGAAGCTCCGCTACCACGCCGCGCAGATCGCCAACGCCCCCGGCGGCGAGCACGCGCACGACTGGAAGGTCGTGGTCGAGAGCGCGGCGAGACTCGGCGACCACGGGATCGTGCCCGGCGACGACCGCCTGACCGATGCGCTCGAGGACCTGCTGCGGCTCCCCGAGGAAAAGTGGGGCGCCGCCGAGGAATCGCGGGGCGTGCTCCGATCCGTGCGCGAACTGATCGCGGCGGAGGAGGCGCCCGGCGTGGGAGCCCCCGCCCGGGTGGAGTCGCTCAACGTCGCCCGCGTGCGCGACTGGCTCCGCGGCAAGCGGGCCGTGCTGATCGGGGGCGAGCGCTACCCCCACGCCGCCCAGCGGATCCAGCGGGCCTTCGGGTTGGCCGAGCTTCACTGGATCGAGCTCACCGAGCACGGCCGGACGGCGCCGATCGACCCGCCCATCGCCGACCCGACCACGGCGGTAGTCTGGGCCGTGATCAAGCTCTCGGGGCACCTGCACCTGGACGTCGCCGCCCAGGCCTGCCGGACCTACGGGCGACCGCTGGTCCGCCTTCCCGGCGGGTACAACCCGTCGCAGATCGCGGCGCAGACGATCGAGCAGGCCAGCGACGCCTTCGCGAGCGTCTGAGCGTTCCGTACACTGGCCCCATGCCCGCGCCCTCCCCGGTCCTCGACTGCCTGCGCCGATACTGGGGGTTCGACGCGCTCAGGCCCCTGCAGCGCGAGGCGATCGACGCCACGCTCGCGGGGCGCGATTCGCTCACCGTGCTGCCCACGGGCGGGGGCAAGTCGCTCTGCTACCAGCTCCCGCCCATGATCAGCGGACGCTGGACCCTCGTCGTCTCGCCCCTGATCGCGCTCATGCAGGACCAGGTCGCGGCCCTGACCTCCGCCGGCGTGCCCGCCGCGGCGATGCACTCCATGGCCGAACGCGAGGCGGGCGACGAGGCCCGGCGGGGCGTCGAGGAGGGTCGCCTCCGGCTCCTGCTCGCCGCCCCGGAGCGCGTGCTCACGGACTCCTTCCGCGGGTGGCTGGGGCGCTGCGCGCAGAAGCGCAAAGGCCCCGGCGCCATCGCCATCGACGAGGCCCATTGCATCAGCCAGTGGGGGCACGACTTCCGGCCCGAGTACCGCCGACTGGCGGAGCTGCGCCAGATCCTGCCGGGCACGCCCATCGGGGCGTACACGGCGACGGCGACGCCCCGCGTCCGCCGCGACATCATCGACCAGCTCGGGCTGCGCGCCGCGGCGGAGCTGGTGGGCGACTTTGACCGCCCCAACCTGACGTACCGCGTGCTGCCCCGCGTCGACGTGGCGAAGCAGACCGCCGAGGCCCTGCGCCGGCACGAGGGGCGGGCCGCGATCGTCTACTGCATCAGCCGCAAGGACACGGAGTCGCTGGCGGCGGCGCTGGTGGCGATGGGCTTCGACGCCGCGCCGTACCACGCCGGCATGACGCCCGTGAAGCGCACGCGCACGTCCGACGCGTTTCGGCGCGAGCAACTGCAGGTCGTCGTCGCGACGGTGGCCTTCGGGATGGGGATCGACCGGGGGGACGTGCGGTGCGTGGTGCACGCGGCGATGCCCAAGAGCGTCGAGCACTACCAGCAGGAGACGGGGCGGGCGGGGCGCGACGGGCTCCCCGCCGAGTGCGTCATGCTCTACTCCAGCGCCGACGCCGTGCGCTGGCGGCAGCTGCTCCAGGGCGGGCCGACGGATCCGGACGAGCCCTTCGACCCCGCCGCGGCCCGGGCCCAGTTGGAACTGCTGGACCACATGCAGCGCCTGGCGGGGTCGGCCCGGTGCCGGCACCGCGCCCTGGTCGAGTACTTCGGGCAGCGCCTCGCGGGGGACAACTGCGGGGCCTGCGACGTGTGCCTGGGCGAGCTGGCGCCCATCGCCGACGCCCAGGACGTGGCCCGCAAGATCCTCTCGTGCGTCTTCCGCTGCGAGCAGCGCTTCGGGGCGGCCCACATCGCCGAGGTGCTCATGGGGGCCAGGACGGAGAAGATCCGCCAGCTCGGGCACGATGCGGTGAGCACCTGGGGGCTCCTCCGCGGGCTCTCCAAGGCCCAGATCACCAACTACATCGGGCAGCTCGTCGACGACGGACGCCTGGAGCGGGTCGGCGAGCAGTACCCCGTGCTGCGGCTGGCGGCGGGCGCCTGGCCCGTGCTGCGCAACGAGGCGCGGGCGACACTCGTCGAGGCCCGCATCGACGACGCGCGCCCCGGGCGTCGCGCCAAGCCCTCTCAGACGCGCACGCCGCTCACGGATGACGAGCAGCGCCTCTTCGAGGCGCTGCGGGCGTGGAGGCGGCGATTCGCGGAGGAGCGCGCCGTGCCCCCCTTTGTCATCATGGGCGACGCGACGCTTGAAGACCTGTGCCGGGCGAGGCCCTCGACGCCCGAGGCTCTCGCGGGCGTGCGGGGGATCGGGGCCCGCAAGCTGGCGGACCTGGGGCCGCTGCTGCTCCCGGAGCTGGCCCGCGCGTGCGCCGGCCTGGGCCTGGCGCTGAACGCCCGGACCCCGCTCCCCCCCGAGCAAGGCCCGTCGGAGCCGGCACGCCTCTCCGCCGGCGCGAGCGCCGCCCGCGAGCTGTTCCGTGGGGGCATGAGCGTCGAGGAGGTCTGCGCCAAGATGGGGCGGGCCCGCTCGACCGTCATGGACTACCTCGCCGGGTTCGTTCAGGGAGATCGCCCCGAGTCGATCGACCGTTGGGTGGACCCCGGCACGCAGCGGCGCGTCGCGGAGGCCGCGGAAACCTGCGGCGGGGGCCGGCTCCGCCCCATCTTCGAGCACCTGGCGGGCGCTGTTCCGTACGACCAGATCCGGATCGTGCTGGCGCACCGGCGCGGGAAGGGCGCCCGCGGGCCCGAGGTGGAGTGATCGCCGGCGGGGCATTAGATTCACCATGCCGCTCGGCGACACCATCGTGGCGTGGGCTTCGCCCGCGGGAGGCTCGGCCCGGGCGCTGGTCCGGGCGTCGGGTCCGGCGTGCCCGGGGTTGCTCCAACGCTGCTTCACCCCGGCGCCGAAGGGTCGTGGGGCCGTTCCCTCTCGCTTTGCGCTCGCCGACGGGCTGGAACTACCCGTCCTGCTCCTGCGCATGGTCGCCCCGGCGTCGTACACGGGCGAGGAGAGCTTCGAGGTCCTCCTGCCGGGCAACCCCGAGCTGGTCCGCCGCGTGCTCGATCGACTGACCTCCGAGCCCGGCGTGCGGCACGCGGGGCCCGGCGAGTTCTCGGCGCGGGCGCTGTTGAACGAACGCCTCACGCTCGAACAGGCCGAGGGCGTCCTGGCCCTCATCCTCGCCCGGCGCGACGACGAACTCGACGCCGCGCGCCGACTGCTCGACGGGCGGACCGGCGACCGCTACCGCGACTGGAGCGAACGCCTCGCGACGCTGCTGGCCCTCGTCGAGAGCGGGATCGACTTCACCGACCAGGAGGACGTGGTGGCGATCGATCCGGCGACGCTGCGCGAGCGCATCGCGGGGCTGATCGGCGAGATCGAGGGGCTCGCGGGCGGCGCGGGCGGGCGGGAGGCGGGGCGTGAGATGCCACGCGTCGTGCTCGTCGGGGCGCCCAACGCGGGCAAGTCGACGCTCTTCAACGCCCTGCTGGGCCGGCGGCGGTCGGTGGCGTCGCCCACGCCCGGCACCACCCGCGACGTGATCGAGGAGCCCCTGCACCTGGAACACGAGGGGCTGGCGGACGCCCCGGTGCTGCTCGCCGACCTGCCCGGGCTCGATGCGCCGCGCGACGGGGTGGGGCGGGCGGCCCAGGACGCGGCCCGCGCCGCGATCGCCGACGCCGACCTGCTCGTGTGGTGCGATCCGGCGGGGCGGTTCGAGGCGGGCCCGGTCGCCGCCCCGGCCGGGGCCCGGACCATCCGCGTGCGCACGAAGGCGGACCTGCCGGGCGCCCCCGCCGACGCCGTCTCGATCTGCGCCCTGGACGGGTGGAACCTGGGCGCGCTGCGTCGCGCGATCGCCGACGGCGTGGCCTCGAACGCCCCCTCGGCCCTGGCGGCGGTTGCCCCGAGGCACGCCCGATCCCTCGCCGACGCGCTCGATCGCCTCCGCGAGGCCCGACGGGCCGCGGACACGCCCGAGTTGGTCGCGGTGGCGCTGCGCTCGGCGCTCGACGCCTTCGATGACCTCGCGGGCCGCGTCAGCCCCGACCAGGTCCTCGGACGCATCTTCTCCGCGTTCTGCGTGGGGAAGTGAGCGGCGACCGGCACAACCGTGCCACGACTGTCGGGGCCCTGACCGACAGTCGTGTCCTGGGATCGCAAAGGTCCGACCGTGCCACGACTGTCGGGGCCCTGACCGACAGTCGTGTCTTGGGATCGCAAAGGTCCGACCGTGCCACGACTGTCGGGGCCCTGACCGACAGTCGTGTCCTGGGATCGCAAAGGTCCGACCGTGCCACGACTGTCGGGGCCCTGACCGACAGTCGTGTCCTGGGATCGCAAAGGTCCGACCGTGCCACGACTGTCGGGGCCCTGACCGACAGTCGTGTCTTGGGATCGCAAAGGTCCGACCGTGCCACGACTGTCGGGGCCCTAACCGACAGTCGTGTCTTGGGATCTCAAAGGCACGACTGTGCCCAGAGCGGCACAGTCGTGGCACGGGAACCACCCGGACACGACCGTGGCACGACTGTCGGGGCTCTGACCGACAGTCGTGCCTTCGGATCGCAAGCGCACGACTGTGCCCCGAGCGGCACAGTCGTGGCACCCGGAACCCGGCACTCGGCATCACACCCAGGCTCTAACACAACCCGAACCTGTGGCGATTTCGTGGGGGTGGGTTGCGGTTGTGCGCCAGATCGTGTCGGTGCGTGGCCCCGGGGGCCGAACGCCGGGGCGGGTTGCGCGTATCTTGTTGGGGTGTGGAGCGTCGCCGCGCGATCGTCGCGGGCCGACGGGCACCTGACAGCCTCGGAGGATCTTCCGATGACCAGCCGCGTCCTCTGTGTCGTTTCCGCCGTGGTGCTCCTGGCCGCGTGCCCCGCGTTCGGCCAGGTGCGCGAGCCTGAGATCGTGCGTGACGGGGCCGTGCGCACGGCCTTGGACCGCATGGAGCTGGCGCCGGCGCCGGCGGGGCTGTGGGACCTGGTCAGCGGGTGGGCGGGCGGGGCGGCGCCCGATCCGTCGGCGCTGTCGGGCAAGGTGGTGCTGATCGTGAACTACGCGAGCTGGCACGCGCCCAGCGCGCGGGCCTTCCGGCAGGCGTCGCGCCTGGCCGAGCGGCACGCCAAGGACGGGCTGGTGGTGGTGGCCTCGCACCACGCGCAGGGCTGGGCGGACGCCGACAAACCCAAGCCGACGGAGGCCTCGGCCCTCTTCGTGGCGCACGACGCCAAGGGGGACTTCCGCAAGCTTCTGAACGCGGGGCAGGACCCGTCGTTCTACCTGATCGACCGCTCCGGGCAGATGCGCTTCGCCTCGATCGCCACCATGTCGGTGGACAAGGCGGTGGAGAAGGCGCTGGGCGAGACGGCGGAGCAGTCGGCGGGGATCAAGGAGCGGCTGGCGAGCCAGGAGCAGCAGCGGCACGCCGACGCCCTGCGCCCCGAGTCGATCCGCGAGCAGGTCGATCTGTCGCGGCTGCCCGAGGTCCCGTTCACGCCGCCGCCCCCCGAGCAGTACGCGAAGGTGAAGTGGCCCAAGTTCCCGCGCCTGGGCGAGCAGTCGTTCCAGCAGCCGGAGGAGGACCCGACGCGTCCGGCGGGCCTGCCCGACTCGGGCTGGTTCCCGGAGAAGCCGTCCACGATGGGGCGCATCACCGTCCTCTACTTCTGGACGCCCGCGCTGCCCCGGACCTACGACCCGGTCATGCGCAACATGGACGTGCTCGCCAAGCAGCTGGGGCGTGACGGCGTGGTGGCCGGCGTCTACACCTTCGTGACCAGCAACACCCACAACCCCTCGCCCCGCGAGCTCGAGGAGCGCGACCCGGCCAAGGCCCAGGCACGCCTGGTCGCCATGCGCGCCTCGATGGTCCTCAACCACTCGCAGATCCTGGACCTTGACGGCGGGCTGCTCTCGGGCGTGCGCCCCGGCACCCCGTCCAACAACGAGATCCCGCTCCCCTTCGCCGCCATCGTGTCGAGCGACGGCACCCTCCGCTGGTCCGGGCCGCTGGCGCATCCGTCGTTCCAGGGCGCCCTGGAGCAGGTGCTCCAGTCCGACCCCGGCGTCGAGGCGCGGCGGTCGGCGGAGGCCAAGTACATCCGCGAGCGCGAGGGCAAGTGAGCGGGCCGGGCCCCGGGCCACTTTTCCACGTCGTCCTTCACGAGCCCGAGATCCCCAACAACACGGGGAACATCGGGCGCACCTGCGTGGCCACGGGCTGCCGACTGCACCTGATCCACCCGCTCGGGTTCGACACGAGTGAGAAGGCCTGCCGACGCGCGGGCCTGGACTACTGGCCCCGCCTGGACCGCGCCGAACACCCGTCCTGGGAGGCCTACCTCGCCGCGGCCTGTCCGAGCCGCCTCTGGCTCTTCTCGACCACGGCCCGCGCGTGCTCCTTCGACGCCGAGTTTCGCGCGGGCGACCACCTGGTCTTCGGCAAGGAGACCGCGGGCCTCCCGGACCCCCTGCTAAGCCGCTACCGCGATCGGCTGCTGCGCCTGCCCATGGTCGCGGGGGAGCGATCGCTCAACGTCGCGACGGCGATGTGCGCGGCGGTCTACGAGGGGATCCGCCAGCTCTGCGCGCGTGGCGAGCTCAGGCTGGCCGATGATGGGACCATCGAGCGAGTGTAAGGGATATGGACGGGTGTCGATCGGCGGCGCGATCGGGGCCGTGCATGAACCCGCGCCGGCCCAAGCCGTATATAGAGGTGACAGCGACCCGAAAACCGTGTCTCTCTTCTCCTCTGGCACTGTACCTCCCCACGGCCAACCGTGGGGAGGTACACTGCTTTTTTGGCGCACGCGGTTCGGCCCGGCAGGGCGTCCGGGGGAGTGG
The DNA here is from genome assembly GCA_016873295.1 of Phycisphaerae bacterium. GTDB lineage: Bacteria > Planctomycetota > Phycisphaerae > Phycisphaerales > UBA1924 > VGXM01. Next base: position 7,492 of record VGXM01000018.1, read on the forward strand.
GAGTTCGAATGGCACGCATGGGCACAGGGATGGGGGCGCGGCGGCTTGAGCACACCATGGCGTGTGTGCTCGTGCTCGCGGCGGGGTGCGTCGGTGGTTGCCAGAAGCCGATCCTGCGCCCCGACGATCCGCGGAGCCAGTACGACCGATATGACGCGCTTCGGAATGAGCGCGCCGAGACGTACGTGGAGGACGAGTACGGCACCCGCCGGCCCAACGTGCGGGGTCGGCTGCTGGGGCGCTAGTGGCGCGATTCGGAAGAACGCGCACAAAGGCGCCGGCGGGCGCCGCGGGTGCCACGGGCGAGCCGCCCGGCGGCTCGCCCGTGCCGGCGTCCGGACGGGCGTCGAACAGCCGCACGGGTCATCGGGCGAAGCGCCCGATGACCCGTGCACCCGGAGCGCTCCGTCCACGGACTTCCGACTCACGTCACTCGTGGTGCGAGTCGGAAGAATGCGCACAAAGGCGCCGGCGGGCGCTGCGGGTGCCACGGGCGAGCCGCCCAGCGGTCGCCCGTGCCGGCGTCCGGACGGGCCTCGAACAGCCGCACGGGTCATCGGGCGAAGCGCCCGATGACCCGTGGCACCCGGAGCGCTCCGTCCACGGACTTCCGACTCACGTCACTCGTGGTGCGAGTCGGAAGAATGCGCACAAAGGCACCGGCGGGCGCCGCGGGTGCCACGGGCGAGCCGCCGGGCGGTCGCCCGTGCCGGCGTCCGGACGGGCCTCGAACAGCCGCACGGGTCATCGGGCGAAGCGCCCGATGACCCGTGGCACCCGGAGCGCTCCGTCCACGGACTTCCGACTCACGTCACTCGTGGTGCGAGTCGGAAGAATGCGCACAAAGGCACCGGCGGGCGCCGCGGGTGCCACGGGCGAGCCGCCGGGCGGTCGCCCGTGCCGGCGTCCGGACGGGCCTCGAACAGCCGCACGGGTCATCGGGCGAAGCGCCCGATGACCCGTGGCACCCGGAGCGCTCCGTCCACGGATTCCCGACTCGCGCCATGAGGAGGAGGCGGACGCAGGCGATAACCCGCGGGCGGACGCGCAAAATCGCGACTGAGTCTGAATAAGCGGTCCCGGGCGGACCGATGTTGAGACCCGCGGTGGAACCGCTCGCCGGACGGTGCGGGGCTTTGGCGTCGAGGATACGCTGAGGTCGATCCCGGACCGCCGGGCCAAGGCGGGGCGACGCGGTGAAGGACTCAACCGCGGGGCCCGCCGGGCGAGGGTGCTGATGGCGCGTTCTTCCGCACGAACCAAGAGGGCACGCAGGTCGGGCGCGATGGTGAGCCGCCGCGCCAGGACGGTGTGGGTGTCGCTGGTCATGTCGATGACGGTGGTGGGGGGGTTGCTGTGGGCCCTGGACACGAATGAGGGCCCGCGGTTGTCGGGGCGGGCGCTTCCGTCGCTGATCGCGTCGACGACGCCCGGCTCGCTGGAGACGATCTTCAACACGCGTGCGCCGCTCGATTCGGAGCGGTGGCAGGCGATCGTGATCCATCACTCGGCGTCGCCGTTCGGCACGGCGGAGTCGCTCAACGCCCAGGCCCGGGCCGCCGGTCTGCAGGGCATGGGGCATCACTTCGTGATCGGGAACGGGAACGGGATGGACGACGGCGAGGTGCACGTTGGGTACCGGTGGCTGCGGCAGTCGCCCGGCGCCCACACGGCCGGTCCCAAGGGCGACTGGTACAACCGCAACGCCATCGGGGTGTGCGTGGTCGGGAACTTCGACCGGCAGAAGCCGACGGCGGCGCAGTTGCGTCGGCTGGGCGAGGTGGTCCGGGCGCTTCAGGCCAAGTTCGGCATCGGCGCCGACAAGGTGTACCTGCACCGCGACCTGGCCCCGACGACCAGCCCCGGGCGTCTGTTCCCTGCGTCGTCGCTGCGGGACGAACTGCTGCGCGGGTCATGAGGGCCCGGGGTGGGGCGTCGGCACCTCCCATCTTGTTTTTCGGACATTGGCCCGCCCGGGGGCATCGCCTGCAACCGAAGCGGCATGGCCCGTGCTATCTTTGGTCGGAGCCGGCGTTCGGCCGCTCAGGCCGGGTGGAGGCCCGCGGTCTGCGGGCTGGTGGGTTTGCCGGTGGGCCCGGCGGGGCCTGGTGTGTGCGATGCCTGAAGCGCCGGGGCGCGCTTGCCGAATCCACTCCGGCGGTCCGCTGAGGGCGGGCTGGGCGACGGGCTCGAAGGTTTGCAGTTTGATCGGGAGGGGTCTGGGTTGGTGTCAGAACTGAAAGCCGGCGACTCGGTGGAAGGCTACCGCATCCTCGCGGTGATCGGTCGGGGTGCGGCGTCGATCATCTACCTGGTCACGGACCCCAAGTCCAAGCAGGTGCACGCGCTCAAGCACGTGAAGAAGCACGAGTCGCAGGACGCGCGATTCCTGGAGCAGGCGGAGAACGAGTCGCGGGTGAGCGCGCGGCTGTCGCATCCGGGTCTGCGGCGCGTGGAGCGGGTGATCAAGAAGTCGGCGGGGATCTTCAGCGGGGCCAACGAGCTGTGGCTGGTGATGGACTGGGTGGACGGGACGAGCGTGGACCGTTCTCCGCCGCGGACGCCCCTGGACGCGGTGCACGTTTTTCACCAGGTGGCCGAGGCGTTGGCGCACATGCACGACCAGGGGTTCGTGCACGCGGACATGAAGCCGAACAACATCATCGTGTCGGAGGACGGGACGGCGCAGGTGATCGACCTGGGTCAGAGCTGCGCCATCGGGACGGTGAAGCGGCGGATCCAGGGGACGCCGGACTACATCGCGCCCGAGCAGGTGCACCGGCGGCCGATCACGCCGCGGACGGACGTGTACAACCTGGGTGCGACGATGTACTGGTCGCTGACGCACCGGCCCATCCCGACGGCGATGCCCAAGGACGGCGAGTCGCTGGTCAGCTCGCTGGACGACGAGATGATCGAGAGGCCGGTGCCGGTCATCGACCTCAAGCCCGACATCGAGCCGCGCCTCAACGAGCTGATCATGCAGTGCGTCGAGGTGGACCCCGAGAAGCGTCCGGCGGACATGCGTTTCGTCGCCGACCGCCTGAACCTCATCTACGCGATCCTCAAGGCGCGGGCCAACGACGGCACGCGCCTGGCGGACGCAACGAGCAACGCGCCCGGCCGGTGAGCCCGGGGCGATGACAGCGTGAATGACGCGGCGCCGGAGGCGCCGCGTCGCAAGATCCTGGACCCGCCCGCCGCGTGACTGGCAAGCCGCGGGGGCCGAGGGCGGCGTGCCCGTGTTCCCCGACCTGAACCTCAACTCCGCGGACGACGTTGCCGGCGTGCTTCGTGGCGGCGCCGAGGCCAACCGCACGGCGCGGTGCCGGTCGGGGTCGATCGACCAGATCTCGGGCCCGGGTCGGCTGATCGCGACGGGGGACCTGCACGACAACCCGCTGCACCTGTCGCGGCTGGTCGAGGCGGCGGGGCTGGGGCACGGCGTGCTCGCCGTCGCGCCCGGCGCGCCCGCCCCGGTGCCGTCGCACCTGGTGCTCCACGAGGTCATCCATTCCGACCGGCTGGTGAACGGGATGGACTTCAGCTACCGGGCCCTGGCCCGGGTGGCGGCGCTGAAGGCGGCGTACCCCGAGCATGTGCACACGCTGCTGGCGAACCACGAGCTGGCCCAGCTCACGGGGGCGGACGTCATGAAGGGCGGGGTGCGGTGCGTGCAGGCCTTCAACGACGCGCTGGACTGCACGTTCTCGGCCCGGGCGGGCACGGTGCGTGAGGCGATCGCCGAGTTCGTGCGTTCGATGCCGCTGGCGTTGCGGGTGACGTGCGCGGGGCCGGCGTCGGGGCGGGTCATCCTGTGCGCCCACAGCCTGCCCTCGCCGGAGATGATGGGGAAGTTCGACCCGCGGATCCTGTTTCGCGGGTTGACGGAGGACGACTATCGCTCGCGGACGGGGTCGGCGTACATGATGGTGTGGGGTCGGCGCTACGACGCCGAGCAGCTCGAGGACCTGGTGGAGCGGTGGGGGATCAACCTGTTTCTGCTGGGGCACGACTTCTCGGAGGAGGGCGTGCACGTGGTGCCGCCCAACGCGGTGGTGCTCAACAGCGACCACGACCGGGGGGTGTACCTGCCGGTGGACCTGTCGGAGGTGCTCACCGCCGAGCAGGCCGTCGCGCGGGCCGTGCCGCTGGGGCACGGCGCGGACTGATGGCGGGCGTGCGGGCGCGGCGTTCTCGTATACTGCGGCGGCGGGGGGAACGGAGGGTGTCGATGCTCGCCCTGGTGCTCAGCGCGGCGATCGGGTTGGTTGGGCCGCCCAGGACGGTGGGCATGGACGCGGTGGAGTTGGTCGCCGGGCGCGAGGTGGCGGGGCAGGAGGCGCTCCAGGTCGAGCACGAGGGTCATCGGTACCTGTTCGCGACCGAGGCATCGCGGGCCGCTTTTCTGGCGCGTCCCGGCACGTACGAGGTGCAGCTTGGGGGAGCGTGCGCCCGGATGGGCCCGCTGTCGGGCCTGGGGCGCACGGACCTGTTCGCGGTCCATGACGGGCGGCTGTACCTGTTCGCCAGCGAGGCGTGCAGGTCGACGTTCCTGGCGGATCCTGAGGCGCTGCTGGAGCGTGCGGACGCGGCGCCAGCGCCCTCGCCGGAGGAGGCCCGCCGGGGCGCGGCGGTTCTCGAGCGCGCTCTGGCGGCGATGGGGGGGCGGGCGGCGGTGCGGGGGCTCACGAGCCTCCGGCTGGCGCAGTCGCAGCGGGTCAGGTCGGGCGGGCGCGAGTACACCCACCGGCAGGCGTGGACATTCCGGTTCCCGAACGGCCTGCACGTCGTGGACGCGTGGGACGAGCGGGAGTGGTCGATGACGCTGGCGGGTGAGAGGGGCTGGTTCGGCGGCGCCGACGCGCGGCCCATGGTCCAGAGCCAGCGCGAGGCGATGGAGCGCGAGTTACTCCACGACCCGATCGTCCTGCTCCGCCTGTTCGCGGAGGGCGGGTTGACGGTCCGGTTCGACGGGACCGAGGGCGGTACGGATCTCGTGGAGGCGCACGCGCAGGGCGTGACCACGACCCTTGGGATCGACGGGTTGAGCGGGCGCGTGGTCGCGGCGCGGTACCGGGGGCGCGGGCCCGGCTCGAAGATCGTGGCGACGGAGGCGAGATTCGGCGGGTTCCGCGAGCAAGCCGGGGTGTGGGTCCCCACGCGAGTCGAGGTCTACTCGCTCGGCGCCGAAAAGCCGCACACCGTGAGGGAATGCGCCGAGGTCAGGGCCAACGTCGCCGACGACACCGCGGTGTTCGAGCCCCCAACCCCCTGAGGGAAGCGCATGAAACAGGTGGTCGCGATCGAGACGATGGACGTCCCGCCCGAGCGGGCCTTCTCGGTTCTGACGGATCTGGCCCACGCGGCGGGGCGGGTCAAGGGCATCACGAAGCTCGAGGTGCTCACGCCCGGCATGGTCGGCAAGGGCACGCGCTTCCGCGAGACCCGCGTGATGTTCGGGAAGGAGGCGACGGAGGAGATGGAGATCACGGCGTTCGACCCGCCGCGGTCGTACACCGTGGAGGCGTGGAGCCACGGGTGCCACTACGTGTCGGTGCTGGCGGTGCGGCCCGACGAGGCGGGGTCGGTGGTGGAGATGACTTTCAGCGCCACGCCACTGTCGTTCATGGCCAAGGTTCTGTCGCCGCTCATGGGGCTCATGGCGCGGTCGTGCCGGAAGATGATGCGGCAGGACCTGGCGGACCTCAAGGCGGCGGCGGAGGCGGCATGAGGGGGGCGGGCGTGGGGATCTCGCGTCGGGCGATCGGGAAGGCGATGCTGGCGGCGGGGGCCGGGGTGGTCGCCGGGGCGCCGCCGCGGCTGGCGCGGGCGATGGTCCGGGCGGCGCTCGGGCCTCGCGATGATACCGCGGCGGAGCGGCTGGGCTGGCGGCTGGGGTGCCAGGCCTGGACGTTCCGCGACCGCACCTGCATCGAGGCGGTGGAGACGGCGGGGCGGCTGGGGCTCAGGACCATCGAGCTGTACCCCGGGCAGGCGCTGGCGCCGAACGACGCGTCGAAGGTCGGGCCGGGGCTCGGCGCGGGCGCGGTCGAACGCCTGCGCGGGACGCTGGACCGGGCGGGCGTGCGGGCGGCGTGCTTCGGGGTGACGGAGCCGAGCGCCGACGAGAAGGAAGCCCGGGCGCACCTGGGCTTCTGTGCGCGGCTCGGGATCGAGACCATGACGTGCGAGCCGGAGCCGGGCGCGTGGGCGATGCTGGCGCGGCTGGCGGAGGAGACGGGCGTGCGCCTCGCCTGCCACAACCACCCCAGGCCCAGCCGCTACTGGGAGCCCGAGGCGGTGCTGCGGGCGATCAAGGATCTGGGGTCGCGGGTGGGGTTCTGCGCCGACGTGGGGCACTGGCTGCGGTCGGGGCTGACGCCGGTGGAGTGCCTGGAGCGGTGCGAGGGTCGGCTGGTGTCGCTGCACCTCAAGGACACGCTGGTGCGCTCGGAGACGGACAAGCCCGACGTCGTCTTCGGTACGGGCGGGTGCGGCATGGAGGCCATGCTCGGCGAGCTGAAGCGCCAGGGGTTCCGCGGCGTGCTCTCGATCGAGTACGAGACGGGGTCGGGCGCAACGCTGGAGCGCGAGGTCGCCGAGTCGATCCGGGTGTTCGACGCGGTCGCGGCCCGGTTGGCCGAGTGAATCGGCGTGCCACGACGGTGCGGCACGGTCGTGTCGGCGGGAGGCACGACTGTCGGTCGGGGCCCCGGGAGTCGTGGCACGGTCGGGCGCGGCGGCGTCGGCCGCGCCCTCGTCGTCTGGCCCCTTGCTACTCCAGGTAGGTGTACCCCTCCATGCCCTGGTCGTAGAACTTGAGGAGGCTCTGGCCCTCGGGGACGGAGAGCTTGCCGGCGCGGACGGCCCTCTCGACGTCGCGGCGCATGGCCTGGATCAGGTCCTCGTGGTCGTACTGGACGTAGGCGAGGACCTCCTTGACCAGGTCGCCCTCGACGACCTCGTCGATGGAGTATCCCGGGCCGCCGGGCGTGTCGTCGAGCGTGACGTGGACGACGTGGGTGTCGCCGAAGAGGTTGTGCAGGTCGCCCAGCACCTCCTGGTAGGCCCCGAGGAGGAAGGCGCCGAGGTAATAGTGCTCGCCCTCGCGGAGCTCGTGGAGTTCGAGGGCGGGCTTGGAGGCGCGGCGGTCGACGAACTTGTCGACCTGCCCGTCCGAGTCGCAGGTGATGTCCGCCAGGATGCCGCGGCGGATGGGCTCCTCGCCCAGGCGGTGGATGGGGCAGATGGGGAAGAGCTGCTCGATGGCCCAGTGGTCGGGCATGCTCTGGAAGACGGAGAAGTTGACGTAGTAGATGTCGGAGAGGACCTGGGGGAGGTCGGTGAGGTCGTCGGGGAGCTCGCCCCGGGCCGAGGCGAGGTTGAGGATCTTGCGCCCCACGGCCCAGAAGAGGCGTTCGACCGCGGCCCGCATGGGCAGGCTCATGTACCCCAGGTTGAAGAGGCTCATGGCCTCGTCGCGGGCCAGGACCGCGTCGTGGTAGACCTCGACGAGATTGGCCTTGGGGAGGCTCTCGTAGGCCTCGATCAGGTCCTTGACGGGCTGGGGGACTTCCTTCTCGCGGGCCATGGCGTCGCGGGTCTCCTCCATCTCGGGGTCGGAAGCAAAGCGGCTCTTGCCGACCACGTCCATGACGAGCATGGAGGAGTGGGCGACCATGGCCCGCCCGGACTCGCTGATGATGCGGGGGTGGGGGAGTTCGGCCGCGTCGCAGACGCTCTTGATGCGGTAGACCACGTCGCGGGCGTACTCGGCGACGGTGTAGTTGACGCTGGAGGCCCAGGCGGACTGGCTGCCGTCGTAGTCCACGCCCAGCCCGCCGCCGATGTCGATGGTATCGAGGCCGGCGCCGAGGCGCTTGAGCTCGGCGTAGATGTGGGCGAGCTCGTTGACGGCGGCCTTGATGTGCCGGATGTCGCAGACCTGGCTGCCGATGTGGAAGTGGATCATGTTGAGGCAGTCGGCCATGCCGTGCTTCTTGAGGTAGTCGAGGGCGTAGATGAGCTCGGAGACGAAGAGCCCGAACTTGGAGCGCATGCCCGAGGAGGACTCCCAGTTGCCGGCGCCCTGGGCGGAGGGCTTGACGCGGACGCCGATGCGGGGCTTGACGCCGTAGCGCTTGGCGTGGTGCACGATCAGCTCCAGGTCGCTGAACCGCTCCACGACGGGGATGGCGTGCCGCCCGAGCTTGGTCGCGAGGATCACGGTCTCGATGAACTCGGAGTCCTTGAACCCGTTGCAGACGATGGGCATGTCGGGGAGGTTCTCGGTGAGGCCCAGGACGGCGAGGAGCTCGGGCTTGCTTCCGGCCTCGAGCCCGAAGCCCAGGCCCTTGCCCAGGTCGCGGATGTCCTCGCAGAGCTGGCGCTGCTGGTTGACCTTGATGGGGTAGACGCAGCAGTAGGCCCCCTGGAAGTCGTGCTCGCGGATGGCCGAGTCGAAGGCCCCGCGGAGCTCGAGCAGGCGGTGCTTGAGCAGGTCCGGGAAGCGGATGACGACGGGGGTGGCGATCTCGCGCTCGCCCAGGGAGACGACCAGCTCAAAGAGGTCGATGGCCTGGGCGGGGTCCTTGGCGGGCAGGACCGTCAGGTGCCCCTTGTCGTTGACGCCGAAGTACCCCACGCCCCAGTCGTGGAGCCCGTAGAGGCGGGCCGAGTCGTCGAGGGTCCAGGGCGAGGGGCGGTCGGTGGCCCGTCGCTGGTGGTCGAGGCGGGCGGAGGGTGGGCCGATGCTGCTGCTGGTGATCGCGGCCATGGTGCGCTGCGTTCCCCCGCGAGGGGGGCCTGTCGCCCGTGGGCCCGTGTGAGCCCGTGGGGAAGGGGCGGGGCGTCGCGGTCGCCGGAGGAACTCCGGAGAAGGCTCCGTGCACGCGCTGGTGCGCGTGCCGGCGACGTGGTCCGGCCACCCGTCCGGCCCCACCGCCCCGCGCCGCGTCGACCGCGGCGCTCAAAAGATAGCGATTCCGCGCCGGCAAGCAAGCCCGATTTGCGGCCGGCGCCTCAGCGACGCCCGGCGGCGGCCAGCCCGGTCTCGCCGATGACGCGCTCCGCGTACTTGTTCATGGCGTCGCGGAGCTGCTCGAAGCTCTCGAGCACGTAGTAGATGGGCTGGAAATGGTCGATCTCAAAGTCCGTTTCGCAGACCCGCTCCAGGTCGAAGGGGCGCCACTCCGGCACGTCGCGGGGCGTGCAGTCCGCGACGCGCTGCCCCTTCTTCTCCCAGGAGCCGGTGAGCGAGTAGGCGCTCTCGGCGTGGCTGCTCACCAGCCCGCTGCCGTACACCTTCACCTGCCCCCCCTCGCGGATCAGCCCGAACTCGACGGTGAACCAGAAGAGGCGGCCCAGGCGCGTGATGTGCTGCTCGTCCTCGCAGAGCAGGGCGGCCTTGCCGTAGGTCTGGAGGAAGTCGGCGAAGACCTTGAGGGTGTGCAGGGGGACGTGCCCGAAGACGTCGTGGAAGATGTCCGGCTCGGGGAGATAGTCCATGACCTCGCGGGGGCGGATGAGGACGGTGGTGGGGAACTCGCGCTGGGCCAGGCAGGCGAAGAAGGCCTTGGCGGGCAGGTACCCCGGCACGCCGTAGGAGGCCCAGTCGCTCTGGGCCTGAAGGAACCTGTTGATGCCGTCCAGGCGAGCGCCCTTGGCGAGCCTGGCGCCCCCGGCGATCTCGATGTCGCGGTCCAGGACCAGGTCGTCCAGCAGGGGGATGCGGTCGCGGGTCAGGCGGAGGATCTTCAGCCCCTCGATGAACTGGCGGCTGACCTGCCCCTCGAGGACGCCCCAGCGCCTGTCGAACATCTCACGCCACACGTCGTGGTTCTCGCGGGTGTAGAGGTGGTAGTGCTGCGTGATGTAGAACCTGTCGGCGTCGATGCGCTCGGCAGGGAGGCTCGGGGCCCGGTCGGCCTCGGCCTGGGCCTTGCGTGCCTCGTCCGAGTCGATGATGTTGTTGTACCGGATGTCGGGCCGCATCGATGCCTCCTTGCCGCGGGGGTCAAACCCGGGGATTTTACGCTTTCGGGCGCCGGGGCGTGGCGGCTAGACTGCGACCCGAAGGAGACGCGTCATGGGCATCGATCCGTTGATGTATGAGAAGTACTCCGGGCGGTCGGGCGACCCGACCACGCGCCTCGGGCACGTGCTGGCCAAGGACGCCAAGGCCAAGCAGCAGCGCGACGCGATGCCCAAGGGGCTCACGGGCGGGCTCAAGGTCATCCGCCAGCCGGGGATCTTCGCGCAGATCTGGCAGTGGTTCAAGAACCGCCGGCGCGAACGGGGGGACTGAGCCGCTGCCGTCCCCTCCAGACCGCGTCGGGGCCTATCGGGCCCCGGCGGGGGCTGGAGCGCCCCCGCCCCGGCGCAGAGGGCTCGTCCCTTCGCCCATCCCCCCCTTACCATTTCGGCTCACGCGGGGGATCGCCGTGCCCATGCCCGTCACGACCACGTTCGCGTTCGAAGGCCAGCGCATCACGAAGTACCTGGGCGTGGTCCGGGGCGTGACGGTGCGGGCGCCGACGATCGTGCAGGGGATCACGGGGGGGCTCAAGTCGATCGTCGGGGGGCGGATCGGGGCCTACGCCACCATGTGCGACCAGGCGAGGCAGCAGGCCTACGACGCCATGGTCCAGCACGCCAGGGAGATCGGCGCCAACGCCGTCGTCGGCATGCGCTACGACGCCTCCGACGTCGGGTCGGCGACCGGCACCGAAGTCATCTGCTACGGCACGGCGGTGGTGGTCGAGACCCGGGCCTGACTCCGCCGGGGCTCCGCCCCACCGGCCAGAGGCCGGTCCCGCTGCTCACTGTTCACTCCCCCCAAAGCACGCCCACGCCTCGCCCTCGGTGATGGCCTGCTCCGGGGCGACGGGGTCGCACGCCGGGCCGGCGGGGGAGCCCTGGGCCCGCCGGCGCTGCACCGCGGCGGCGATGGAGTCGCCCGGGTCCGGGCGGACGATGGGCGTGTCGCTCCCGAACCAGAGCAGCCCGCCGGGCCCGCACCCCGAGTCGATGAGCTCGCGCAGGGGCAGCACGCGGTCGAGCCGGTCCGGGCAGCGGCGACGCAGGGCCTCGGCGTCGTAGAGCAGGTGGCAGGGCTGAACGGAGCAGGTCACGCCCAGTTCGGCGAAGCGCGGCACGTCGGCCCGGTCGATCAGCTCGGCGTGCTCGATCCGCAGGCGGGCGGCGGGTCGGCGGGCCCTGGCGTCGAGCGTCGCCCGCACTGCGGCGTCGCCGATCGCGTGCACCGCGAGCTCAAGCCCCCGCGCCTGGCAGGCGGCCAGGGCCTCGTCAAGCTCGGCGGGCGCGGCGAGCGGCTTGCCATGGAGCATGCCCGCGACGGGCTCGCGGTAGGGATGGAGCATCCAGGCGGTGGCGGCGTTGAGCGTGCCGTCGGCGAAGAGCTTGCCCCCCGCCAGGTCGACGCCCGCGCGCCGATAGCTCCCCGCCGCCGCGACCTCGTCGTCCAGCTCCCGCCAGGGGCGGTAGAGGAGCACGCGGACGGGGAGGGCGCCCTCGTCGTGCAGTTCCGCGAGGATGGACCCCAGGCCGGGCGGCGTCAGCAGGTCGTGCACCTCGACGAACCCGAGGGACGCGAGGTGGTCGGCGGCGGCCTTGATGAAGCGCTTCCATTGGGGGCGGGTCGGCTCAGGGATCGCCGCACGGGCGGCGCCGTAGGCCGATTCGAGCAGGACGCCGGTCGCCCGCCCCCGCGCGTCGCGGGCGATCACGCCGCCCTCGGGGTCGGGCGAAGCGTCGTGGAACCCTGAGGCGGCGAGGGCGGCGGAGTTGAGCGCGCACGAGTGGTGGTCGAAGGCCCCGACAAAGCAGGGGCGCCGGGGGCAGGCGCGGTCGAGTTCGTCGCGGGTGGGCCACGCCGCGCCACCCGGCGCCGACGCCCACGACTCCGGACGCAGGCCCGAGGCGAGGAGCCAGCCGGGCTCGGCGCGGCGGTCGAGGTCCGCGGCGTGCCGGGCGACGCGGTCCAGGGCGTCGCCCCGGTCAACGCAGTCGCCCAGGGCCAGGTACCCCATCTCGCGCCCGTGGGCGGGCAGGTGGGCGTGGGCCTCGCGGAGGGCGGTGGGGCGGGTCATCGGTCCCTAAGGGTTGGGCGGCGTGAGGCGCCGCAGTTGCTGTTCGACGATCGCGGCGGCGACTTCCGCGGGCGCGGGGTCGGGCGGCTCGGGCCACGCGACCCGCACCACCTCCCAGCGCAGGCGCACGTCCATCCCCCACGGGTCGACGCCCACGGCCTTGGCGCCGGGATCGTTGGTCCGCACCGCCTGCATGAGGATGGCGACGTCCGCGTTCACCCGGCGGCAGAGGGCCGGCTCGATCGCCGACCACGGGTTGGGTGTCGCGGCGTCCTCCGGCGAGAAGACGCGCCCCCCGAGCCGGGCGCCCATGAGGGTCAATCGGGCCCACGCCACGCCCTCCGGGCGACCGTGGTAGATGAGGTACCGGTCGGCCGCGGGGTCCGCGTCCGGGTCAATCACCTCCGGGCGGACATGCAGTTGCAGGCTCTCGCCCGATTCCTCGGGGACAAAGAGCGTGGCGTCGGGGTGGCCGAGGGCCGCCCTGGGGAGGGCGGAGACCGGGAGCCCGCGCTCGTCGAGCACGTAGCGGACGGGGTGGACCAGCTCGCCGGCGGCGTAGCAGCCCCGGTACCAGCGGCGCAGGAGCGCGTGGGGGGCGGGCTCTGGCGAGGGATCGTTCACGATCGCGTGGCTCCCATCGTCGCGCGGGCGGCTCGTCCGCCGGCGGGGTTGCCCGGAGCGACGGTCGCCCCGGGGTGACTCATTCTGGGCCGGCGGGGGCGTCGCCGCCACCAGAAAAGCACCGCGGGGCCCGGATGGGCCCCGCGGTGTGGTCGCTTGGTCGAGATTGGTTCTTCGAAGGTCTCGCGTGATTGGGCCCGTCATGAGCCCACAGGCAATCGAGGGTCAGTTTCTCAGGCCCCTTTCGGGGCCCGACGCCGCGTAGGTTGGCGGGCGACGTTTCCGCCTTGAATCACTGGGTTGTCAGGCCTTCTTCTTCTTGCGGCCACCCTTTTTCTTGCCACCCTTCTTCTTCGCTTTCTTCTTCGCCATCGGACGTCTCCTGATTGATCTCGAATCCACGTGCGACCGTGCCGCGAACCATCGCGGCCTCAATACCCTAGCACACCTTATCGGAATCGCAACTCGGATGTCTTGAGTGTGGAAAACTTTTTTCAAGGGGCGACGGCCCGCGCGCTCAGGGGTGAGCGGGCGCCGACGCTTCGACCGCCGGCGCCTCGTCGACCACGGGCACCAGGCGGTGGATCGACGAGAGGCTCGTGCCGTTGACGCGGTTGTAGATCTCGAGGGCGCGCTTGTCGCTTACGTTCGACGACACGCGGGCCCGCACGATCCCCAGCGCCGGGTTGTACCAGAACGCGGCGTCCTGGCTCGTCAGCGCGATCCGCGCGGGCGGATCCGACAGGTCCGCCTGGTCCTCGCGCGCGATCTCCAGCCACGGGCGCTCCCCCGCCAGACCCGCCGACAGCAGCGCGTTGCGGGGCGGATCGTCCCCGAACCACTCCGGGTCGATGGTCCGGGGGTAGCCCTTCCGGGTCGCGGGCCCGCCCGTCATGCCGGCCCGGACCTGCACCTCGCGGTCCAGGCGCTGGAGGTTGGCGGCCGTGCGCGCGACGTGGTCCTCCTCGGACCTGGCCTGGAGCATCCAGTACCCCAGCCCGAGCCCGCCGGCGAGCAGGGTGAGGATGGCGACGATGTCGACGATGCGGCGCATTGGGGCAGGGGCGCGCCCCCGGCGCGCTTGGGGCTGTCATCGACCCGTGGCGTGGGGCTCGGGGCGCCCGGCGCGCCCAAGCGTCCCCTGCGGGGTCAAGCTGCGTCGCCTGTGCCGGGCGTGCCGCGCCGCGCGTGCGCGCACGCGCCCGGCCCTAGACTGCCCGCCGGGTTCCGAGAACCCACGGAGCACCGATGAGCGACGCCATCCAGACCTACCTGCCCGCCAACGGGATGCGAGTCGTGATCGAGCCCATCGCGGGCGTGCGCTCGGCGGCGGTGACGTGGCTGGTGCCCGGGGGGGGGGCGTACGACCCCGCCGACCGCCTCGGGAGGGCCGCGATGTGGAGCGAGCTGCTCCTGCGCGGCGCGGGGGACCTGGACTCGCGCGCCCAGGCGGACGCCTTCGACCGCCTCGGGGCCCACCGCTCCGCCGACGCCGGCGGGCTCTACATGCGCCTGGGCATGACCTGCCTGGGCACGCGGCTCGTCGAGGCCCTCCCGCGACTGGCCGACATGGCCCGTCGCCCGCGGATGGAGGCGTCGGCGATCGAGCCGGCCCGCGAGCTGGCCCTCGCCGCCATCGAGGCCCTGCGCGACGAGCCCATGGAGCGCGCCGTCCTGGCCGCCCGCGCCCGGCACCTCCCCGAGCCGCTCGGGCGCTCGTCGCTGGGCACGCCCGAGGGGCTGGCGGCGCTCACGCGCGACGAGCTGGTGTCGGGGTGGCGCGGCGTGGCGCTCCCCAACGGCGCGGCGGGGCTGGGCGGGTCGATCCTCGCGATCGCCGGCGCCGCCGACCCCGACGCCCTCCGGCGCGCGATCGACGACACCCTGGGCGACTGGGCGGGCGAGCGGCCCGAGCCGGTCGTGGCCCGCACGGCGCCGGGCGGGTATGCCCACGAGCCGGACAAGACCAACCAGGTGCAGATCGTGGTGATGCACGAGGCTCCGCCCGAGGGGCACGCCGACAGCCTGCTCGAGAAGGTCGCCATGAGCGTGCTCTCGGGCACGATGTCGGGTCGGCTGTTCACCGAGGTGCGCGAGAAGCGCGGGCTGTGCTACTCGGTGCACGCCCGCTACGCCGGCGACCGCGACTTCGGGATGGTGATGGCCGACGTCGGCACCACCCCCGAGAAGGCCCAGCAGTCCCTGGACGTGCTCATGGGGGAGCTGACGCGGCTGAACACGCCCGCGGGCGCCGTCACGCCCGACGAGTTCCGACGGGCCATCGTGGGGATGAAGAGCCGCGTGGTCTTCGCGGGGGAGTCGACGGCGGCGCGGGCGTCGGGCATGGCCTCGGACGTGCATCGCCTGGGCCGGGCCCGCACGCTCGACGAGATCGTCGAGGCGGTCGACGCCGTCACGCTCGACCGGGTCAACGACTACCTCGCCCGCCGACGCCTCGGGCGCGTGACCATCCAGAGCCTGGGGCCGGTTGAACTGCGACCGCCCGCCCCATGAACGCGCCGGATTGGAGCGCGGGTTCCCGCGTGCGGCGAGGGCAGAGTGCATGACCATCCTGGGCTCCAGCACCCGGTCCTTCCGCGCTTCCTGCCCCTCCCGCGGGTTCGGGCCCCGAGTCCGCCGTTGGAGCCCAGCGACCGTCGGCGCCTTCGATTCCGGGGGGACCATTTCCGGGCGATCCCGGCGGCCCGCCGCAACTCCGCGGCCACGGGCTCGGTACGCCAAGTCGGTTGACACGCCAAGGCCCTTGGCGCCGGACGGCCCCCACGGGAGAGCCCCTCATGCGCACGCTCCTGATCCTCGTAATGGCGGCGTGGATCGCCGCCCTGAACGCCCACGCCCAGCCCTGCGATGGCCAGTGGCTGCCGGGCGGAGGGGTGCCATCGATGAGCAGGTCTCCTGTCACGGCTTCCTGAACGACTTCAACACGCTCGATCCGTGCGCCGACGTGAACGCGGACGGAACCGTCGACTTCGACGACTTCCTCGCGTTCCTCAGCGGCTTCAACGCTGGGTGCTGAGGCGCGAGAGGGCTCGGATTCCGGTGCGCAGAAGACAAAGACCCCGGCGCCGGGCCGGGGTCGGTGCGATTGAGTCTGGCGGGTCGGCTCAGTTCTTGAGCCAGGCCGGGCAGGGGGCGGTGGCGTCGGTGGGGGTCACGTGGACGGTGCGTCCGCGGAAGAGGACCTTGCCGTCGGCGACGCTGTAGAGGGTGTCGTCGCTGCCGACGCGGACGTTGAAGCCGGGCTTGATGGGGGTGCCGCGCTGGCGGACGAGGATGGAGCCGGGCTTGGCGGTCTCGCCGCCGTAGAGCTTGACGCCCAGGTACTG
The DNA here is from genome assembly GCA_016873295.1 of Phycisphaerae bacterium. Classification (GTDB taxonomy): domain Bacteria; phylum Planctomycetota; class Phycisphaerae; order Phycisphaerales; family UBA1924; genus VGXM01. The sequence continues at coordinate 23,576 of VGXM01000018.1, forward strand.
GGGGTTGGAGTCGCGCCCGTTGCGGGTGGAGCCTTGTCCCTTTTTGTGCGCCATGCCTGGAACTCCGTCGGATGCCCTGATGTTCCCCTGACAGGGGGCGATCTCGGGCAGGGACGATAGGCCGCGACGCGAGCGGCTTCCAGAGCGGGAATTAGCGCAGGATCCAGCGCTTTTCCATGGGCTCGACGGGTCGGTCGCCGCGGCGGTCGATCTCGCCGGGCACGTCGTAGCGCACCATCATGGTCTTGCGGAGGGTGATCTGGGAGGGCTTGCCGGTCTTGGGGTCGGGCACGTCGATCGTGCGCATCTCGCCGGAGAAGCCCGCGGCGTAGACGGAGAGGCTGCCGGGCTTGAGGTCGTCGGCGGGCCAGACCACAAGCCCCTCCTTGGCGTTCTCCGTGCCCTGGAGCAGGAGCCCGATGATCGAGATCTGGTCCTGGAGGAAGGGGTTGTTGAGGCGTTCGAGGATGATGCGGGTGACGTCGGCGGGCACGTCGCGCCCCGAGCGGTGGATCTGGGCATCGCCCGAGACCAGCTCGAAGATGGGGGCGAGGAGGACGTCACTGCCCGAGGCGTTGGTGACGGTGTAGGTGAGGTAGTAGTACGCCCGGGGCTCGCCGCCCTCCTGCTCGATGGTGATGAGGCGCAGGGGCCCCATGTCAAGGCTGAGTTGCCAGCGGCGCGGGATCGGGTCCGGCTCCGGGGCGGCGAGGGCGACGCCCGCGCCCAGCGTGGCGCCGGCGACGGGGAGGAGCAGCGTGGCCGAGGCGAGCGCGGCGAGGGCGATCCGACGGGTCATGGAGGCGGGGCTGGGCATGGTGCGTGGTCCGTGGCGCCGGGGTTGAGGGTCGCGGCGTGGTCCTAGAGTCGTCCCGAGCCGAGCAGTGTACGGGGCGGCGCCCACGCGTCAAACCGGGGGCGGGGTCCCCGGGCCCCGGCCCAACCCCCGCCCAGGCCCGGGACCACCCGCGGATGCACACCCCAGGCGTCGACAAGCCGGTCGCGGAAGGGGCCCGGATCGTCCGGATCGGGCCGGATCTGCTGCCTGCGGCGGCCCGACGCCTCGTCCCCCAGCGGTCGTCCGACGTGTCGGCGGCGGCCCGACGCTTCATCGACAGCGCCGCCAGCCACGGCATCGACCTCTCGCTCGTGTGGGGGGCGCTGGGCGAGCCCGGGGGTGGGCAGGGCGGCGAGGCCGTGGTCCGGCAGGCGGTGCTGGCGGTCCCCGGCACGGGGCGGACCGTGGCGTTCTTCGTCTCCGAGCCCCCGGCGGGCGGCGACTCCGACCGCGCCGAGGCGGCCCGGGAGCGGTCGAGCCTGCTGGAACACGCGTGCGCCTGGCTCGCGGCGAACATGGCGGGGCGGGTGTGCCTGGCGCAGATGCTCCCCGAGCCGCGCGACGCCTGGGCGCCCCCGGCCCTGGAGGGGGCCGGGTTCCGGTGCGTGGGGTCGCTCAAGTACATGCGCCGTCCGGCGCGGCTGCTCGACGGCGAGCGTGGGGCTGCCGATCCGGAGTGGCCCGACGGGGTGCGCGTGGAGCGATTCGACCGGATCGGTGGGGGGCGGGACGCCGAGGGCGACCTGGTCCGGGCCTTGGACCGCAGCTACATCGGCACGCTGGACTGTCCGGAGCTGTGCGGACTTCGCCCGACCCGGGACATCCTCGAATCTCACCGGTCGACGGGCGTGTGGGACCCCGCGCTGTGGTGGGTGGCGTACCTGGACGATCAACCGGAGGGGTGCCTGCTGATGGCGCGGTGCCCGGAGACGGCGAGCTCGGAACTGGTGTACCTCGGGCTCTCCCCGGCGCTGCGCGGCAAGGGCGTGGGGCCGAGGCTGCTGGCGCTGGGCGTGCGCGCCCTGTGCACGCCGACGCCCCAGGGGTCGCCCGGCGTCGAGCTGGTCTGTGCCGTGGACCGGCGCAACACGCCGGCGCTGCGGCTGTACGAGCGGGCGGGGTTCCGCGGGTACGCGGAGCGTGTCGCGTACGTCAGGCCCCTCTGACGGCAACCGCCGGGTTTTGCACAGTCTTTGCGCAAGGCCGCGCCGTCGCGGTGGAGAAGTTTTTCTTCACGCGCGCAAGTCTCGGCGATCACTGATCCGGTGCGCGATCACGACCCCCGCGCGCACGATCGGGCGGTTGCTCTCCCGGATCGCATGGGCTACCTTGGTGTCGATCGGTCACGGATTCGACCGACGTCTCCGGCAAGGCCGCCCCCCTCATTCGATCCGTTGGAACGCCCGGTCCGCGGGGCTCGCCCGGCGAGCAACGCCAAGGCTTGCGGCGTGGTGCGCCCGCACTCGGGAGCGCTGGTGGTGACGCGCTCGCGGGGGTGGTGCGCGCGTTGGAGGGGGGGCCGGGTCGGCGGCGGAATCGGACGGAGGGCTCGGAGTCGGTGGGTGCTCGACCCGGTGCGACGCCCGAGCGCGCGGGGATCCGTGCGCGCGGACGCCGCGGGCGGGTGGGCGTGGGGCGGATCTCCGCGGAAAGGTGTGACGCCTTGGGAACGCGTTGCGCTTCGACGGACGGTGCGGGGCACGCGGCGGGCCTGGCCGAGCCCCTTGAGCTGGTGACCTCGCGTCTGCGCGAGGGGGTGGGGGACGGGGCGTTCGCCCGGTTCTTCGGGCAGGACGCGCGGTTCGCCCTCGCCAACGGGCAGCTCGTGGTCACGGTGCCGACGACCTACCAGGCCAACGTCATCCGCAAGCGGTTCGGGGAGCAGCTCCGGCGGGCGGTGGTGGAGGCGCTGCCGGACCTGTCGGCGGGGCACGACGCGGGGTGGGCGGTCGAGGTGGACCGGGGCGTGGCGCCGGAGCCGCGGCCCGCGCCGGCGCGGTCCGGGGGCGGGGCCCGCCCGCCCGTCAAGCGGACCGGGCGCGACCACGGGGGCGGCCCGTCCGGGCGCTACCTGCGGCTGGACGACTTCATCGTGGGGGACTCCAACCGCCTGGCGCACGCCGCGGCGGCGCGCATGGCCCAGGCGGGCGTGGGCGACCGGGTCCAGACGCGTCGTCTGCTGGGGTTCGCCAGCCTGTTCGTGCACGGCGAGTGCGGGATGGGCAAGACGCACGTGCTGCAGGGGATCGCGGAACGGTTCGCGCGCCTCAACCCCGGGGCGTCGGTCCGGTACACGACGGCGGAGGCGTTCACGAACGAGTACATCACGGCGGTCCGCGAGGGGCGGGTGGACGCGTTCCGGCGGAACTACCGCCGGCTCGACCTGCTGTGCATCGACGACGTGCACTTCGTCTCCGGCAAGGAGGCGACGCAGAACGAACTGCTGCACACGCTCGACGCCATCGACCTGGACGGGGCCCTGGTGGCGCTGGCCAGCGACGAGCACCCGCGGCAGGTGCAGAGGCTGGGGGAGCGCCTGGTCTCGCGGTTCATGTCGGGGATGGTGGTTCGGATCGAGCCGCCCGACCCGGAGCTGCGCGTGCGGCTCGTGCGCGCCCTGGCCGAGCGGCGCGGGCTGAGAATGGACGAGCCGGCGGCGCGGTACCTGGCGGAGCGGAGCCTGGGCCCGAGCGGTCGCGGGTCGGTCCGCGAGCTGGAGGGGCTCCTGGTGCAGACCGAGGCCGTGGCCCGCCTCCTGCCCGGCTGCGCCGGGGCGGACGGCGGAGTGGGGCTGGCGGTCGTGAGCAAGGCCCTGGGGCTGTCGGAGGGGGAGCGGGCGCCGAGCGCGAACCGCCCGCGCCGCCCCATCCCGGTCGAGGCCATCGCCGACGCGGTGTGCAAGGCCCTGCGCGTGGGCCTGACGGAGTTTGCGGGCTCGGGGCGGCACAAGCGCGTGGTGCTGGCCCGCTCCATCACCGCCCTGCTGGCCCGCAGGCTCACCACCGCCAGCTTCCCGGAGATCGCCCGGGCGACGGGTCGGCCCAACCACTCCACCATCGTCACGGCCCACCAGCGCCTGGCCCGCCAGATCGAGGACGAGTCGGCGTCGGGCTCTTCGCTGCTGGTGGCCCTGTTCGGGCCCGAGTTCGGGGGGGCCACGCTCCGCGGGCTGGTCGATCGCCTGCACCACGACCTGGTCCGCTGCGCCTGAGGCGCCGTCCCTATCGTGCCCGCACGCGGGGGAGGATCCTCCGCCCGCGGTCCGATGGAGGGAGCATGGCGCACCACGAGATCCCCCTGAGCCGACCCGACATCACGGAGCTGGAGGAGTCCCTGGTCCTCAAGGCCCTGCGCTCGGGCCGCCTGTCGATCGGGCCCATGGTCGAGGAGTTCGAGCGGTCGGTGGCGGCCCGGGCGGGGCGCCGCTTCGGGGTCGCCTGCAACAGCGGCACCAGCGGGCTCCACCTGCTCATGATGGCCCTGAACATCGGCCCGGGCGACGAGGTCATCACCACGCCCTTCTCGTTCATCGCCTCCAGCAACTGCGTGCTCTTCACGGGGGCCACCCCCGTCTTCGTGGACATCTGCCCCAAGACGCTCAACATGGACCCGGAGCAGGTGGAGGCGCGGATCGGGCCCCGCACCAGGGCCATCCTCGCCGTCGAGACCTTCGCCAACCCCGCCTCCATGGACCGCTACGAGGCGATCGCCAACCGGCACGAGATCCCGCTCATCGAGGACTGCTGCGAGGCCCTGGGGACCGAGTACAAGGGGCGGCCCGCCGGGTCCTTCGGGCGGGCGGGCGTCTTTGCCTTCTACCCCAACAAGCAGATCACCACGGGCGAGGGGGGCATGATCGTCACCGACGACGAGCGCCTGGCGGAGCTGTGCCGATCGATGCGGAACCAGGGGCGCCCCCTGGGGCAACCGGGCGTGGCGTCGGCGGGGGGGACGCCCACGGGCTCATGGCTGCGGCACGAGCGCCTGGGGTACAACTTCCGCTTGAGCGAGCTCAACGCGGCCCTGGGCGTGGCCCAGATGCGCCGCCTGACCGACATCGTCCACCGCCGCAACGAGGTCGCCAACCGCTACGTGCGCCGCCTGATGGACAACCGCTCCTTCATCCTGCCCACGATCCTGCCCGAGACGCTGATGAGCTGGTTCGTGTTCGTGGTGCGGCTGGCGACGACGTACCGGGCCGAGGAGCGCGACCGGATCGTCGCGGGGCTCCGTCGGCACGACATCGGGGCCGCCGACTACTTCCCGTGCATCCACCTCCAGCCCTTCTACCGCGAGCGGCTGGGGACGGGGCCCGGCATGTTCCCCATCGCCGAGAGCGTCAGCCAGCGCACGATCGCGCTCCCCTTCTTCAACTCGATGACGGAGGAGGACGTGGCGACGGTGTGCCAGACGCTCGACCTGCTGGTCAGCCACGAGAACCTGTCGCGGGCCTGAGGGCCTCGGCGGTTGGGCTGGGGCGTCACGCGCAGGTGGGGCTTGACCTCGGTGCAGCCCTTGGGGAAGAGCCTCCTGGCCACGTCGTTGGGGACGCTGGGGAGGACGATGCAGTCCTGCCCGTCGCGCCGGTTGACGGGCGTCTCCACCCTGTGGTTGGCCGTGCCGGCGTCCGGACGGGCGTCGAACAGCCGCACGGGTCATCGGGCGAAGCGCCCGATGACCCGTGGCACCCGGAGCGCTCCGTCCACGGACTTCCGACACACACCACTCGTGGCGTGAGTTGGAAGAATGCGCCGGGTGCCACGACTGTGCCGCTCGGGGCACAGTCGTGTCCTGCGAGGGACGCGGTGTCGGGCGACGGACGCACGACTGTTCGCCGAGCCGAACAGTCGTGGCACGCCGGGTGCCACGGGCGAGCCGCCCGGCGGTCGCCCGTGCCGGCGTCCGGACGGGCGTTGACAGCCGCACGGGTCATCGGGCGAAGCGCCCGATGACCCGTGGCACCCGGAGCGCTCCGTCCACGGACTTCCGACACACGCCACTCGTGGCGTGGGTCGGAAGAACGGGCACCAAGGCGCGGGCGGGCGCTGCGGGTACCACGGGCGATATGGGGGGTCTCCTGGTCTGGAGGGAGCGCCACGGGCGCTGCCCATGCGACAGGATCTGGCTCCGCGGAAACCCCCTCCAACCACGCCGAGCCTGAGGAGGCTCTGCGACGAAGGCTCGGATCGGAACCAAACCACCCGAGCCCTTGCTCGAAGACTCGCCCAGGCTCGGCGTGCGGGCCGCGGATTCCCACAGAGCCACAGGATGCCGAACCCGCTGACGGCGCGCCGGACCGGCCCCCGCGGCAGCGGAGGCAATAATCCGGTATGCTGGCGCGGGTGGTGCAAGGAATCCGGGGCGGAGGTGTTGCATGCGTGTGCCCGCGTTGGCTGCGATCCTGGCGTTGACGACATTGGTCCGGGTCTTGATCGCGGAACCGGCGGCGACACTCCGCGGGCGCGTGGACTCCGCGGGGGCGCCGGTCGCCGGCGCGACGGTGATGGTCTATCGCGCCTTCCCGATCACGGGCGTCGCTTACTACTGCCCTTCCTGCTACCTGGATTGCGGGCGACGCACGCGCACGGACGAGCACGGCGATTGGACCATCGAGGGGCTCGACGACACGCTCAAGTTCGAGCTCCTCGTCGTCGCCAAGGGCCATCTGGCGGCCCGGACCGTCGCGATCAACCCGGCCAAGGGGATGCCCGTCGAGGTCTCCCTGACCCCGCGCGATCCGGAGGCGCTGCCCCCCGACCGCGTCGTGCGCGGGCGCGTGCTTGACGCCGCCGGCGAGCCCGTCGAGGGGGCGATAGTCGTTCCCGAGATGGTCATGACCGCGACCGGCGGCTGCGGCGGGCTGTGCGACGGGCTCGACCCGCTCGACGTCACCGACGAGGACGGTCGCTTCGCCCTCACCTACAAGGAGCCCATCGTCGGCATGAACCTCTCCGTGTCGGCCCGCGGGTTTGCGCGGACGTGCTTCATGTCGCGCCCGCCGGGGGCGCATGTCCACGAGCTGCGCGTGGGCGAGGGGGCGGGCGTCGCGGGTCGCCTGGTCCGCGACGGCACGCCCGTGCCCGGCGTCGAGGTGACGCTGGTCGCCGACCAGAGCGGAGGGCGCGTGTGCTTCGACCGGCAGGTGATCGCGACGGACGAGAAGGGCGGGTTCGCCTTCGCCGGCGTGCTGCCGGGGCAGCGCTACGTGCTCACCGCGTCCACTTCGCAGTTGGGCGGCGGGTGCACGCCGCCCAGGGTGATCGGCGTCGAGCGCGAGGGGCAGGAAGTCGAGGTCGGCGACGTGGCGGTGGTGCGCGGCGTGCGGGTCTCGGGGCGCGTGCTGCCGCCAGAGGGCGGGCGGATCCCGCCGGGCGCCAAGCTCTCGCTCTCGGTCGCGAACGCGTGGGATGGGCTGACGGTGGACCTGGGCGAGGACGGGGCCTTCGAGTTCGGCGAGGCCGCCCCGGGCGAGTTCTCGATCTCGCTGCACGCCCCCGGGATCTTCGTCTCGCACCGCAACCCCAGCGCCGACCGCCTGAACGAGAACATGCTGGTGGGGCGGATCGACGCCGACCTTCGGGGCCTGCTGATCGAGACCACGACCAAGCGCCCGCCGCGGCCGCGGCACGACGACCCGCCCGTGCCGCCCGAACTCGGCGGGATCGAAGGGAGGGCGCGATGATCGGGTGCCTGGCGTTCGTGGCGGCGGCGGCACTGGCGGCCCCGCCCCTGGAGTGGCGCGCGGGCAGCGCCGAGACCCCGGCCCCGGGCGCCCTCGTCCTTATCACATCCGTCTCGGTGGACGAAGCGGGGGCCGCGTGGATCGAGCGGCACCGCGACCTGGGCCTCTGGACGCGCGCCGACGACCAGGGCCGGTACGCGCTCCCGATCTCCGGCACCGCCGCCAGAGTCTGGGTGGCCACCTTCCACCCGCGGGCCGGCACGTCGGTTACAGCGTTCCGCGGTCTGGCGCCAGACCCCGTCTTTGCCGACCAACCGGACGATGGTGCGGTCGTCGGCCGCGTCCGCGTTCGCGTCAGGGACGCCGGGGGCCGCCCCGTGGAAGGGGCGCTCATCCTCCCTACTCGCCTCCGCTTCGAGGGCCGCAGCAGCGGCTGGGGCCCCCCGCTCGCCCGCTCCGCGGCCTGGACGGAGGCCGACGGCGGGGCCCAACTCGACATCATCGGGATCGCGGGCATTCGCGGCGTGCCCTCCGCCGTCGACCTTCGCGTGTTCGCCGACGGCTTCGCGCCGAGTTCCGCCGTCCGGGCCGGCCTCGACGGCGCCGAGGTGGAGGTTCGTGTCGCCGCGGGAAGCCGCGTCGTTGGGAGGCTCGTCGGCCCCGAGGGCCCCATGGAAGGCGCCTGGTTCGACCTGGCCCCTCCTGATTCCCTCGGCAGCGACTTCCCCCTGCGCCGACGGGCGCGGACCGGGTCCGACGGCGCCTTCGTCTTCGAGCACGTGCCCGCCGAATCGGACTGGTGGCTCAGCGCGCCGGCGTGGGGCAACGACCTCGCCCTCTGCGCTCCCGCGATGGCGCTCAAGACGCCCGCGGATGATCAGGTGCTCAACGCCGGCGACCTCAAGGCCGACGCGGGCCGGATGGTCGCGGGGCGGCTGCTGGGGCCCGACGGCGAGCCCCTCCGCAAGGAGGCGTGGGTGTCGTTCTCGCACGAGCAAGCCTGGCTGGGCTGGGGGGCCTGGGCCGGGCCCGAGGGCGAGTTCCGGTTCGACGGTGTCCCCAACGGCGGGCCCTACCGGCTGTCCGTGTCTACACAGGGACTCCTGGTGTCCGAGGAGAACGCCGCCGCGACTCGTGTCTCGAGCAACGCCCTCCGCGGCATGATCAGCCGCGACCACGCCGACCTGCGCGTCCTTCTGGTCGAGCAGGCGGACCGCATGAACTCGTCCCAGCCGCGCCACAAGCCCATGCGGGGCGTGGAGGGTGCGGCCCAGTGACCGACCGGGGTCGCCCTTAGTCCAACGCCGTCGGCCCCGCGATCAGGAGGGCCAGCCACGCCAGGCCGGTCGTGACCCATTCGATCAGCCTGCGCGCCGCCTTGTGCAGCATGAACCGCCTTCGCTTTCGAGTTCCCTCGGGAACGGCGGGCCCGGGGGGGCCCCACGGGTATTGGCACACCCACCATGCCACAGGATTCCCGGACCTGCCACCCGGCCATCGCCGGTGAGCGAAAACGCCTTCAATCGGGGCGAACTCCCCAGTCGCGCGGCGAGCCTGGGGCGCACGTTCTGCCGCCGAGTTGAGAGCGACGGGTCGTCGCGGGCCACGAACCCGCCCCGGCGCCGCTGACGGAGGGGGCGCCTACCGCGATTCCGCGGGCGTGCGGCTCTCGTTGAGCAGGCGACGCAGGACGGTCTGGAGCACGCCGCCGTTGCGGTAGTACTCGGCCTCGACGGGCGTGTCGATGCGGCAGCGGGCGGCGAACTCGACCTTCTTGCCGTCGGGCTTGGTGGCGGTGACCTTGACCTCGCAGCGGGCTTCGACCAGCCCCTGGTTGCTGGCGGGGAGGTGGACGTCGAACGTCTCGCTGCCGTCGAGCCCCAGGCTTGGGGCCGACTGCCCGGGCATGAAGCACAGGGGCAGCACGCCCATGCCCACGAGGTTGGAGCGGTGGATGCGTTCGAAGGACTCGGCGATCACGGCGCGGACGCCCAGCAGCAGCGTGCCCTTGGCGGCCCAGTCGCGCGACGAGCCCATGCCGTAGTCCTTGCCCGCGAGCACGACCAGGGGCGTGCCCTCGCGCTTGTAGTTGAGGCTGGCGTTGTAGATCCAGTCGACCTTGTCCGCGCCGGCCTTGCTCATGTCGCGGGTCCAGCCGCCCTCCCTGATCTTGCCCGTGGCGGGGTCGAGGGCGAGCCTGTTCTTGACGCGGACGTTGGCGAAGGTGCCGCGGGTCATGACGCGGTCGTTGCCGCGTCGGCTGCCGTAGCTGTTGAACGCCGACTTGGGCACGCCCAGGCCCTTGAGGTACTCGCCGGCGGGGCTGTTCTCGGCGATGTCGCCGGCGGGGGAGATGTGGTCGGTGGTGACGCTGTCGCCGACGAAGACCAGGCAGCGGGCGCCCCTGATCGGCACGGGCGTGCCGGGCGTCTCCTTCATGCCGGCGAAGTAGGGCGGGTTCTGGATGTAGGTGCTCTGGTCGCTCCAGCGGTAGAGCTCGCTCTTGCTGACCGGCACCCGGTTCCACGTGGGGTTGCCCGTGAAGACGTTGGCGTACTGGGCCCGGAACTGGTCGGCACAGACGCACGCGGCCTTGACCGCCTGCACCTCGGCGTGCGAGGGCCAGAGGTCGCGCAGGAAGACGGGCCTGCCGTCCTTGCCCTTGCCGATCGGGTCCTTGCCCAGGTCCACCTGCACGCTGCCGGCGAGGGCGTAGGCGACGACCAGGGGCGGGCTGGCCAGGTAGTTGGCCTTGACCTGCGGGTGCACGCGCCCCTCGAAGTTGCGGTTGCCCGAGAGCACGCTGGCGACGACCAGGTCGCCGCGCTTGATCGCGCCCTCGATCTCGTCGGGCAGGGGCCCGGAGTTGCCGATGCACGTCGTGCACCCGTAGCCCACGGTATTGAAGCCCAGGGCGTCGAGGTCGGCGCTCAGCCCGCCCTTGTCGAAGTACTCGGTCACGACCTTGGAGCCCGGGGCCAGGCTCGTCTTGACCCAGGGCTTGGACGTGAGGCCCTTCGCGCGGGCCTTGCGGGCCACCAGCCCGGCGGCGATCATGACGTCCGGGTTGCTCGTGTTGGTGCAGCTGGTGATGGCGGCGATCACCACGTCGCCGTGGTGCAGCTTGTACGCCTTGCCGTCGCGCGTGACGGTCACGCCCGCGCACCCCGGGTCGTTGGCCGGGTCGGCGGGGTTCACCTCGGCGCCGGCGGTGCCGCCCCCCTCGCCCGCCCAGCGGTTGAGATTGACGGATTCGCCCGGGGCGCTCTTGCCGAAGCTGTCCGTCAGTTCCTTCAGCCACGCGCCCTTGACGTTGGGGAGCGTGACGCGGTCCTGCGGGCGCTTGGGCCCGGCCATCGAGGGCTGCACCGTGGAGAGGTCCAGCTCGAGCAGGTCGGTGAACTCGGGCTCGGCGGTCCCGGGCGTCCAGAAGAGCCCCTGCGCCTTGCAGTACGCCTCGACGAGCGCCACCGTGGACTCATCGCGCCCCGTGAAGCGCATGTAGTCGAGCGTCACCTGGTCGACGGGGAAGAAGCCCATGGTGGCGCCGTACTCGGGAGCCATGTTGGCGATGGTGGCCCGGTCCGGCACGGACAGGGCCGCCAGGCCCTCGCCGCAGAACTCCACGAACTTGTCCACCACGCCCTTCTTGCGGAGGATCTCGGTGACGGTGAGGACCAGGTCGGTGGCGGTGGCGCCCTCGGGCAGGCGCCCCTTGAGGCGGAAGCCGATGACCTCCGGGGTGAGCATGTAGATGGGCTGCCCGAGCATGACGGCCTCGGCCTCGATCCCGCCCACTCCCCAGCCCACCACGCCCAGCCCGTTGATCATGGTCGTGTGGCTGTCGGTGCCGACGCAGGAGTCGGGGAAGGCGACGGGGCTCGCGCCGCCGCCGCGGTCCGGAGCCGTGAGCACGCCTTGGGCCAGGTACTCCAGGTTGACCTGGTGCACGATGCCCGTGGCGGGGGGCACGCAGCGGAAGTTGGCCAGGCTCTGCTGCCCCCACTTGAGGAACTCGTAGCGCTCGTTGTTGCGCTCGAACTCCTTCTGCGAGTTGATGGTGAGGGCCGTCTTGGTGCCGAAGGCGTCGACCTGCACGCTGTGGTCGATGACCAGGTCGCAGGGGACCAGGGGGTTGATGGCGTTGGGGTCGCCGCCCAGGGCCCTCATGGCGTCGCGCATGGCGGCCAGGTCCACCACGCAGGGCACGCCCGTGAAGTCCTGCAGCACCACGCGCCCCGGCATGAAGGGCACCTCGTCCGGCGCGGGGCGCCCGGCGTTCCAGTTGGCCAGCCCCACCACGTCGTCGTCGGTCACCACGAACCCGTCGACGTTCCGCAGCATGCTCTCCAGCAGCACGCGGATCGAGTAGGGCAGCGTGGACACGTGCCCGACCTTCTGGCGGACCAGCGCGTTGAGGTCGAAGTACGTGTACGACCGACCGGCGGCGGTGAGGGTCGAACGCGAGTTGAACGGGTTGCGGGCCATGGCGGAACTCCGGATGGGGGGCTGATCCTAAGCATCGGTCCCCGTCAGTCATGAATCAAGTCAATGAAATCCCTGCCACGCATCACTGTGATGCATGTGCCACGACTGTGCCGCTCGGGGCACAGTCGTGCTCTTGAGACCCCAGGACACGACTCCGGCGTGCCACGACTGTGCCGCTCGGGGCACAGTCGTGCCTTTGAGATCCCAAGACACGACTCCGGCGTGCCACGACTGTGCCGCTCGGGGCACAGTCGTGCCTTTGAGATCCCAAGACACGACTCCGGCGTGCCACGACTGTGCCGCTCGGGGCACAGTCGTGCTCTTGCGACTTGAGGACACGACTGTCGGTCCGAGCCCCGACAGTCGTGGCACGGTCGTGTCCGGGTGATTCCCGTGCCACGACTGTGCCGCTCGGGGCACAGTCGTGCTCTTGCGACTTGAGGACACGACTGTCGGTCAGAGCCCCGACAGTCGTGGCACGGTCGTGTCCGGGTGATTCCCGTGCCACGACTGTGCCGCTCGGGGCACAGTCGTGCTCTTGCGACTTGAGGACACGACTGTCGGTCCGAGCCCCGACAGTCGTGGCACGGTCGGACCTTTGCGATCCCAGGACACGACTGCCGGTCAAGGCCCCGACAGTCGTGGCACGGTCGTGTCCGGGTGGTACCGTGCCACGACTGTGCCGCTCGGGGCACAGTCGTGCTCTTGAGATCCCAAGACACGACTGTCGGTCAGGGCCCCGACAGTCGTGGCACGATTGGACCTTTGCGATCCCAGGACACGACTGTCGGTCAGGGCCGCGGCAGTCGTGGCACGGTCTTCAGGGCCTTCTCGAACGCCACCGCCACGCTCGCCGCCTCGCGGATGTAGAAGCCCAGCCCGCGGGCGGCCCTGGTCAGGTGCCCGGCGGCGGCGATGGCCCGGAAATAGCGCAGGGGCGTCGGTTCCATCGCCCGGAGCGTAACCGGCGCGCCGGCCCGCCGGTATATTGCCTCAGACTCGGAGCACGCCATGTCCACGCCGATCCAGGCCAAGATCTGTTCCCGCTGTGGCGAGGACTGCTCGAACAAGCCCCGACAGAAGGACCGCCAGGGGCGTTACGTGTGCGCCGACTGCGCCTCGACGCGGGCCCCTCAGCCGCCGCCCGACGGCACCATCCCCCTGGCCGACGACGCGGGGCCGATCGGGGTCGCGCCCTACGACCCGTCCCCGGCGCCCATCCCTGGGGTCGCGGCCCCGGGGATCGAGGCCCGCCTGGGCTCGTCCGGGTGCCCATCGTGCGGCTACGACCTCCGAGGCCTGAAGAAGGCCCGGTGCCCCGAGTGCGGCATGCTCCTGACCAGGGGCGAGGTCCGGCGTGTCCGCGAGGAGCAGGATTCGCGCCGCGTCGCGCGCCGGGCGTACCTCCGTCCCGCCGTCATCGCCGGGGCGTGCATGCTCCCGCTGGCCGTCCTGCTCGGGTTCTCCGCCGGGGTTGACGGGCTGCTGGCGGTCGCGGCGGGGGTCGGGGGCGGCACCTTGGCCGCGGGGGTCATCTACGTCTTCTGCGGGCTGGTCTTCCTCGGGTTCGATCCCCCGTTGAGGCTGGTCGCCGTGCAACTGGCGGCGGTGGTCTCGGGGACGCTCCTGACGCTCGTGCTCCTGGTGGGGGGGCTGGCGCTGGTCGGCGGCATGCCCACGACGCTGCTCCGGTTCGGCGTGCCGGCCCTCGTCTGCGTCGTGCTGGTGCACAGCGAGCTGGACCTGGAGCTCCAGGACGCGGGGATCCTGGGGATCCCGACGGCCCTGGCGGTGCTCGTCGTGTGGACGATCGTCGCGCACAATCTGCTCTGACGCCGCCCTACGCCGACCGCACCCCGTGGATGACGCACAGCTCGTCCAGAACGCCGATGGCCCACGAGAAGGTGCCGCGTGCGGCGCGGGTGACGGTGGCGTGCTGCTCGGGCGAGAGTGCCAGGTCGGCCAGGGCCTCGCGGAACAGCCGCCACCGCTCGGGCTGGGCCGCCCCGTGCGGATTCAGCCAGCGCACGGCGGTGTCGTCCGCCAGCCCGTAGGCCCGCTTGATCACCTGCCCGATCAACCGGCCGCCATTGGTCGAATCCTCGAGCACGTAGAGGATCCCGATGAGCATCGCCGCGTTCCCCCCGCCCGCCTCGATCGTGCCGAGGAAGCCCCGGGTTGACGCAAGCGGGACCACCGCCGAGGGGTCCCGTCCGCTGCCGCGCAGCGCCGCCTCGAGGGGTTCCGAGCGCAGGTGGTAGTCCCGCACCAGCGCGGCCAGCTGCGGGTGCGTGCGCTGCGCCGTCAGCGCCATGTCCATCGCCCGCTGCACCAGCCACGTCTGCGCCGACTGGTCCAGGTACATGGCCATCGGCGCGCTCCCCGTCAGCAGGGCCGCGTGACCGCGATGAGCCTCCGCCGCCGCGTGCAGGTCCCTCGTCGCGCGACGCAGCTCCATCGGCAACGACCCCGGCAGGATGTCCGCGCCCATGCCCCCTCCCCCTCCCCGCTCCGGCGCGCGGTCGGCGCCCGGATCAATCGTCGCGTCAAGGGCAGAGAGTAGCGCCGGACCCACCCCGGTCCACGCGCGCACCGACATTGAGGACAGTGTTTCAGTCTCATCTCGCCCGGGCGCCGACGGCCGGGCCACGACCCCGGCCGCCGGCTCCGCGCCCGTGCGGGGTCAGCCCCGGAGATAGGGCCAGACCCGTCGCCCGTAGAGCGGCGTCAGCTCCACGCTCGTGCTCAGCGAGCCCAGTTGCGGGTGCGCCACGACCACCCGGTATCGGTTCGGCGGCAGCCCGTCGAACCGAAACCGGCCCTGCTCATCCGACGTCGCCGTCGCCACCGGCGGCGTGCCGGGCCCGGCGTGCCAGTCGTACGCCGACACCAAGGCACCGCTCACCCGGGACACGCGCGGCGAGCCGCGCCCCAGCACCGAGCCCTCGAGGACCCCGGGCGGCGCCAGGGTCGCCGCGTGGGCGTTGGGGATCAGCACCACCACGGCGGTATGGACCCGCCCCGCGACCAGGGTCAGGTTCAGCGCCCCGAACCCCACGCCGTCCTTCGACGCCTGGAGCTGGTAGCGCCCCGCCGGCAGGTTCTCGAAGTCGAACTGCGAGATGTCGTCGGCGGTCGTCTCCAGTTGCGGGCCGCCCTGGAACAACGCGACGAGGCGCAGACGCGCGTGCGCGACCAGTTCGAAGATCTCGCGCGCGTACCACGCCACCACCCCGCCCCCGCGGATGTTCGCCCACGGGCTGGCTTCGCGCGGCGGGTTCGCCGACGCCAGCCGGATCGTCATGTGCGTCGTGGCCCCGCGACGGATCATCATGCTCCGGCGAACGGGCTGGTACCCGGGGGCGTCCACCCCCACGAAGTACTTGCCCGGCTGCAGCCCCTCCGACATCGCCACGCCCTGGAAGCTGCTGAGCAACTGCACCGGCGTCAACGCCCGGTCGGCGGGGGTCAGCACCACCGGGAGCCCCCGCCCCGCCGAGGGCATGCCTCCCAACACGGCGCTGGGCGCCACTAGGACGATCGACGCCCACCCGCGCGGCACCGAACGCGTCGGGGGTGGCGGGGGTGGCGGCGGCTGGCCGGGCGGCGGCGGCGGGGGAGGCGGCGGATCGAGTTGCAGCACCATCCGCAACGACCGACCCGAGAACTCCCCCATCTCCACCGACGCCATCGACCGACTCGTCGTCGACCCGCGACCGAACGTGCATTCCACCTCGTACACGCCGGGCTGGAGGAACATGTACCGCGCGGTGCCCTCGTTGACCGTCCGCTGCGTGACCACCCGCTGCGTCCGCGGTTCGAGCAGGTGCACGATCGCCCCGTCCAGGCCCAGGCCCGTCCCCGAGTCGATCGCCACCACGTCGAGCACGCCCCGCGGCGGCGTCGTCCAGCGCGGTTCCGGCGGCGCCGACCCGCGCCCGAGCACCAGCGTGACGCGGGCCGTCTGTCCGCGCTCGACCATCACGTGCTCCGCCGCGCTGCTCCAGCCGCCGGGCTTCCGCAGGTGCGCGGACACGAGGTAGATGTTCTGCGGCCTGGGGCCGATCAGCAGGCGCCCCGCCGCGTTGGTGGTGCGCACGTCGATCCACTCGACCGGGCTCACCGTCGCCAGCCCCACCCAGACCTGCGCGCCCGCCGCCGGATGGCGCGTGGCGCCGTCGATGACCCAGACGTCCACCATCCCCAGCACGGGGGCACGGGGATCCTGGGCCCGTGCCCAGGGCGGCGCCAGCGCAAGGAGGACAAGCAGCGCAAGCCTTCCGATCCAGCGGGTCAGCATGTTCGGGCTCCTGCGTGCCAGGCACCAGGCTCGGATCGGCCCGAGTCTGACGCCCGGCCGCCCCCGGACGGAATGCCCGGGTCACCAGTTGATACCACCACGGTCGGCGGACGGTTGCGGCGGCGCGGGCGCGCAATTCCCCCGGTTCTTGCGGGTCTCCGCCCCTGTGGGCGCAAGAAAACCGCCCCGGCGCGGGCCGGGGCGGGGGTTGGGGGCTTGCTCGCGCGCGGCCGCGGGCCGGCCAGGCCGGGGGGGTCTAGTGGCGCGAGTCGGAAGTCCGTGGGCGGATGCGCTCCGGGTGCCACGGGTCATCGGGCGCTTCGCCCGTGACCCGTGCGGCTGTTCGACGCCCGTCCGGACGCCGGCACGGGCGACCGCCGGGCGGATCGCCCGTGGCACCCGCAGCGGCCGCCGGCGCCTTGGTACACGTTCTTCCGACTCGCACCACTAGCGTGTTCGCAGCAGGATCCGCACGCGGGCGCCGAACGCCTCGGTGAGGAGGGCGTAGGCGTGTCCGCGGCCGAGACCCTCACGCTGGGCCACCGCGTGGTAGCGGCCCGGCCTCAGGCCCTCGAATCGGAAGTTGCCGTGCACGTCCGTCGTCCCGACGCGCACGGGCGGCTGGTGGGGCGTGGTCATGGGCACGCGGAAGACCATGACTTCCGCATCCGGCACCGGCACGGGGCCCGCCGTGGTGGCCGCGAAGACCGTGCCCTCGAGCACGCCGGGCGGCGGCGGGGGCGGCGGGGGCGGGACCAGGACCACGGTCACGCGGGCGCCGTGCAGCTCGGTCAGCATGGCGGAGGCGCGCCCCTCGCCGACGCCGTCCTTGAACGCCACGACCACGTACGCGCCCGCCCGGAGCCCCTCGAAGTGGAACCGGCCGTGGTCGTCGGTCGTGCCTTCCCGGACCGGGTCCGGGCGGGGCGTGGTCGAGACGTGCGGGAACACGCGCACGGTCGCGCCCGCAACAGGCGTGGGCTGAGGCGTCGGAGTGTTCGAGCCCCGCACCACCAGGCCCTCGAGGACGCCGGGGGCCGGGCCGGGCGGCGGCGGGGGCGGCACGAGCACGATGTGCACGCGGGCACCGGCCGTGGTGGTCAACTGCGCGCCCGCCGATCCGATCCCGACGCCTTCCTTCGAGGCACGGACGAGGTACGCGCCCGCGGCCAGCCCCTCGAAGCGGAACCGCCCGTGGTCGTCGCTCACGCCCTCGCGCACCGGCGTCGGGTTGGGCGTCGTCGCCGGCGCCATGAACACCTTGACCGTCGCGCCGGCGACCGGGGCCGGCGGCGTGGTGGGCGTGTTCGCCTGGCGGACGACAATCCCCTCGATGACGCCCGGAGGGGGCGGGGTGTGCTGCGCGGCCGCGCCCGGCGCCAGCGTCGCCACCAGCGCCGCCGCCGCGACCGCGAGGGTCGCAACTCTTCCTCTCAATGCCAGCATGGATGAACTCCTCGTGCCACCGCGCCGCGGCGTCGCCAAGCCCCGGCCTGGCACGCGCCGCGGCGCCCCGTGGCTCACGCCAATCTACCGCGCCGGGTTCTCGGACACAAGACCATCCGCGCGGTCGAGGCGAGAGAATCCGGGACGGGCGCCGGATCAGGGGGAACCGCCGGCCAGACACCGGCGCGCGCCAACGAACGAAGCCGCCCCGGGAATGGGCCCGGGGCGGCTTCTCGAATCCCGGAACAGTCCCGGGTCTACCGGTTCGAGAGCACCACGACGACACGGGCGCCGGCCTCGCGCGTCAGCCTGGCGCCGGCTCGGCCCTCGCCCACCTCGCGCTTGTGGGCCACCACGATGAACTCGCCGGGGTCGAGCTCGTCGAAGCGGAATCGGCCCTCGGCGTTGGTCAGGCCCTCGCGAACGGGGAGCTGCCCGGTGGTGATCGGCGCGCGGAAGACACGCACCGTCGCCTCGGGCACCGGGGTCCCGTGACCCGTCCCGGTCGGCGGCGTCACCACCATCCCCTCGAGCACGCCCGCGGGCGGGAGCGGCGGCGGCTCGGGGTGCAGCCGCACCTCCACCCGCACGCCCCGGTTGCGCGGCACCTCGATCCGCATCTCGGCCGAACCCACGCCGCGCTTCACCGCGATCAGAACGTAGTGACCGGCGGCGACGTTCTCGAAGCGGAAGGCCCCGCGCTCGTTGGTGGTCGTCTCGCCCACGACCCCGGCGGCGTTGCGGATCACAACCGTGGCACCCTCAACAGGGCCCGGCGCGGGCGGCGTTCCCTGCATGCCGAACACCCGCCCCTCCACCACGCCCGCCGCGGGCGGGCGCGGACGCTGCGGAACCAGCACCACGCGAACACGGGCGCCGGCGCGGGCGGTCAGGCGAGCGCCCGCCTGCCCCACGCCCACCTCGTCCATCGACGCCACGACCCGGTACGCGCCGGGGCGAAGTTCGGCGAACCGGAACCCTCCCTCGCGCCCGCTGACCCCGCGGGCGACCGGCTCATGCGACCGCCCCGCGAACACGCGGACCTCGGCCCCCGCCACCGGGGCATAGCCGCTGGCCGTGCGCACAACCACCACGCCCTCGAGCACCCCGGGCGGAACGGGCCGTGATTGCGCCAGTGCGGGCTTTGCCGACGCGAAGACGGCGAGCGCGGCAACCGCTACCACGAGGTACTTCATCAGGTGCGATCGAAGGGCGGACATACCTGTCTCCTTGGCGGGAGCCGCTACCCCGACGAACTGGCTGGCCCCGGGCTGGGCCGGGCCATGAGCGCCGCTCCCGGGCAGTCTAACGACCGACCCGGCCGTCTATTCCGTACAGATGTCGCGACCGATCCAAAACTCAAGGATGCCATGGGGGACTGAGCACGATTCCCTAACGCCAGCCAAACTAATCCCGTCCCCAGGCGTTCGGGCGGGAGCGCCGCCGCCCTGGGGCGACGGCGTCGACGGGCTTCGGTATCCTTCCGGCACATGAGACGGGCGTGGGTCGGCATCGCGGCGGCGGGTTTGGCGGTGGTCCCGGCGGGGGCCCAGCAGACCGAGTTTCGCCTGGGAGAGGGCGGGCGCTGGGACCCCACGCGCGCCCCCGCCCCCGGGACCGAGGAGGCGACGATCGCCGAGGCCCGACGGTGGCTGGCGGCGGATCAGCCCGGAAAGGCCCGCGACCTGCTGGACGCCTGGATCGAGGAGCACCGCCTGGGGGACAGCCCCTGGCTGCCCGAGGCCTACCTGCTGCGGGGCGACGCCAAGCTGGCGATGGACGAGGAGTACAACGCGCTGGTCGACTATGAGACGGTCGTGGGCGAGTTCGCCTCGTCGCCGGCGTTCGTCACGGCCCTGGAGCGCGAGTTCGGGATCGCCAAGCGCTACCTGAACGGGCTGCGGAAGCGGTTCCTGGGGATGCGAATCGAGGACGCGTCACCCATCGGCGAGGAACTCGTGCTCTGCATCGCCGAGCGCCTCCCCGGCAGCCAGTTGGCGGAGGACGCCGTGCTCGAGCTGGCGGAGTGGTATTACCGCACGCGCGAGCTGCGTGCGGCCGCCGAGACCTACGACGTGTTCCTCGAGCTCTTCCCGCGGAGCGAGCGGCGGATGCACGCCTACCAGCGGCGGATCCTCTCGAACGTGGCCCGGTTCAAGGGGCCGGAGTACGACGCGTCCGGCCTGCGCGAGGCGCGGATCCGCATCCTGGAGTTCCGCGACCGCTACCCCGCCGAGGCGGTGCGCACGGGCCTGGGCGACGCCCTGGCGGCGCGCCTGGACGAGTCGGAGGCGGCCCAGATGCTGACGACGGCGCGTTGGTACCTCAAGAAGAAGGACGGGGCCTCGGCCCGCCTCACGCTGGAGCGGCTCACCAGGTCGCACCCGGGCACGGTTTCCGCCGACCGCGCCTTGGCGATCATGACCGAGCGGGGCTGGGTGAAGCCCGCCGCGGACGGGGACGGGCCATGACGCTCGGGCGATCGATCGCGGGCGCCATGCTGTGGGCGTCGCTGGCGGCGTGCGCCGCCGATCCCAGGGAGGGGTACAGCACGCGGAGCGTGTACACGGGGGACATCCGCACCATCGCCGTGCCCATGTTCGAGAACGTGACGTTCGCCGCGGGCCTCGAGGCCCAGGTGACCGAGGCGGTGATCAAGGAGATCCAGGCCCGCACGCCCTGGCGCGTCGTGGACGGGGCGTCGGCCGACGCCATGCTCACCGGGGTGGTGCGGGCGTCCGACCTGTCGCGCATGGCCGCGGACCCCCGGACGGGCCTCATGCAGGAGCTGGGCGTCCGCGTGAGCGTCGACTTCGACCTCCGCGACCATCGCACCGGGGCGCTGGTGGTCAGCCGGCGCGGGTTCACGGCGGTGGACGCGTTCGTGCCGGCGCGGGGCACGGGGGAGCGCCTCGAGGTCGGGCAGTCGTCGGCGGTGCAGCGGCTGGCGCGGGACATGGTGGCGCAGTTGCGCGGCGCGAACTGGTGAGCCCCCGACCGCCTACTTTACATGTCGGGAGGGTGGTCCGGCCCCGATCGGGGGTCCGGACGGATCCGGGCCGCCGCCGGCCGGGTTTGCTCTCAGTCGGGCGGCCCGCCTGCCGATCGGGAAAGGGTGGCACGGAGCCCCGTGGGGCCCGGAAACACGATGAAGGAAGATCGACCGATCAGGGACGGGCGGAAGGGAACGGCGCCGATCCTGCGCACCACGCACGGCAACGGGGGCGACGCGCCGGAGCGCGACCGCCGCCCCGCCCCGCCGCGACCGGGCGGGCCCGGGCAGGAGCCGGGCAAGCGCCCGCCGTCCTCGGGCCCCAGCCGCGGGCTCTTCGGCGTGGTGTCGATCCTGCTGCTGGCGCTCCTGCTGTTCATGATCCTGTCCAGCCCGCGCCGCGACGCGGGCATCACGCTGGCCGAGTTCTGCAACCTCTACGAGTCCGGGCAGATCGTCGAGAACTCGGTGGTCATCCGCGACACGACCGTGACGGCGCGCCGGACCGCCGGCCCCGGCGCCCCCGCCGGGCAGGAATCCGACGTCTTCGTGTCCTTCAACGCCGCAACCGACAAGGTCACGGCCGACGAGGTGATGAGGATCACGGGGGCCAAGGCGGTGTCGCGCCCGCCCTCGCAGTGGATGAACTTCATCTGGTTCTTCGGGCCCTTCATCCTCCTCATCCTGCTCCTGTGGTTCCTGATCGCCCGCGGGCTCCGCAGCGCCGGCGGCGGGGCGGGCGTGCTCGGGACCTTCGGCAAGAGCCGGCACCGCATGTTCACCAAGGAGACCACCGGCGTCACCTTCGCCGACGTCGCCGGCGTCGAGGAGGCCAAGGAAGAGGTCGCCGAGCTCATCGAGTTCCTCAAGAACCCCAAGCGCTTCGCACGCCTGGGCGGGCGCATCCCTCGGGGCGTCCTCCTCACGGGCCCCCCCGGCGTGGGCAAGACGCTCCTGGCCAAGGCCATCGCCGGCGAGGCCGAGGTCCCCTTCTTCTCCATCTCCGGCTCCGACTTCGTGGAGATGTTCGTGGGCGTGGGCGCCAGCCGCGTCCGCGACCTCTTCAAGCAGGCCAAGGACAACTCCCCCTGCATCATCTTCCTCGACGAGATCGACGCCGTGGGCCGGCGCCGCGGCGGGGGATTCTCCCACGGCGGTCACGACGAGCGTGAGCAGACCCTCAACGCCATCCTTGTCGAGATGGACGGGTTCACGCCCGCCGACGGCGTGATCGTCATCGCGGCCACCAACCGCTCCGACGTGCTCGACCCCGCCCTCATCCGCCCCGGGCGCTTCGACCGACAGATCCACGTGCCCCTGCCCGACGTCAAGGGCCGACTGGAGATCCTCAAGGTCCACGCCAAGAAGGTGAAGCTCGCCGACGACGTCGACCTGGAGCGGGTCGCCCGCATCACGCCCATGTTCAGCGGGGCGGACCTGGCGGCGATCATCAACGAGGCCGCGATCGGCGCCACCATGACCGACAAGGAGGCCATCCACCAGCTCGACCTGGAGGAGGCCCGCGACAAGATCCGCTTCGGGCGGGCCAAGAAGAGCCGCGTCCGCGAGAAGGACGAGAACCGCCTCGTCGCCTTCCACGAGGCCGGGCACGCCGTCCTCCAGAAGCTCCTGCCCGACGGCGACCCCCTGCACAAGGTCACGATCATCCCCCGCGGCGACGCCGGGGGCGCCACCTTCTCCATGCCCGAGAAGGACCGCATGGGCTACGGGCTGCGCTGGCTCAAGGCGACCATGCGCACGACCTGCGGCGGGCGGATCGCCGAGGAGAAGGCCATGGGCGACATCTCCTCGGGAGCGGTGGGGGACATCGCCCAGGTCACCAACATCGCGCGGATGATGGTCGTCGAGTGGGGCATGAGCCCGCGCCTCGGGTTCGTGCGCTACGCCGGGTCCGACACCCGCGAGGCCTTCGTCGCCGAGCGCGAGTACTCCGACGAGACCGCCCGCCTCATCGACGAGGAGGTCCGGCGGCTGGTCGACGAGGCCTACGCCGACGCCAGGCGCCTGCTCGAAGAGAACTGGGACAAGGCCGAGGCCGTCGCCAAGGCCCTGCTCGAGTACGAGACCCTCTCGGCGGAAGAAGTCGATCAGCTCATGAAGGGCGGCTCGATCGCTCGCCCCGCGACCATCAGCCAGATGCTCGCGACCCCACGCGCCAGCCCCCAGCCCCGCGACCGGACCGAGCCCGAGGCCCCCCCGGGCGCCCTCCCCAGCCCGGCCTGACCCCGGTCTGCGAGAATCCGCGCGGTGCGGGCACACGCGGCCCGGTCCGCGGTGTCTCATGGGTGGGCCGGCCGAGCCGCCTCGGCTGCCCCCAAAGGAGCCCGCCATGCGCCGCACCCGACCCGCACTGCTGATGCTCCTCGCCGCGACCAGCGGCGTGCCCGCGCCCCTGAACGCCGCGGGCCCGGCCCGGGCCGAGCAGCCCGCCAACTACGTGAAACCCGACGATCGCAACGCGGCCCTGGCGTACTGGGAGCACCTGGGCACGATCGACGCCGCGACCGAGCAGAAGCTCCGGGCCCTGGATTGGAAGGCGCTGGACGAAGCCAGCGGGGGCGTTCCCGCCGCGCTCGTCGAGGTCACGACCGACGACCTGTGGGTCAAGGCCCACGGGCTGGTGCGGGCGTCGCGGCTCCGCAAGTGCAACTTCGAGCTCAACTACGAGGCCGGGCCCGGCGCGCTCATGCCCCACCTGGCCCGGATGCGCCTGGGCGGGACGATTCTCCGCGCGTTCGCGCGCCGGGCCGCGCTCGAGGGCAACCCGGCCCGGGTCGGGGAGTACCTGGCGGCGATGGTGCGCGTGGGGCGGCACGCCGCCGACGAGCCCATCCTCATCAGCACCCTGGTCGGGATGGCGATCGCCAACGCCGCGATGGGCGAGGCCGAGAGTCTCCTGCGCGCGGGGCGGATGTCGCCGGAGTCCCGGGCGGAGGTGTTGGCGGCGCTGCGGGACCTCCCGCCGCGCGACCCCATGGGGCTGCGGGCCGCGATCGAGGGCGAACGCGACGTCTTCCTCCCCTGGATCGATCGGGCCTCCGACGACGAGAAGACCATGAAGGAGCTCGGCGCCATGCTGAGCCAGGACGAGCGCCGAGGCGAGTTCGACGCCCTCGCCGCCAAGGGGCCCGCGGCGGTCCGCGAGGACGTCGCCAAGGCCCGGGAGCCCTACGCCCTGGTGCTCGAGGCGTGGGACCTCCCGGACGCACGCGACCGGATCGAAGGGATCGGCGCCCGCGTCGAGAAGGGCGAGTTCGGCGTCCTGGCGAGGATGCTCACCCCCTCGTACCTCAAGATGGTGGACAACGATCGCAAGTTCAAGGGCCAGCTCGCCGCGACGATCGATCGGCTCGATGGGAAGTAGCGGCGGGTGCGACGCGAACGGACCCCGCGATGCCGGCGAGCGATGCCCAACTGCTGGCGGCGGTGCACCGGGGCGACGCCGCCGCGGCCCGCGAGCTGTGGCGCCGGCACGGGGCGCGCCTGGTCGCCTATGCGCGGACGCTGGTCCGCGACCGGAGCGGCGCCGATGACGTGGTGCAGAGCGCGCTCTGCCGCGTGCTCCGGCTCGATCGACGCACGCTCGCCCGCGTCGAGGACGGGAGCGCCTGGCTGACCCGCCTGGTCCGGCACGAGGCCCTCAACCACCTCCGCGCGGCGCGGCGCGAGCGCGCCCGGTCGGCGGCCCTGTCGGCGTCGAACGCCGGGCCGGAGACGCCGCCCTCCGGGGCGGACGAGGCGCTGCACGCCGCGGTGGACCGCCTGTGCCGGCGCCTGCGCGAGGTCGTCGTCCTCAAGCACGTCGCCGGGATGACGTTCGATCAGATCGGGGTGGCCCTCGGGCTCAGCCGCAACACCGCCGCCGCCCGCTACCGCCGCGCGATCGCCATGCTGCGCGAGTCGCTCGACGCGCCGGACGCGCCGCCCACAAAGGAGGTCAGTCATGGCTCGGCTTGACGACGAACAGATCGGCGCGCGGCTCGATCGACTGGGCCCGCCGCACGCCGGACCGACTCCGCCGGCCTTCCTCGGGGCGGTGCGGCGCCGGCGAGCCGCGAGGCGATGGCGAGCGGCGTCGCTGGCGGTGCTGGTCGCGGCCGCGGGGCTGACGGCGGGGTGGCTGGCCCGGACGCCGCGGGCCCCGCAAGGGCCCATCGTCCTCGCGCCGACCGACTCGACCACGCCCGAGGAACGCCTGCTCGCGCCCGTGACGCTGCGCGAGCTCTCCCGCGTCAACCGCGACGCGGGCCCGGACGAGCTGATGCTGCCCCTCCTGCGGTCGGGCAGGCCCGGGCGCGTGCTCCGCGTCGTCGACACCCTCAACGCCGAGGAGGTCGCCGACGGGCTGTGACTCGTTCGTGGCGTCAGTAGGAAGAGTGTGCGCAAGGACGCAAGGGGGCGCTCCGGGTGCCACGGGCGAGCCGCCTTGCGGATCGCCCGTGCCGGCGTCCGGACCGGCCTCGAACAGCCGCACGGGTCATCGGGCGAAGCGCCCGATGACCCGTGGCACCCGACCCGCACGGGTCACGGGCGAAGCGCCCGATGACCCGTGGCACCCGGAGCGCTCCGTCCACGGACGTCCGACTCGCGCCACGAGCGTTGACGAACAGGCACACCGCCCCCGACCCCTTCGCCAGGTCTGCCGTCGGCTCCGGCAGGGCCGCTTCGAGGGAGACGGCGTCGGCGCCCCGCGCCGCCGGCACAAACGCCGACCGCTCGAATCGCTTGGCGCGGAAGAACGCGCAGCGCATCGCGGGGCTCCCGTCAGGGGCCGGCCAGCCCGCCGCCCGCGGGGAGTTCGCCCATGGGGCGCGGGCGCGTGGTGACGGTGGGGACCTCGGGCAGGTCGCGGGCGGCCCGCACCCCCCCCTCCTCGAACCGGCGCAGCGTCGGCTCCAGGCGCGACTGGTAGCTGCCCACGAACTTGTTGTAGCTCTCCCCGGCCTTGTCCAGGGCCTTGCCCAGCTGCGCGACGTGCTCGAGCGCCACGCCGAAGCGCTCCAGCAGCTCGGCCCCCAGGCGCTGGAGCTGGCGGGCCTCGTCGGCGAGGCGCTGCTCCTTGTACCCCAGGTGCACGGCGTGCAGGAGCGCGATCAGCGTGCTCGGGCTGGCCAGCAGCACCCGCTGCGCCGCCGCCGTCTCCAGCAGGTCCGGGCGCTTCGACAACGCCGCGTCCACGAACTGGTCCCCCGGCATGAACATCACCACGAACTCGGGCGAGCGGTCGTACTGCTTCCAGTACGCCTTGCGGGCCAGGCGCGACGCCTGGTCCGCCACCCCGTCGGCGAACGCCCGCAGCGCCCCCTCACGCCCCTCGGGCGTGTCGGCCTCGAGCGCGTCGAGGTAGGGCTTCAGGTTCGCTTTGGCGTCGACCGCCAGCTCGCGGGCGCTGGGCAGACGCACCACCATGTCGGGCCGGAGCAGGTTCCCCTCGCCGTCGCGCGTCGAGTCCTGCTCGGCAAAGTCGCAGTACTCGCGCATGCCCGCCAGCTCCGCGACCTTGCGGAGCTGGATCTCGCCGTAGTACCCCCGCACGTTGGGCTCGCGCAGGGCCTTGACCAGCCGCGCCGTCTCCGTCCGCAGCGTCTGCTGGGCCTGACCCACCTGCGTCAGCGACTCGGCCAAGCGGCCCTTGTCCTCCGCCCACGACTTCTCGATCTGCCCCAGCCGCACGTCCGTCTTCTGCAGCGTCTCGGCGATGGGCTTGACGAGCTGCTCGACGGCGGCGCGGCGCTGCTCCAACTGCGCCTCGCCCTCCTTCTGTTGCGCCCCCAGGTGCTCCTTGGCCAGTTGCAGGAACCGGTCGCTCGACTCCTTGAGCGTCTCGACCGAGAGCGACTTGAAGGCGTCGCGCAGGGTCGACTCGGCCTTCTCCAGGTGCTCCTTCAGCTCACGCTCCCGGCGCTCCACGCCGCGGATCCGCTCCGCGAGCACCTCGCGCTCCCGCGCCAACTCTGCTTCGTGCAGGTCGGCGGCGGCCCGGGCCTGGTTCTCCAGCCGCGCCAGGCTCAGCGTGAGCCCCGTGTTCCGCTCGGTGAGGTCCTCGATGCGGGCCGAGGCCTTGGAGGCCTCGTCGCGGGCCCGGGCCAGTTCGGTGGTCGCGTGGTCCGCGTCGGCACGGGCCGACGCCGCGACCGCGCCGGTCCGCGAGAGGCGCGCCGCCAGCCACGCCGCGGCCCCGAACCCCCCCAGCCCCACCACCCCGAGGATCACATGGACCACGTCCATGGGGCCAGTCTAGTGGCGCGAGTCGGAAGAACGCGCACCAAGGCGCCGGCGGACGCCGCGGGTGCCACGGGCGATCCGCCCGGCGGTCGCCCGTGACGCCGTCCGGACGGGCCTCGAACAGCCGCACGGGTCATCGGGCGAAGCGCCCGATGACCCGTGGCACCCGGGACGTATCCGTCCACGGACTTCCGAATCGCGCCACCATCCGGGCACCGACCATGCTCCGAATCCATCCGCAGGCCCGCATGAGGCCCCATCCGCCCCGGCGCGAGTCGGGCACGGCGATTGACGAGCCCTCCGCGCGAGCGGAGGGGGGGACGTCCCGGACTCTCCGCTCGCGCGAAGGGCTCGCACGCGGGCGGGCCGGCCCGCTGCCGAATTGGCAGGGGGGGAGGGATGGGTGCCGCCCGGGGCCGCGGGGTCACGCCCGGCCGCGCTCCGGAATCGCGGGCGCCGACCCGCCCCCATGGCATAGGGGTTGCATCCGTCCGGGCGCATGGTCATGGCCCGCGCCCAATCCAGAGACCCCGATCCCCCGATGCCCCAGGGCGGCGGTGGGCCCGGTCCGCTGGGCGGGCGGCTGAACCTGCTCCTCTCCTACGCCGGCTGGCACCCCGAGCCGTGGGTCGACCACCTGCCCCGCCTGCTGGAGCCCATGGGCGTGTCGTCGCTGCGGGCCGGGACCGGGCGCGAGGCCTCCGAGCTGATCCGCACCCACCGCATTCACGTGGCCGTGGTCGACTTGGGCCTGCCCCTGGACGACCGCGACCCGTGCGCCGAGGAGGGCGGCCCGCGCCTGCTCGAACTGCTCGCGCGCCTGGAGAACTCGCCCCCGACCGTCGCCGTCAAGCCTCCCCGAACCTCGGCGGAGGACCGGCGCTGCCTCAACGCGGCCCTGCGCCTGGGCGCCTTCGCGGTGGTGGACCGCCCGCGGGGCCTGGCGGACCTGAACGTGATGCTGGAGGTCCTGCAACGGGCCCTCTCCCGGTTCTACCGCGGGCAGTGGCCCTCGGCCGGGGAGGCGTTCCCGAGCGTGACCTGAACGGACCATTCCCGCGTCGGCCCGTCGCCGTCGCGGGGGATTGACGACCGGCCCGAGCGGGCCGGACCCACGAGGAGTTTCGGAGAACCGACATGCCCAAGACCGCGACCAAAGACACCATCCGTCCGCTGCACGACAAGATCCTGGTGAAGCGCGACGAGGCCGAGAGCAAGACCACCTCCGGCATCTTCCTGCCCGAGACCAGCAAGGACAAGCCCAAGACGGGCGTGATCCGGGCCGTGGGCGACGGGGCCCTCAACACCGAGACGGGCGCCCGCGTGCCCCTCACGGTGCGCAAGGGCGACAAGGTGATCTTCTCCAGCTACGCCGGCACCGAGATCAAGATCAACGACGAGACCATGCTCATCATGTCCGAGGACGACATCCTCGCGGTCATCGACTGAGCGCCCCATGCACCCCGACCGGCTGCGTGCGGCCCTGAAGGAACTCAACGGCGAGCGCGACTGCGTCCTCGCCTTCTCCGGAATGCCCGAACACGAGAGCCACCTGCACGTGCTCCACGCCATGCTCATCCCCGACGAGCCCGACCACCTCGTCAAGGTCACCGACGGCAAGAGCATCTTCATCGTGGACGCCCAGCGCGTGGCCTGGGTCCGGATCGCGTTGAACAAGCCCGTGAACTGAACACGCCGGCGGCGGGCGTCACGGCCCGCGCCCCCAGAAGAGAGGTAGATCCATGGCGGTGAAATCGATCGCGTACAACACGGAAGCCCGCGAGCGCATCCTCAAGGGCGTCCAGAAGCTCTCCAACGCCGTCAAGGTGACGCTCGGGCCCTCGGGCCGCGTGGTCGTCATCGAGAAGTCCTTCGGCGCCCCCACGGTGACCAAGGACGGCGTGACCGTCGCCAAGGAGGTCGAGCTCGAGGACCAGTACGAGAACCTCGGCGCCCAGATGGTCAAGGAAGTCGCCAGCAAGTGCTCCAAGGACGCGGGCGACGGCACCACCACCGCCACCATCTACGCCGAGAGCATCTACGCCGAGGGCCTCAAGGTCATCACCGCCGGCGCCAACCCCAACCTCGTCAAGCGCGGCATCGACCAGGCCGTCGACGCCGTCTGCGACGAACTCCGCAGGATGTCCAAGAAGGTCGATTCCTCCAAGGAGATCGCCCAGGTCGGCACCTGCTCCGCCAATCAGGACGCCCCCATCGGCAAGATCATCGCCGACGCCATGGACAAGGTGGGCAAGGACGGCGTGATCACGGTCGAGGAGGGCAAGAGCCTCGAGACCGAGGTCGAGCTCGTCGAGGGCATGCAGTTCGACAAGGGCTACCTCAGCCCCCACTTCGTCACCAACCTCGCCACCATGGAGTGCGTCCTCGAGAACCCCTACATCCTCATCCACGAGAAGAAGCTCTCCAGCGCCAAGGACATGCTCCCCGTGCTCGGCAGGATCGCCGAGGCCGGCGCCGCGCTCCTCATCATCGCCGAGGACGTCGAGAGCGAGGCCCTGGCCATGCTCGTCGTCAACAAGCTGCGGGGCGTGCTCAAGGTCGGCGCCGTCAAGGCCCCTGGCTTCGGCGACCGCCGCAAGGACATGATGCAGGACATCGCCACCCTCACGGGCGGCACCGCCATCATGGAGGAACTGGGCATCGACCTCGAGTCGGTCGAGCTCAGCCAGCTCGGGCGGGCCAAGAAGGTCACCATCGACAAGGACAACTGCACCATCGTCGAGGGCGCCGGCAAGACCGCCGACATCAAGGGCCGCATCGAGCAGATCCGGCACCAGGTCGAGAACACCACCAGCGACTACGACCGCGAGAAGCTCGAGGAACGCCTCGCCAAGCTCGCCGGGGGCGTCGCCCAGATCAACGTCGGCGCCGCCACCGAGGTCGAAATGAAGGAAAAGAAGGCCCGCGTCGAGGACGCCCTCCACGCCTGCCGCGCCGCGGTGGAAGAGGGCATCCTGCCGGGCGGCGGCGTCGCCATCCTCCGGGCCCGCAAGGCCACCGACCGCCTCCGCAAGAAGGCGGAGAACAACGACATCCGCGCCGGCATCGACATCGTCGCCCGCGCCGTCGCCTCACCCGTCAAGCAGATCGCCCAGAACTGCGGGCTCGACGGCTCCGTCATCGCCTCCAAGGTCGAGGAGTCCGACCAGACCAACTTCGGCTACAACGCCCTCACCCACGAGTTCGGCGACATGGTCGCCATGGGCGTGATCGTCCCCACCAAGGTCGAACGCATCGCCCTCCAGAACGCCGCCAGCATCGCCGGCCTCCTCCTCACCACCGAGGCCGCCATCGTCGAGAAGAAGGAAAAGAAGAAGGCCGGCGGGCACGACCACGACCACGATGACGACTATTGATCGCGGCCGCCCGACCCAGTGACTCCAACCCAGCCCGGGGCCCGGCCCCCGGGCTTCTTTACGCGCCGCCCGTGCCACCGATTCCGGCTCGGCGAAGCCGATGCCCGCCGACATCGGTTCTGCACCCCAGCGGTCAGAGTCGGCGCCATGCAACCCTCACGCCAACCCACGCCCGCGATCTGCCCGCGGTGCCAGCTCGACAAGCGGTACATGCGCACCAAGCGCTCCCATCAGGGCACGCGCTGGGGCCTTCTCGGTGAGCTCGGTGAACTCTCTGTCAACTGGTGGCGCGAGTCGGAAGTCCGTGGACGAAGCGCTCCGGGTGCCACGGGTCATCGGGCGCTTCGCCCGATGACCCGTGCGGCTGTTCGACGCCCGTCCCGACGCCGGCACGGGCGACCGCCCGGCGGATCGCCCGTGGCACCCGGCGTGCCACGACTGTTCGGCTCGGCGAACAGTCGTGCGTCCGTCGCCCGACACTGCTTCCCTCAGCGGACACCGCGTCCCTCGCAGGACACGACTGTGCCCCAAGCGGCACAGTCGTGGCACCCGGCGC